>CAJJBV010000002.1 GCA_905182525.1 Cryomorphaceae bacterium | reverse complement strand
TTATCAATCATAACCTCTTTAATAGGTGAAAGATGTAAACCTCTAGTCAATAATTGATCAAACTCTTCATTCATCATATACAATTGCTGCACCTGCTCCACCAAGTGTATAAGAGGCCCTAATGCATAAAGGAAATCCATATTCTTGTGCAATTCCTTTTCCTTCTAAAAAAGACTTTAGCAGACGATTGAGGAGCCATTGGAATATCAATATCGAGCATTAAATCTCTAAAAGCTTCTCTGTTTTCTGTGATTTCAATAGCGTCAATATCTACTCCAATAATTTTGACATTATGATCTTCCCAAAGTCCAACTTCACTACACTTTATACAAAGATTCAATGCAGTTTGACCACCCATTGTTGGTAATACTGCGTCAATATTATGTGTCTTCAATATTTGCTTCTATAGATTCTAATTCTAAGAGGAAGTAAATAAATATTATCAGCAACTACTTTATCAGTCATAATTGTAGCTGGATTAGAATTAATTAATGTTACTTCAATTCCTTCTTCTCTTAAAGATCTGGATGCTTGAGAACCTGAATAATCAAACTCACAAGCTTGACCTATAACAATAGGGCCACTTCCAATTATAAGGACTGATTTTATGGACGTATCTTTTGGCATATTAAAACTTTGAAGACGAAAATAACTAAAAGACTGTCAAAATATTCATGTTGTTGAAAAAAAGGCAAAAAAAAACCTCCATAAGGAGGTTTTTAAAAAGTGGCGACGACATACTCTTCCAGGTGTTACCCTAGTACCATCTGCGCAATTAGGCTTAACTTCTCTGTTCGGAATGGGAAGAGGTGGACCCTAATGCAATAGTCACCGTATCGTTAAATATGTTAGTATTTCAAAAGATAATCATAGAGTACACAACAAAGTGTCATTATTAAAAGCTTACAGGTAATTAGTACTACTCGGCTTTGCCATCACTGACTTTACACCTGTAGCCTATCAACGTTATCGTCTTTAACGACCTTTAAAAGAGATCTCATCTTGAGATGTGTTTCGCGCTTAGATGCTTTCAGCGCTTATCACATCCGAACATAGCTACCCTGCGATGCAGCTAGCGCCACAACAGGTACACTAGAGGTTCGTCCAACCCGGTCCTCTCGTACTAGGGTCAGGTTCCCTCAAATCTCTAACGCCCACAACAGATAGGGACCGAACTGTCTCGCGACGTTCTGAACCCAGCTCGCGTGCCACTTTAATGGGCGAACAGCCCAACCCTTGGGACCTTCTCCAGCCCCAGGATGTGACGAGCCGACATCGAGGTGCCAAACCACTCCGTCGATGTGAGCTCTTGGGAGTGATCAGCCTGTTATCCCCGGCGTACCTTTTATCCTTTGAGCGATGGCCCTTCCATGCGGAACCACCGGATCACTATGCTCTACTTTCGTACCTGCTCGACTTGTAAGTCTCACAGTCAAGCACCCTTGTGCCATTGCACTCTGCGTACGGTTACCAAGCGTACTGAGGGTACCTTTAGAAGCCTCCGTTACTCTTTTGGAGGCGACCACCCCAGTCAAACTACCCACCACACACTGTTCTTCGTTAAAAGTTAGATATCAGATAATTGAAGGGTGGTATTTCAAGGACGACTCCACAACCCCTAGCGAGGCCGCTTCGTAGTCTCCCACCTATCCTACACGTCAATTATCCAATACCAATGTGAAGTTGTAGTAAAGGTGCACGGGGTCTTTCCGTCCCGTTGCGGGTACTCGGCATCTTCACCGAGATTACAATTTCACCGAGCTCGTGGCTGAGACAGTGCCCAGATCGTTACACCATTCGTGCAGGTCGGAACTTACCCGACAAGGAATTTCGCTACCTTAGGACCGTTATAGTTACGGCCGCCGTTTACCGGGGCTTCAATTCAGACCTTCGCCGAAGCTAAGCCCTCCTTTTAACCTTCCGGCACCGGGCAGGTGTCAGGCCTTATACATCATCTTTCGATTTAGCAAAGCCATGTGTTTTTGATAAACAGTCGCCTGGGCCTATTTACTGCGGCTTACTTGCGTAAGCGTCCTTTCTCCCGAAGTTACAGGACTATTTTGCCTAGTTCCTTAGCCACGAATCACTCGAGCACCTTAGAATTCTCATCTTGACTACCTGTGTCGGTTTGCGGTACGGGTAGCTATAACCTGAAGCTTAGAGGTTTTTCTTGGGAGCATGATTAGGATACTTCCGTCACCAGAAGGATCAGTTATCACTCGAATTTTAGCAGACTGGCGGATTTGCCTACCAATCTATACCTACATTCTTAGACGTGCTATTCTGTCAGCACGCGTATCTTTCACTTCTCCGTCACCCCATCGCAGTTAAAGCTAGTACAGGAATATTAACCTGTTGTCCATCGACTACCCCATTTGGGTTCGCCTTAGGTCCCGACTAACCCCCAGCTGATTAGCATGGCTGGGGAAACCTTAGTCTATTGGTGAGCGGGTTTCTCGCCCGCTTTATCGTTACTTATGCCTACATTTTCTTTTCTAAACGCTCCAATAATTCTTGTCGAATTATCTTCAATGCCCTTAGAATGCTCCCCTACCGATTTTTCAATCCCATAGCTTCGGTGATATACTTATGCCCGATTATTATCCACGCCCGATCGCTCGACTAGTGAGCTGTTACGCACTCTTTAAATGAATGGCTGCTTCCAAGCCAACATCCTAGCTGTCAAAGCAATCGGACCACGTTTGGTCAACTTAGTATACACTTGGGGACCTTAGCTGATGGTCTGGGTTCTTTCCCTCTCGGACATGGACCTTAGCACCCATGCCCTCACTCCCGAGTATATTTCATAGCATTCGGAGTTTGTCAGGGGTTGGTAGGCGGTGAAGCCCCCTAGCCCTATCAGTAGCTCTACCTCTATGAAACTCAACCTCGAGGCTGCACCTAAATGCATTTCGGGGAGTACGAGCTATTTCCTAGTTTGATTGGCCTTTCACCCCTACCCACAACTCATCCAAAGACTTTTCAACGTCAACTGGTTCGGTCCTCCATTCCGTGTTACCGGAACTTCAACCTGGTCATGGGTAGATCACAAGGTTTCGCGTCTACCGCACCTAACTAAAACGCCCTATTCAGACTTGCTTTCGCTTCGGCTACGTCAATTAATGACTTAACCTTGCTAGATACGAGTAACTCGTAGGCTCATTATGCAAAAGGCACGCAGTCACCCCGAAGGGCTCCTACAGCTTGTAAGCGTATGGTTTCAGGAACTATTTCACTCCCTTGTTCAGGGTACTTTTCACCTTTCCCTCACGGTACTTGTTCGCTATCGGTCTCTCAGTAGTATTTAGCCTTACCAGATGGTCCTGGTAGATTCAGACAGGATTTCACGTGTCCCGCCCTACTCAGGATACTGCTAGGTAGTTAAATTATTTCGTGTACAGGATTTTCACCTTCTATGATTAAACTTTCCAGAATATTCCACTATAAATTAACAGTCCACATTGCAGTCCTACAACCCCATATATGCCGAAACATTTATGGTTTGGGCTATTCCCTTTTCGCTCGCCGCTACTAGGGGAATCACTTTTGTTTTATTTTCCTCTGGTTACTTAGATGTTTCAGTTCACCAGGTTAGCTTCAAATGATGACTAGTCTTCAACTAGCCGGGTTTCCCCATTCGGAAATCTGCGGATCAAAGGATATTTGCTCCTACTCGCAGCTTATCGCAGCTTATTACGTCCTTCATCGCCTCTGAGAGCCAAGGCATCCGCCATACGCCCTTAATTGCTTTTTAATAAGTAACAATTTGTTATGTACTTTTATGATTATTAATATTGAAATACGTCAAAGAACTTCAACTCATTTGAGTTTAGTGGAGAATATCGGAGTCGAACCGATGACCTCCTGCGTGCAAGGCAGGCGCTCTAGCCAGCTGAGCTAATCCCCCGTTAGCGGTAGTCCCTCGCAGATTTGAACTGCGGACCTCTACATTATCAGTGTAGCGCTCTAACCAACTGAGCTAAGGGACTATAAAATAGCCACGGAGTTCAGTAGAGAGAACTGAGCTATTGGGTGAGTTAAATAATATTGAAGTAAGAAAAAAGACTAACATCCTAAAATTTGAATACTCTAGAAAGGAGGTGTTCCAGCCACACCTTCCGGTACGGCTACCTTGTTACGACTTAGCCCCAGTTACTAGTTTTACCCTAGGCAGCTCCTATATGGTTACCGACTTCAGGTACTCCCAGCTTCCATGGCTTGACGGGCGGTGTGTACAAGGCCCGGGAACGTATTCACCGCGCCATGGCTGATGCGCGATTACTAGCGATTCCAGCTTCATAGAGTCGAGTTTCAGACTCCAATCCGAACTGAGATAGGTTTTTGAGATTAGCTCCTTGTCGCCAAGTGGCTGCTCTTTGTACCTACCATTGTAGCACGTGTGTGGCCCAGGTCGTAAGGGCCGTGATGATTTGACGTCATCCCCACCTTCCTCACAGCTTGCACTGGCAGTTTTCTTAGAGTCCCCGGCCGAACCGCTGGCAACTAAGAATAGGGGTTGCGCTCGTTATAGGACTTAACCTGACACCTCACGGCACGAGCTGACGACAACCATGCAGCACCTTGCATTCCGTCCGAAGAAAGGTTGGTTTCCCAACTGTTCGTTATGCATTTAAGACCTGGTAAGGTTCCTCGCGTATCATCGAATTAAACCACATGCTCCACCGCTTGTGCGGGCCCCCGTCAATTCCTTTGAGTTTCAACCTTGCGATCGTACTCCCCAGGTGGATTACTTATCACTTTCGCTTAGCCACTGACAGTGTATCGCCAATAGCGAGTAATCATCGTTTACGGCGTGGACTACCAGGGTATCTAATCCTGTTCGCTCCCCACGCTTTCGTGCATTAGCGTCAATACTAACTTAGTAAGCTGCCTTCGCTATCGGTGTTCTATGACATATCTAAGCATTTCACCGCTACATGTCATATTCCGCCTACTTCAATTAGATTCAAGAAATTCAGTATCAATGGCAATTCTACAGTTAAGCTGCAGGCTTTCACCACTGACTTAAATTTCCGCCTACGCACCCTTTAAACCCAATAATTCCGGATAACGCTCGCACCCTCCGTATTACCGCGGCTGCTGGCACGGAGTTAGCCGGTGCTTATTCGAATAGTACCGTCAACCCTCTACACGTAGAGGGGTTTCTTCCTATACAAAAGAAGTTTACAACCCGTAGGGCAGTCATCCTTCACGCGGCATGGCTGGTTCAGACTTTCGTCCATTGACCAATATTCCTCACTGCTGCCTCCCGTAGGAGTCTGGTCCGTGTCTCAGTACCAGTGTGGGGGATCATCCTCTCAGACCCCCTAAACATCGTAGTCTTGGTGAGCCATTACCTCACCAACAAACTAATGTTACGCATGCCCATCTTCTTCCATCGAAATTTTAAATATTTAAACATGCGAATAAATATTATCATGAGGTTTTAATCCAAATTTCTCTGGGCTATTCCTCAGAAGAAGGTAGGTTGCATACGCGTTACGCACCCGTTCGCCACTCGTCAGCAAAAAGCAAGCTTTTTCTGTTACCGTTCGACTTGCATGTGTTAAGCCTGCCGCTAGCGTTCATCCTGAGCCAGGATCAAACTCTCCATTGTAATTATAACTTTAAGTTTTGTTGAAACAAATCTCAGGGGTTGCTAGTCTTTTAATTCTATACTTCAATACTTCAAAGAACTTAAATATTTTAAATGAGTTAAACACTCATTGTAACGATGTAAAACTACGTTTAGTATCACAATCGGCCGGCAAAGGTAAACGAATATTTAAATCACACAAGAATAATGAAAAAAAAATAAGTTTTTTTTCTATAATTAATGATTCAAATACTTAAATAACTTTTTCGGGGTGCAAACATACTATGATATTTTTTATTCTCAAACTTTTTCCTCTTAAATATTAACAAAATTTAAAGTTATAGTATATAATGCTGGTAATCAGAGGTCAAGGATTGCTTTTAGCAAGTCTTATTATTTGGCCGTTGATAATACCGGAGGAAGAATTTACAAAATCTACAATAAAAGAAGCCATATTTACTGCAGAAACATCTGCTTTATAATCTGGAAAGGCTTTATCTAACATTTCTGTCTGTACAGCACCAAGCGCAAGCGCATTAACTCTAACATTTTTGGGCTTTAGTTCTTCAGCTAGACATTCAGTTAGAACTGTCAAAGCAGCTTTTGAAGAACTGTAAAGTGAAAGGCCAGGAAATTTTGAACTAAAATTAACCCCCCCCATGCTAGAGATATTAATAATTTGGCCATTGCAACAAGAAAGTTTTTCTAAAAGCAATTTAGACATATTGAAAGCTCCCCAAAAATTTATATCCATTACGTCTTTATAATCCTGATAATCTATAGTGGAAAATGGCTTGTTAATAAGTATACCAGCATTATTTATTAAAATATCAACATTACTTTTGTTAATCCAACGGTTAACAATTTCAATATTTAAATTGTTTATATCCTCGGCAATAAACTCAAAATTATCAGGATTTTTAAGAACAGATTTAAGTGATTTTAGTGCTTTAAGATTTCTGGATATACCATAAACTTTATGATTTAAAGTCCAAATCTTAACTAGTTCTAACCCAATACCTTTAGAACATCCTGTTATTACAATATTCAAATTTTTAATTTTTAATAAAACTCATTACAGACTTAATGCCAGATGAATTGTAAAATTTTAACAAATAAAATCCTTTACTCAAAGTATCAATATTTAAAAAGTATTTATTAGAATTCATTACGAATTTTTTAACCATTTTTCCATTAATATCTAATATTTCAAAGTTTGTAGGTGATGTAAAAGTAGACATTACTATATTAAGATTACCACTTGACGGATTGGGATAAAGGTTAATTTCAATATTATCTTTAGTATGAATTATACCCGTATTATTTACACAAAAGTTATTATATGTTGAGTCTCCATAGTCAGCATTAGCTATATTCATACTTACAAAAGTATAAGTGTCCCATTGATTTATTATACTGTAATTACCATCTACACTACACGAACTGTATTGAGAGCCGTACATTCCATCCCCGTAGGAATCAAAAATATTAAATCGGTAACAGCCATCTGCAAGGCATATATTATTATTTACTGTTTCCGCTAAGGAATTATCCGAGTAAGTGTCTTCAGGGACATCGAACAAAATATTTCCTGAAGAATCATTAGTTATATTCCAAGAAACTTCGCTTCCCCAACAGTCGAGTTCTATTGAAACACGCAACAAGCTAGTTTCGGGAAAGTTAGAAAATCGAAACGATAAATTATTATTTGTTTCGTTTAAGTCTAATGAATCATTTAATTTTACAATCTCAAGATCCAAATCATGCTCACCTGGATCTTGTACTAAAATTGAAGTATCTAGGTTTACAATAATTGAGGCGCCAGGATTTAATATGCCTGACCACAAATGTTGCCTAGCCAAAACTGTATCAATATAAATAAATATCAATGCGGAATTAATCGCATTCGATCCTGAGTTTGATAATTTAAATTCTAATGGAATCCATTTAGAGCAATAATAATCTTCGTTGGAGTTTGTGCTAGTTAAACCACCATCAAGTTGTAAAAGCGGAGTAGAATTTGGACAGTATGTTGCAATTTCAGTTAACCCACTATTTAACGGATCAAGCCAATCCATTAATCTTGAATTTGGTGATGTGGAATTATTTCCAGTCCAAGAAAGAGAAAATCTACCATAAATATCATAGGAACTATTACCACATGCTGCTTGGCCACCGTATAATTGCCCAACTAAATAATGATCTTGATCCCAAAGTCCAGCCCCAGAAGATCCACCTTCAGTAGTTGTATTTCTTTCCCACGACTCAATCCTAAGCATATTATTAGTCCCTCCGGACGAAGATGTTTGAAGTGGATCATCATCAAATGATATTTTTTTAACATCCCCACTTGGATGATGGATTCCAACTGCAGAATTAGGCAATAATGAAGAATTATTCCACCCAGAATAGCAAATGTCATAAGATGAATCAGGAACAGTATTTAAAAGAATTAATCCGAAATCTGAATAACTATTTGAAGCGATTAATGAAGATCCATTGACGGTTTGTTGAGTTCCGACTGGACTTTGACTATTTGCAATTGTTTGAGAACCACAAATCGGACTATCATAATTAAATCTAAAAACTGCACTACCCATATTGGCTGGACCACAATGATCGGCAGTGAGGAAATATGGAGTTCCATCTTGAGATGTATTATTAATTAAAGTTCCAGTGCAAAGTCCTCCCCCATTCATAATTCGGGCTACAGAGGAAATTTCTTTTTCCCACGGCAACCCATCTGGACATATCACATCCATATTGCATGCACCAGACTCGTTAACTCTTAAATTAAAAAAATTATCAATGTCCTTATATCCATGTATAATTTTGGAAAGATGAAGATTAGACTTACCAATGTTATTATTTGGCTCAAAAAATTCAATAATAATTTTATCACCCTTTATTAAATCTGTTCCTAAAATATTTTGAGAGTTATTATTTTCACTAGTATAAGCACCGAGAAAAAAATTATAGCTTTTGTTGTGAAGATATAAGTAAGAGCCTTTCTCTAAATAAAATTGATCAAATATTAGATTTATAGATATAGCATTTTTAGAATTTATTTCAATTAATCTTAATACTCCTTCATTTAAATTAAAAATTTTAGCATTTTCAAAAAAGTTAATATCAACATCGTATTCCTTTCCAAATTTAAAAGGTTTCATTTCTCCAGAATAATAAGAACTATCTGAACTTAACTGATCGGAAAGATTAAAATTAGGTAAAACTATTTTAGGAATAGATAGAAACGTAGCTTGTTTAGTAGTCCAACTTAATGGTTCACCTAAATCTTTAACTTGAGATTTCAACTGAAGTAAAATAAATAAAAATGATATTAAGACAATTTTTTTATTCATCATTTAGTCTAAATTATAGTTTTTGTTTTAATAATCAAAGTCTATAGTAACATCTGTACTAGCCGGGTGTGCCTGACATGCAAGGATGTAACCTTCATCAACTTCTTGCTCTGAAAGTGCATAGTTTGCGTCCATTGTGACTTTTCCAGTTTTTACTTTTGCTTTGCATGTACAACAAACTGCCCCTTTACAAGAAAAAGGTACATCAAGATCTTGTTCCATTGCGGCATCAAGAATAGATTCTCCGCTAGTGTCGAGTGAAAATTCCACTTCTTCATCATCGCAGATAACTGTAACATTGGAACTGCCACTAAAGTCATTTTCGTTAACTGATGAAATAGATTCTTGTTTTTCAAGAACAGGAGTTGTAAATAATTCGAAATTTATTTTTTCATTGCTAATATCAAATGATTCTAATACTTTTTTTGCAGAAAAAATCATCTCTTCAGGACCACATAAATAAAAGCCATCTGCATTTAAAAATGACATTTCCGATTTAAGTAATTGTGTCGTTTTATTCTCATCAATTCTTCCATTATACAGTTCTAGATCTGTTTCTTCTCTAGTATAAATGTATTTAACAGAAAAATTATCATTCAAAAGTGAATTTATTTCGCTTTTGAACATCACGTCGTTAGATGTTTTATTTGAATAAAAAAGAAGAAACTGAGTGTTTTTTTCTTTTAAATTAATTTCTTTAATCATAGATAGTATTGGCGTTATACCGGAGCCTGCGGCAAAGGCGACAAATTTTCTATTATTACTTGAATCTATATTTTCTAATTTGAAATTACCTTCAGGTGTTGAGACGTCTATAAAATCACCTGTCTTTAATTTGTTATTTATAAAATTAGACATCTTTCCATTTGGAACTTTTTTAATTGCAACTGTTAATTTTTCGTTTGATGATGAGCAAATAGAATAGGACCTTCTGCAATCTTCACCATTAATATTAATTTTAATTGTAATATATTGACCTGGGATAAATTTAAAATCATTTACTAATTTAGATTCAATTTCAAAAGAAACAGATACCGAATCATGAGTTTCTTTTTTAATTTGATTTACTTTTAAAGAATAGAATTGAGACATTAAATTTTTAGTTAATTTGTGCGAAAATCGTAATAATTTTTTAACAATATGATATTGTTCAATAAATAACTTAAAACTAAATAATGAATTACAAAAATATTTTATTTCAAATATCAGACAGTGTTGCTGAAATTAAACTAAATAGATCTGAACTTTTAAATAGTTTTAATTATGAAATGGCTGATGAATTTTTAGATGCTTTAAATAAATGTAACGAAGATATTAATGTAAGAGCAATTGTTTTAACAGGTGTTGGTAGGGCATTCTGTGCTGGTCAAGATTTAGAAGAAGCAACTAGAGAAGATGGACCTTCAATTGATCAAATAATTGAACATACATACAATCCAATAGTTGAAATGATTTATGGAATTAAAAAACCTGTAATATGCTATGTTAATGGAGTTGCAGCTGGTGCTGGGGCAAACCTAGCTATATGTTGCGATGTTACGTTTGCAGGAGAATCTGCAAAATTCATTCAGTCTTTTGTAAATATTGGCCTTGTGCCAGATAGCGCTGGAACGTATAACTTACCCAGACTTATAGGAAAACAAAAAGCGGCTGGGCTTATGTTTAGTGGGGAGAAGATATCAGCTAGTGAAGCTGAAGAAATAGGAATGATTTTTAAAGCTGTTAAAGATGGGAATGGTTATGAAATTGCTTTGGAATTTGCAAAAAAACTAAGTAAAATGCCCACAAAATCAATTGGATTAATAAAGGAATTATTAAACAAAAGTAATGGAAATAGTATAAAAGAGCAGTTAGATCTTGAAAAAAAATTACAAATTACTGCTGCTTCTTCTGATGATCACAAAGAGGGTGTTAAAGCATTTTTCGAAAAAAGAAAACCAAATTATACTGGAAAATAATTAGTCCGTTACTAAATTCATTTCATCAACTAAGTGACCTGCATCAGCATAAATATCAATTACCCATAATACATATCTTATATCAACCATTATATTTCTACAAATATCCTCATCAAATAAAATATCGCTCATAGTACTCTCCCAAGTCCTGTCGAAATTAATGCCTACTAATCTTCCTTTAGAGTCTAATGCTGGGCTTCCAGAATTACCCCCAGTTGTGTGATTAGAGCCCAAAAAACAAATGTTTAATGTCCCGTTAGAGCCATATTTACCATAATTTTTTTGGTCGTATAAATCTTGTAATCTAGTTGGTATTTTAAAATCTGAATTACCAGTATTAAATTTATCAATAATCCCATCAATAGTTGTAAACCACCTGTAAGACATCCCGTCTCTGGGCATTGAACCTTCTACCTTTCCATAGCTAAGACGCATAGTTGAATTAGCATCTGCAAAAAACACTTTGTTTGTATCACTTTCCATCAAACTTTTTAAATACTTTTTCATCAAAAGTTGATGTTCTTGTTCAAAGCCCCTGTATTTAGGCAATATAATGTCCGTAAAATGCCTGTATAATTCTTTTGAAAATTTAATAGCAGGGTCTTTTTGTAAAAACTTCAAGTACTTTTTATGACTTAGTTGTAATATATTTTTGGAATCTTCTAAGGTTGTTAAATGACTTTTATTGTATAAATTCTCTACAAAATGATCTGTATTACTGAATTCACTAATTATATCATTTAAAGATTCTGATTCTAAATTATCATTTAAATGTTTTAAATAAATAGGGAGTAACGATTTGAAAATATTTTCATCTACATTAACATCATAATTTTTAAAATAGCCAGCGATATTTTTTTGTTTTTTCTTAATCTCTTTACTAAAATCATCCACAGATTTTAACTTTTCAAACCCATTTGAGAAACGAATAATTTCCGGCCCATAATACCAAAGTTCAATAAATAGACTGTAGGCTAGTTGATATTTTATTTTGTTATTTTCAAGAACAAACAACTTATTTAAAAGTTCATTATTTGAAGTGTTTTTTCTTTTCCAAATTTGTTCTTCTATTTGTTTTTTCTCAATGGCCTTCTTTTTTCTTAATCCTAAATCTTGACCAATCCATTTCTTGTAAGCATTACTAACTCTAGATTGTTTGGAAGCATACTTTATGTAATTTGATTCATTTAAATCCATAGCTAAATCGATATGTTTCAAACTATTTTTTCGCATTTCAATTCTTGCTGGTAAAATCTTATTTAAATAATTATTTACTGCATTTGAAGTAATGTATTGTTCTGTTTTACCGGGAAAACCGAATACCATACTGAAATCATTCTCCTTAATACCACTAATTTTAATATCTAGCGCAACTTCTGGCTGATAGGGTATATTTTCATTTGAAATTTCAGAGGGTTCATTTTTAGTATTAGAATATATTCTAAAAACTGAAAAGTCACAGGTATGTCTAGGCCAAATCCAATTATCAGTATCTCCACCAAACTTACCCATAGAACTAGGTGGAGCACCTACTAATCTTACATCCTTGTAGGTTTTAGAAGTGATTAAATAATATTTATTCCCATAGTAAAAAGGCTTAACTATGTATTTGTAATTGAGTTGATTTCCAGCTTGTTTTTGTATTCTTGAAATATTTTTAGCAATAATTATTTTTGAATCTTCCAAATTTAGATCTGAAATATCTTTAAAGACTTCTGATGTTACATCTTTAATACTTACAATAAAAGTAGCTGTAAGGCCAGGGTTTGTAAGTTCTTGACTTTTTGACATTGCCCAAAACCCATCCTTCAAATAATTGTTTTCCAAAGAACTATGTTGTTGAATTTGACTGTAACCACAATGATGGTTAGTTAAAATTAAACCTTGTTTACTTACCACTTCAGCAGTACATCCCCCTCCAAAATGCACTATTGCATCTTTTAAACTTGAGTGATTAATACTATAAATATCTTCAGCTGAAAGCTCTAACCCATTACTTTGCATTTCACCTTCAATAACTTTTAAAAGTGAAGGAATCCACATTCCTTGATGACCAAATACCAATAATCCTTTTGCACATAAAAAGAATAAGAAAAAAATTATTTTAAGATTCATAATTAAGAATTTTCAACTAATATAACTGGATTTGTAAAAAACTTAGTTATTTAATCAAATATTAACCTTTAAACTATATTTGTAAATATGATTTTTTTAGAGCATCTATTTAATTTAAGCATAGTAATAGTTATTTTCAATTTAGTTTGGGGGATTTTAGTCAAACTTCCTGAAATTTTATTGACTGGACTTAAACCAAGCAAGCCTATAAATTATATATTATGTGGGGTAAAATATTTTCTTTTAAGCAACTTAATTTATACAAATACAACTAAATAGTATTCAAGAAAGTACAATGAGTAGTTATCAATCAAATATTACTTATTTACTTGGTGGTTTTATATTATCTCTTTACTTGGCTGGTAAATTAAATAAAAAAAAATCTATGTTAAGTTTAATTTCAAGTATAGGATTTAATTCTAAATTTAAACACAACAAATCTTACCTAGAAAAACTAAAATATGAAAACCATATAGCAGGTATTTCAATTATTATTTATACAGCTAGTGTTGGATTTCCAATTTTTGGAGAAATAATGACACTAAACCCCTTGAATATTTGGTTTAATAATACCATTCAAGGACTATACCAAGCCCCATTACTTAAGGGAATATTTGGAGTCTTTGGCCTATTTTTTATGATTTCAACATTTCAGAAAGGAATTTCAACAATTAAGCAGATGTTTTTTAAAGTTACTGGATTTAAAAACAAAGAAAATGATGCTGATTCGTTAAAAAAGGATGTTAAAAATCCTTTTCAAGAAATGAATGATAAAACTGAAAAATCTAAAATAGAGAATGATATCTACGTAGATTTTGAAGAAATAGATGATAAAGAAAATAATTTATGAAAATTGTGGTTAGAACTTTTGCGGGATTTGAAGAAATACTTGCAGATGAGATTTTTCAGATTACTAATGTCAAAGCTGAAATTGGTAAAAGAGCTGTTTATTTAGATGGTGATTTAGAGATCATATATTCTTTGAATTTATGGTGTAGACTAGCTTTAGAAGTTTTAGTTGAATTACATAATTACAAAGCAAGTAATGAAGACGAACTTTACAATGGTGCTTACGAATTCATATGGGACAATGAATTTTCTATTCATGAAACCTTTTCAATTAGCAGTGTTGTAAATTCTCCTTTTTTCAATCACTCTAAATATGCATCATTAAAAATTAAAGATGCTATAGCGGATCAGTTCAATAAAAAATATGGAAAAAGACCAAGTGTAGAAAGAGATAATCCTGATCACAAATTTTTAGTTAGAATTTCCCACGACCAAGTAAATTTACTTTGGAACACATCGGGTGATCCATTATTCAAAAGAGGTTACAGAAAGATGACTGGTGTTGCTCCACTAAATGAAGTACTTGCTGCAGGAATTATAAAGTTTAGTGGATGGGATTTCAAAAGACCTTTAATAGACCCAATGTGCGGGTCAGGGACATTTTTATGTGAAGCTTTAATGATTGCAAAAAACATCCCGCCATCTATAGAAAGAAAAAACTTTGGTTTTACAAAACATAAAAATTACGATCATGCTTTGTGGACAACCATAAAAAATAAAGCTAATGAAAAAAAGAATGAAAATAAACCAGTATTGATGGGTTATGATAATTTAAATGAAATGATTATAGCTACAAGAAATAACATTAATAATATTGATCCAAATAATGATTGTAAAATAACATTTAAAGATTTTTTTGATTTAGAACCACCCGTTGAGAACGCATTTTTAATTCTTAATCCACCTTACAATATGAGAATAGCTCAAGAAAAAAATCATATGTTTTACGAGAAAATTGGCACAAGACTAAAACATTCATGGAGTGGTTCTGATGCTTGGATATTAAGTGGTGATTTAGAAGGCTTAAAACATATTGGACTAAGACCAATTAGAAAGATAAAACTATTTAATGGCCCTATTGAAACTAAATTAGTTCATATTCCATTATATAAAGGAAGTAAAAAAATAAAGGGCAATAAAATTGGATAAAAGTCAAATTCAAAATATTATCTCCAAAAAAATAAAAAGCTTAACAATCGAAATAGATGAACTTCGCCAATTGGCAAAGCCAATAGAGCCTGAAAACTCGATAGGAAGAATAAGTAGAATGGATGCTATTAATAATAAAAGTATTAATGATAGAATGCTAAGAAATTCAGAAGAAAAATTACAAAATCTAAAGATTAGTATATCAAGAATTAATAGTTCTGATTTTGGAATTTGTATAAAATGTAAAAACCCAATTAACTTCAAAAGAATATTACTTATTCCAGAAGTTCTTAAATGCGTTAATTGTGGTTGAAAATTCACTAAAAATAATTAAAACCAAATTTCATGATTAATTCATAAACCTTTTTTTATAAAAATCAAATTGAACATTTATTTTGTAATAAAAAGAAAACTTTTAAATTGGCAATAAAATCGTGAGTTTCCTCTAAAAATATATCACTCAAATTTTAAAAATGGATTTAAATAAAGATAATGTACTAAAAAGTATAAAAAGCTTTATCGGTGCTGATAATGAACTTGCTATAAAAGAAGCAGAACATCAAATAAAAATATTTGATGTCGTTTTTCAAAAGGAACTATTAGAACACTCCGAAAAAGACGAAACGAAAAAAGACGAAACATTAAGACCAGATAAATTAGAAGAGAACATTTTAATTTTAGAAGCCATTGATAATTATAAAAAAGAAAAAACAAAAATCAAAGGAAAAAAAAGCTAAAAAAGAGAAAATTAAAATTCAATCAAAAGAAGATATTCTCAAAAAATTTGAATTCTTAATCACAAAAAATGAAGAGCTTGGAGATTTAGCGAGGGGAATAAAAGAAATAAGAACTGAGTGGAATAAAATTGAAGCTGTATCCCCAAAATCTGAACATTTATTACAAAAAAAATTCAGTAAACTAAACGAATCATTTAATTACAACTTTAATATATATAAAGAATTAAAAGAAAATGATTTGAAAAGGAATTTTTCATTAAAAAACCAGGTCATACATGAACTTAAAAATTTAGATTTTATTAAAGATTTTAACAAACTTCAAGTGGAATTAAAAATTCTACAAAACAAATGGGAAGAAATTGGCCCAACTTTTAAAGAACATTGGGATGATCTTAAGAAAAAATACTGGTCTGAAGTACATATAATCCAAAAAAAAATTAACGCATTTTATAGTAAACTAAAATCAAATCTCAAAGAGAATTTAGAAAACAAAAAAAGACTAATTGAAGAAGTTAAATTACTTTCTGAAAAAGAATCTAAAACGGCTAAGGAATGGGACATACTATCAAATCAATTTAAAGAACTACAAGAACAATGGAAAAAAATTGGACCTGTTCCAAAAACTGAAAATGAGAAAATCTGGAAAGAGTTTAGATCCTACTTAGATATTTTTTTTAATGAACGAAAAGAATTTATAAATGTTGAAAAAAATAACAACAAAGAAAATTATGAATCTAAAATTAAATTGATTGAAACTGCACAAAAATATGTTGAAAATATTCAAAATGATAGTAATCCAGTACTTATTAAAAAACTTCAAATAAAGTGGAAAGAAATTGGTAACGCTGGAAGATTTGCAGAGCAAAAACTATGGAAAAAATTTAGACATCAATGCGATTCATTTTTTGAAGTTAAAAACCAGACTAGAATTGCTAATATTTCAGCAGAAAAGGAAAACTTAATTGCCAAAAAAACTATAATTGATAAATTTAAAAAATAAACAAATCAAGCTTTTCTGAGATTATGGGATTGGTTGATGAATTTCAAAAAATTGGTGAAGTTCCGAGAAAAAGTTCAGATGAAATAATAAGAAATTTTGAAGAAACAATTCAGAATTTAACAAGTAAGCAAAGCTTCACAAGTGAAGAAAAACATAAAATTATGAGAGCAGTAAAGTCTTCTTTACTAAGTCATTCATCCGACCCTGAGAAAACTTTCATTAATGAGAAAAATAGACTCAATAAATTAATTAATACTTCTCTTAAAGAAGCTACCCAGCTTGAAAATAATTTAGGGTTCTTTTCAAATGCTAAAGGTAAAATGCTTGATGATTTTCAATTAAAAATTGAAAATCACAAATTAAAAATTTCTAATTGGAGAGATGAATTAAAAAAATTATCTGAAGCGTATAATCAAAAATAATTCTATATTTCAACATCTAGTATTTATATATGGAGAATGTTATTTTATTTACAGACGATGCAATAGTTTTTGGTTTATTAATGCTGTCATTAGGTTTTGTTTTTTATACAGAATCATTAACTAATGGATTCTGGCAAAAATTTTATAAAATAGTTCCTGGCTTGTTTATGGCTTATTTAATTCCAGCTATTTTAACTACAGCTGGAGTTATTTCACCTGAGTGGACAACAATAAATAGCTCTGGAGAAACAATTTTACATAGTTCCAAACTTTATTTTGTAGCCAGCAGATATTTACTTCCTGCAGCTTTAGTTTTAATGACATTAAGCATTGATTTAAAAGCAGTTTTTGGACTTGGATGGAAAGCTCTAGCTATGTTTTTTACTGGTACAATAGGAATAATTATTGGAGGACCAATAGCTATTTTATTGATTTCTGCAATTTCACCTGAAACTGTTGGGGGCGCTGGTCCCGACGCTGTTTGGAGAGGATTATCTACTCTTGCGGGAAGTTGGATTGGTGGAGGAGCCAACCAAACAGCTATGCTAGAAATTTATGGCTATAACCAAAAACTATACGGAGGAATGGTCTTTGTAGATATTGTAGTTGCCAATATATGGATGTCAATTATATTAATTGGAATAGGTAAATCAGATAAAATAAATAAATGGTTAAAAGCTGACAATTCCTCTATAGAAAAATTAAAAGAAAAAGTATCTAAATTTTCACAAAGTATTAAAAGAACACCATCTCTTACAGATATTATGATCATTATGTCTATTGGGTTTGGAACGGTTAGTTTTGCCCACCTTTGTTCGGGAATATTAAGCTCTTTTTTTGAAGATTTTGTATCAAATATTCACTCAGCCAGTACTCGTAATATTTTCACATTTCTTGAATCTAAATTTTTCTGGATTATAAGTATTGCTACAATTGTTTCTATTGGTCTTTCATTTACAAAAGCTAAAAATTATGAAGGTGCTGGTGCAAGTAAATTTGGAAGTGTATTTATTTATATTCTTGTTGCAACAATTGGAATGAAAATGGACTTAAAAATGATTTTTGATAACATGGGTTTAATTACGATAGGAATTGTTTGGATGAGTATTCATGCATTACTATTAATTATTGTTGCTAAACTGATCAAAGCACCTTACTTTTTTCTCGCTGTTGGCAGCCAGGCAAATGTAGGTGGAGCAGCATCGGCCCCTATAGTAGCTTCTGCATTTCATCCATCATTAGCAACAGTGGGTGTTTTGTTGGCTGTTGTAGGATATGCAGTTGGAACAGTGGGTGCAATAATTTGTACAATTTTAATGGAAACTGTTAGTTACTAAAATTATGTACAAATTTCTATTTAAAATTATTGGTTGGAGAATAGATGAAAACATTCCAAAAGAATATAAGAGATGTGTTTTAATTGGTGCGCCACATACTTCAAATTGGGATTTATTTTATGTATTATTTCTTTTTAAAATACTAAAGGTTCCTTATAAATTTACTATTAAAAAAGAGTGGTTTCGATTTCCTTTTAATTTAATAATAAAACCACTTGGAGGATTACCAATTGATACAAAAAATAGAGGAAAGAGTGGAAATATTCAAAAAATGGCTGATTTATTTAAAAATAATGATGATTTTGCTATGGGAATCACTCCTGAAGCTACAAGATCTTTAAGAGAAAAATGGAAAAGTGGATTTTATCATTTGGCAAAATACAATGATTTACCAATTTGTCTTGGCTACTTAGATTATAAGACGAAAACTGCTGGAATTGGAGGCCCAATTTATCCAAGTGAAAATAAAGAAAAAGATATGAGAAAAATCATGGATTTTTACAAAACAAAAACTCCTAAAAATCCGAAACAATTTTCATTAGACAAACGATATATTTAGTATTAAATCTAAGTTTTGTATTTATAAAATAAATGCATGCAAATAACGTGGGGAAAGCTTATTGCAGAAAGAAAAATAAAAAAATAAGCTAGGCATTGTTTTATTTCTAAGTCTAATAAATAAATAAAAACTAAGTATAAGAATATTGCACCAATATTAAATGGAAGAGCATTCATAAACATATTAAAATGAGTTTTTTGCAGGTTTTTTTTTAGATGCATCCACCCTATTTTACTATGCTGAAATATAAAATATAGTCCAAAAGTTAAGAGTAAACTTTCGTAATTTGACAAGTATAAAAATACAACTATTAAAAACCATTCTAAATTTCTTTTAGAAACTGCAGCAATTAATGGAAGAATTAGTAAAGTATTACCCAACATAATATAATTGAAATCAGTTTTTGGAATGTTAATATCTATCATTGATAAAATATTAGAAAACTCAGTATAATGGATCAAAAATATTGAACTAAAAAGTATACATCCCCATAAAAAACCAATCAAGTTAGATTCTATGCCCCAATTATTAATTTCAGTTTGTCCAAAATGCCATGCAGAATAAATTAAAAAAAATATTAATCCTAAAACTGGTATCCAAAACCATATTAATAAAATAGGAATCATCATTAATAAATAGTAAAAAACAAACTTTACATTGATTTTGGTGTTATTATCTAAACTACCAGTGAGATGATCTAATGCGCCATGGGGAATGCCAATAAATAATAATCCTAAAGTAAGTACATACAAATTATTACTTGATAAATTTAGAAGTTCTGCAGAGGGAGAGGAATGGTCAACAATTACATAAATTATAATTAATAATGGAAATATAATTTTTTTAAACTTCCAATAAATCCAATAAAATATAGATTTTATGAATACTCCTATTTGAAGTTTATAAAACATCGATAAATCTTCAAAAAAGGAGGTTTTTTCATCTAAAAATCTTAATATAAAATAGGATGATTTGACTTCAAATAACCTTTCGAATATAGGTTTACCTTTTAAAGGCCAAATAGTTAAAATAATTAATAACAACTGATCATAGAAAAGAAATCTTTTGTTAGGTTTAACTTTTTTTGATTTTATGTTCCCTCCTTCGCAAATTAATTGTGCATGGCGGTACATGTTTTTAAAAGCATATCCCGTACTTGGTTTTACGTTACCAGCTCTGGTCCCTATATTTACCCAGTTTTTTACAGAAGCCTGTTCTGGCAAGTTTGAACTCATAGGAATAATTCCTTTTTCTTCATCCAAAATCTCATATGAACCAAAGTATTTAGAAATAAATCTATCCAGTTCTTTTTTGGCGTCTGAATTATTAATTATTTCTTTTCCAAATCTGGTTAATTCTATTAAAGCAGATGTAGAGCTGTAAGGTAAAATATATACAAATTGAGTTGCTTTTTCTTGAGGAATCCTAAAGTCCATCATATGATAAACGTTAGAATCTAGAGTAGTCTCTTTCAGTTTTACTTTTAAACCAAAAAATGATTGGGATATATTAAAATTATCATTAGATATTTTTGTAAAATCAGGTGGTCTACTATCAAAAATCCAAGAGCTAGAATAGTTGTTTTCTTTGGTGTTTACTAGTAAAGTTTCGGATTCATTAATACTTAAAACTTTTTCTTTACTATGCTCAATTTTAAACTTAGAGGATATTTCTCTGGTCCAATCATATAAATCTATGCTGTCTACATGAAAGTATTCAATAGGATGAATTTTAGAACTTTGGTTATCATTAATTCGAATACTTGTCCAACTTTTAGAAATAATAGATTTAAAACTTTGAAATATTTCATCATTTCGATTGGCCCAAAAACAAAAGGTTTTATCATTTTCTAGTTTATCACTAGGTTCAATAATTAGAATTTTTTTACCTTTTAGTAAGGATTTTTTTTCCATTTCAATGATTAGGATACAAGTACTTGCTCCCCAACCAACAAAAATTATATCATAATGAAGACTTTTTTTCGACAAAATTTAATTTGAATTAGACAATATATAACATTTAGCAATTAAATATTTTAATTTTAAAGAATTAAAAATCATAAAATGCGAAACCTTTTAACTCTTTTATTCATTATTCAATTTTGTTTTATTTATAATGCCCAAAGTAAAAATGAAAATTCTTTAACCTTAAGTGATGCTGTTTTAGGATACTACAAAAACCTTTATCCAAAAAATTTAAATGGTATTAATTGGAATGAAAACAACGAGCTTTATATTAGAAAAAAAAATGAACTTATAGTTTTTAGCTCTGTTAACAAATGGAAAAAGAATGAGCAAGGGATAAGTTCTCAAATAATTAGGGACACAGCAGTAAAAAGCTTTAAAGATTTTAAATACTTTGATGAGAATTCTTACAGCTACACCATTAAAAACAAATATTTTTATAAAAATAATGGAAAAAGTTTATTAATTATTTCACCTCTAAGGGCTGCTAACAAAGATATAAGTCCAGATAAAAATAAAATAGCGTACACTATTGATAATAATTTATACCTATCAACTGTAAAAGATAGTTTATTAGAAATCACAGAAAATAAAGATTTAAATATTGTTTCTGGACAAGCCATTCACAGGTATGAATTTGGAATAAAAAAAGGAATCTTTTGGAATAATCAAAGTTCAAAAATTGCTTTTTATCAAAAAGATGAATCTGATGTTCACAATTATCCATTATTGGATATAAATAGCACTCCGGGTAAAGTTAAAAGTATCAAATATCCTATGGCAGGACAAAAAAGTGAATATGCCAAAATTGGAGTATATGATTTAGAAAATAAAAAAATAGTCTTTTTGAAATTAGAACAGCCTAAAGATCATTATGTAAGCAACTTAACCTGGGGGCCAAATGGTCAATATATTTATATTGCTGAGCTAAATAGAGATCAGAATCATTTAAAATGGGCACAATACAATCCTAACTCAGGTTTAAGGATTAAAACTATTTATGAAGAAACTAATAATAAGTGGGTGGAACCTGAATATCCAATATACTTCATTCCAAATAAAGAAAATGAGTTTATTACTTTAAGTGAAAGAGATGGATATATGAGTCTTTACCATTATAATACAGCTGGTAAGCTCATAAAAAAAATATTAGAAAATAAATGGGTAATTACAAAAGTTCTAGATGTATTAGAAAATAAAATATTCTTTGAAGGCACTGGAGAAGATCCTCGATCAGTTCATGCATTTTCAATAAATATAGATGGTACAGAATTAAAAAAAATAACAACTGAAAAGGGTATTCATTCTACTCAAATTAGTCCTAATCATAAGTTTATTCTCGATCAATATTCTAATTCTAAAACTCCGGGTATAACTCAGTTAATTAATCTTGAGAATTTCAAAACTAATTTAATACACGAATCAGAAAATCCTTTGGATAATTATTCAATAGGAAAAACTGAAATGCTAAAAATAACAAATAGCAACAATGACGAATTGTATGGCAGATTAATTAAACCCTTAAATTTTGATGAAAATAAAAAATATCCTGTTTTAATTTATGTCTATGGCGGACCTCACGCCCAGTTAGTAAAAAACAACTGGTTAAACGGAGCAAGTCTATGGATGTATTGGATGGCCCAACAAGGATATCTAATTTTCACAATAGATGGTAGAGGATCTGAAAATAGAGGATTTGAATTTGAAAGTTCCATTTTCAGAAATCTTGGAGTAAATGAAATGAAAGATCAAATTACTGGCTTAGATTATTTAAAATCACTAAATTATGTGGACTCTAATAGAGTCGCTTTACACGGCTGGAGCTACGGTGGTTTTATGACTACATCTCTAATGACTCAGTATTCAAATTTATTTACTTGTGGAGTTGCTGGAGGTCCCGTTATAGATTGGAAATGGTATGAAATAATGTATGGAGAAAGATATATGGACAAACCAAAAGATAATATTGAGGGATATCGTTCAAGTTCTTTAATAAATCATGCGAAAAATTTAGATGGTAATTTATTACTAATACATGGGACTAATGACGATGTTGTGGTAATGCAGCATAATTTAGCATTTATTGAAAAATGCATTAAAGAGGGCAAACAGGTTGACTTTTTCCCATATCCAATGCATAAACATAATGTTAGAGGAAAAGATAGGGTTCATTTAATGGAAAAGGTTTTAAATTATGTCTTGGTGAATAACCAATAAACTTTATTCTCTGTTAGAACAATGTATTTTTTAATAGAAAATAATTTTATCTTCGAGCAAAATATGAGAAACTATTTAAAAAGCATACTTTCTTTGTCTCTAATTTTATTTGGATTGGCTAGTACTAAAGCTCAATCGGGTGTTCAATTAAATTACGGAAAAACATCAAAAAACACCTCTCAATACTCTACTGTCAGAGGCACTATTTACGAAAAAGAAACCGGGGAACCATCATTTGGCACAAATGTCAAAATTAAAGGAACAGGAATTGGTGCCTCAACAGATTTAAATGGGTACTACCAAATTAATAAACTTTTAGAAGGTGAAATAATTTTAGAAGTCACCAATATTGAGTTTAAAACAATTGAGCTCGCAATCGTTCTAAAAAAAGGCAAAATAACTACAAAAAACTTTTTTTTAGAAATTAATGATGAAATTTTAAATGAGTTTGAGTACAGTGCTGAAGCGGAAGACCGAAAAACTGAAGTGAAAATATCTGTTATTACAGCTACTCCCAAAGATATGGCTCGTGTTGTTGCTATTGGTGGAGAACCTGACTTTGCACAATATTTACAAACAACTCCAGGTGTTGTAACTACTGGTGACCAAGGTGGCCAAATGTATATAAGAGGAGGTTCACCAATTCAAAACAAAGTATTATTAGACGGAATGACAATTTACAATCCTTTTCATTCAATTGGATTCTTTTCAGTTTTTGATATAGATATAATGAGAAGTGCAGATATTTATACGGGTGGTTTTTCTGCTAAGTATGGAGGAAGAATTTCTTCAATTATGGACATAACCACTATTGATGGAAATAAAAAAAGACATTCAGGAAAAATATCAGTTAATCCCTTTGGTTCGAAATTAAAAATTGAAGGACCAATAAAAAAATTAAATGAAGAAAATAGTAATTCCTCTGCATCATATATCTTTTCGGGAAAAACATCATACTTAGAACAAACTTCTAAAAAATTATATAGTTATATTGATTCAAACGGCCTTCCTTTTAATTTTACAGACCTTTATGGAAAAATATCTATCAATGGTATTACAGGAAGTAAAGTTAATTTTTTCGGATTCAGTTACAGTGACAAAGTTAAATACAAAGCAGTTTCAGACTTAAATTGGAATTCTTGGGGAGTTGGTTCAAACTTTGTGTTGGTTCCCTCAAATTCACCAGTTTTAATAATGGGAAAATTTAATATAACTGATTATAAAATTTCACTAGCAGAATTAGATCCTATTAATTCAGGAGAAACATTAGACCCTAGAGAAAGTAGAATCAATGGTTTTAATTTAGGGTTTGATTTTAAATATTTTCTTGGTGAAAATGAAATAAAATATGGTATTGAAGTAAATGGATTCACTACGGATTTTAATTTTTTCAATAGTGTTGGAAGAAAAATCGAGCAAAAAAATAATACAACAGAGCTAGCTGGGTATATAGATACAAAAATAATTAAAGGACTATTGGTTATAAATCCAAGTTTTAGAGCTCAATACTATGCGTCACTAAGAAATTTTTCACCTGAGCCTAGAATAGGTTTGAAAGTATAATATTACAGAAAAATTTAGAATTAAAACTGCAGGTGGAATTTATTCTCAAAACCTAATTTCCGCAAATTCAGATAGAGATGTTGTTAATTTATTTTACGGATTTCTTTCCGGGCCTGACAATTTACAAGATGAAATCACACTAGATAACGGAAAAACAGTTGATAGAAAACATTCACTACAGAAAGCTACTCATGCAATCTTTGGATTTGAGTGGGACTTAGCAAAAAATCTTACTTTAAATATTGAGGGCTATTATAAATGGTTCAATCAATTAAGCAATATTAATAGAAATAAGTTGTATGATGATGATGAAAGTAATGTTGACGATGTTCTTAAAAAAGATTTTATAATAGAAACTGGAGATGCATATGGAACTGATTTTGTTTTAAAATATAGTAACGAAAAAACTTATTTATGGGCAGTTTATTCAATTGGTAAAGTTTTAAGATGGGATGGATTTACAACTTATTCACCACTTTTTGATAGAAGGCATAATATAAATCTTGTGGGAACCCAAGAATTTGGAAATGGATGGGAAATTAATGCAAGATGGAATTTTGGAAGTGGCCTTCCTTTTACCCAAACCCAAGGATATTATCATTCGGTTGATTACTCAGATGGGATAAACACCGATATTTCAACAACTAATGATGACCAATTATCTATTATATATGCTGATTTAAATCAAGGTAGACTTTCTGCTTATCACAGACTTGATTTAGCCATAAAAAAACATATTGATTTAAGTGAGAAATCAACATTAGATTTGACTTTAAGTGTTACAAACGTTTACTCAAGACAAAATATTTTTTACGTAGATAGAATTACTACAGAAAAAGTTTATCAGCTTCCTTTCCTTCCAAGTTTAGGTGCAAGTTGGAAATTTTAATTTCTATTTAACTCAACACTTCAAAATTTAATATTAACTTTAATTCCCGTATCAATATCTACAATACGGAATGAAATTATCATCAACTAAATATATTTTTGTAACTGGAGGAGTAACCTCTTCTTTAGGTAAAGGAATTGTATCTGCTTCGCTTGCTAAACTTTTACAATCTAGAGGTTTAAGTGTTACTATCCAAAAATTAGATCCTTATATAAATGTTGATCCAGGGACATTAAATCCCTATGAACATGGAGAATGTTATGTAACAGATGACGGTGCTGAAACAGACTTAGACTTAGGTCATTATGAAAGATTTCTTAATATTCAGACCTCACAAAATAATAATGTAACTACAGGTAAAATTTACCAATCTGTTATAAATAAAGAAAGAAATGGAGATTATTTAGGTAAAACTGTTCAGGTTATACCTCACATAACAAATGAAATCAAAGAGCATATACTAAAACTCGGAAAAGGAAAAGATTATGATGTAGTTATAACGGAAATTGGAGGTACAGTTGGGGATATAGAATCTCTGCCTTTTATTGAGTCCATTAGACAGTTAAAATGGGATCTTAATCAAGACGTCTTGTTTATTCATCTAACTCTTATACCATACCTATCCACATCTGGAGAACTAAAAACAAAGCCAACTCAACATTCTGTTAAAACACTTTTGGAGTATGGAATTCAGCCAGACATTCTAGTATGCAGAACAGAGTATCATTTAGATAATAATCTTAGAAAAAAAATTGCACTATTCTGTAATGTTGAACAAGAATGTGTCATAGAATCTATTGATGCAAAATCAATTTACGAAGTTCCTTTATTAATGTTCAAAGAAAAACTTGATGCAGTAGTTTGTAGCAAGTTAAAAATTGAAATAAATGGAAAACCGGACCTAAATAAATGGAAAAAATTTCTTTCTCATTTACAAGATCCAAAACAAACTATTGAGATAGCTTTAATAGGGAAATATGTAGAACTTAAGGACTCTTATATATCAATTGCAGAATCATTAATTCATGCAGGTGCGAAAAATAAGACTAAAGTAAATTTACACTGGATTCATTCGTCAAAGTTAGAGGAAGAAGAATACTCTTCATTGCTTAAGAATGTCAATGGTATAATTGTAGCTCCAGGATTTGGCTCAAGAGGAATTGAAGGCAAGGTTAACGCCGTAAATTATGCAAGAATAAATAAAATCCCATTTTTGGGTATTTGTCTTGGAATGCAATGTGCTGTAGTTGAATTTGCAAGAAATGTTTTGAAAATGAAAAATGCCAACTCAATTGAAATAAATCCTGAAACTAAGTTTCCTGTGATAAGTATGATGGAAGAGCAAAAGAAGCTTAAGAAAATGGGTGGCACCATGAGGCTTGGTTCCTACAGCTGTGATGTAAAGAAAGGAAGTTTATTACATAAAATATATTTAAAAGACACTATTTCCGAAAGACACAGACATAGATTTGAATTTAATAATCAATATTTAAATGATTTTGAATCTAATGGAATGATTTTCTCAGGAATAAATAGAAAAAATCAACTTATGGAAACAATTGAAATTTCAGATCATCCTTGGTTTGTTGGTGTTCAATTTCATCCCGAGTATAAAAGCACTGTTGAAAACCCTCATCCTATTTTTTTAGGTTTAATTGAAGCCGGTTTGGAACATTCATCTTAAATTAATTTATTATTTAATGTCGCCTGAAAAAATAGTTCAAAAAATGATTTCTAATGATTCATTTAGTAACTGGCTAGATTTAGAAATAGAAGGGGTTAAAAAGGGATATTGTAAATTAAAAGCTACAATTAATAAACACATGACAAATGGATTTGATCTAGCTCATGGGGGAATTTGTTATAGTATTGCAGATAGTTGTTTTGCATTTGCAGCCAATTCAACAGGAAAAATTTCTTTAACAAAAAGTGCAAGTATTAACTACTTAAAAAAAGTAGAAATCAATGATATTATAATCGCAGAATGCCAACAATTAAATGAAAATAGTAATTTATTTACAGTTTATCTCTTTAACCAAAGAAATGAAGAAATTGCACTTTTTAAAGGTACTGCACATTTCACAAATAAAGATTGGACCTAAATTTGAATTAACTTTATAAAAAACTTATATGAAATCAGCATATATTTTAGATGCAATAAGAACTCCAATAGGATCATTTGGAGGTTCACTTAGTAATGTTAGAGCTGATGACTTAGCTAGTATTCCTTTAATGTCATTAATGGAAAGAAATCCAAAAGCAGATTGGGAACAAGTTGAAGATGTTATTTTAGGATGTGCAAACCAAGCTGGGGAAGACAATAGAAATATTGCTAGAATGGCGCTCTTATTAGCAGGTCTTCCCTTCAAAATTGGGGGAGAAACTGTTAATCGTTTATGCTCTTCTGGGATGGCAGCTACAATTAATGCTTACAGAGCAATAACTATTGGAGAGGGTAATTTATATATTACCGGAGGAATAGAACATATGACTAGAGGGCCTTGGGTAATGTCAAAAGCATCTAAAGCATTTGGAAGAGATGTTCAATTACATGACTCTAGTTTTGGATGGAGATTTATTAACCCAAAAATGGTTGAGCTTTATGGAACCGAAGGAATGGGCCAAACTGCTGAAAATTTAGTTTCCCTTTACAAAATCTCGAGAGAAGACCAAGACTTATTTGCATTCAATTCACAAATGAAAGCTTCCAAGGCAATTAAAAGTGGTAGGCTTAATAAAGAAATTTGTAGTGTTAATATTCCTCAAAGAAAAAAGGATGATTTAATTTTTGAGACCGATCAATTTATTAAGCCTCATACAACGCTTGAAAAATTAAAAACATTAAGACCCGCTTTTAAAAAAGAAAATGGTTCAGTTACTGCTGGAAATTCATCTGGACTAAATGATGGTGCTGCTGCTTTAATAATAGGCAATGAGAAATCAGCTATAAAAAATCATTTGGAACCAATGGCTAGAATTGTTGGTGCTGCAGTTGCAGGAGTTGAACCAAGAGTAATGGGGATTGGACCAGTTGAAGCTACTAAAAAAGTACTTAAGAGAACTGGCCTATCACTTGACCAAATGGATGTAATTGAAATTAATGAAGCATTTTCAGCTCAAAGTTTAGCTTGTATAAGAGAATTAAAACTTGATGATAATGATCCGAGAATTAATCCAAACGGTGGAGCAATTGCAATTGGACATCCGCTAGGAATGACTGGTGCAAGATTATTACAAACTGCTGCAATTGAACTTCAAAATAAAAATAAAAAATATGCATTAGTAACAATGTGTATTGGAGTTGGCCAAGGATATGCTACTATTATTGAAAAACCGTAAATAATGATTTTTGAGTTTAAAGGAATTAAACCTGTAATTGATCCAAGTTCATTTGTGCACCCTCAAGCAAGCGTTACAGGAGATGTCATAATAGGCAAAAATGTTTACATTGGACCAGGAGCATCTATAAGAGCTGATTGGGGTAAGATTATTATTCAAGATGGAGCCAATGTTCAAGAAAATTGCACAATTCATATGTTTCCAGGTGTAACTGTAAATATTCATAAAGGAGCACATCTAGGACACGGTTGTATAGTCCATGGAGCAACTATTGGTGTTAACTCCATGATTGGCATGAATGCAGTTATTTTGGACGATGCAAAAATTGGAGACGAATGTATAATAGGAGCTTTAACATTAGTAAAAAGTGAAATGATTATTCCAAATAGAAAAGTAGTTGTTGGAAATCCTGCAAAAATTATTAAAGATGTTAGTGAAGAAATGATTACTTGGAAAACTGAAGGAACAAAAATATATCAACAACTTCCAAAAGATTGTCATAATACATTGAAGGAAACAAAGCCCTTAAATGAATTTTCAGAAATTGATGATAAAAAAATAAGTAATTATAAAACCTGGAAAAAAACTAATAATTAATTATTTAAATATTCTGCTACAAGAAATTATTGTCTTTCATCCATTGATCATTATACATTTTACCAACATATCTACTTCCAGAATCATGAAGAAGGACTACTACTATGTCATCTTTTGAGAAATGTTTTTTTAACTGAATAACTCCTTTAACAGCTGCGCCACATGAATTCCCAGCAAAAATACCTTCTTCACGTGCAATTTTCCTAGTGAATACAGCAGCATCTTTATCGGTTACTTTTGTAAAACCATCAATAACAGAAAAATCAACATTTTCAGGTAAAATATCCTCTCCTATTCCTTCAGTTATATACGGATAAATCTCATTCTCATCAAAAATACCCGTTTCATGATATTTCTTAAAAACCGAACCATAAGTATCAATTCCCCAAATTTTAATTTTTGGATTTTTTTCTTTTAAATATTTGCCAACTCCAGAAATAGTTCCTCCAGTCCCTACACCAACAATAAAATGTGTTATTTTTCCATCAGTTTGTTTCCAAATTTCAGGACCAGTCTGCTCATAATGAGCAATTGTGTTTGATGGATTATCATATTGATTAACATACCATGAATTAGGTGTTTCTTCAGCAATTCGTCTTTGATGTTGAATAGTAAGATTGGGGATCCTCAGGTGCCACATTTGTAGGACAAACTATTACCTCAGCACCAACAGCACGAAGAATATCAAATTTTTCTTTAGATTGTTTATCTGTAGAAACACAAATAAGCTTATATCCTTTTACAATTGCTGCAAGTGCAAGTCCCATTCCCGTATTTCCAGAAGTACCTTCCACAATAGTACCGCCAGGTTTTAATCTGCCATCTAACTCAGCGTCTTCTACCATCTTAACTGCCATTCGGTCTTTAATAGAACTTCCTGGATTAAAAAACTCAACTTTAGCCAGAACTGTAGCGTCAACTTCATTTGTGATTTTATTAAGTTTTACAAGTGGAGTATTTCCAATTGTTTCCAAAATATTTTTAGCGTATTGCATTGTGTCCAAAATTAGATTGTAAAGGAACAAAATATTTAAAGAATATTACCTATTAGATTCCAATTTTCAAAGAACTTAAAAACTTCAATCTAAATAAAAATTATTTATGAAATAATAATGTCAGAAAAATAAAAAAATGATATAAAATATACTTAATAAGAATTATAATCCTAATAAGTCACGAGCTTGTTTAGAGGTTATAATATTACTTTGGAATTCTCCGACTATAAAGCAATCTATAAGACCATTTTCAACTAGTATTTTTCTATATTTTAAAGCATTTTCATAATCCATGAAATCACCCATATAGTATTTAGTATATCCTTGTTGAAGGTTTGAAACAGCTTTTACATTACCTAACTTTCTGTAACTCTCTAAAATAGACTCAGAAATTTTTTCTTTAAAAGCACCAACTTGAATTTTGAATCTAACTTTTTCAGGATTAATTTGATTACCAGAAAGGGTTGAGGAAACTTCTAAATTTTCAGTAAAGTTTTTCTTCACGTCAAAACCTGCTTCTTTTAAAGATATTCTTTTACCCTTTTGGAATGCAACTATAAAAGCATCGTTATATCCAGAAAGTGTAAGTTCTACCTTGTGTTGAGCAGCTTTGAACTTATCAGTAAAAGATCCAGAGTAAAACCTGTATAATCCATCATCACCTTTAATTCCTACAACATTAGGCATTCCATTGAAAACTGATTTTTTCATTCTTCTATTAAATGCACCTATTTGAACTCTTAAAACTGGAGAGTCAACGTTAGGTGGTGTAATTAATGGAACTACATCTTGAGAAATGTTTTTGTTATTATTCTTAGGTTTAGTTTTCTTAACTTCTTTTGACTCTGAATTAACAATCTCATTAACTTCTTTTGAGTTTGAATTAATAATCTCATTAACTTCTTCTTCTTGAATTGTTACAATTTCTTGATTTTCTGAAATTTCAACTACGCCTTGGATATCAACACTATCTTGCTCTAACTCTTTTATTTTATTTGACAACTCTTCTTCATTATACCCACCCAAAACATATACTGTTGAGTCACCTGATTCTTTAACTTGAAAATCTTTATCTGAAAGTTTTTCCCAAAGTTCTTCAGATGAAACTCCTTCTTCATCTGATCCAACAACTACGAAAAGATCTTTTTTAGGTTTGTTTTCAGTTCAACTTTTTCTTTTTTAGAAATGACTTCATCAAATTTCATAGGACCATTAAAAGATTTATTATAAATAGTGTCCCATTCTGAATATTCTCCGATAGAATCTCTATAAATTTTATAAGCTAGTAAGAAGTCCTCATCATTCATAGTAGAACCTTGATCATTAACTATGGCACCCTCCATACTTAAAAGCTCTAGATCGAAAGAATTAGTAACACCATCAAGATCATCATCTAACGGACAGCCATATGATCAACCATTGTATTTGGAGGAGTTTTTGCACAGAAATCTACATGGTCAACAATTCCATCCTCATCAGAATCTATAGTATCTTGTAAAAGTAAATTCATAGCAACATCATCCATCATTGGGTCATATGGTTTCTTCTTTTCTGAATTAAAGTCATAGACAATTGCAATATGAGTAAAAAGTAAATTATCATTTCTTTTTGAACCAACATAATTAGTTCCATTTTCATTAATTCCGTCAATAAGATTTGAGGACGTAAAATGCATCGCAGTTCCTACTCTAAATTTTATTCTATTACCAACATGTACGTGAGCTCCAATCTCTAAGGGAATTCCAAAGGCAACTTTATTTTTTGTGTCATCAGGTGATAAAAAATCTATATCTGCAGTGAAATTTGGTTTACCACTAGTTGTAACGGTATCTATGGTAGATAAGTATTCTATTGATTCTAAACCAAGATGAATGTACGGTTCAACAATATGACCTTTTTTCAAAAGTTGACTGAAATTATAATTAACAGTAACTCCACCAGATCTAATCTCAGTATTAAAAATTAAGGGATTAGATATTAGAGGTCGAGGATTATTTTCTTTAATAGATGTTCTTCCAAACATTACGTAAAAAGATAAATCTAAAAATTCATTAATGGGGTTTACCAATCTTAAAGTATATGTAGGAACTAAAGATTGAAACGGATATCTCTTTAATTTCCCATCTACTAGAATCACCTATATCACCTAAGAAAGACAAGCTTCCAATTCCAATAGAAACCATTGGCTTAAATAACTTTTCTTGATTAGATTCTTCCTCAATTTCATTTGAAGTATCAATTACATCTTCCCAATATTTTTTTTGTCTTATTTCTAGATTTTTTGGGTTAATTAAACTTCTTGAATTTTTATTTCCAATAATGGTATCTTTTGTATCTAAAATTATTAGAGATGTGTCAGATGAATTAGAATCTTCTAGTGAGTTTTTTTTATCTCTAGTATCATTAGAATCAATAATTATCTGGGAGGAATCGTTGGATTAGTATCGTAATTCGTATTTTTATTAACTATAATGGTGTCGTTAGAGCCTAAAATAATTATAGAAGAATCTGCAACCTGAGCATTAACACAGAAAGTTAAAAGAGTTAAATTTAAGAAGATTATTAAATGTTTTCTTACCATAAAGCAAACCTCTATACGCAAACAAGATTAAATAAGTTACTCAAATATACATCAATTTAAATAGTTTTTAATTTTCAAGCTGCAAATAGGCTCTAAAAGAAGTAATGCTTAGTTTTGTAAGAAAAATATATTTTTTATGACAAAAAAGAATGGTTATGTCAATTTAAAAACTGACAAAGCGGGAATTGGTACAATTGAATTTTATCATCCTCAAAGTAATTCTTTACCTGGTGAATTATTGAATAAACTAGCAACAACAATTACACTAGCAAGCGAAAAAAATGAAGTTAGAGTAATTGTACTTAAGTCTGCTGGTGATAGAACATTTTGTGCTGGAGCAAGTTTTCAAGAATTAATTGAAATCAAAAATTTAAAGGAAGGAATTGATTTTTTCTCAGGATTTGCAAATGTTATAAATGCTTGCAGAAAATGTAAAAAAATAATTATTGGAAGAGTTCAAGGAAAAGCAGTTGGAGGGGGAGTTGGTATTGCAAGCTCTGTAGACTACTGTTTTGCAACTAAACACTCATCAATAAAACTTAGTGAATTAGCTTTAGGAATTGGTCCTTTTGTTGTTGGACCAGCAGTTGAAAGAAAAATAGGATTATCAGCAATGAGTGGACTTGCGATTAATGCAGAAAAATGGTTTAGTTCTGAATGGGCTCTCCAAAAGGGACTTTACTCAGAAGTTTTTGAAGATAACGATCAAATGGATAATGCAATTGAAGAATTAGCTGGGATAATTTCAAAATCTCATGTAGATGCTACTGTAAAATTAAAAGAAATTTTTTGGAGTGGCACAGAACACTGGGATAAATTACTCTCTAAGAGAGCTGAAATTTCTGGCAAATTGATTCTCTCAGATTTCTCTAAAAATGCAATTCAAAAAATTCAAAAAAAATAATATTGTGGAAACCAATTTTGGATTAATCAATGATTTTAAAAAAAATATTAATAGTTATTTAGGTGACAATAGCATGTTTTTAATTGTAGATCAAAATACAGTTGAGTATATAGATTATATAAGTAAAAGTATTTCTAAAAACATTATTCATTTAGTACTTCCTCACGGTGAAAGAAATAAAACTTTAGAGAACGTTTCCAAAGTTTGGGATTTTTTTAAAAAAAATAAATTAAAAAGAAATGATACATTATTTATTTTAGGTGGAGGAATGGTCAGTGATTTAGCTGGTTTTGCAGCCTCTACTTATAATAGAGGAATAGAGTTTGTTTTATTTCCAACAACTCTATTAGCTATGGCTGATGCCTCTATTGGAGGCAAAAATGGATTTAATTATGATTATTTAAAAAATAATATAGGAACATTCACTAATCCAAAAGCTATTTTTTTTGACACAACATTTTTAGAATCGCTTCCTGAAAAAGAGATGTATTCTGGATTAGCTGAAATTTACAAGCATAGTATAATTACAGATCTAAATCTTTGGAATTATCTGAATGAAAACTCAAACCAATTAAATTACGATTACTTAGTAAAAACTTCTTCCAATTTAAAATTAGAGATTGTAAACATAGATCCTTATGAAAAAAATATTAGAAAAAAATTGAACTTTGGACATACTGTTGGGCATTCGATTGAAAGTTATTTGTTAAATATTAACCAACCTACCTTACATGGTTTTGCAATTGCAAAAGGGATGATTATTGAGTCCTTCATTGCAAAAAAAGAAAATCTCCTAAATGAAGTTTCATTCAATGAAATAAAAACTGTTTTGAATGAGAAATTCAAAGCCTATTTAAATTTTAAAATTGAACCAAAAGCAATTTTGAAACTAATGCTTTCGGATAAAAAAAATACTAAAGATTCTATTAATTTTTCACTGCCTACAAGAATTGGAGAGGTTACTATTAATCATGAAATAGAGTTTAAAAAATTGGAATCTTACTTATTAGAATTTTTCATAAATGATTAAAATCTCCGCTAAGAGTAAAACCATTTCCGGTTCTATTAATTTAGAAGCTTCTAAGAGTATAAGTAACAGGCTTTTAATTATAAGAGAATTATGCGATAATAAATTTAATATTGAAAACTTAAGCAATGCCAAAGACACAAGAATACTAACTAAAATATTAAACGATTTTAAATCACAAAAAGATATTGATTGTGAAGATGCTGGTACAGCACTAAGATTTTCACTAGCTTTTCTTGCAACTAAAGATGGGAATTGGGTAGTTTCAGGGTCTAAAAGAATGCATGAAAGACCTATTAAACCACTTATAGATTGTCTTTTAGAGCTGGGCACTGAGCTTAAATATTTGAATAAAAATGGCTTCCCTCCTATTGAAATAAAAGGGGGGGAATTAAAAAGTAAAAAACTAATTATAAAAGGTAATATAAGTAGTCAATTTATATCTGCCTTATTAATGATTGCTCCAAAACTAGAGAATGGCATACACTTAGAAATTGTTTCTAAAGTTTTATCCAAACCATATATTAAGATGACACTTGAGCTGATGAGTGAATTTGGGATTAACTATAGTTGGAAAAATAATTTAATAAAAATAGAAAAGCAAAGTTATATTGGAAAAAAAATGATGGTGGAAAATGATTGGTCAGCTGCGTCATTTTGGTACAGTTTTGTAGCGCTTAGTAAAACTGGTAAAATTGAGATTCCCAAATTGAATAAATCGTCAATACAGGGGGATTCTATACTAAGTGAAATATTTAGTAATCTAGGTGTTAAAACATCATTTAAAAAGAACTCTATCATTCTTTCAAGAAATAGCAAATTAGTCAAAGAACTTAATTTAGATTTATCCAATTATCCTGATCTGGGATTGCCTTTAATAGTAACTTGTTCTGGGCTTGGAATAAAAGCACATTTAAAAGGTTTAAAAAACCTACAAATTAAAGAGTCTAAAAGACTAGAAGTTATTCAAAAAGAATTAAAAAAATTTAATATAAATACTCAAATAGATAATTCTTCTATTAGTATTAAGGAAAATCAAAAAATAGAGCAACCCAACTCAATTATTGATTGTCACAACGATCATAGAATTTCTATGAGTATTGCTCCACTATCTATGAAAATCAATTCTATTTCATTTGAGAATAAAAATGTAGTCAATAAATCTTATCCTGATTTTTGGAAAGACCTAGAAATAGCAGGAATTAGTTGTATAAATAGTTAATTGCTTAATAATTGATGAATAGCTATACCACTAGCAACGGAAACATTTAAAGAAGCAATTGTTCCTGTCATTGGAATTTTAAAACTTACATCCGAAATTTTTAACAATTGTGAATCTACTCCATCCTCTTCACTTCCAATAATTAATGCTTTAGGTCCAGCACCATCAATTTTATTTATTAAAATATCAGATTTTTCTGTACATGCAAATATTTTAAGTCCGTATCCCTTCAAAAAGTCAATGGATGATGACAAACTATTTACTTTGCAAACTGGAATTTTAAATAATGCCCCAGCGGATGTTTTAATAGCATCGTTGGTAATTAAAGCAGAATCTTTATTTGGAAGAACAATTGCATGAACTCCAAGACACTCTGCAGTTCTAGATATTGCACCAAAATTCCTTACATCTTTTACCCTGTCTAAAATCAAAATAAATGGATCTTCCCCTTTTTCATATATAGCTTGAACCAACCACTCCAACTGGTGATAAGGCACTGGAGAAATCATCGCAATTACTCCCTGATGATTTTTCTTAACCAAGTGATTCAGCTTCTGTACAGGAACTTTTTGAACAAGAATCTTTTCTTTATGAATTAGAATTACTAATTCTTTAATTAAATCGCCTGTTAGACCCTTTTGTAAATAAATTTTATTTATAGTCTTACCTTCGTTTATAGCTTCAATAACAGATCGAATACCAAAAACTAAATCTTCTGTATTTGTTTTGTTCATTTTAATAAATATACTTTACCGTTTCTCCAGCTTTCCACAGCTCTATACCATGGGTTTTTATAGGAATAATTTCTACTTAACACGTAATCATTAGACGAAAATGGATTAGGTTTTTGATCAAAAACAAATTTTAAAGAATGTATATTATTTTCATCGCCATAAATCCAAACTTCCGAATTTCTCACCAATGAAGTATATGAAGGAGTTCCGAAAATAATACTTATCATTCCTCTGTCTGTTTTCCAACCTTCTAGATGACAAGAAAAAAGTTTGTTGGCAAATTCTACTCTTGAATAAAATACTCTAATAAGTGTTCTAGCTCTTTCTTTTGAAGTTGCGTTTGAAAGCCAGTATTTGTCTACTGCAACCTTAGGATTAATAGAAGAAACTAATAAATCAAATTCATCTTTAGTAGTTAAATATCTTAAGGGGGGTATTAATTGCTCAGCACTTTTTAAAAGTGGATAATCGTTGTGAAAATTAAATAATGTAAATCCCAAATCATTTAATGTATCCAATTGAAAAAAAACAAAACCTTCATTTGGCAAATCATAGAAAATAATGTTTTTGGAGTTAAAGTTTAATTCTTCGGTGAACGAAATATTGTCAGGAAAAGACGGTTGAGCAGATTTAGTAAAAGGTGGTGGGGAAAGTGGAAAAACCGTTTTGTTTTTTGTTGCATAAAGTTTGTCATTATTAAAATGACTTTTAATTAAAATAGATTGGCCCTCGAAAAAAAAGTCGTCAAATAATATTTGATTACTTGTATCTGTAATCATATAAAACTGTCTGCTTGACTCACTAAATTTATCAATAGAAAGTGTTTTTCTAAATTCTCTAGACCTGTTTATGTCACTTATTCTTAGATCGAGAAAACCTTCTTCAGATTTAGAAAAATTAAAAATAAAATTAGTATCAATTCTTGCTTTTTTATTTTTCAAATATTGATCTGTAATTAATATAGATCCAGAATCAATTATTTCTTTATGATCTTTTTGAAAAACTATATATTCAAGTAAAATTTTTGCGCTAAATGGTTGGTTAATCGTTGACCTTGAATAAAGAACATCTTCAGTAGCTACTTGAAAAAACAATTGAGATGTAGACTCATTATTATGATAAATTAAAAACTGAGGATGTAAAGAGTTCTTACTATCTTCAATAGAATAATTTACAGGCTTAGAAATAGAACAAGAAGCGAGATTTAATGTAATGAAAATCGATAAATAAATATTTAATTTCATAAAATTTAAATCAAGGAACTATAGTGGGAGAAAATATTATATTACTATGATTTAAAGACCTATCAATTAATAAAATTGAAAATCTTATACTATCTGCATGATTGGAATTAAAATTAAAGTAGAAAGGTTCTAAAACTATTTCAATGTCACCTTGAATAGCAAGGTTTTGACCATTTGGTGTAATGTTTTCAATTCTAAAAGGATATGTTATCGAGTCTCCGAAAAAATTTTCTCCATTGGGGTCTGCTCTTCCTCGAACCCATTGACCATCCATTAACTCATAATAATTAATATATAAATTGTAATAATAAAAGCTGCCAGTATTATAAGGAGGTGATGAAAAATTTTGATCTAATCCTATATCTCCATCCCCATCTGTAAAACTAAAAGTAAGCTTTCCAGAATCTGATAAACTTTCAAAACTCAAATATTCAATAAATGGTTCATTTGGAAATGTTACTGTTTTAATACAAGAGATTAAACACATTGATAAGAAAACAATAACTATTTTTACTTTCGATTTTATCACGTTATAAATTTACGCTATTTAGTTTTATTTTGAGTCTGTCTAAAAAAATATTTAATATCAGTAATGAAGATGAATTTAATTCTGTAGCATTAGAAGTATTCCAGTTTCAGTACAAAAATATCCCTATTTATAAATCTTATGTCGATTTATTGAAATTAGAAAAAGATAAGATATCAAACTATAGAGAAATTCCATTTCTTCCAGTTCAATTTTTTAAAGAGCATAATGTGATTTCAAATAACCTAACTGTAGAAAAAACATTTTTAAGCAGTGGAACCACTCAAAAAAATAGAAGCAAGCATCTAGTTCACAGTATCAAACTATATAAAAAATCCTTTAATCTTGGCTTCGAGTATTTTTATGGTAATCCTAATGAATGGACAGTTCTAGCTCTTTTACCATCTTATCTCGAACAAGGAGATAGCTCTTTAATCTATATGGTAAATGATTTTATTCAAAACAGCAAAAGTTCTGATAGTAATTACATAAAATTAGATCTGAATACTTTTAAAAATCTGGCGAAGGAGTTGAAGAATAAGAAAGTTCTTTTAATCGGAGTTAGTTACGCGCTTTTAGAATTGTCAGAATTAGATTCATTTGATTTAAGTAATTGGATAATAATGGAAACTGGAGGAATGAAAGGTAGAAGAAAGGAAATTGTGAGAGAAGAATTACATGAAAAACTAAAAACTGCATTTAATGTAGATTATATACACAGTGAATATGGGATGACAGAATTACTTTCTCAAGCATATTCAAAAAAAAATGGATTATTTCAAACTCCACCATGGATGAAATTAATAGTTAGAGATTTTGAAGATCCGTATTCGATTGCAAAAATCAATAATTCTGGAGGAATTAATATTATCGATTTAGCTAACATTTACAGCTGCTCCTTCATTGAAACACAAGATATAGGAAGAGAAGTAACAAAAGGAAAAATAGAAATATTAGGGAGGTTTGATCAATCTGAAGTAAGAGGATGTAATTTACTATCTTTTTAAGCAACTAGAATTACAAAATAATTTTTCTTTCCCCTTTGTAAAAGAAGATACTTTCCATCAATTAAATCTTTAGTATTTATTATGGTATCTAATTTGACTTTAGATTTATTTAAAGAAATTGAATTTTCATTTATCGCTCTTCTTGCTTCACCATTAGATTTTAAAAAACCCGATTTTTCTACAAGGGCATCAATTATTGGAATTCCGTTAAAAATTTCTTCTTTACTAATTTCAGTTTTAGGAACACCTTCAAAAATATCTAAAAAAAGATCCGTAGATAAAGATTTCAAAGCGGAAACGGCTTCATCACCTTTCATAAATAGTATTGAAGAAGCTTCTTTTGCCATTAAATATTGTTCTTCACCGTGGATCATGGAAGTAATATATTTTCCAAGTTCATTTTGAAGTAGTCTAAGACCAGGGTTTTCTTTATGTTGAGCTATTAAGTCTTCAATTTTATTTTTATCGTGAAGTGTAAATATTTTAATATAGTTTTCTGCGTCAATATCACTGGAGTTAATCCAATATTGGTAAAACTTATAGGGAGATGTTTTTACGGGATCTAACCATATATTACCTGATTCTGTTTTGCCAAATTTTGTGCCGTCGGCTTTTTGTACTAAAGGAGTAGTTATTGCATAGGCAGATCCCCCATCCATTCTTCTTATAAGTTCTGTTCCAGTAACTATATTTCCCCACTGATCTGAACCACCTAATTGCACTAAGCAGTTATGGTTCTTATAAAGCCAATAAAAGTCATATCCTTGAACAAGTTGATAAGTAAATTCGGTAAAAGAAATTCCGGTTTCTAAACGTTTTTTAACCGAATCTTTAGACATCATATAATTTACTGTAATATGCTTACCTACATCTCTTATAAAGTCTAAGAAATTAAAATTTTCGAACCAATCCTTATTATTTACAATAACAGCTTCATTTTCTGAAGAATCAAATTTTAAAAATCTAGATAATTGTTTTTTTATGGAACTAATATTTTTATCTAACTCTTTTGAGTCGAGTAAATTTCTCTCTTTTGATTTGCCTGAAGGATCTCCGACCATTCCTGTGGCACCACCTAATAGTACATATGGTTTATGGCCATGTCTTTGAAAATGAACAAGGGTCATTATTTGAACTAAGCTACCAATATGTAAAGAATCTGAGGTTGGATCAAAACCAATGTAGCCAGATACTTTATTATTATTTAAATAGTCTTCCGTTTTTGGCATAATGTCGTGGATCATGCCCCTAAATTTCAACTCTTCTACAAAATTCACTTTCAGTTCTTATTATTGATAATTAACAAATATATTTGTTTCACATAAATTAAAATCTAAATATTGAATTTAATATTGAAACATTTTAAAAATTACATAATAATATGAAAAACCTAGTTACTGGGGCTACTGGATTGGTTGGAATGCATGTAATGTTAGATCTTTTAACAAAAAAAGAATCTGTTAAAGCAACTTTCACTAAAAATTCTAGACTAGAAAACGTCAAAAAATTATTTGATTTTTATGGAAAATCGTCATTTTTTAAAAAGATTGAGTGGGTAGAAATGAATGTTGATGATGTAATTCAAGTTTATGATGTTGTTAAAGACATCGATCATGTTTATCACTGTGCTGCAATAGTTAGTTTTATTAAAAAAGAACAATTAAAAATATCGAGCATTAATATAAATGGAACTGCAAATATTGTAAATGCATGTTTAGAAAATAATATTAAAAAGTTAGGATATGTAAGTTCTGTGGCAGCAATTGGAAGAAAAGGAGATGGGATTTATTCTGAATCAAACAAATGGAAAGATGGCAAAGACAATAGTTTTTATGCAATCTCTAAAAATAAGGCTGAGAATGAGGTTTGGAGGGGAATTCAAGAAGGACTGCAAGCTGTCATTATAAATCCAGGAATAATATTGGGGCCATCAACATGGAATAGATCAAGTACTACCATATTTAAAAAAATATATTCTGGACTTTCCCATTATCCTACTGGAAGTAACGGGTTTGTAGATGTTCGAGATGTTTCTAAATCTATTGTTGAATTAATGAATTCTAAAATTTCTGCAGAAAGATATATTGTCGTTGGTGAAAATGTATCATATAAAAATGTATTTCAAACTGTTGCAAAAAGTTTAAATGTAACACCACCATTAAAAATTGCTTCTAAAAAATTAATGAATTTGGCCTGGAGATTGGAATTTATTAAGTGTTTTATAACTAGAAAAAATCCTCAACTTACAAAAGAAACTGCCAGAACCTCCTCTCAAAACAATCATTACAATAATGAAAAAATAATAAAACAAATTGGGTTTAAATTCAACTCTATCGTTGATGCTATAGAAAACACATCGAAATACTTATTAAAATTTAAGTGAGGAAATTACTTTTTCGACATCTTCTTTAGAAACATCTAAATGAGTAACCATTCTTACTCTTCCCTTACCAAAGGGAATTGCCAAAATTCCATCATTTTTTAATCTGTCTATAAATTCTTCAGTTTGATAATTCTCCTTCAAGTAACCTACTACAATATTAGTTTCTACATTCATTACTTTTTCTATCCAAGAACAGTTGGATAAAGCATTTGCTAATAACTCTGCATGATAATGATCTATAGAAAGCCTATCAATATTATTTTCAAGTGCATAAATTCCCGCTGCTGCCAGCATACCCACTTGTCTCATTCCTCCACCTATAACTTTCCTTACTCTACGGGCTTTTTGAATAAAATCTTTTGAACCAATTAAAACAGATCCTACTGGGGTTCCTAATCCTTTAGAAAAACATAGTGAAATTGAATCAAATAATGGTCCAATATGATTTGCTTTAACTCCAGTTTTAACCAATGCATTAAAAAGTCTTGCTCCGTCTAGATGTAAAGGGATGTTTTCAGTTTTACAATAATTTGAAATTCTCTCGATCTCTTTAATCGGATAACACACCCCGCCTCCTCTATTAATGGTGTTTTCTAAGGAAACTAAACTAGTTACTGGATAGTGAATATCATTAGGGTTAATATTGTCAATTATCTCTTCTAAATAAATAATTCCACTACTTCGATTTATTAATCTTACGGAAGCTCCTGAATTTCTTGCAATACCACCGCCTTCGTAATTGTAAATATGTGCTTCTCTGCTACAAATAACTTCGTCTCCGGGTTTAAGATAAACCATTAATGCAATTTGGTTAGTCATAGTACCTGAGGAACAAAAAAGACCTGCTTCTTTACCAAACATTTGGGCCGTTTTTTCTTCGAATTTTTTTACTGTAGGGTCGTCTTCAAATACATCATCACCTAGCTCAGCATCCATCATATAGGCCTTCATTTGAATTGAAGGTTTAGTAACGGTATCACTTCGTAAATCAATATTATTTTTTAATTTCATTTCTTTAGTGCATTATTTTAAAAATCATTTCTTTTAGTATTTCATCTTGTGAGGTTGTTTGTGAAAAAACACCTTTACTCATTAAATCATAATGTCTTAAAAAGGACAAATTTTGAGCCAGTTTAGATTTTGAATAAAATTTAGACGCTTGTTTGTATTGTTTTAAAAAAAATGGATGAACACCTATTTTTCCTGCTAGTTGATTATCTCCTAATTTATCCACATAAAAGTGAAACTTCATAAGTTTTGTGAAAAAGCCATATAAATGTCCAATGGTTAATACAAGGGGATGGTTTTTACTATTTTTTCCAAAATGATAAGCAATAAAGCCTGCTTTTTGAACATTCATAGCTGCAATTGCATCTGTTAATTCAAAAAGGTTGAAGTCTTTAGAAAAACCAATATGCTTTTGAACCATTTCTATATCTACAGTTTGTCCTTCAACTACAAGTAACTTTAATTTTTGAATGTTTTTTTCTATTTCTGATAAGTCATTCCCCAAAAATTCAGAAAGCAATACTACTGCTTTAGAGTCTAAAATCAGGTTATTAGTTTTGGCGCAACTTAAAATCCAATCTGGTAATTGGTAATCTTTTACTAAGTCAAAATCAAATAAAAAATTAGATTTAGATAATAATTTTCCAATAGCTTTTCTTTTATCTAATTTCTTTCCTTTAAAGCAAAAAACTAAAATAGTTGTAGGAACTGGTTTTTTAAAATATTGTTCAAACTGATTTAGGTTTCTGGAAAGATGCTGTGCTTCTTTAACGACTATTAATTGGACAGAAGCCATTACAGGATATCTTTTTGATGCATCTAAGATACTGTCAACGCTAGTATCTTTACCATAGAAAATAGTTTGATTAAAATCTTTTTCCGATTCTTCTAAAACAGAATCCAATATTTTTTCTGAAATCTTGTCAATAAAGTAGGTGTTTTCACCATTTAGAAAGTAAATTGGTAGAAAATTTCTATTTTCTATAGATTTTATTATTTCTTTAAAATTCAATTTTTATTTTTATAAAATATGAACAATTCTTTTTCTATTAAAACTAAGTTAGTTAAATCAAAAGAATATCTATTTGATGAGCTTAGAAAAAAATGGATAATGTCAACTCCTGAAGAATTAGTAAGGCAAAAATTTTGGAAATATTTAAATATAGAAAAGAAATATCCAATGAGTTTAATTGCAATTGAAAAAAAAATTGAAATTAATGGATTAAATAAAAGATTTGACATACTAATATTTGATAGTCAAGGAAATCCTAATATTATCGTTGAATGTAAATCTCCAAAAGTTAAAATAGACCAAAGCACATTGGATCAAGCACTTACATATCAAAATAAAATAGAAGCCAATTTTGTTATACTAACTAACGGAGAAAAAACATATTGCATTAAAGTTGATCTAAATTTAAAAAAAGCAAGCTACATTAAAGAGATTCCAGTTTTTCAAGAAAACCATTGAGAACAAGTTTCTTTTTAACTATTTTATGTTAAAAGTAATTACTGTAAAATTTAATTTTAAGTTTAATGTGAGTAGTTTTACAGTAGTTACACATATATTAAAATTAAAATGAAAAATTTCATATCAATTATTATCTCAACTTTTTGTTTACTGTTTACATTTCAAAATTTAATTGCTCAGAGTCAGGTATTGGAAGAATGTGGGTTTGATTATAAAAGAGTTCTACTATTGAAAGACCCTAATTACTTAAAGTTAGAAATTGAATCAGAGATGAAAATAGCACAATATTTATCTCAAAACCAATCAAGATCATCTCATAGTATTTACACAATTCCAGTAGTTGTTCATGTACTTCATACAGGGCAACCAATAGGAACTTCTTATAATATTTCTGATGCTCAAATACAAAGTGCAATAACTCGTCTTAACGAAGTTTATAGGGGCCAATCGGCTAATAGTCCAGTAGATTTTAAAATTGATTTTTCTTTAGCAAAACAAGATCCAAATTGTGATTCAACAAGTGGAATTTTAAGAATCGATGCTAGTGCAGTTCCAAATTATTCTACTGGTGGAGTAGATTACTTTGGAGATGGTGGTCAGGCAGATGAGGATGATTTAAAAGCTTTAAGCAAATGGCCAGAAACAGAGTATTTTAATATTTGGATAGTTAACGAAATAGAAGATAATGATGGGGGAAGTGGAATACAAGGTTATGCAAATTACTTTTATGGCAATAATAATGAAGGTTCAATAATGATGTACAATGTTTTTGGATATGACCCAAACAATAATGAGCCAAATTTTTCTTTAAAAGGAGCTAGAAATAATTCTACTGTAGTTCATGAATTTGGCCACTACCTTCATCTTTATCACACTTTTCAGGGAGACGGTGATGCAGATCAAGATGCTATTGGAGACAATTGCCCGGGAGACGTTACTATTGGAGTAGATAGTGATGGTTGTTCAGATACAGAGCCTCATAAAAGACATACTAGCCAATGTTTATCTGGTCAATTAAATGATTGTTCTAACCAAACATATGGAGATAATACTGCTAAAAACTATATGTCTTATGCTAGTTGCAAAACTATTTTAACTGCAAATCAAAAATCAAGATCAAGAGCCATGCTTGAAAGTATTGGAATAAGTTTAATTTATTCTAGTGGTGATCAGTACCCATCATCGATTAATTCATCTGTTTCAAATCCAAATTGCACACCTCAAACTTCAAATGATGGACTCGCCGGACATTATACTGGGATAAAAAGTCTTGTAATTCCCAGTGTTTTTGCCTTAAGCTCTTCATGGGCAGACGATGATGGAGGATATGTAGATCATACTGGAAACTGTCAAAAAATAATTGATGTTTTTGAAGACAGCACCTATAATATTGAAATTACAACTCTTTATAATGGAAATAACATAAAAGGATACGTAGATTTTAATAGTGATGGGGATTTTTTAGATGCCAATGAAGAAATATTAAACTTAAATACTGTAAGTAACAACGTTAGCCCTTACACTTCTACCGCATATATAAATTTCACAGTACCTACAGTAAACGGAACTACTGTTAAAAGTGGTGTTAAATTAAGATTAAGACTTAATGCTGATATTGGCAACGTAATTGGTCCATGTCACACACCATTGTATGGTCAAGTTGAAGATTATGCTTTAATTATTAATATTAATTCAAATGAAATCAATAGAATATCAGCTAATATTTGCAATGGTGAAAGCTATAATTTTAATGGAACAACTTTAACAAGTTCTGGGACCTATTACGATACACTCGTAGGTCAAGCAAATTCTGGAGCAGACAGTATTCTAATTTTATCATTAAATATTAATTCTGACATTGTTTCCAACATTATACAAAACGGAAATAATATTGATGTTTCTTCAACTGGTGGCTCTGGTTCATACACTGTCCTTTGGAGTACAGGTGAAACTACAACTAGTATAGTTCCTGCTTTTAATAGTAACTTTTGGGCCTTGGTGACAGATTCGGATAACTGTACTGGAGATACTGTATTTTTTGATGTGATATTTGTCGGTAGCAATGGTAATAAAAATTGGGATAATAATATTTCTATTTACCCAAACCCAACCAAAAATTTATTAACAATAAGTGCAGCTAATTTTAGTGGAATAATAAATACTAGTGTTTTCGACTTATTCGGAAAAAAGTTGCTTTCTACTAATGAAAGAGAAATAAGTTTAAAACCATTTAAAAATGGAATTTATTTTTTGTCTGTGAAAGTTCAGGAAAAGACCTCAACTATTAGAGTTATAAAAAAATAACTATTATTGTTTCAAAATCCTTAATAATCTATTCTAGGTTTTGTTTAAATATTAAATAACTAGCTACGTTATATCATTTGATAAACTATAATTTTTTATTCTTATTTTTATAAAAATTTACTCATAATATGAAAAATTACAATACTACTTTTATTATAAGTCTTTCTTTGACTTTTATAATGTCTTTAACTTCATTTGGTCAAAATATTTTACTTAAAGAATGTGGGTTTGATTACAAAAGAAATATTCAATTACAAGATTCTAATTATTTGAAATTAGAAATAGAATCTGAGTTTAAAATTGCTCAGCAACTAGGCCTTCCTCAATCAAGAACCTTGGGTTCTGTCTATAATATTCCTGTAGTTGTTCATGTACTTCACTTGGGTGAAGCTGTGGGAACTGGAACCAATATTTCTGATTCTCAAATACAAAGTGCAATTACAAATTTGAACGACGTATATCGTGGAAATACTGCCAACAGTCCAATAGATTTTGAAATACAATTTTCTTTGGCTCAGCAAGACTCTAATTGTAATGCACATTCTGGAATTAATAGAATTGATGCAAGTTTTGTACCCAACTATTCAATAGGGGGAGTAGATTATTATGAAGATGGTGGAGAAGCAGATGAAAACACACTTAAAAATTTAAGTAGATGGCCTGAAACAGAGTATTTTAATATTTGGATAGTTAGTGAAATTGAAGATAACAATGGGGGGAGCGGGATTCAAGGTTATGCCAATTTTTTCTCAGGTTCAGCTTATGAAGGATCTGTAATGATGGCTAGTGTTTTTGGGTTCGACCCAAACAACAACCAACCTTCATTTAATTTAAACTTACCTAGGGACAACTCTACAGTTGTTCATGAATTTGGTCATTACCTTCACTTACACCACACTTTTAAGGGCGATGGAGATGCAGATCAAGATGGTATAGGTGATTCTTGTGCAGCAGATCTTACGGTTGGAGTAGATAGTGACGGATGTGCAGATACAGAAGTTCATAAAAGATATACCAGCGATTGTAAATCTGGACAATTAAACGATTGTACTGGAGCCAATTTGGAGACAATACTGCCAAAAATTATATGTCTTATGCATCTTGTGTAGATAGACTTACCAACGATCAAAAAACAAGATCTAGAGCAATGTTAGAAACTACTGGAATTAGTTTAATTTATTCAAAAGGAGACGAAGCTCCAATAAATTATTCTACTACATAGCTAATGCGAGTTGTTCTCCTCAAACTGATTCTGTAGGACTTAGTGGATTTTATACAGGAATTAAAAACTTTACTATAGATGGCATATTTACGAATACTTCTTCTTGGTCAGAAACTGATGGTGGATATGTTGACAATACTTTGAATTGCCAAAAAGTAATTAATGTTTTTGAGGATAGCACCTATAGTTTTAAGGTTTCAACTCTTTACAATGCAAATAATATAAAAGGATATATAGATTTTAATAATGACGGTGATTTTATAGATGCCAACGAACAAATTTTTGACTTAAATACTACTGATAATTTTAGTGGCAATTATATAAGTACTTCAACCATAAATATAACAATTCCTAGTGTTAATGGCAGCACAATAATCAGCGGAAATAAACTTAGATTAAGATTAAATTCTGATATTGGTAATGTTGCAAACGCATGTGAAGCTCCTCAACGTGGGCAAGTAGAAGACTACACTATAATTATTAACGAGTTAGTTTTAAATTTAACTTCCGATTTCTCTGCAAGTGATTCTACTATTTGCCCAGGAATCTCAGTTTCATTTACTAATTTATCAACTGGAGCAAATGCCTATTTATGGGACTTTGGCGATGGTACATACATCTATATTGCAAAACCCTACTCATACTTATGCAGCAGCTGGAACTTACGATGTTTCTTTAACTGCAAGCTCTGGACAAATACTATTACTGAGACTAAAACTGGTTTTATTACAATAAACTCCAAATCCAAATATTAATGCTGGAATAGACCAAACTATTTGTAGTGGAGATAGTGTAACATTAAATGCAACTAGTGGGCAAAACTTATAAGTTGGCGTAACAGCAGTGAATGCTTCAAATTATATTCTTTCTGGTGCATTTTCTGGAAACGACCCTGCAATAAATATTTCTCTTGGAGATACCCTTACTTTTAATGTGAATTCACCTGGTCATCCATTTTTAATAAAAACTACTGCTACAACTGGTACTGCCAATTCAGTTGCTGTTACCAATAATGGGACTTCTTCGGGGATAATAAGTTGGTCACCAACTTCTGCTGGAACCTATTATTATATATGTGAATTTCATGGGGGAATGGTTGGAACCATTACTGTTGGAAGTAGTAATGTAAACTATACTTGGGATAACAGTGTTACTAACGGAGTCGCTTTTAACCCATCATCTACAAATACTTATACAGTTACTGGAACAGACGGAAATGGTTGTTTTGCAACGGATAATGTTACAGTGAATTTATTGGCAAATACTACTGGAACAGAGTTTCGTTACTGCATGTGGTACTTATACTTGGATTGATGGGCTTACTTACACAGCTACCAATAATTCTGCTACTTACACCCTTACTAATTCAGCTGGTTGCGATAGTGTAGTTACCCTAAATTTAACGATTAATCAAACTTTAACTGGAACAGATGTTATTTCTTCTTGCGATAGCATTACTTGGATAGACGGAATTACATATACTTCTAGCAATAATTCTTCTACATATACTATTCAATCAGCTAATGGCTGCGATAGTCTTATTACCCTTAATTTAACAATAAATCAAAGTCAAACTGGAACAGATGTTATTTCTTCTTGTGACAGCATTACTTGGATCGATGGAATTACTTATAACTCAAGTAATAACACTGCAACATACGCCACTCAAACAGCTAATGGCTGCGACAGTGTAGTTAACCTAAATTTAACCATTAATCAAAGTGTTCATACTGGAACAGATTTATTTCTTCTTGCGATAGCATTACTTGGATCGATGGAATTACTTATAACTCAAGTAATAACTCGGCTACTTATACGCTCACAAATTCTAAGTGGCTGTGATAGTGTAATTACACTTAATCTAACGATTAACCAAAGTAGCTCATCGATTGATGTTATTTCTTCTTGCGATAGCATTACTTGGATAGATGGAAACACTTATTACTCTAGTAACAATACTGCTACTTACAACTTTGCTAATTCAGCTGGTTGTGATAGTGTGGTTACTCTTAATTTAACCATTAACCAAGCTACTTTTGGTGTAGATGTAATTACTGCTTGTGATTCCTTAGTTTGGATAGATGGAAATACATATTATTCCAATAACAATTATGCTACAGATACACTTATAAACGCTAATGGATGCGATAGTATTATTACCCTAAATCTTACTATTTCAAGCTGGAGTCTTGTTTGGTCAGATGAGTTTAGTGGTAATGGAGCTATTGACAATTCAAAGTGGTATCACCAAACTTTCATACCAAATGGAACAGGTTGGTACAATGGAGAGGTGCAACATTACACGGATCGTAGTGATAATTCATATGTGCAAAACGGAAACTTACATATAGTTGCTAAAAGCGAAACATTTACCGATTCTGTTCAAGGAATTACTAAAAATTACACTTCTGCTAGACTTAATTCTAAATATGCATTTACCTATGGTAGAGTTGAAGCAAGAGCAAAATTACCTTTTGGTATTGGTACTTGGCCAGCTATATGGACTCTTGGTAAAAATATAAATGAAACTGGTGCTTACTGGCAAACGCAAGGTTTTGGAACTACCAATTGGCCTGCCTGCGGAGAAATTGATATAATGGAACATTGGGGAAACAACCAAAATTATATTAAAAGTGCTTTACATACACCTTCTTCTTTTGGAAGTACAGTAAATGTTGGAGGAATAATGTCTAATGATGTATCCAATACCTATCATTTATATGCTATGGAATGGAGTCCAAACAAAATTTCATTTAGTTTAGATGGAGTAGAATATTATTCTTATGCTCCCAACCCAAAAGATCCAAATAATTGGCCGTTTACTGAAGACCAATATCTATTGTTAAATATAGCCCTTGAAAGTTCTATTGACCCTTCATTTACTCAAAGTGAAATGGTACTTGATTTTATAAGAGTTTACCAACAAGACTCAACTTCGAATTCTTCAATAGACACTCAAAGTTCATGCGATAGTCTTACTTGGATAGATGGAATCACCTACACTTCAAATAATAATAGCTGCTACATACACATTGCAAAGTTCTGCGGGTTGTGATAGTGTAGTTGCCCTTAACTTAACAGTAAGCCAAAGTTCAATTGGAACAGATGTTATTTCTGCTTGCGATAGTCTTACTTGGATTGATGGAATCAAATATTTATCAAGTAATAATAGCGCTACTTACAATTAGACAAATTCAGCTGGTTGCGATAGTTTAGTAACGCTTAATTTAACAGTTAACCAAAGCTCTACTGGAACAGATGTTCTTACTTCTTGCGATAGCATTACTTGGATAGATGGTATTACTTATTCTTCTAGCAACAACACTGCTACTTATACTTTACAAAATTCTTTAAACTGCGATAGCTTAGTTAATCTAGATTTAACAATAAATTCTTCTTCATCTAACTTATTTAGCAACAATATCTTGTAGTAGTTATATTTGGAATGGACAAACTCTTACTGCTACTGGAATTTATGTAGATACTTTAACAAACGCAGTGGGTTGTCACATTAATAGATTCTTTGAATTTAATAATTAATAATACTCCTAATTTAACTACAGAAATTAGTTGCGATTCTTTAATTTGGAATGGCACAACTTATACAACAAGTGGAACTTATTACACTACAGGTAGTAGTTGTGTAGATAGCTTATTTTTAACAATAAATAATTCTAATTCTTCAATTTCAAATGTTACATCATGTGATTCTTTACTTTGGAATGGCATTAACTACTCAAACTCCGGAAGTTATAACTTCTTAACTACCAACTCAAATGGTTGTGATAGTACAGCTACTCTAATTCTTGTTATTAACCAAACAAAAGGCGAAACTGATGTGATTTCTACTTGTGATAGCATCAACTGGATTGATGGAATTACTTACACTTCCAGCAATAACTCTGCTACTTACACATTACAAACTGCTGCTGGTTGTGATAGTATTATTACTTTAAACTTAACTATTAATTCTACAATAAGTAGTTCGGAAAATATAACTGCCTGCAACTCTTATTCTTGGAATGGAAATACTTACAACCAAAGTGGAACTTACTACGACAGTTCTTTAACTGCTGCTGGTTGCGATAGTATTTCTACCCTTAACTTAACTATTGATTCGGTTATTATTACATCTCAGAATATTTCCGCATGTAACTCTTATTCTTGGAATGGCAATACTTACAACCAAAGTGGAACTTACTAGACAGTTCTTTAACTGCTGCTGGTTGCGATAGTATTTCTACCCTTAACTTAACTATTGATTCGGTTATTATTACATCTCAGAATATTTCCGCTTGTAACTCTTATTCTTGGAATGGCAATACTTACAACCAAAGTGGAACTTACTACGACAGTTCTTTAACTGCTGCTGGTTGCGATAGTATTTCTACCCTTAACTTAACTATTGATTCGGTTATTATTACATCTCAGAATATTTCCGCTTGTAACTCTTATTCTTGGAATGGAGTTACTTACAACCAAAGTGGAACTTACTATGACAGTTCTTTAACTGCTTCTGGTTGCGATAGCATTTCTACCCTTAACTTAACTATTGATTCGGTTATTATTACATCTCAGAATATTTCCGCTTGTAACTCTTATTCTTGGAATGGCAATACTTACAGCCAAAGTGGAACTTACTTAGACAGTTCTTTAACTGCTGGTGGTTGCGATAGTGTTTCAACACTTATCCTAACTATAAATTCATCAAGTACAAATAATGTAAGCATAAGTGCTTGCGGACTCTTATTCTTGGAATGGAGTTACTTACAACCAAAGCGGAACTTATTATGATAGTTTACTTAATACTTTTGGTTGCGATAGCGTTACAATACTTAGCTTAACTATTAATCAATCAACAAATAATAATATACCAATTATTGCTTGTAATTCCTACTCTTGGAATGGAGTTACATATACTCAAAGTGGAACATATGTAGATTCTTCTACTAGCAGCTTGGGATGTGACAGTATTGTTACCTTAAATCTTACTATAAATAATACTTACTCTAATATTGATACGGTAAATTCTTGTAACAGCTATTCTTGGAATGGAAATACCTACACTCAAAGTGGAATATACTACGACAGTTTATCTAGTTTAAGTGGCTGCGATAGTGTAAATATATTATCGCTAATAATTTCTGGAAATATTTTTACTGTCGATACTGTTGCGGCTTGCCAAAGCTATATTTGGAATGGGAATCAGTACGACTCTTCTGGAGTTTATATAGATACTGTATTATCTAGTGTAACATGTGACAGTATTCAAACATTATATTTAACCATCAACGACGATGTAACTTCACCAATTACTTTAGAGCTACTACTCGATGACTATTGTTTAGAAACTTTTTGGAGTGTAAAAGACAGTCAAGATTCTGTGTGGTACAGCGGTCAAAATTACAACTGTAATCCAAGTGGCGGGGGAGCTCAAGCAAATACCACTATTACCGAAATTATGTTCTTAGATCCTAACGATTGTTACACTTTTGAATTAAACGATTACTATGGAGATGGATTAGGAGCTTCTTTTTGGAATGGTACTGATGGCAATTGGATTATTAAAGACTTGAATAATATTGTAATTGGACAAGGTCAAGGAGATTTTGGATTTATTGTTGAGTACAGTTTTTTAGTAGGGCAATCTGTTGTTACTAGTGTTATAGAAAATCAATTTTCGAATGCTGGTATTGCAGTTTATCCGAATCCTTTTAATGAAAGTACAACCGTAAAAATTCAAAATATTGATGGCCCGCATATCATAGAGGTTTTCGATATAAGCGGAAGAATAGTTAAATCTTTAACTACCAATAGCAATGAATTTACCCTTGAAAATATTTCTTCAAGTGGCGGCGTATATTGGTTAGTTGTGAAAAACCAGTCTAGTTTAAAACCTGTGAAATTAATAATTGAGTAATTTTTAAAAGTTAATAAAATGAAAAATTCTAAGTATGTATTGCTATTAATTGGTTTGTTTACAATTGGAATTGTTTCAGCTCAAGACAGTTTAAATTTTCACGATTCTTTTTACAAAAAACAGCAACAGTCGCTACTATTACTTTCTAGTTGGTCGGCTGCAAATCTTGTAATTAGTCCAATTTTAAGTAAAAAATTATATTCCTCTAGTACTAGTAATGAATATTTTCATGAAATGAACTTTAACTGGAATTTACTAAATGCTGGCATTGTTGGTTTGGGACATTTCTTGGTTCATAAAGACAGTAAAAAACCATGGGATATTAACGGGCTTTTAGCTAAAAAGAAAAAAACACAAACAAGTCTTTTAATAAATATGGGGCTAGACGTTGCCTATATAGTTTCTGGGCTTATTATAAAAAACAGTAAATCTAATACTTCTCAAAACCAAGGATTTGGAAATTCTATCATGTTACAAGGCGGATATTTATTGCTATACGATGCTATTTTTTTAAAAAAACTAAAAAAAATTCCAGTTAAAAAGTTTAAGTAGCATTTTCCAATTTTAGGAATTTGCTAAAAACACATTCATATTTTATATTTGCTTAATAATTTAATCTAGAAATAGGTAAACTCACCTAATAGCACCTAATATTTTTAGCTTATTTAAAAATAAGTTTCTATTTTATAGAAAAATTAATTTTATGAACAGTTTTTTAAGGTTTTCAGCTCTTATTTTTTTAGTTAATATTTGGGTAGTTTCTAATGCTCAAAGCTATATACTAAACGAAGATTTTTCTTCGGCTAGTGGCACTACCCCACCTACTGCTTGGAGCAACAATACCATTACTGGTACTGCTAGTGACTTATGGCGTTTCGACAATCCTGGAAGTAGAACCATTGGCTTTCCTATTATTGGAACATTTGCCATTTTCGATAGTGAAAACTATTCTTCCAATTCGGGTGCAGAATCGGCAGAACTGGTTTCTAAAACCTTAGATTGTTCTGGTACAAACAACGTACTTTTATATTTCGATCATTATTTTGCTGGGTCTAATGGGCCTAGTGGAACATTACAAGTTTTTGATGGTACCAATTGGAATGTTGCTGCTACTTATACAGATAGTACCAATGGTGTAGAAAGTAAATTGGTAAATATTTCTCAATGGGCAGCTACTGTAAGCAACGCCAAAATAAAATTTGTTTGGAGTGGCAATCAAAACAATTTTTGGGCGGTAGACAATATACAGGTATATGCTCCACTAGCTTTGGACGCCTCTATTTCGGCAATAGACAATCCAGTTATGCCATTTGCTGCGGGCAAGTCAAAATATTGAAGCAAGTTTATCCAATACTGGTGGTTCGGTATTAACTAGTGCCACTATAAAATGGAGTTTAGATGGGGTATTGCAATCTAGCTATTCTTGGAGCGGCAGTTTAGCAGTGGGTGGTACAGAAAGTAATATTGTAATAGGCAATTATAATTTTTCACCTGGAATAATACAAACTTTAAGAATTTGGGTAGAAAACCCCAATGGCGGAACAGACTTAAATAGTGCCAACGACGATATTTCTGAAGATGTTTCGGCTTCCCTCTGCGGCACGTATACATTGGGGGGTACTAATCCGGACTTTGCCAGCTTTAGCGAACTTTCTACTATTTTAAATAACGCTGGTATGACTTGCCCAGTAACTATTAACGTTAGAGACGGTATTTACAACGAACAATTTATATTAAGTAATGTTACTGGAAATAGCTTTGCCAATACCATTACCATTCAAGGCGAAAGCGGCGACAGTAGCTTGGCTCAAATTTATTGGGCGTCTAATAATTTTGACAATAACGTTATTTCCTTCTCTAACATAAAAGGCATTACTATTAAAGATTTACACCTAAGACATAATAATGAATATAATTTTTCTAACATCACTGATTGTGATTCGGTCTTATTCACCAACTGTATTTTGGATCAGTTTCAATTACAATTTAATTCTTCTACTGGAGTTTCTCTAAAAAATAATTACTTTAAAAATAATTATGGATATCCTTCAGTTGTTTTTAATGATAATGCAAACAATAACGAGCAGCTTTCTATTAACATTACCAACAATGTTATAGGGGACTCAACATCAACTAATCGTGGGTATATACAGATAACTAAAGGCTATTCCAATAGCTTTAAAGTTTTAATAGATAACAATATCTTCTCACAAGCCGGGGGGGTATCGTCAAATTTATATAGCAGTAATGGTTATAGTGATACTCTTATTGTCTCCAATAATAAATCTATCTATTTCAACGACTCTTACACCGGGTCTTTTTATATTGATGGGACTCCGGGTAACACTAATAGAGATTATATCATTTTTAAAAATAATGATCTTCAAGGAGTTTCTATCCAGTTTTATGAATGTGACAGTATTATTTCTAACCGTTTTGTCAATATACACACAAGTAACTATGGTATTCGACTTTACAGAAAAGGTTATTTTGCCAACAATTATATAGACGTATCCTCTAGCGGAAGTGACGATATTTATGGCTTATATATAAATCAAAATTATTCCCCCATAACTGTAGCGCACAACAGTATTAACCACACTGCTTTTTCTGGTAGTGCCATGTATGTAGAAAGTGATATTTCTGCTGGACTAAAAGTGAAAAATAATATCCTATACACCAGCGGTGGTGGTATTCCCCTAAAAGCTGTAACACAATCCAACGTAGACTGGGACTACAACTGCTATTACAACAACGTTGGAAACACGCTAGCTAGTTACAACGGTAATAACTACTCCAGCGTAAGTGCACTAGGTACCGTCCTAGGTAGCGATGCCAACTCACTTAACTTAAACCCCTTCTTCATCTCTGATACTAACTTAACCATAAACCAAGCACTATTGCAAGAAGGCACTTTATTGTCTTCCGCTCCTTTAGATATTAACGGCACTAGTAGAACCAGCCCTACTACCATGGGCGCTAAAGAATTTGTGTTTTGTAATAACGATGCTGGTATTATTAGCTTTATAAGTCCCTCTACGCCGCTAACTAGCAATACCAACAATATTGAAGTACTACTTTCCAACCAAGGCAGTAACCCACTTACATCAGTTAGTATTGCTTGGTCGGTAAACGGAGCAGTGCAAACCCCTTTTACTTGGACAGGTAACTTAGCTAGTAAAGCTACAGTACCAGTAACCATTGCCAGTAACTACACCTTTTCTGGAGCAAGTATTTACAACTTACAAACTTGGGTAGAAAACCCCAACTCAGTTACCGACTGCAATGCTTATAACGACACTACCAGTTTAAACAACTTGGTAGTTTCCCTCTGCGGCACGTATACATTGGGGGGTACTAATCCGGACTTTGCCAGCTTTAGCGAACTTTCTACTATTTTAAATAACGCTGGTATGACTTGCCCAGTAACTATTAACGTTAGAGACGGTATTTACAACGAACAATTTATATTAAGTAATGTTACTGGAAATAGCTTTGCCAATACCATTACCATTCAAGGCGAAAGCGGCGACAGTAGCTTGGCTCAAATTTATTGGGCGTCTAATAATTTTGACAATAACGTTATTTCCTTCTCTAACATAAAAGGCATTACTATTAAAGATTTACACCTAAGACATAATAATGAATATAATTTTTCTAACATCACTGATTGTGATTCGGTCTTATTCACCAACTGTATTTTGGATCAGTTTCAATTACAATTTAATTCTTCTACTGGAGTTTCTCTAAAAAATAATTACTTTAAAAATAATTATGGATATCCTTCAGTTGTTTTTAATGATAATGCAAACAATAACGAGCAGCTTTCTATTAACATTACCAATAATGTTATAGGGGACTCAACATCAACTAATCGTGGGTATATACAGATAACTAAAGGCTATTCCAATAGCTTTAAAGTTTTAATAGATAACAATATCTTCTCACAAGCCGGGGGGGTATCGTCAAATTTATATAGCAGTAATGGTTATAGTGATACTCTTATTGTCTCCAATAATAAATCTATCTATTTCAACGACTCTTACACCGGGTCTTTTTATATTGATGGGACTCCGGGTAACACTAATAGAGATTATATCATTTTTAAAAATAATGATCTTCAAGGAGTTTCTATCCAGTTTTATGAATGTGACAGTATTATTTCTAACCGTTTTGTCAATATACACACAAGTAACTATGGTATTCGACTTTACAGAAAAGGTTATTTTGCCAACAATTATATAGACGTATCCTCTAGCGGAAGTGACGATATTTATGGCTTATATATAAATCAAAATTATTCCCCCATAACTGTAGCGCACAACAGTATTAACCACACTGCTTTTTCTGGTAGTGCCATGTATGTAGAAAGTGATATTTCTGCTGGACTAAAAGTGAAAAATAATATCCTATACACCAGCGGTGGTGGTATTCCCCTAAAAGCTGTAACACAATCCAACGTAGACTGGGACTACAACTGCTATTACAACAACGTTGGAAACACGCTAGCTAGTTACAACGGTAATAACTACTCCAGCGTAAGTGCACTAGGTACCGTCCTAGGTAGCGATGCCAACTCCCTTAAGGTAAACCCCTTCTTCGTATCTAACACGAACTTAACTGTAAACCAATCGCAGTTACAAACAGGCACGCTGTTGGCTTCCGCTCCTTTAGATATTAACGGCACTAGTAGAACCAGCCCTACTACCATGGGCGCTAAAGAATTTGTGTTTTGTAATAACGATGCTGGTATTAATAGTATTGTAAACCCTACTGCACCACTAAGCTAGCAATACCAACAATATTGAAGTACTACTTTCCAACCAAGGCAGTAACCCACTTACATCAGTTAGTATTGCTTGGTCGGTAAACGGAGCAGTGCAAACCCCTTTTACTTGGACAGGAAACTTAGCTAGTAAAGCTACAGTACCAGTAACTATTGCCAGTAACTACACCTTTTCTGGAGCCAGCATATACAACTTACAAACTTGGGTAGAAAACCCAAATGGAGTTACCGACTGCAACGCTTACAACGATACTATACAGCTAAACAACTTGGTAACTTCCCTATGCGGCACGTATACGTTGGGGGGTACTAATCCGGACTTTACCAGCTTTAGCGAACTTTCTACTATTTTAAATAACGCTGGTATAACTTGCCCAGTAACCATCAACGTTCGTGACGGTGTGTACGACGATCAACTTATTATTAGCAACATTCCTGGAAATAGCTTTACCAATACCATTACCATAAAAGGCGAAAGTGGCGACAGTAGCTTAGTTACTTTAGAGCATGCCAACACTGCTACTCACTTACTTTTCTCACTTAACAATATTAAAGGCATTACCCTAAAAGACATGACTTTTGATAATAATTCTAGTGTAGTCACGAATCCTTTTTTAATCACCAACTGCGACTCTGTAAATGTTACCAACTGTAGATTCGAAAGTTATGACCCTACCATTAGTTCTAGTTATAACCATGCAGATAAACTAATAATCGAAAATTCCACAGGTTGTAACATTACCAACAACGACTTTTCTTACAGCGCCTGTATAAGGTTAATAGCCAGTAGCACCACTATATATAACACCGTAAACATTACAGGAAATAACAACATAAAAGGTGACAATGGGATATATATAATAGAATAACAATGATGACTTAGGTGGAAAGTTTATAATTAAAAACAACAACATAAATGGATGTTATAAATCTCTATATATAAATGATATAAGTAATAATAATAGTAACGATACTCTTTTAATAACAGGAAACTCCATAGATGGTGGTAGAAACAGCTTTATATTGCGGCGATCAAGACTATGTAGTAGTAAAAGAAAATATTTTTAACAACGACAATTATTTTGAATATGTAAGATATGTAGACAGTATTGTAGGCAATCAAATTTTAAATGTTGAAAATAAAAGTGCTATTACAATAACTGATGGTAATACATTCATAGCCAATAACTACATTCATACAAAAGGCCAGCTAGAAAGTAAAGCCATCTATCTAAGCTCTAATAGCTCTTTAAGCGGTACTGTAATTGCTCACAACAGTATAGAAAACTCTGGTACAGCAGTGCCTCTAGCTACGGCCTCTACTTAGCTGGCGATGTTAGTAACATTACGTTAAAAATAATATCTTCTCTACCATCGGCGGTGGTACTCCATTATTTGTAGCAAGACCTTAACCAATCCCAGACTGGGACTACAACTGTTACTACACCACAGGCAACTCTATTGCCAACTTTAACAACTAATAACTATAGCAGCGTAAGCGCATTAGGCGCGCCATGGGCAGCGATGCCAACTCCCTTAAGGTAAACCCCTTCTTCGTATCTAATACGAACTTAATGGTAAGCCAGCGACAACTAAACGGTGCTGGTATTTATGTTCCTGGCTGTAATGTAGATATAGACAACGAAGTAAGAAATGCATCTGCTCCCGACATAGGCGCACAAGAATTTACAGTAGACTTTGGCATACTAGATTTATTGCAACCTACCCTAAACTGTTTCCATACCAACAGTGAAGCAGTAGAGTTTAGAGTAGTACAATATGGCGATGCTGCATTTATAGATTTACAAATAGCCTACCAAGTAAATGGCGGGGCCATTACTACCGAAACTATTACTGGAACTACCTTTAGCGACATCGATTATACCTTCACCACTACAGAAGATTTAAGCGCTATTGGCAATTATGTTTTTAAAGCGTGGCTGGTAAATACTTCCGATGAAAACATAAATAACGATACCCTTACAAAAACCATTTATAGAGACAATGTACCAACGGCCAGCTTTACCTATCTTTCTGCATGTGCCAACGAACAAACTTCTTTTACAGGAAGTGGATCGGTATCTACTGGTACTATTGATTCTTACGAGTGGCTATTTGCCGATGGCGATACCTCTACCCTACAAAATCCTCTTCACCTATACGATACTTCCGGTACTTATAGTGTTGAATTAAGAGCGTATAGCAATGTGGGTTGTTATGGAAACATTACTCAAAATGTAGTAGTAGAAATAACTCCTAATGCTTCCTTTAGCATTTCTAATAATTGTGCTCAAGACACTACTATTTTTACCAACAATACCACCATTTCTTCAGGTACTGCTACCTATGAATGGGATTTTGGAAATGGCGGAAATACAACTTTACAAAACCCTAGTTATAATTACTTAAATCCTGGGAATTATAATGTTAGGCTTGTTGCCACTACCAATGGAAGCACTTGTAAAGACACCAGTATTCAAAATATAGATATTTACCCAACTTATTTTGATACTACTGCCATAAGCGGCAGCCCTAGTGTTACCTATAACGGAACTATTTATACTTCTCCGGCTCAAGTAGTAGAGAATTTTACAACCATTAATGGCTGCGATTCTATTATAGTAACCAATATATTTATTAGTGCTATTATAGCCGATTTTGTAGTAGATACCAACTCCACTTGCGTAGGTTCTTCTATAAGCTTTACAGACAGTAGCGCTGGAAATGCCATTTCTTGGAACTGGGACTTTGGCGATGGTACTACTTCTAATTTACAAAACCCAACTCACACATATACTGCTTCTGGAACATACGATGTTTCTCTTACAGCTACTGCAAGTGGTGGAAGCGACAGCGAAACCAAAACTGGTTTTATTACGGTTAATGCTAGTCCTACTGTTAATGCTGGTCTAGACCAAAGTATTTGTGAGGGAAGTAGTATTACCTTATCTGCTAGCACAACAGATAGTTTAGCTTGGGACAATAATGTTGTAAACGGAGTTTCTTTTGTGCCCGCTTCAACTACTACTTATATTGCTACAGCAATTAATTCCATTGGATGTATAATGTCAGACACCGTAGTAATAATAGTAAATCAAAAAGATTTAATAACAATCGATTCTACAGTTTGTAATGCTATTCAGTGGGGAGGAACTAGTCTTACAAGTTCTGGAACTTACTACGATTCACTAATAAATACAGCTGGTTGTGATAGTATAATAACTCTAAATTTAACTTTTAACCAAAGCTCAAATACAACTGACTCACTCACCCAATGCGATAGCTTAACTTGGTTAAATGGTATTACTTATTTTGCTAGTAACAATACCGCCACTTACACTTACAAAGCTCAAATGGTTGTGATAGTTTAGTACAAATTAGATTTAACTGTAAACTAGTTCTTCTACTAGTTTAGTAACCGAATCTTCCTGTATAGTCTTATACTTGGAATGGACAAACGCTATTAGCTTCTGGAATATATGTAGACACTAACGTGAATGCTGCAGGTTGTCCACAATATGATTCTTTAGATTTAACCATTACCACCAACCCTACATGTAAGTAATGAAGTAGCTTGCGATTCTTTTGCTTGGAATGGAAATAGTTATACTACTAGCGGAACTTATACCAACTCTTCGGTACTTGTGTAGATACTTTAAACTTAACTATAAATAATTCCAGTTCTTCTATATCAAGTTTATCTTCTTGCGATGCTGTTAACTGGAATGGATCAACTTACGTCAGCAACGGGAATTTATAATTTCATTACTACCAACTCGGTAGGTTGTGATAGTACTGCTACAATCTAAATCTTACTATAGATTCTGCTGTTGTGAGCCAAGTAAATGTTACATGCTTGCTGATTACTTACTCTTGGAATGGACAATACTTATACATGCTGCATACTGGAAACTTATAGTAGATGACACTTTATCTACTAGTGCTGGTTGTGATAGTATTGTTACTTTAAATCTTGTTATTAATAATTCTTACTCATCAGTAGAAAGTATTACTTCTTGTAGTAACTACTTATGGAATGGAACTACTTATAGTCAATCTGGAACATATTACGATAGTTTACAAACCGCTAGCGGCTGTGACAGTGTTGAAACTCTTAACTTAATAATTAATAATTCTAGTAACAATACTCTAAATATTTCTGCATGTGACTACTTACTCTTGGAACGGTAATACTTACTTATCAAGTGGAATATTTATAGATACCTTAGTCTACTTTATCTGGATGTGATAGTATTGTTACATTAAACCTTACAATAAACAATTCCTTTTCAACTATTGATTCTGCCATAGCTTGTAACAGTTATTCTTGGAATGGGAATATATATTCTCAAAGTGGAGTCTATACAGATACTCTCAGCTCAGCTAGTGGTTGTGACAGTATTATTAATTTGTCACTTATAATTTCTGAAAGTTACTTTTTTGTAGACAGCGTTTCTTCTTGTAGTACATACACATTTAATGGTGTTCAATACACAACTTCTGGCGTATATACAGATACCTTAACCTCTTCACTAGGTTGTGACAGTATTATTTCTTTAGTATTAACCATAAATGGTGGAATTACTTCTCCTATTACTCTAGAATTATTACTAGACGATTATTGTTTAGAAACATTCTGGAATGTTAAAGACAGTAGGGATACTGTTATATATAGTGGTCAAAATTATAATTGTAATGCTGGTGGAGGAGGTCCACAGGCAAATACTACTATTATTCAAAATATGAACTTAGCCCCTAATGAGTGCTATACTTTTGAATTAGGTGATGTTTATGGTGATGGTTTAGGTGGTTCTTTTTGGGGAGGATTAGATGGAAGTTGGCTAATTAAAGATTTCAATAATATTAGTAATTGGACAAGGACAAGGAAACTTTGGATTTTTAATTGATTATAGCTTTTTTGTAGATCAATCTGTTGTTACCAATGTAATTGGGGGTCAAGATTTACAACCTGAATTAACTGTTTATCCAAACCCTTTCAATGAAAGTACAACTGTTAAAATTCAAAACATTGATGGTCCACATACTTTAGAGCTATTTGATCTTAGCGGTAGAATAGTTAAAACCATAACCACAATAAGTAATGAAATTACAATTGATGACATTTCTACAAGCCGTGGTATATACTGGTTAGTAATAAAAAATCAATCAAATTTAAAACCAATTAAGCTTATAAAAGAATAATTATTAGATTTGCGCCATAAATAAATTATGGATTTAAAAGATATCATATCAATTTCTGGAAAATCTGGGTTATTCAGCACTGTTGGAAAATCCAAAAATAATGTGATTGTAGAATCAATTATTGATAAAAAAAGATTTCCAATTTTTAATACTAATAAAATCAGTGCACTCTCAGATATAAGCATTTACACTTATGATGAGGAGGTTCTTCTCTCTGATATATTTAGAAAAATATATGAATCTAACGATGGCAAACCTACTATAGATCACACAGAAGATATAAAAAAGGTTAGAGCAAAACTAGAAGAATATGTTCCCAACTTTGACAAAGAACAGGTCTATAATTCTGATATTAAAAAGCTTTTCCAATGGTATAACATACTACACAAAACTAAAAAGTTAAAACTTAAAGAATCTAAAAAAGAAGATTCTAAGGAAACTAAAGCAGGAGATAAAGTAGAAAAAACCGAGAAAAAGCCTAAAAAACAAATTACAAAAAAAAGTAATACAGCAATTAGAAAACAAATTCCCAAAAAAATTCAAACACCACAAAAGAAAAGCGGTTGATAATTGATTTTATCTTAAAAACTACATTATAATTTAGACTATGAAAAAATACACATTTCTCACCTTAATAATAACTATTGTAAACCTATCTATAAATTTAAATATGTCAGGACAAAAAATGAATAATGAAATTGACTCTGTAAGCTACAGTCTTGGAGTAAATATTGGAGAAAATATTAAAAAACAATTTCCAGATATAGACTTGGATAATTTTGAAGCTGCCATAAAAGATGTTTTAGACGAAAGCAAAGAACCTAAAATTTCTAATGCAGATGCTCAAAAACTAATTCAAGATTATTTTACAAAAATACAAGCTAAAGCTAGTGAGTCTGTTATGGAAGTCGGGAAAAAATTCCTTGCAGATAACTCTAAAAGAGAAAACGTGATTACCCTTGAGAGTGGATTGCAGTATGAAATCATGAAAACTGGAGAAGGTCCAAAACCTACTTTAGAAGATAAAGTAACTACGCATTATCATGGAACATTAATTGATGGAACAGTTTTTGACAGTTCTGTTGATAGAGGTGAACCAGCAAGCTTTCCTGTAAATGGAGTTATTAAAGGTTGGACAGAAGCATTACAACTAATGCCTGTAGGTTCAAAATGGAAACTTTTTGTGCCTTATGATTTAGCCTATGGAGAAAGAGGAACCGGCCCACAAATAGGTCCATACACAACATTAATTTTTGAAGTTGAACTTATAAGTATAAATTAAAATGAAAAACGTAATAATAATATCATCCTTACTTGCAGTTGTTGCTTGTAAAACCGAAGCACCTAAAGAAGCTAATTTAGAAAATGAACTTGATTCTGTTAGTTATAGTCTAGGAGTTAATATTGGAGAAAATATTAAAAATCAATTTGAAGATATCAGTTTAGATAACTTTAAAGCTGGAATGAAAGAGGTTTTAGATAATGAGAAAGATCCTAAAATTAGTGGCGAACAGGCTACAGCAATTATTCAAGGATACTTTACCAAAAAGCAAGGCCAAGAAAGTGAATCAATGATTGAAGAAGGAAAAAAGTTTTTACAAGCAAATGCATCAAAAGAAGGCATTACTGTTTTAGAAAGCGGATTGCAGTATGAAGTACTTGCCGAGGGTGATGGTATTAATATGCCTAAACTAGAAGACAAAGTAACAACTCATTACCATGGGACATTAATGGATGGAACTGTTTTTGACAGCTCTGTAGATAGAGGTGAACCAGCTAGTTTTCCTGTAAATGGAGTTATCAAAGGTTGGACAGAAGCATTACAATTAATGTCTGTTGGTTCTAAGTGGAAGCTTTATGTACCTTACGATTTAGCTTACGGAGAAAGAGGTGCAGGACCACAAATTGGACCATATTCAACATTAGTTTTTGAAGTAGAATTAATTAGTATTAACTAATTTCTTTTTTGAATATAGTTTGGGTTGGAAATGCAAACTCTAACCCTTCTTTATTAAATCTTTTTAGAATTTCTTTATTTACTAGGGTTTGTGTATTTAGCCAATGAGAATCTGGTTTTACATAATACATAAATAAAATATTTAAAGAAAAATCTCCAAAACCATTAAACCCTGCTGCGTAATCATTGGTAATAGAATCTTGGTTTTTAACAATGTCAACTAGTATATCTATTGCTTTTTGCATAGAATCTTCATTAGTATCATAGGTTAAGCCTAGGTTTATTTTTACCTTAAGAGCAGGTTGAGATGTAACATTTATCACACTATTATCGGTAAAAGTACAATTTGGAATGGTGACAATTCTTCCTTCCAATGTCCTTATTCTAGTACTTCTAAGCCCAACATCTTCTACAGTTCCATCGTGACCATCTATTTTTATTCTGTCATTTATTTTAAAAGGCTTGTCTAGAAATATCATGATTCCAGCAAAAATATTCTTAACAGAATCTTGTGCAGCCAAAGCAAGAGCAAGCCCACCAATTCCAAGTCCTGCAATCATGGCAGTAATATCAAATCCAATATTGTCAAGTCCAATTACAATTCCTAAAGACCATATTATTGCTCTAACTGCTTTTTGAATTACTGGAATTAGGTGAGCGTCAAAACTTGATTCGGTTTTTTTCGAAATTGGCAAAATCACCTCTGAGATAAGTGCATCGACTATTTTAGAAATAATTGATGTAATGCTAATTGTAAATAACAAATAGGCAATATTTAATAAAACTCCCTCAACGTTTTTTTCAAAACTTAAATAACTCACTGCAAAATAATAAGCGCCAATGAGCACTAAATTTGTAAGTGGCTTTTGCAAGTTCTTTACTAATATATCATCTAAATTGGTTTTAGTTTTATTGGTTAAATTTTTAAAAACAGAAGAGAAAACCCAATAAATAATTTTAACTAATACAAAAGACCCTACTAATACTCCTAAAGCAATAACCCAATGATGGATAGAATTGCCAAAAAGTTCATAATTTAAATATTCCATAATCTTAAAATAGATAACAAATCTATTACATAAAATTTAAACAATAACTATCAATATTTTAAAAGGGTAGATAATGCATCTTTAACTTTAGATGCGTTGGGAAGATATGCAAGTTCTAAATTTTCATTCAAAGGAATTGCAGGTGTATTTTCAGAACCTACTATTTTTATTGGAGCATCTAAATATTCAAAACAGTTTTCTTGAATTATTCCTGCTAAACCAAGTGAAAAACTTGCCGAAGAAGGTTCTTCAGTTACAATAAGTGATTTACCATGTTTTTTAACTGACTCGAAAATTTGATCTTCATCTAAAGGAGATAGTGATCTAAGGTCTAAAATTTCAATTTTTCCAGGAAATGATTTTGAAGCTTCTAAAGACCAATAAACTCCTCTTCCATAAGTAATAATTACTATTGTTTGGCCAGAATCTATATTTGATTGATCGGTTTCTATTACTTTCCTTGCTTTTCCAATTGGAAGAATATAGTCTTCATCTGGTTCAATAGTTTTAGCACCTTCAGTACCAGGAATCTTAGACCAGTAAAGACCTTTGTGTTCTAGTATTAATACAGGGTTTGGATCTAAATAAGCAGCTTTCATCAATCCTTTTAAATCTGCTCCATTAGATGGATAAATAACTTTTATACCAATAATATTAGTAACTATTGATTCAATACTTGAAGAATGATAAGGCCCCCCAGAACCATAAGCTCCAATTGGTACTCTAAGAATCATACTTATTGGCCATTTCCCATTGGATAAGTAGTAGGATCTGCTTATTTCTGTAAATAACTGGTTCAAACCAGGCCATATATAATCTGCAAATTGGACTTCTACAATTGGTTTTAATCCTACGGCAGACATTCCTGCTGTACTTCCTACAATAAAAGCCTCTTGAATTGGAGTATTAAACACTCTGTGGTCACCAAACTGTTGTGCTAAGGTTGCTGCTTCTCTAAAAACACCACCTAACCTCCCTCCTACATCTTGTCCATACAATAAACATTTTTGATCCTTTTCTAAAATTTCTCTAATTGCAAATAAAGCTGAATCCACCATTACAGTGGGTTCTTTATCATTTGGAGCTCTATTTCCAATTTCTTCTTTGACTGTTGTTGGAGCAAAAATATTTTGATTTAGCTCTATAGGTTCAGGATCTTTTTCAATTAAAGCTTTCTTATATTGTTCTAAGACTAATTTATCTGTGTTTACCGAGATTTCAGATAAATCACTTTCATTAAATCCATTTTTTAATAATAAATCTTTCAAAAACGGGTAAGGATCTCTTAAATTATGATCCTCAAGATCGTCTCTATACCATTCCATTCTAACTCCCGAAGTATGGTGATTTAAAAGAGGAACTTTTGCATGAATAAGAACAGGACCTTCTCTTTTTCTAGTAATTTCTAAAGCCTTATTAAAAGTATTATAGGATTCTATAAAATCTGTCCCATCAATAGAAAAGACTTTTAAACCTTTAAAACCTTTAGAAAAATAAGAAATATCTTGAGCTCTTGTTTCCTCAGCTTTTGCAGAAATATCCCATTCATTATCTTGAACTAAATAAATAATAGGTAGTTTTTTTAATACCGCCATTTGAAAAGCTTCAGAAACTTCTCCTTCTGTACAAGAGGCATCTCCAAGAGAACAAACCACAATAGGAGCGTTTTTATCTTTTTTAGACAATCCTACTTCTTCTTTATATTTCAATCCCATAGCAGCTCCAGTTGCCGGAATAGCCTGCATTCCTGTAGCTGAAGATTGGTGAGGAATTTTTGGGAAATTAGGATCGTTTAAGCTAGGGTGAGCATAATATGTTTTGCCACCAGAAAATGGATCTTTAGATTTAGCCAATAACTGAAGCATTAAATCATACGGCTCCAATCCAATGGACAATAACATGGAATCGTCTCTATAGTAAGGATATAAAAAATCATCGTTTTTTAATTGTATACCAGCAGCAATTTGGATAATCTCATGACCTTTAGATGTAGCGTGAACATATTTTGAAGTAATACTCTTTTCTTTTTCAAAAAGAGCGCTCATGGCTCTAGATTGACTTATGAGTTTGTATGCTTTTCTTAAAATATCTTTATCCATGGTTTATATATACGAATATACAATTTAAAATAATAAACATATTAAAATAATATTTTACAAATAATATTGCTTATATTTTAATAAAAATAAAATAAATTTTATGTTTTTTAACATAATTTAAAATTAAATTTCATTAATAAGGGGTGTGTCTATAGTCATATTTAGTTGTAAATATAAGAAGTGAAATTTGAAAAAAATATTAGATTTGTAAATCAAAATTTATTTCATGGAAGAACGCAGCCTTCTTATTAAAAAATACATATTTCCTGGTCTAATTATTTTACTTGGATTAATTCTATTAAACACTGCCCTATTTAGTGGCAGTGGAAATATTAGCCAATCCTGGACTTTTTTAATGGGAGCAATGGTGGTTTTGTCAATGGGCGTAGTAACAGTTTTATACATTAAAGAGGTTATAACTAAAAACACTCACTTAAGTATATTAATAACTATGCTTGTTAGCTGTCTTATCCTAGGATATTCTACCTACTCATCTATAGCTACCACAATAGCTCAAATTGAACTAAAAAAAGAAACAGATGCCAACATAAAGCAAGGCTTAAGAGATATTGAAATAGTTCAGTTAGAATACAAGAAAAAGTACGGTTGGTACAGCGATAGTTTTGACGAATTAAAAAGGTTTCTTGTTCAAGACAGTGTTTATTCAATAAGTACTAAAGGAATTGTACCTGATTATAAAATAACACCTGAACATGCTGAAATCTTAGGTTATGACCCAATCCAAGATTATATTCAAATAGAATCTTACGACGAAAAAGAAGCTTTGTTATGTGGTTTATTAACAAAAGATACCAGTTGGGAAAATGTTTTAGAAAAACTCTTTACTACAAACTTGGATTCTGCCAATATTAGGTTGTATGAATTTGATTACAATAATTTAGACCTAGTGCCTATGTCAAAAGATAAACACTTCACCATGTACGCTACAATTTTAGAGTCTAATGATGATGTTTCTTTTGATGTATTGATGTATAAAAATGATAATGAATATGATTTTGTGTCAACTTACCTTATAGATTTTAACGGAAACGATGTAGCCTACTACAATAAAGAAATTAAAGGTTTAATTGTCAAAGATTCAATTCCTCAAATCCCTCAGTTAGTTCTTGGAGATAATATTATATCTATAGACTCAATAACTTATAATAGATCCGAAGATGTTTTAGACTTAATTAAGGATAAGAAAAAAGATACTCTTAATTTCAAAATAATTAGAAACAATAAAGAAATCACATTAAATCTTACTCAAAAAGATATTGTAACAAAACCTTCATCAGGATACTGGATAGATTTACAAGATGTTTTTTCTTATAACCTCCAACCACCACTTTATAACCCAAAATTGTTTAAGCCCTTACATATTAATAAAAACCAAACTAATAAAGAAGATGAGTTCTCTAGTCCAAATCTTGAAATAATTAAATTTAAAAATCTAATAGAAAGTAGACTTATAGACACCAACAAGATATCATTTGAATTCTTCAAAGGTGATAAAATCAATTATTCAAATTTCAACACGAATACAGAAGATTATTTTTATCTTTTATCAAAAGTAGGAACTCCAGTTTTCACAGCATTTGATCCTTCTCCATATGACCCTCTTAATGAAAGAGACACATTAAAGACAGGTTCATTAACGGAAGTTAAAACAAGTGGGAATTGGAAATAAACCCACACTATTGACCTATACACCAAAAGACATATTTTTATTTGAAAATAAATTCTTTAAAATTTTAGATTCTGGGATTTGGAAGAACATTCAGCTTGATGCTGTACTGAATTTAGAAATAGAAAATATTTATGTAGACAATCAGAATTTTACTATTATACCAGACGAACTATGGTCTCATATTCCCGAAAACGAAAAGCAATCGTTTATAGCAGCTGATCAAAATAATTTAAAATTTTTAAAGCTACGGGATATCTAAATACGAAAGTCAAGTATATTGGGGTATAGAAAAAAGCACTTTAGAAAAAATTAAAAAGAACTTTCCCTCTTCCAACATAAGACACTTTTGCGAATCAATAATTTTATTTTCCAAGCATGATTTGCAGTTGAATTTTTTTCTCGGCGAACAATGCATTTATATTTCATCATTTAATAAAAAGAAATTAGTTTTAGTTAATAGATATGAAATAGAAAATTCCGATGATTCACTATACTTCATACTAAGTGTAATTAAAGAGTCTAAATTTATAACTCAAAACTTCAACATTGAAAATTGGGGAATAAATGATGAAAATTTGATTTCTAAATTAAAAGATGTATTCCCAAACAACACCATTCATTACAATAAAGAATCTAATTATAAAAACTTTTGATTTGAGAATTATTTCAGGAAAATACAAATCAATTTATATACCGTTTAATAAAAACATAAAAGCAAGACCAACTACAAATACAGCCAAAGAAGCCCTTTTTAATATATTAGAAAACAGAGGTCTTGTTTCTGATTTAAATATACTCGATATTTTTGCTGGCACAGGAAGTATTGCATATGAATTTATTTCTAGAGGAGCGACCCGTGTAACTTGTGTTGACAAGCAAATGAGCTGCATTAAATTCATAATCAATACAGCTAAAAAATTAGATATGAATATTAAGACATTTCGCACTAATGCATTTAAATATATAGAAAAAAGCGAAAAAAATAATTTTGATATAGTTTTTGCTGACCCTCCTTATGACCTAAGTAATATTGAAGATTTACCTGAACTTATTTTCAAAAGTGAAATTCTCAAAAAAAACGGACTACTCATCGTAGAACATAGCAGAAATACAAATTTTCAAGAAACCACTAACTTTATTGAACAAAGAACGTATAGTAATGTTAACTTTTCTTTTTTTAAAATAAACAGTGAAAAATAAAATTGGAATATTTCCCGGGTCTTTCGATCCAATAACTTCTGGACACGAAAATGTCATACTTAAAGCCTCGGAGTTAGTTGAAACTTTAATAGTTGCTATAGGTGAAAACTCAACAAAAAAGCACTTATTTTCCATTGAAAAAAGAGAAGAATGGGTAAAAAAAACTTTTAATAAAAGCTTAAATATTATAGTGAAAAAATATAATGGCTTGACAATTGATTTTGCAAAAAAAGAAAATGCGAGTTTTATATTTAGAGGATTACGATCTTCTTTGGATTTCGAATATGAAAAACAAATTGCCGATGTAAATTACATCATGAATAGTGAAATACAGACAGTATTTTTACTTGCAGATAAAAAGTATGGAATGATCTCCTCTTCTATAGTTAGAGAAATTATTAAAAATAATGGAGATGCTTCAAAACTATTACCAAAATCAGTTGATATTCTTAACCAATGAGGCAATTGGTCTTAATTATAATTATTTCACTACTTTATTGCAATTTCTCCTACTGTACAATTGTAAATATAACAGCACCTGATTATAAAAATCAAACCTTATCATGGAAAAGAAAAATTGATTATATAACAAATAGCTTTGAAAAAATTGACCATACAACAATTGATTCCAATGGATACGGAAAGTTAAATTATGATTTTAAACAAATTGAACTAACAGAAATTTCAATTGGAAGATCACATGGTTTGATTTATATTGACACTGCAACAAATCAATACAATATTTATTTCCCAAAAGACACTATTATTGATCAAGCGTCATTAAAAAAGTCTGAAATTCAACTTGTTTTTTTAAATCTTAAAGAAAATGATATTAATAATTTAATATTAGATTTTAATTATGAACTAGACTTTTTTCTATATGGCGATACTAGTAAAATAGTCAGAATGGTTCGGCATGACAAAGAATTCCAAGAAGCTCTTAATAATTTTAAAATCTATTTAAGCAATCGTTATAAAGATAAAATGATTAAATATTTACACAATTATATAAGATATGAAATCGCTGTTTTAGAACAACTGGCTAACCAAAGCAAGGGAGAATTTTATAAAGCATATTTGTATGAAAATTATATAAATAACAAAGAATTAAATTATTCAAATGATGCCTATATGCAATTCTTTAATCAGTTTTACAAAGATGTTTTCAAAATTGGAGGAAGTCAATTAAACAAAGAAATACTACTAGCAATTAACAACAATGACTTTGAAAAACTTAATGATATGATTAAAAACTCTAAGTATTTCTCATCTGATCAAATTTCTGAATTTGCCATCATTAAAGGATTGTTTGATTCTTATTCATTATCTCAATATAGCCCACAAAATATTCTATTATTTCTAGATAATATTTCTAAAAAAAGTAAATGGAAGTCACATAGAGAATTAGCCAATAATTGTATAATTGAACTAACTAAATTTAGTATTGGAGCAATTTGTCCAAATATAACAGTGATAGACAAAAAAAATAACATAATTAAAGTTGATCAGCTTAAAAAAAACTACACGTACATTAATTTTTTTGCTTCTTGGAATTATAAAAGCCTAAAAGAAATGGAAATCATTAAAAAGTTCAATGAGAATTATAGTTTTATAAACTTCATTTCTATAAATCTTGATAATAATAAAGCGGATTTTGAAAAATTCTTAGCCAACAATTCTAATTATAAATGGCAAATATTATATCCAAAAAACAAACAAGAATTAATTTCTGAATTTCATATAGACGATTTGCCAACTCACTTATTAATTGACCCTAAAGGATTAATTTCTCAATACCCTGCTTTACCCCCAAGTCCTCTTTCAAAGGGATATCAAAGTTCAACTATTGATGAAACTTTTTTTAATATTAAGAAAAAAAATAAAGTTGAAGAAAAGATGAACATTGGAAGAAAGAATTACTAATTATAAGTCTTCCAAACTTCATCAATTGATTTGAAAGATTCTTTTGATTTCAAGATAGATTCTTCTAACGAAAGCCATTTTACTTTATCAATCCCTTCTTCTTTTTGTGGACTTAAATAATCACTTCCAGAATATTTCATGAGATACCAATTGGTTCTTTTAATTCTACTTTTTGAATTTTCAATATAAGTATGAAATGAAATATAAAGTAGTTTAATTATTTCAAGATTTGAATCGAGACCACACTCTTCCTGAACTTCTCTTATAGCAGCTATTTTAAAATTTTCATCTTTTTCTAGCTTTCCTTTAGGAAGGTCCCAGGTACCATTTCTGTAAATCCATAAATATTGTTGGTCTTTCATAACAAGACCTCCAGCAGCTTGAATAAAATCATGATTTGGAAACCAGTTTTTAATAGCTTTAATTGGGTCTGGTGAAATGCAAGTAAATAAAAATTTATTTAAGGAATTATATTTCGAAACTTCCGAGAAATCATCTATAATTATAGATTGATTATCAATTTTATTTTGAGAAAAGATGATCTCACTTTTACTATGAAAAACTTTATAAATTTGCAACATGAATAACTTCAATAATAACGCTGCTAAAATAGCAGAATTTCTTTTACAAATCAATGCTGTAAAACTTCAACCCACTAAACCTTTCAAATGGGCATCTGGCTGGAACTCTCCAATTTACTGTGACAATAGAAAAATTTTAGCCTATCCAGAGATTAGGTCGTTCATCAAAAATGAATTTGTAGAATTGATAAAAGAGTTTGAAGCGCCTACTTGTATAGCTGGTGTTGCTACTGGTGGAATTGCTATTGGAGCCCTTATAGCAGAAGAATTAGGACTGCCATTTTGCTATGTTAGATCGTCCGTAAAATCTCATGGAATGAAAAATAATATTGAAGGAGATTTAAAAAAAGAGGACAAAGTATTTGTTATAGAAGATTTAATTTCCTCAGGTATGAGCAGTTTAAAAGCAGTTGAAGATTTAAGAGAATTTGGTGTGAAAATAATCGGTCTTGGAGCAATTTTTACATATGGATTTGAGGAATCAATAAAAGGTTTTAAAAATGCATCTTGTTCTTTCAAGACATTATCTAATTTTTCAGTATTACTAGAAACTGCTCTTAAAAATAATTATATTACAGACTCTGAGCTTAATACAATATTAAAATGGAGAGAATCTCCTTCAAATTGGAAAATCAATGCTTGAAATAAAAAGTGATACAATAACCTTGAATGGAAAACTAGAAGCTTGTTTAGAATACTTATCTAACTTAAATAACTTTGAAAATCTTTTTCCAAAAGACAAAATAAAGGACTGGAAATCTGATAAAGACTTTTGCATATTCAATCTTCAAAATGCATATACATTAGAAATAATTAAAGATAAAATTGATAAAAACAGTATTAATTTAATTAGTGGAGCTAAATCACCCTTTTCTTTTTCAATAAAAATTGAAATTGAAGAAAAAAATTCTCAAGAATGTTCCGCTCAAATAGTTTGTAATGCTAAAGTAAATCCAATGCTAAAAGTCATGATTGGAAAACCTTTAAATGAACTATTTAATTTCATGGCTAAAAAAATTGAAGAGGCTATTTAACCAGTTTAATTTGTTTTAAATTAAATTTTTTATAATCTCCGTTTTTTAATTCTAGATTAAGTAGTCCCATATTATCTACTTCGAGGATTTTACCTTTAAATACTTTTTGTTCATGTTCATAAAGAGCCCATTTATTAAAGTTTAAAAGGGAGTTGTGATAATTTCTATCAATTAGATTTATTTTACTTTGTATTAATTGATCAATACTAAATTGCAAACATGAACAAAGCAAACTAACTATTGAATCTAAATTGTATTTTTTAGATGTTATATTAAAAAGACTAGTGGCTTTATACTCAATTGGAAATTTTAATTGATTTACATTAAGACCAATACCTATTATTGAAGAAGAAATTTTATTGCTTTTCCATTGGTTCTCAATTAAAATACCCGCAATCTTTTTTTCGTTTATTAGTATATCATTTGGCCATTTAATCAAGACTTGTTTACCAACAATATTTTCAACACATTGTCTTAAGCCTAGGGCAACAGCTTTACTTAAAGAAAAAATATTTTCAGCATTTAAAAAAGAAGTGTCTAGGTAAAGACTAAAAAGTAAATTGAGTCCTTTCTCTGAATTCCAAAACAAGGACCTCTGACCCTTGCCTTTAGTTTGAAAATCTGCCATTATAACAGTTCCAAAGCTTATTTTTGAATTATTAACAAGTTTGGCAGTATAATTGTTTGTAGAATCAACAGAACTTAACTTTACAATTTGATTTCCAAAAGATTGGCTTTTCATTTAATTAAATAAACGACAAACAATTCAACAAATCAAATGAATTAGCTATAATTAACTAGTTTTACAAAGTAACTTAAATAAGTTTAAAACAAAATGTGACAAATGGTGCTTAAAGATTCAATAGTTGAAGGTTTTAAAGATGGAAAAGCAAATGATGTTGTTTGTCTAGATTTAAGAAATGTAGATGGGGCCGTTTGCGATTATTTTGTAATTGCTCATGGTGATTCAGCAACTCATATAGAAGGAATTAATAGATCTGTTTACAAAAGATGTATTAAAGATTTAAACGAAAAACCTTGGAGAGAAGAAGGTAAAGGAAATAGTGAATGGATTCTTATGGATTATGTAAATGTAGTTGCTCACATTTTTTATAAAGAAACAAGATCAAATTACAATATTGAAGATTTGTGGGGAGATGCTCCAATTGAAAAATATCAATCTTAATTAAATATAGATGTCTAATAACAAAAACAATAAAAAAATCAAGGGTAAATTACCAAAATTTAATTTCTACTGGGTATACGGGATAGTAGCAGTTATATTGATTTCTATTAATTTATTTAATCCTGTCAATACAGGAATATTAAAATCTAATTATTCTGAGTTTAAATCCTTTGTAGAAAACAAACAAGTTAGAAAAATTGAAGTAATCAATAAAAAAGAGGCTAGAGTCTATATTTTCGCTGATCAATTAGACCAACTTCCACATAAAGATAAAAACATCCCAAAAAATAGTGTTTTTGGAGGCCCTAATAATGGCCCTCATTACATATTTAACATACCAAATAATGAAACTTTTTCACTTTATTTAGAAGAATCTCAAAAAGAATATTCTAGAGTTAATAAAACATTAATGTATGACTATGTTGAAGAGGACAACTTTGGAAGAGATATTCTTGGCTGGATCATATTTTTTGGAATTATGATTGCTGTCTGGTCATTTATTATGAGAAGAGTTTCAGGCGGCGGAGGCGGAGCTGGTGGACAAATTTTTAATATTGGCAAATCTAAAGCTCAAATGTTTGGCCAAGGAAAATCTACCAATGTTACTTTTGACAATGTTGCTGGTTTAGAAGAAGCCAAAGAAGAAGTTAAAGAAATTGTAGATTTTTTAAAAACACCAAAAAAATATACAGCCCTGGGTGCTAAAATTCCTAAAGGTGCTCTTTTGGTAGGTCCTCCTGGAACTGGGAAAACATTAATCGCAAAAGCAGTTGCAGGGGAAGCAAAAGTCCCTTTCTTTTCACTTTCAGGTTCTGATTTTGTCGAAATGTTTGTAGGAGTTGGAGCTTCTAGAGTAAGAGATCTTTTTAAACAAGCTAAAGAAAAAGCGCCTTGTATAATATTTATTGATGAAATAGATGCTATTGGAAGAGCAAGAGGTAAAAACCCTAATATGGGTTCTAATGATGAGAGAGAAAATACTTTAAACCAACTATTAACAGAAATGGATGGATTCGGAACTAATTCTGGAGTTATTATTTTAGCTGCTACTAATAGGGCCGATATTTTAGATAGAGCCTTAATGAGAGCTGGAAGATTTGACAGACAAATTTATGTTGACATGCCAGATTTAAACGAAAGAAAAGAAATATTTGATGTTCATTTAAAACCTATTAAACTCGAGAAAAAACTTGATAAGGATTTTCTTGCAAGACAAACACCAGGCTTTAGTGGTGCAGATATAGCCAATATTTGTAACGAGGCGGCTCTTATTGCAGCAAGAAAAAAGAAAAGCAGTGTGCAAAAGCAAGATTTTTTAGATGCAGTTGACAGAATCATAGGAGGTTTAGAAAAAAAGAATAAAATAATTACTAAACAAGAAAAGAAAACAATTGCATACCATGAGTCTGGACATGCTACTGTAAGCTGGATGCTTGAGCATGCTAATCCATTAGTAAAAGTAACTATTGTTCCAAGAGGAAGAAGCCTTGGAGCTGCCTGGTATTTGCCAGAGGAACGTTCTTTGACTACTACCGAACAAATTTTAGATGAAATGTGTGCTGCACTTGGAGGCAGAGCTGCTGAATCAGTTATTTTTAATAAAATTTCTACGGGAGCTTTAAGCGATTTAGAAAAAGTAACTAAGCAAGCAATGGCTATGGTAACAATTTATGGACTTGACGAAAAAATTGGAAATGTTTCTTATTATGATTCCCAGAATCAAGGTTATGGTTTCACTAAACCATATTCTGAAGAAACAGCAAAAATAATTGATCAGGAAATTAAAAAAATAATAGATACTCAATATGAAAGGGCTAAATCAATCTTAAGAAAACATGAAGATAAACTTCATCAATTAGCAAATAAACTACTGGAGACAGAAGTTATTTTTAAAGAAGATTTAGAAGTTATTTTTGGTAAAAGACCATTCGAGAAAGAAGAAATCGTTACTAAAACTAAAGTCTCTTCTAAAACAACTAAAAAAGCTCCAAAAAAAGAAACGATAATTAAAAAATCAGCCTCTAAAAAATCTGCGTAATTTAATTTCGGCTAAAGTTCCTAAATTTGATTTTTACCAAAAATATGAGCGAGGTTTTAAAAAGATTAATATCAGGTTTCATTTATGTGTTAGTTCTGTGGAGCGCAACTAGTTATTCTATAACTTCCTTCACATTATTATTTATAAGCCTTGGCGGGGTTTGTTTTTACGAAATGTTGAAATTAAGAAAAGGAAAGTCTAAATTAATACCACTTCTTTATATAGCAATCCCTTTTTTTATAGTACAATTATTTGTATTCAATAATTCTTTTTATTCCAATACTAATTTTGACCCATCACCAATATTGATACTTTTTATACTCACATGGGTGTTTGACACCTTTGCATATATCATTGGATCAAAATTAGGAAGACACAAAATAATATCTCGAATTTCTCCAAAAAAGTCATGGGAAGGATTTGTTGGTGGAATGGCGTTTACATTGCTATCAGTATATTTTATCAAACAATTTTTTGATATTTTTTCTATTAATTTCTTATTATTATTAGCTTTTGTAATCCCATTTACAGCGACATTAGGTGATTTAATAGAATCCTTTTTTAAAAGAGAAGCTGGCGTTAAAGACTCAGGAAATTTAATTCCGGGACACGGCGGGTTTTTAGACAGAATGGATGCACTAATGATTTCAATTCCTGCACTTTACATATTATTAAATATTTTTAAATGAAAATTCACAAAGAAGGATATACCACAATAGTTTTAGCAATATTAATTTTATCAATTATTAATTTTTTGGTTTATAAATATTTTCCATTACTAATTCTACAGATAATAATCGTGTTAGCATCTACAATTTTATTTTATCTAATTCTTCATTTTTTTAGAAATCCATTAAGAAATGTCGAAATTAATAATAAACATATAATAGCACCAAGTGATGGTAAACTTGTTGTGGTTGAGGATGTTTTTGAAAATGAATTTTTAAAAGAAGATTGCACCCAATTAAGTATTTTCATGTCTCCATTAAATGTTCACAAACAGTGGTATCCTGTAAATGGAAAAATAATTTACAGTAAGAACCATAAAGGTAAATATTTAGTGGCATGGCATCCAAAATCTAGTTTAGAGAACGAGAGGTCAACAATTGTTGTAGAGACTGAGCAAAGCCACAAAATATTATTTAGACAAATTGCTGGGGCAGTTGCTAGGAGAATTTGTAATTATTCAAAAGAGGGAGTAATAGTCAACCAAAAAATGGAAGCTGGTTTTATAAAATTTGGTTCAAGAATAGATGTTTTCATACCAAAAAAAGCTAAAATTAAAGTGTCATTAAATGACATTATCATAGGAGGAAAAACTATCCTTGCAGAAATTTAAATATGCTACATGACCAGCTATTTGAATAATAATATTAAATTCGTTTGATTTTAATAAATTATGAAAAAAATTTTACTTTCATTTATTCTAATAGCTGCTTTTGGAATTGGAGCTACAACTTCTACTCTTAATATTTTTAATAAAATAGATTCTAACTCATCTGAAAATAAAAAGACAACTATTGTTACTAGCAAATCATGTTGTTCTAAAATGAGTGAAAAGCCTCAAAAATCTAATGTGAAATTTGAAAAAGAAATTTCTACTGGTAAATCATGTTGCTCAAAAAAATAAAAAAATTATTTTACTTCGATGCCTTTTCTCTTAAAAGTGGAGAGCATCTATATCTATCTTCGTGATATTTATCATAAAGATCATCGATAACTTTAACAACTTTAGAAAAATTAATTTCTTCACCCCATTGAATTAGTCCCTTTGGGTAATTAACTCCTTTAGTCATAGACATTTCAATATCATTTCTAGTCGCAATTCCTAGATATAATGCGTCAATAGCTTCGTTAATTAACATTGCAAGAATTCTATCAAAAATTTGATTTAACAAATTGGTATCTTTCAATGGCATCCTAGAATTTTTATTGTCAGTATAATCATAATATCCCCTTTTAGTTTTTCTACCATGCCAACCTGCATCAGCATACTGTTTTTGGGTAAATGAAGGTTTGTATCTAGGGTCATAATAAAATGATTTAAAAACTGATTCTGTAACAGCATAATTCACATCATTACCTATAAAATCCATCAATTCAAATGGTCCCATCTTAAATCCTCCAATTTCTTTCATTGCAAAATCAATTGTTGCAAAATCTGCAATTTGCTCTTCATATATTCTAAGAGCTTCACTGTAAAAAGGTCTGGCAATTCTATTAACTATGAAACCCGGGGTATCTTTAGCAACAACAGGAGACTTATTCCAATCTAATAGCAGATCATGAATTTCTTGAACTAAACTCTCTTTAGTTTGGAGTGCAGGGACGACCTCTACCAAAGGCATAAGTGGAGCTGGATTAAAAAAGTGTATTCCAATAAATCGATCTGGATTATTGAGCGATGAAGCCAAATTAGTAATAGAAATTGAAGAGGTGTTTGATGCAAAAATACAGTCCTTACTAACTATGGATTCTAATTTTATAAACAATTCTTTTTTAGTTGTAGAATCTTCAATAATTGCCTCAATAATTAGATCCGACTCTTGAATCTCTTGTAAAGAATCAAGAATTATAATATTTGACAAAATAGAATCTTTTTTAGAAGTATTAATACGGTCTTTTTCAATAAGTCTTGTTAAAATTTTTTCTAACTTAATTAATGAGGATTTAGCAGCATTTTTATTTTGATCATACAACAAAACTTTACAATCTACAGAAGCTGCAATTTGAGCAATTCCAATCCCCATAGAGCCAGCTCCAATAATTCCTATGTTTTTATACTTTTTCATTTCAAAATCTATCTTTAATGATTAAATTACTACTCAAAATCTTCGTACAACAAGTACTTTTTTCGGGTTGTTTTAAATTTCATGAGGTCTTCTTTATAAGTTTCCTTAATTTGACTATCATTAGCTCCTCCTTTGATTAAGTTCATTAGCTTGTCAGTACCAGAAAGAAGATTGAAGAAATTATTTTTATTAAAAAAGTTAATAGGCTCGTTAGAAATATTGTAACTTTTTATAAGCCAACTAAAATTTAAACTGCTTATATTTTTTAAACTATCTAAGCTAATAGTTCTTAAATCTTTCCCATAACAATCTATAGATTTATGCTTAGGATTTTTTGCTCCGTAAGTAGCTTTTGGTGTGAACTTAAATAGCTTGTTATCAAAATATGGAGCTCCGAAAACCTGAAATGGGAAATCAGTCCCTCTACCAATACTTACATTAGTACCTTCAAAAAAACATAGTGAAGGGTATAAATAAACACTTCTCATATTGGGGAGATTTGGTGAAGGTGGAATTGGAAGAATATATCTTGAGGAGTGATTATAATTTAAACAGGGAATAACAGTCAATAAACATTTTTCATCATAATTAAGCCAGCCTTCATCATTAATCATTTTGGAATATTCTCCAATAGTCATTCCATGTACAACTGGGACTCTGTGCATTCCTATAAAAGATTTAAATTTTAAATCTAAAATTGGACCATCAATATAAAAGCCGTTCGGATTGGGTCTATCTAGAACAATGAGCTCAATATTATTTTCTGCACAAGCCTCCATTACATAATGCAAAGTACTTATATAGGTGTAAAACCTAACCCCTACATCTTGTAAATCAAATAAAATAATATCTACATCTTTCAAAATTTCTTTTGATGGCTTTCTTTTACTTTTACCGTATAGAGAATAAATAGGCAAGCCTGTTTGAAGATCCATTTCATCTCTTACCTTTTCCCCAGCATCAGACTTTCCACGGAACCCATGTTCGGGAGAAAAAACTTTTACAACATTTACACCTTCATTTAATAAAACATCTACTAAGTGTTCATTCCTAATATTAGATGTTTGATTTGCAACTAAACCTATTCGACGGCCCTTTAGTTTTTCTAGATATAAAAAGGTTCTTTCAGCTCCTACAATAATTTCCTTATTTTGAGATGTAAAGCTTAAAACACTGAATAAAAAAACTAATAAAAAACACTTACTTAATGCAAAATATTCTTTAAAATGTTGATGTTTGTATGTAGTATCCATTAATCTATACAAATTAACGAAAAATTGAACTTTGAATTATATGTAGCTAAAAGAATGCTGAAAAATAAAAAGCATTCTAAAAAATTTTCCAGGCCAATTGTCATTATTTCAATTTTAGGAGTGATTTTAGGTGTCTCTGTTATGGTAGTTACTTTAAGCGTAGCAGTAGGTTTTCAAAATAAGATTAAGGGTAAATTATTAAGTTTTGGAAATCATATTCAAATAGAATCTATGTTTCAAAGTAATAATAATGAAACAAGTCCAATTAACACATTAAATAATTCTTTTGACGAACTTAATTATGCTAAATACATAGATAAAGCTCAAAAATATGCTTATAAATCAGCAATAATTCAATCTAAAAATAAATTTAATCTAGAAAACAACGAAGTTGAGGGAGTTATTTTTAAAGGTTTAGAAAGTCTTCAAAAAAATTCTTTTTTAAAAAAGTATATTATAAAGGGTAAAGCTCCTGAAATTTCATCAGAAGTTAACGATACCATAATTCTTTCACTTGAAAAATGTCAAAAATTAAATTTACAACTCAATAATAAAATAGCAGCTTTTTTTATTTCTAACGGAAAACCAAAACAAAGAAACTTAGTTGTTGGTGGAATATATGAAACTGGGCTTTCTAAAATTGATTCCAGATTTGCTTTTATTGATCTTAAATATTTACAAAAAATAAATAACTGGGGAACAAAGCTTAATCCAAGCTATTTTTTCAATAAAGATTCTTCAATAATTAATTTTTCAGTCAATAAAAAAAATAATAATATTTATTACGACTGGGGCAATAATGAAATAACAGATGAAAATTCTATAAAAATAAGTACAGAAATAGATACACAAATAACGTTAATTGGATATGAGCTAAATAATGCTTTAGAAAAAAAATTAATTGCCATTCCTGATACTCTACTAATCTCATTTACAAAAAATAAAAGAACAATTACATATGAAAATATTGCAGGTAGTGGTCAATATTACTCAGGCGGTATTGAAATTTTTTTAAAAAATATAGATGAAAGACATTTAATAAAAGATGATCTAAAATTAAAATTTGGTCCTGAATATAAAATCACTACAATTGATGAGCAACATGAAGAGATATTTTCATGGCTAAATTTAATTTATAAAAATGTTTATATAATACTTGGACTAATGATAGCAGTTGCCATAATTAATATGTCCTGTGCTTTACTTGTATTAATAGTTGAAAAAACTAAAATGATAGGAATTCTTAAAGCTCTAGGTATAAAAAATAGTTCACTCATAAAAATATTTGCAACCCATGGAGGACTATTACTATCGTTTGGATTTATTGGAGGAAATATCTTAGCAATTATAATTATAAAACTCCAAAACCAATTTGAATTTTTAAAATTATCTCAGGAAAATTATTATTTAGATACAGTTCCTATGGAATATCCAATTTTATCAATTCTTGTATTAAATATCTTTACTTTTTTATTTTGTTTTTTAGCGATGATGTTACCTTCATTAATAAGCTCTAGAATAAGTCCAGTAAAAGCTATAAATTCAGATATATAGCTAATTAAGTTTATTTAAAGATGTTGTTATTCTACTCATTGCTTCTTTTAAATTTTCAATTGAAGCTGCGTAGGAAATTCTTATACAATTAGGAGATCCAAATGCATTGCCTGTAACCAACGCTACTTTGGCAGTTTCTAGTAAATAAAGAGATAGATCATTTGCATTATTAATAGAATAGTTATTGTAAGATTTATTAAAAAAGAAACTCACATCTGGAAAAACATAAAAAGCACCCTGAGGTTGATTAATTTTTATCCCATTTATTTTTTTTAACTCCCCTATTACAAAATCTCTTCTTTTTAAAAAAGCATCTCTCATGGTATGAACTACAACAGGATCAGCTGCAATTGCAGCTAGTGATGCTCTTTGAGAAATTCCGGAGGTTCCAGATGTAAATTGGCCTTGGATTTTAGTGCAAGCTTTAGCTATCCAAAGTGGAGCGCCAATATAGCCTAGTCTCCAGCCTGTCATTGCAAAAGATTTTGATACACCATTAATAGTAACAACCTGATTATACATATCTGGAAATGCAGCCATAGAAAAATAGCTTCCCGTGAAGTTTATATGCTCATATATTTCGTCACTTAAAACTGTAATTTCGGAGTGATTTACTAAAACATCTGCTAAGGATCGGAGCTCTTCTTTAGAATAAACACTACCAGATGGATTACATGGGGAACTGTAAATCATCATTTTTGTTTTAGAACTGATAGCATTTCTTAATTGTTGAGGTGATATTTTAAAATCATTCTCTATTGAAGTTTCAATAAATACAGGAATACCTTCTGCCATCTTAATGATTTCTTCATAACTGACCCAAAACGGGGCTGGAACAATAACCTCATCTCCTGGATTAATTAAACTAAGAACCACATTAGCAATAGATTGTTTTGCACCAGTAGAAACAACAATTTGATCTGTAGTATAATCAATATTATTATCTCTTTTAAATTTATTAGAAATAGCTTCTCTTAGGTCCTGATAGCCATTAACGGGCATGTATTTAGAATAATTTTGATCAATTCCTTCTTTAGCAGCTTCTTTTATAAAATCTGGAGTATTAAAATCTGGCTCACCCAAACTTAAACTAATAATGTCTATACCTTGAGATTTAAGCTCTCTTGCCTTTCGAGCCATTGCTATTGTAGCAGATTCTGAAAGTCTATTTACTCTGTCAGATATGTTTTCCATAATTTATATATTTATGCTTCAAAATTAAAGATTTGTAGAATTCATAAATTAATTTTTAAAAAAGAAATAAACACGTTATTCACTTTTGTAACAATTAGAAGACTTATTCGTAAAGAAATATATGAAAGATGTATTAATATTATCAATACCATTAGCAGGAATGCTTTTAATAACTTATTTAATGCTTCAACATTTTTATAATAAAAGTGTAAATGAAAAGGATAAAGAAAATAACATTCAAAAAATTAAAACATTTTTCCCTTTAAAGATACAAGCCTATGAAAGGGCTATTTTATTTCTTGAAAGAATTGACCCAAATAATATGATAATAAGAACTCATAAAAGTGGAATGAAAGCAAGTGATTTACATAGAGAATTATTAAAAATAATCAGAGAAGAATATACCCATAACATGTCACAACAGATTTATATCAATCAAGAATCTTGGAAAACATTATTAAACGCCAAAGACGAAACTATTCAAATAATAAATATGTCAGTTAATCATCTTAAGCAAGAATCATCAGGAATAGATCTTAGTGCAAAGATATTTGAACATATAGGAAAAAATAAAATAAGTCCAACAGAAAGTGCTAGGAATTCTATAGTAAAAGAATTTCAAAGGTCTGTAAGTAAATAGCTATTTTATTGATGGAACAGGCTCAGGGATATTTTCATCTTGCTTTATTTCTGAACTTTCTTCGTTATGCCTTTCTGTAACAATATTCATTTCCTTTATTAAATGTGTTGCTCCAGCATATTTATCAATTATAAATAATGAATATCTAATATCAACTGAAATTGTTCTTTGGATATTAGGTTCAAAATAAATATCACCACTCATTGCCTCCCAGTTTCCATCAAAAGCAGTTCCAATAAGTTCGCCATGAGCATTAATAACTGGACTTCCAGAATTACCACCAGTTATATCATTATTAGATAAGAAACCTACAGGTAATTTACCATCTTCTTTTCTAGCATATGGACCAAAATCTTTTGAATTGAATAAGTCCTTCAATTTTTGAGGAACATAAAACTCGTGATTTTTATCATCAGTAATTACTTCTTTTTGCATTACTCCCTCTAAAGTGGTATAAAAATCGTAATGAATGGCATCAGCCGGATCATATGGAAGAACATTTCCGTAAGTAAAACGCATTGTTGAATTTGCATCCGAGGCTTTATTCATTCCCATTTTTTGTAATCCATCAACAAATAATCTCATTCCTTTATTATAATCGCTAGAAAAACTTGATTGAGGCATCATAATTTGTTGTCTATACATTGCAAAAAATTCTTTTGTTAATTGAAAGACTGGGTCTTTATCAATATGTTTAGTAGATAGCTTATCATTATTTAACCAATTATTAAATTTCTCAAATGAAGTAAATGGTGACTTACTAAAATACTTTGAAGCAAAATTTGTAAAATCTCCACCATTTTTACTGCCCATTTGAGCAAATAATTCAGGATGAAATTCTTTCGGAACATCATTGTAAAACAAATTTAAAACAGCAGCTAAGGTATTTTGATCTATTGTAGAGTTATAATCCTTGTAGTAATCCTTTGCATTTTCTGTTAAATCATCTTTTGCCTCTTTTACTCCTTCCCCACTTACTAAAGAAGTATATAATGATGATCTTGCCCCTACATTACGAGCTAGGAATCTTATTATTTCAGAACCATAAATTGCTTCTTGAAAGTAAACGGATGGAATTTTAAAATTTGATTTTCCAACGATAGATTTTTCAATTAATGGTAGTGCTTGGGAATATTGATCTTCAAGTTTATTATTTAAGTACCACTTAGTAAATGAATCCTCAATTTTTTGTTTTTTATTGAATACTTTATTTTTAACCAATTGCTCACTTTGGCCAATAAAATATTTCCAGTAGTTACTAACTCTAGCATATTTAGAGGCATATTGAATTCTGACTTTTTGACTTTTTGACATTTGTTCATCCATTATATCTAACTTAATTCTTCTTATTTTAACTCTTGCAGGTTGCTCTACTTCTGCAGCTTCTTTAACACCCCAAGAGGTTAAAAATCTATCAGTACTTCCAGGATAACCCATTATCATAGCATAGTCTCCATCTTGAACACCTGCAATAGAAACTGGTAGCGAATGTTTCGGTTTTAAAGGAATGTTTTTCTCGTTATAAGAGGCCGGATTATTTTCTAGATCTGCATAAACTCTAAACATAGAAAAATCACCAGTATGTCTAGGCCACATCCAATTGTCTGTATCTCCTCCAAACTTGCCAATAGAACTTGGTGGAGCACCGACTAACCTTACATCATTGAAAATATTATAAGATAACATGTAGTAAAAATTACCATAATAAAAAGACTTCACTTGTACTGCAAAATCTTCTGAATTTTTTCCTTCATTAACTGCCTTTTTCAAAGCATTTCTATTTTTTCTGATAACTGACATTCTTTCTTCTTCAGTCATTCCATCTTCAACACCCTCTAAAACTTGATCAGTCACATCAGTAATTTCATTTAAAAACCAAACTCCAAAATCAGCTGGAATTTCTTGTTCTTTTGTCATTGCCCAAAAGCCATTAGTTAAATAATCATTTTCTGTACTACTATTTGCTTGGATAGTTTCAAAACCACAGTGGTGATTAGTCATCATTAAACCTTGTTTAGAAATGATTTCACCAGTACAAAAACCACCGCCTAGTGCGACTATAGCATCTTTTAAACTAGAACTGTTGGCATTATAAATTTGTTCTGGAGTTAATCTAATACCACACTCAACCATGTTTTTATAAGTAGCCTCACCAAGAAGCATTGGGAGCCACATTCCTTCATCTGCCTTTACAAATAAAGAGTTAACTAAAATAAATAGTGTGAAAGTGAATTTTAAAATATATTTCATGTTTAGAGTTTAGTTTTGAATTATAAAAGTTAAAAATAATACAAATTAATTATCTATTACAAAATAATTAGTTCTTAATCATAACCATCATGCCATCTCTAACAGGCATTAGAGTATTAGAAACTCTAATATCATTTTGGACTTTAGTATTGAATTTTTTTAAGGCTTCAGTTTCGAAATCATTTTTTAAAGTTGGATTAGTTACTTTACCACTCCAAAGTACATTATCTGCGATAATCATTCCTCCCACGTTTACATTTTCAATAATAGCGTCATAATAATTAGAATAGTTTTCTTTATCTGCATCAATAAATACTAGATCCCAATTTTCGTTTAGTTCTGGTATAATATTTAACGCATCTCCAATTAGCATTGTAATTTGATTTTTATATTGTGATTTATCAAAGAATTCTTCTGCAAATGGGGCTATTTCTTCATTTATATCAATAGTATATAAATTGCCGTCTTTACTTAATCCTTCAGCCATACATAAAGCGCTGTAACCAGTATAAGTTCCTATCTCTAAAATATTTTTAGGTCTAATAGATTTTGATAAAACACTAAGAATTCTACCTTGTAAATGACCAGAAAGCATTCTTGGCTGAAGTATATTTATATGTGTTTGTCTATTAAGCTCATTTAATAGCGGAGATTCATTTTCAGTATGGTCTAGAGCATACTGATTAATTAAAGGATCTAAGAAATCCATACTTATCTAAGTAAATCTTTAATGATTTTGGAAATTAAACTGCCTTCTGCTTTCCCTTTTAACATGGCCATGGCTTTACCCATTACTTTGCCAATATCAGACATTGAAGTTGCACCTAGAGAATCTATAATTTTTTGTAATTCTTTAGTTAACTCATCTACATTTAGTTGCTTAGGAAGATAGATTTCTAAAACTTTTGCTTGAGAAAATTCTACTGAAGCTAAGTCTTCTCTTTTTTGTTCTACATAGATTTTATAAGCATCCATTCTTTGTTTGTGCAACTTAGAAATAAGTTGTTGCGCTAACTCATTTGAAATAATTCCAGATGATCCTTCTTTAGTTTTTTCTAATAAAAAAACAGACTTCACAGCTCTCAATGCCTCTAATTTTACTTTATCTTTTGCCCGCATGGCATTTTTTAGATCAATAGGAATTTGATTTTCTATTCTATTATCCATGTTAGTCTACATTATCGTGCAGGAAACTATTATTGTCACTTAAGCCAGTTTCTTTTTCTCCATTCTCATTAATATTTTCCCATAAAGTATATCTAGAGCTAGATTGCTCATCAGAATATTGAACATCTTTAAGATCAACATTTCTTCTTTTATAAGCAGGCTCACTTTCCATTTCATTAAGCCCTAAAGGTGATCTTAACTTTTCAGTTGCTTTTCTAATTCTTTCTAATCTTTCATCAGAAATTGCTTTAGACTCGACAGTTTTTAATTCTTTATCATTAACTGGTTCTTCGCTTAATTGAGACGGATTAGCTTCAACAATATGTGGAGATTCTAGATTTTTTAATTCAGTATTCGATGATTCATCTTCCTCTAATAAAAATCTTACTTTTCCATCATCATTCAAACTTTCATCATGATCAACAATAGTATTTGTAGAAACTAAATGCTCATCCTTATTTTCAGTTTCATTTTCTAGTTCCGAGTCTTCTTCATTAAGAACAAACCTTTTTGTAGCAGTTTCAGAAATATTATCATACTCTATCTGCTCTTCTTTAGTTTCTTCAATTAATGTTGAATTCTCATTTTCTAAAATAGAGGAATCCTCAACAACAGATTCATCTTCTAAATTCATAATGTTTTTCTTAGGAGCTTTCATAGAAAGTCCAGTATGAGGGGTGGTGTTAAAGCCAGTTGCAATAATAGTTACACATAACTTGTCTCCTAAAGATTCGTCATATCCATGACCCCAAATAACATCGGCTGTACTTCCAGCCTCTTCTTGAATGTAATCTGTAATTTCTGAAATCTCATCCATTAAAACAGCTTGTGTTCCATATGTTATATTTAGAAGAACATATTTAGCACCATCAATATTATTATCATTTAATAAAGGAGAATTTAATGCTTTTTCTACGCAATTTACTGCTCTATTTTCACCTTCACCTTCAGCAGAGCCCATTATAGCTACTCCACTATCTTTCATTACAGTATTAACATCATTAAAATCAACGTTGATTTGTCCAGTAACTGAAATAACTTCGGCAATACCTTTTGCAGCTATAGCTAAAACATCATCCGCATTTTCAAAAGCATTAACTAAAGTAAGGTTCCCAAACATTTCTCTTAATTTATCATTATTAATCACTAATAATGTGTCTACGGCCTCTCTCATTTTCTCAATACCCTCTTCTGCCTGAGTTCTTCTTTTTCTTCCCTCAAAAGTAAAAGGAACAGTAATGATTCCTACAGTTAAAATACCCATGTCTCTAGCTGCTTGTGCTATAACTGGGGCAGCACCGGTTCCAGTTCCTCCACCCATTCCAGCGGTAACAAATATCATTTTTGTGTTCTTAGCTAGTATTTCAATAACGTCATCTAAATTTTCAATGGCTGCATTCTTGCCAACATCTGGAATAGATCCAGCTCCTCTTCCTTCAGTTAAACTTTGACCTAGAGGAATTTTTGTTGGTACTGGACTAGTGTCTAATGCTTGGTGATCTGTATTACAAACTACAAAATCCACACCCTTTTATTCCTAGTCGATACATGTGGTTTACTGCATTACTTCCACCACCTCCAACACCTATTACTTTAATAATAGAGGATTGTTCTTTTGGTAAATCAAATTTCATCATGATTTTATTTTTAATTGTTAATCTACTTTTTCGTCAAAAAATGTTTTAATCTTTTCAAAAAAGCTTCCTTTATTTTTTTGAGAATGCATTCTTGTACTAATCTTTTCGTTTCTTGATTTTAATAACTCATATTGCTCAAAACCTTTAGCTACCAGACCAACACCAGTTGCAAATAAAGGTGAAGTGACATTAATATTAGTATTTGAACTTAGGTGTTCATTTGGATAACCTACTCTTGAGTCCATCCCTGTGGTAAACTCTATAAGTTGGTTCATATGTTTAAGTTGAGAACCTCCACCAGTTACTACAATACCACCAATTAATTTTTTTTCAAATCCGGAGTTTTTAATTTCATAATAAATATGTTCTAATATTTCAGACATTCTAGCATTTATTATGTTAGCTAAATTCATAACTGATATTTCTTTTGGGTCGCGACCTCTTAGCCCAGGAATACATACTACTTCGTTGTCTTGACTTGACTGAGTAACAGCAGCTCCAAATTTTGTTTTCAAAAGTTCAGCTTGTCGATGCATGATAGTACACCCTTCTTTAATATCTTCTGTAATTACATTTCCGCCAAATGGAATAACGGCTGTATGTCTAATAATTCCATCGTGAAAAATTGCAATATCAGTTGTTCCACCACCTATATCTACAAGAGCAATACCAGCTTCCTTTTCTTCGTTGCTAATAACAGCGGATGAAGAAGCAAGGGGTTCTAAAATTAATTCTGCAACTTGTAACCCAGCTTTATTAACACATTTAAATATATTTTTAGCTGCGGCCATTTGACCAGTGATGATATGAAAATTAGCTTCTAGTTGAACTCCTGACATTCCAATAGGATCTTTAATTCCGGGTTGTCTGTCAACAATATATTCTTGTGGTAAAACATGAATAATTTCTTCACCAGGCATCATCACCAATTTATACATGTCTTCTATAAGCTCATCAACATCTTTTTGCGAAATTTCCTCATCAATAGAGTCTCGAGTAATCATACCTCTGTGTTGTAAACTTTTAATATGTTGTCCTGCAATACCAACATTTACAACTTTAATCTCAATACCCGATTTTGATTCAGCTTCTTCAACTGCTGCCCTAATTGATTGGACAGTCTTTTCAATATTTGAAACTACTCCTCTAGTAACTCCTAAACTTGGAGCTTTTCCTATTCCTAATATTTCAATTTTTCCATGGTCAGTTTTTCTACCAACCAGGCAAGCAATTTTTGTTGTTCCAATATCTAGTCCTACAATTATTTCTGGTGCATCCATCTTAGTTTCTTTTTGAACAAATTATTTGATTTTCGTATAATATATTTAATGTGTCGTATTTATTTAAATCCTTGGGGTTTGGACCATTTGTATAAAAAAGTTTTATTTTTTTAAATTTATTTTCCATATTTTCTGATGATCCAAATAAAATTCTTTGGTTACCAATTCTAGGAATTAATTCAAAGTAGCTATTATTATTGATGTGGATTTGTACAATTTGAGATTTTAAGAACGTGTCATTGTTAATTAATTTACTCATTTTATAGATTTCTTGAAAAATAGGTGTCCTGTGAAGGCTATCTAAAATATTTAAATCTAGGCGTTCTGGGAAGTTAATTTCTCCAGAAAAAATAGGAACCCTAGAGACATAAGTTTTACTTATAGGCATTAAAAAACCTCTCAAATCCATATAAAAATTCTTTTCAAAAACACTACTTACAAACCTAGCTATCGGAGTTCTTTTAGTGATGTCCACTTTTAGGCCTCCATTATTATTAAAATATACTTGTGCATTTCTAATAGCAGAGTGGTTTAATAACTTCTTTTCAATACTTGCAAGCTGAATTTCTTTTTTTAATGAAACGTTATTTACTATACCCATTAATAATAACATAGAGTTAACCTCAGATTTAGTTATAAATTTTTGGGAATTATCATTAATGAAGTTTATTTCAATATTTTCAAGAGTTAGTTCATCATAATAATTTGTAACAAACCCAGAAAGAATTATCCAGCCAGAAATAATAAGTATCCAAAATGATATTTTAGCTGCTCTTTTAAACATTTAAACTTATATAGTTATTTATTTCTACAACCCACTTATCAATATCTCCTGCTCCAATTGTAATTAAAACCGAGTCTGATTTTAAGTCAATATTAGAAAATAGATCTTGAGGAGAATTTATTAGTTTTTTATTTCTATTTGCTATTTTTTTTATCAAAGTTGATGAACTTATTCCCTCAATTGGAGTTTCCCTAGCTGGGTAAATAGGAAGTAAAAATATTTTATTAAATTTTGATAAAACTGCTGCAAAATCATCCATGAAATCTTTAGTTCTACTAAATAAGTGAGGTTGAAATACTGCAATAATTTGCTTTTCAGGGTAAAATGATTGAGCTGCCTCTAGAAGTGCTTTAATTTCTGTAGGATGATGAGCATAATCATCAATATATTTAAATTTTGGAAGATTTATATGAATATCAAAGCGTCTTTTCACCCCAATATACGAGTGAAGGCTTTTTTTAATATTTTCAATATTAATTCCATTTATAAGACATGCTAAAATTGCTCCACCAGCATTCAACAAATTATACTTACCGGGCATTCTAAATTGAAAATTAGAATGTATTTCACTTTTATATTTAAAATCAAACTGAAACTTTTCATTTTTGACTTGTAAGTTTAAAATCTGTAAGTCGTTGTTATCCCCAAAGCCATAAGATAGGTTGTTGATAAATAATTTATTAATACTTTCTTCAACTATAAGCTTGTCTTGTTGAGCAATCAAAGAAGTAAATTCTTTAAAACTATCTATTAGTGATTCTTTACTTTTATATATGTCTAAATGGTCAGCGTCTACAGAAGTTAAAACAATTGTATCGGGTTTTAGCTTCATAAATGAATGGTCATATTCGTCTGCTTCCACAACTGAAAAATCTCCATTTCCCTTTAAGTAGTTGGAGTTATAGTTTGAAGTTATTCCGCCAATAAATGAAACCCCATCTTTTTTGTTCTCTCGTAAAATGTGTGAAATGATAGAACTAGTAGTTGTTTTACCATGGGTGCCAGCAACAGCAATAGTATTGTATAGACTTGTAATCTCACCTAAAATTTCTGCTCTTTTTAATAATGGAATTCTTTTTTTATGAAAATACTGATATTGTAAGTTGCTATTTGCTATGGCGGGTGTATATATGACTAAGTCAACTTTGTCATTATCTACTATAAGATTTGGGTCATCTAGGTGAAAAATTTCTGCTCCTTTACTTTCTAACTTTAGAGTTATTTCAGATTTTACTTTATCATAACCACTAATATTATAATTATTCGATAAAAAATAATGCGCTATAGCACTCATTCCAATACCGCCTATACCTATAAAATGTATTTTTTTAAACTTTTTTAGTTCCATTAAAATTTAGTTTAAAAATTTCACTTACTATATCATTTGTAGCATTCGGCTTACCTAAATTTTTAGCATTTTTAGAAATTTTAGTTAATTGTTCTTTATTTTTTAATAATTCTATGGCTACTGATAAAAGCTTTTCTGTTTGATCGTCTTTTACTAGAATAGCAGCAGATTTACTCACCAACGACATTGCGTTTTTAGTTTGATGATCTTCTGAGACATTTGGTGATGGAACTAATATACTTGGAATTCCAGCTAAAGTTAGTTCACTAATTGATAAAGCTCCAGCTCTAGAAATGACAATGTGAGAAACTGCATATGCTAAATCCATTCTTTTAATAAAAGGTAATGGATGAATGTTTTTCATATTAATTTGTGTCAATTGATCATTAATTTTATTAAAATATCTTTTCCCAACTTGCCATATTAATTTTACTGGTTGATCATTAAGAATACTTATAGATTTAATTATCCCTTCATTTATAGACATTGCTCCTAAGCTACCACCCAGAACTAGAATTACTTTCTCTGATTTTAAAACATTAAAATATTTTTTAGCTTCATCAACTTTAGAATTTAAATTCTCTATATCTTTTCGTACTGGATTTCCTGTTAAAATCAACTTGCTTTCATCAAAAAACTGATTCATGTTTTCATAAGCTACACAAATTTTATTAGCTTTTTTACTCAACCATTTATTTGTTAAACCTGCATAAGAATTTTGTTCTTGTATTAAAGTTGGAATGTTTAATGAATGGGCCATTCTTAAAGTTGGTCCGCTAGCATATCCCCCAACCCCAACTACTACATCTGGTTTAAAATCTTCAAGAATTTTTTTAGCATTTTTTAAACTTTTTAGTAATAAAAATGGAAACTTTAAATTTTTAAAAATTGATTTTAATGATAATGAACGTTGAATTCCTACAACATCTAACCCAATAATGCTAAATCCTTCTTCAGGGATTTTTTCCATTTCCATTCTTCCTTTAGCACCAACAAATAATATTTTTGAATCTTTATTCTTTTCAAGTATTTTTTTTGCAATAGCAATTGCTGGATAAATATGTCCCCCTGTACCACCACCACTTATCACTATTTTTAAATTAGACATTTTCAGAATCTTTATATACAGAAGTACTTACATTTAATATGATACCCAATGAAATACAAGTAAATAATATTGACGTCCCACCCATACTAATTAAAGGTAAAGGTTGTCCAGTAACCGGAAATAAGTTCACTCCAACACCCATATTTACAAATGATTGGAAAATCAACATAAAGCTTAATCCAAAAACAATGAAAGCAGCAAATTTACTGTCTACTTTATTCATTATCCTTATTGCTCTAAAAAATAGAATCATGTATAATATAAGCAAACCAATTCCTCCAATGATAGAACCAAATTCTTCAATTGATGAAGCATAAATAAAATCAGACTGAGCAGAATATAAATCATTTTTTACGTGTCCTTTGCCTGGACCCTTTCCAAATAAAAATCCATTTACAACAGCACGTTTAGCCATTTCAGCTTGATAATTTTCTTGTTTATCTCCGCTCTCAAAACTTAACATTCTTTTTTCCCAGGTATCAATTCTTGGAAGAAAACCTGGTAAGGCTATGTTAATTAAAATCAAAAATGTAAGACCTAAAAAAGCAGTTCCAAGTATTGAACACAAATGCTTAATCTTAGCTCCACCAATAAATATCATTGTAAAACAAACAACAAATAACATAGCTGCCGTTGAAAAATCAGCGGGTAAAATTAAGCCGCATATCAAAATTACTGGCCATAAAATAGGCATTAACCCTTTCTTGAAGTCTTTAATTTCATCTTGCTTGTTAGTTAGCATTCTTGAGACATAAATAATTAAAACTAATTTGGCAAAGTCAGAAGGCTGAAAACCCATTATCCACCTAGAAGCATTTCCTTTACTAACTCCGAATAAAAGTGTTACAATCAATAAAATAATTGAAACGAATATGCCTATTTGAGATAATCTTGAGAAATATTTATGGGGAAAAAATTGTAAATAAATAATTAAAATAATTCCTATTAAAATTATTAATGTATGCTTAATTACAAAGGGTGCAACATTACCGGCTGATATTCTAAATGCTAGGTTAGAACTTGAGCTGTAGGCCATTATTATTGAGTATAAAGAAAGCAATATTATAATTGTCCAAATTACCTTATCACCCTTTATATATTTCTCAATAAATCCTTGCATTAAATTAAATTCTCAATTAAATTTTTAAAATGATTTCCTCTTTCTTGATAAGTTTCATGTGTTAAAAAACTTGCGCACGATGGAGAAAACAATACTTTAATATTTTTAGTTTTATTACTCTGTGCCATGCTAACTGCTCTATCAATAGTTGATAATTGTGAGTATTTAATTTTTGAACCAAACAAGTATTTTAACCTCGTTTCGTGTTTTCCATAATAAATAATTTCTGAAACTTTAGATAACACAAGTTCTTCTATAATGTCAAAATCTCTGATAGATTGATCTTGACCAACTATCCAAATAATGGGTCCATCTATATTTTCTAAAGAAAAGGCTGTGTCTCCAGTTCCTGTTGATTTGGAGTCATTAATCCAAACTTTATCGAAAGCTTCAGAAAAAAATTCCAGTCTGTGTTCAATAGATGAGAATGTGCTTAGAGACTGCTTTCTTTTTTTGGAAAGCATTTTTTTTAGGGAAATTGATTTTATTGTATTCATAAACTGTAATTTACAAGGCTCTAACCGCATTTTTAAATTGGTGCCCTCTGTCTTCGTAGTTTTTAAATAAATCAAAACTTGCGCATGCGGGTGAAAGCAATACATTGTATCCTTTCTTAGCAATTCTATAACTAATCTGAACAGCATGCTCTGCAGATTTTGATTCATAAAATGATTCAACTATTTCTCCAAAAGTTTCTTTAATTTTAGTATTATCTTTACCTAAACAAACAATTCCTAAAACTTTTTGTTTTACCAATCCTTCTAAAACTGAGTAGTCATTTCCTTTGTCAACTCCTCCAACTATCCAAATCGTTGGTTGCTGCATACTTTCTAAAGCATACCATGTAGAATTTACATTTGTGGCTTTAGAATCATTTATAAAGTTAATTCCATGGATTTTAGCAACCTCCTCCAATCGATGCTCTACATTTTTAAAATCCGATAAACTATCTCGGATAATTTCCTTTCGAATGTCTAATACTCTTGCAGCAACACCTGCTGCCATCGAATTAAATAAATTGTGTTTGCCCTGTTGGGCCAATTGATGAATGGACATGATTGTTTGTTTTTTATTGTTTATACTGATTTTTATTTGTTCCTTTTCTATCCAGGAACCGTTCTGTAAACTCTTTTGTATTGAAACTGGGTTTAATAAATATTTTGACTCTTTGTGCTCAGAAATCCATGAGCAAATCACCTTGTCATCATGGTTGTAAATCAGATGATCATCTTTGGTCATGTTTTGAATGATTCTAAATTTACTTTCAGAGTATTTTGTAAAATTTTGATTATATCTATCTAAATGATCTGGAGTAATATTTAGAATTATTGAAATATCTGCTTTGAAGTCATACATTCTATCTAATTGAAAGCTACTCAACTCAATAACGTAATAGTCATTGTCTTCTAAGGCAACAGATAATGCATAACTTTCACCAATATTTCCAACTGCCTTAACTTTAAACCCTGCTTGTTTTAATATGTATGTTACCATTAAAGAGGTAGTGGTTTTACCATTTGTTCCTGTAACACATATTTTTTTTGCATTACAGAAATAACTGGCGAACTCTACTTCGCTAATAATGGGTTTTAATTTATTATCAAAATATTTGATTAGAGGATGATTATCTTCAATACCAGGACTTACTACTAATAGATCATTTTCAGATGAAACTGATGACATATATTCATTTTCATACCACTTAATATTGTGATTATTTAAAATCTCTATGTTTTTATTTGAAATATTAGAATCATCGCAAACTACTACATCTATATTGTTCTTTTTTGCTAGAATAGCAGCGCCTATACCACTTTTGCCAGCTCCTAAAACCATCATATTTTGGATGTTTTTAATCATCTTAGTTTTAGGGTTACAATTGAGAGTACGGCAAGTAGGATACCAAGAATCCAAAATCTTGATACAATTTTTGCTTCGTGAATTCCTTTTTTCTGGTAGTGATGATGGATAGGAGACATAAGAAAAATTCTTTTGCCTTCACCATATTTTCTTTTTGTGAATTTGAAATATGATACTTGAAGAACTACACTTAAATTTTCTATTAGAAATACACCACAAAAAATAGGTATTAGTAATTCTTTTCTAATTGCAATAGCAAACACAGCAATTATTCCACCTAGAGCTAAACTACCAGTGTCGCCCATAAATACTTTGGCTGGATAAGAGTTATACCAGAGAAAGCCAATACAAGCTCCAACAAAAGAGCTAATAAATATTACAAGTTCTGAAGAATTAGGAATGTAAATAATGTTTAAATAATCTGAAAAAACTAAGTTCCCAGATAAGTAAGCAAAAATTGCCAGGGTAATTCCAATAATTGCACTTGTTCCTGTTGCAAGACCGTCTAATCCATCAGTTAAATTTGCTCCATTGGAAACGGAGATAACAATAATCACTATGATGGGAATAAATGCTAACCAAGCTAAATTCTTTAACTCTGGATTAGCCCATGTAATAAGCCAGGAATAATCAAACTCATTATTTTTAATAAAAGGAATAGTAGTTTTTAGAGATTTTGTCTCTTCCCAATAATAATTTTTTTGGCCTTTATCTTCATTATGGTTATCTGTAATCTCAGTGTTGTAAAAAGTTTTAGACTTAATAGTTACGGATTCACTCCAATACATTGATGCTCCAACAATTATTCCAACTCCAATCTGCCCAATTACTTTGAACTTACCAGCTAATCCTTTTTTATTTTTTTTAAAAACTTTAATATAATCATCCAAAAACCCTATTAAACCCAGCCAAACTGTAGAAACAAGCATTAATTGAATATATATATTGTTTAATTTTGCGAACAGAATTGTTGGAATTATAATTCCTGCTAGGATTATTACACCTCCCATTGTTGGGGTTCCTGTTTTTTCCATTTGCCCGTCTAAGCCAAGGTCTCTTATAGACTCTCCAACTTGTTTTTTGTGTAAATAATTAATTAGTTTCCCACCGAAAATTAAGGTGATAATTAAAGAAGTAATTATAGCCATGCCAGCTCTAAATGAAATGAACTGAAATAATCCCGAACCAGGCAGGTCAAAATTTTGATTTATATAATTGAAAAAATGATAAAGCATTATTCTTGTATTTGTTTAAATATTTCTATGGTAGTTTCTAGATCATCAAAATGAAACTTTTGTTTCCCGATAATTTGAAATTTTTCATGCCCTTTACCAGCTATCAAAATAATATCTCCACTGTCTGCCATTTCACAAGCAACTTTAATTGCTTCTTTTCTTTCTTGAATTGATAATACCTTTGATGCTTGAGTCTTTGGAATTCCTGAAATAATATCATTAATTATATCAATAGGCTTTTCACTTCTTGGATTATCAGAAGTTATTATTACTTGATCACTGTACAAAGAAGAAATTTCACCCATCATACTTCGCTTTCCTTTGTCTCTATCTCCTCCACAACCAAAAACAGTAAATATCTTCTCTTTATCACTTTTTAAATCCTTTAAGGTTTTAAGAACGTTTTCCAGAGCATCCGGGGTATGGGCATAGTCAATTACAGCAGTAACATTTGATGGAGAAATAATATATTCAAACCTGCCTTCAGGAGCCTTTAGGTTACTAAGAATTGTCAAGATTGTAAGTGATTCTTCGCCAAGAGATTTAGCAACAGAATAAACTACTAAAAGATTATATGCATTAAATTCCCCAATTAATCTTGAGGTCATTTCAAATCCATCAATTTCAATAGATAACCCTGTTATATTATTTTCAATTACCTTACCCTTAAAATCATAATCTCCTGCTAAACCATAAAAAAATGTTCTGGCAGTTATATCTCTTGCCATTTCTAATCCAAAAGAATCGTCTTGATTTATAATTGCAATAGCGTTATTTTTAAGATTATCAAATAATTTTTTCTTTGAACCTATATAATGATCAATTGTAGGGTGATAATCCATATGATCTCTGGAGATATTGGTATATACTCCAATATCAAAAGACAATCCAGAAACTCTATTCTGATCTAATGCATGTGAACTTACTTCCATAAATACGTGAGTACATCCTTTACTTACCATCTGACTTAGGAGCTCATTAATTCTTATTGCATCTGGTGTGGTATGAGTTGATTGAATAGTTTTATGAAGTATTTTAATATTGACTGTAGATATTAGCCCTGTTTTATAACCCATTAATCTATATAAGTCATATAGTAAAGTCGCACAAGTTGTTTTACCGTTAGTGCCTGTTATTCCAATTAATTTTAGTTTTTCAGAGGGATTATCATAAAAATTAGATGCAATAACTCCTATTGATTCTGAGCTGTTAGGAACTTTTATATATGTGATATTTTCTTTTAAATTTTCTGGGATTTCATCACATATTATTGCACAAGCACCATTAGATTCAGCATCACTTATAAAATGATGTCCGTTTTGGCTTACCCCATTTACTGCTATAAAAAGTGATAAATTATTTATTTTTCTTGAGTCAAATGCAATACTTTCAACTGCAATATTTGTATTGCCTTTAATTTCAACAATTCTAATTCCATATATTATATCTTTAAGTAGTTTCATCCTAGCTGTAAAACAATTTTTTGACCTTTATATAATTTGAAACCTGCTCTTATTGATTGTTCTCTTACAATTCCTGAGCCTACTGGCTGAACTAGCAACCCATACTTCTCTAAAATATAAGTAGCATCAATAAGACCCATCCCTATAACATTAGGAACTAGCCCTTTTTTATTTTCTTTTGTAATTATTTTTATGCCATTATTTCCCGTCCTAGTAGATATCCATTGAGTAGTATTACTAGACAAGTCATTTACAGGAATCCCAATCTTTCTTGAAGCGATTAAGAAAGATTCTTTATCTCCATTTCTTGAATATGGATATTGATTAATGGAATCTTCAACTGCAATATTTTCTTTTTTAAATTCCTGAGCATAAACCTTATCAGCTATTTCTTTAAAAACAGATCCTGAAACTACCGATCCAAAAATATTCTTTGTAGGTCCTTGAACAACAACTATACAGCTGTACATAGGGTTTTTTGCAGGAAAGTAACCACAGAAAGATGCTTGATATTTATTTCCATAGCCTTTTGATCCTTGAGCAATTTTTGATGTTCCAGTTTTCCCTGCAATTTTAAAACCTCTAGCTTTTATATTATTTGCAGTTCCTCTTTCAACAACACCCTCCAACATTGCTTTTAGATCATTAAGAGTAGATTTAGAACATATTGAAGTATTTAATATTTCAGGCTTGAAATATTTCTGAACCTCGCTACCTTTTTTGATATATCTAACAAACTGGGGTTTGAGCAACATTCCCTCATTTGCAACAGCGTTATAAAGTGCCAATGTTTGAAGAGGAGTCATTTTTAGTTCATAACCTATAGACATCCATGGCAAAGTAATACCCGTGAAAGTTGGATCTGTAGACTCCTTTATAAAAGGAGTGCCTTCTCCAAGTATAGAAAGACCTAATTTCTGATGAATTCCAATTTCTTTTAATCCATCAATGAATTCCTGTGGATCTTTTTTATAATTATCATAAATTATTTGACTTATAACATTTGAAGATTTTTCAAAAGCAACTTTAATAGTATTTCTGCCATAAACTTTTCCTCCGTCTGTTAAGTAATTGTCGTAAAAATCATATCTGCCTGTCATATCTACAGAGTCTGTTATTTTCACTTTACCTTGTTCTAAGGCAACTAGTAAAGAAGCTAGCTTAAAAGTAGATCCTGGTTCTGAGGCTAATCCAACTGCATGATTTTGAGCCTCAAAATAAGTTTCTGTTTCTGTGTCAAATGAAAGATTGGCAATAGCTTTTACAAATCCAGTTTTAACTTCCATTAAAACTGCACAACCCTTTTGAGCTTTTTGATCCTTTAATTGTTTTAGTAAAGCGGATTCTGCAACATCTTGAAGATTAACGTCAATTGAAGTATAAACATCACTCCCCGGAACTGGCTCAACAGAAAGTTCATTTTCAACTGGCTTCCATTCATTTCCTCTTATTTTCTCCATGAGCATTTGCCCATTCTGACCTTTCAAATAAGTATTGAAAGCGCCTTCTATACCAACTAAAATTGATTTTTTCCCTTCATTCTCAACTGCATAACCAACTGTTCTATTGGCAAGCATTCCATATGGCTTTACTCTCTTATTGGATTTTAGAACTATACAACCCCCTTTATATTTACCAAGGTTAAAAATTGGGAACTTTTTTAATCTTTCAACTTCATCATTTCTAAGGCCTCTAGCAATATGATAATACCTATTACCTTCAAACTTTTGAGTTTCTAAGTCTGACTTCCATTGGAAAGAGTTTTTCCCCTTGATAAGAACAGAAAGAGAATCTGACAACTCTGTAATATTATCATTAAAAGTTTTTTCTTTAATAGTTACTAAATCAACAAACACTTTATAACGCGGAACAGAGAGTGCTAAAGATGTTTTTAATTGATTTGATGCATAAATATTTCCTCTTGGAGCTAGAACTTTTTTAGAAATAAAAATTTGTTTATTTACATCTGATTTTAGCTGTTCACCTTTAAAAATTTGCAAATAGAATATTTGCGCAACTATAGCTAGACCTACAAATAAAACCAGGAAATAAACTATATATAGTCTGATTAAAGATTCTTTACTTTTCATTATCAGACTTTTTATTGTGAATAATTAAAGGAGGATCTACAGACTCATACAAGCCCCATTTTTCTGTTTGCTTTACCACTTTACTTTGCAAACTCTCTTTATCATATAACTCCAGAGCAGACTGCAATTGAGAATATAATTTTTCACTCCTTTTACTTTCCTTAGAAATTTCTAAGACAATACTATCTACATGGTAGCCATATGCTACATATATAACCATCAAAAAAGTCACATAAACTAGAAACGGAGTACTTTTAATAACAATTCCTTTTCGAAAAAGATCACCTGAAAATATTTCTTTTAAAAGTGTCATATTAAATTCTTTTTGCAATCCTTAGCTTGGCACTTCGTGACCTGGGGTTCATTTTAATTTCTTCACTTTCTGGTATTATTGGTTTTTTATTAATAGCCAAAAAAGGCTTTGATGTATTTCCATAAAAATCTTTTTCTAAAACTCCATTACAATTTCCTGTCCTAAAAAAGTTTTTAACCAACCTATCCTCTAATGAGTGATAGGTGATTATTGAAACAACCCCTTCTTTTTTTAAAATTCTTGGCAATTGGTTTAAAAAATCAACTAAGGCAGTTAATTCTTGATTTACCTCAATTCTAATAGCCTGAAAAACTCTTGCTAAAAATTGATTTCTTATTTTTTGAGGAACTAAAGACTCAATAGATGAGACCAACTGAAATGTAGTCTTTAACAATCCGTTAGATCTAGCAGCTACTATACTCTTAGCAAGCCTTTTTGACTCAACAGTCTTGAAATCTCCAAATGTTGTGAAAAGGTTTTCTAATTCCTTCTCTTGATAATTATTCAATAAATCATAAGCGCTTAGAGAAGAGTCTTTGTTCATTCGCATATCTAAATCATTGTCAAAACGAAAAGAAAAGCCTCTTTTAGCATTATCAAATTGAAATGAGGAAACCCCTAAATCCGCTAATACTCCAATTGGAAGACCATAGCTATTTGCTTCTAAAATATTTTCAATATTTCTAAAATTCTGTCTAATTAATAAAAACCTTTTGTCATCAATTGAGTTGTCAATAGCATCGGAGTCTTGATCTAGCGCCATTAACATCCCATTATTAAGTTTTTTAAGTATTGCTTGTGAATGTCCGCCACCGCCAAATGTAACATCTACGTAAAACCCTGAGGGATCGGTAATTAGACCATTTATAGCAGCATGTAGTAGAACTGGGGTATGATATGGATCAGCCTTCATCAGATGACTCCCCCATAACTTCATGAGCCAATTGATCAAATTCATCCCAGTCATCTTTCATCATGCTTTCATACGTCTTTCTGTCCCATATCTCCCACAAATCAACATTAGCAACTATGACTAGTTCTTTTTTAATCCCGGCCCAACTCAGTAAACCCTTAGGAAGTAACAATCTACCATTACCATCAACAGCAATTTTGGTAGCACCTTTTTGAAACATACGGGCAAATTTTCTATCCTTAGACTTAAATCTATTGAGCTTTCTGAGTTTACTCATAACCATCATCCATTCGGACGAAGTGTACATAGAGAGACAATCGTCTACCCCCCTGGAAATAACAAATTGCTCTTGATCAACAGGTGATAATTGCTTACGTACATCTGAAGGAATCAACATTCTTCCTTTGACATCTAGCTTACAATAATATTCACCTATAAATCCTGACAATTGCTCAAATTTTAAATGTAAATCTAATAAATATTTACCCACTTTTTCCCACAAAATATAAATTGTGGATAACTTTTTACGAGTTACAAATGAAAATGTTTCAATAATTTATTTAACTACTCTGTTATTTAATAATAAAAATAAGTGGTAAAAAGTGGAGATAAAAATTTAAAGGAGTTAATTAACAACAAATTGCTATATTTATTAAATAATACGTTATCCTGGAATGAGTCACCAAAAAAAAATTAATATTTCAGATGTAATTGCAGAAAAAAGCCCCAAACTATTTAAAATAATACCTGGCTTTTTGATGGAAAAATTTAAATCTTTTATACATCAAAAAGAGATTAATTTAATACTAGACAAACTAGAAAATAAAGAAAAACTTGAATTTATTAAAGGAGGGCTAGATGAACTTGGTGTAAGCTCAAAAAATTTGGGATTTAATAAACTCCCAAAAAAATCAGGAGTTATTATTGTGGCAAACCACCCGTTAGGTGGATTAGATGGTCTAGCACTAATTAATGAAATAGGAAAACACAGAACAGATATTAAGTTTCTAGTCAATGATGTTTTATCACAAATAAAGCCATTCAAGCCTTACTTTATCCCAATTAACAAGCATGGATTAAACTCTAGAGAAAATATAATAAGACTTGAAAAACTATTTCAATCTAATCAGTGTATCGTTATATTCCCTTCGGGTTTGGTATCCAGAAAAAATAAAAGAATAGTTGAAGATTTGGAATGGAGAAAAACATTTGTGACAAAAGCTAAAAAATATAATAAACCTATTTATCCAGTATACATTTCAGGTGAGAACTCTAGAAAATTCTACCAAATTGCAAAGTGGAGGAAGATATTTCGTTTAAAAATAAATATCGAAATGTTCTTTCTTGTTGATGAAATGTTTAAGCAAAAAGGTGGTACTATCGAAATTGCTATGGGGAATTCTATTGACTCATCATCTCTAACCAGTGACAAAAGTGATTTTGAATGGGCTCAATTAATTAAAAAATATACCTATGAGCTTAAAAACAATGTTAATTTTGTATTTAAGGAATTAATTAAAAATGAAAAAGATTATTAGTCCTATCTCTAGATTTGATCTTGAAAAAGAACTAAATGAAGAAACGTTTATTAGAAAAACGAACTTCTGCAATCACGATATTTATATTGTCGACTTCAAGAACCAAAGAAATACATCAATGGAAATTGGAAGACTTAGAGAATTAACATTTAGAAATGCTGGGGGAGGAACTGGAAAATCATTTGATTTAGATGAATTTGACACCAGAGAGGAAGCCTTTTACAAACAACTTATAGTATGGGATCCGGATGAAAAACAAATAATTGGAGGCTACAGATTCATGCAAGGATCTGATATTATAAACTCTAAAAAATTCAATAATTCTGCTACAAATACTTTATTTAACTATAATGATGATTTTTATAAAAATATATTTCCATATACAATAGAACTTGGACGCTCCTTTGTTCAGCCAGCATATCAACCATCATCAGGGAATCGAAAAGCAATTTTTTCGTTAGATAATTTATGGGATGGTTTAGGAGCATTAGTTGTAGACTATCCAGAAATACGATACTTGTTTGGGAAGGTAACCATGTATTTAGATTTTGATAAAAAGGGAAGGGATTTAATACTAGGTTTTATGAACCACTTTTTCAATGATGAGAAAAAATGGATAACCCCTAAAGAACCACTAAAATATCATCATGATATAAACTATTTTAAAAAAGATATTATAAACTTAAATTATAATGAAGCATATAAGATATTAGTCAAATATCTCAAAGACTTAAATTCATCGGTGCCACCACTAATAGCAGCATATATGAACCTATCTCCAAGCATGAAAACTTTTGGAACAACAATGAATTTAAAATTTGGAGCAGTTGAAGAAACAGGAATACTAATATCACTGAAAGATATTTATCCCGAAAAAAAAGATAGGCATGTGAATTCATATAAAAAGAAATAATGAAGATTAATACTGCTAATTTCGTCTGCAGCAATACTGATTGGAGAAAATGTCCAAAAGAAAATATGCCTGAGTATGCTTTCATTGGAAGATCTAATGTTGGAAAGTCTTCTTTAATTAATGCATTAACTAACAGCAAGAAACTTGCCAAAATTTCTGGAAAACCAGGAAAAACTCAATTAATTAACCATTTTTTAATAAATGAGAAATTCTATTTTACAGACTTACCTGGATATGGATATGCAAAGATTTCAAAAAAAATAAAAGAAGAGTTTCAAAATTTTACATTAAAATATTTAAAAAATAGAGAGAATTTAGTGTGCCTATTTCTACTAATTGACTTGAGAGTTTCACCTCAAAAAATTGATTTAGAATTTATGGAATTTTGTGCATTAAAAAAAATACCATTTGTTATTTGTTTTACAAAATCAGATAAGCTTAAAAAAGCTGAAATTGTAGAAAATACAAACCAATACAAAGATTATTTATTAAAACAGTGGGAGTCTTTTCCAATTAATTTCACTACATCTTCTGTTAAAAAAACTGGATTAAAAGAAATTGTGAGTTTTATTGATGAAAATAATATTCAATTTAAATACTGAACAAACCTAAAAAAATATTAGTTGCTCCCTTAGACTGGGGACTAGGCCATATATCTAGGACTATTCCATTGATAAAGTCACTTATATTGAGAGGACACATAATTATAACATGTGGAGACCAAAAATCAAAAATAATTTATGAGAAAGAATTTCCAAATATTCTACATATTATAATTGATGGATATAAACCAACATATAGTAAGTACAATAAACAAGAATGGTCAATTGTTAAACAAATACCAAAATTCATAAATAGAATTTATAAAGAACAAAAAGATGCTGAAAGAATATCTGAAGAACAAAATATAGATATCATTATTTCAGACAATAGGTTTGGTTTCAGATCAAAAAAAACAATAAATATTTTTTTAACACACCAACTAAAAATTAAAGGACCCGAAAATTTAATGAAATTGGCGAATAAAATAAATCAACGATTTATTAAAAAATTTGATGTGTGTTGGGTTCCAGATTTTGAAAACTCTTTACTTTCCGGAGACCTTTCAACCTGTAAATTTAAAACAACAAAAATAGGTCCTTTGTCAAGGTTTGAAGACGGTTACACTAAAAAAACAAAATTTAAATATAAATATCTTGCAATTATTTCTGGTCCTGAACCTCAAAGAAGTTTATTTGAAAAAGAAATAACTCATGCTTTCAAAAAAATTAAAGACCCATGTGTTATTATTACAGGGGAAATTAAAAAATCTAAAGACAAGATTAAAAATATTGATATTTACCCACATTTAGAAATAAAAAAATTTAAAGAAATAGTAGTTCAATCTGAGTTAATGATTTGCAGATCCGGTTATAGTTCTATTATGGATCTTTATTTTCTTCGAAAAAAAGTAATGTTTATTCCAACACCAGGGCAAACAGAACAAGAATATCTAGCTAAACTTCACAAGAAAAAATCAAATATTTATTTCCAAAAACAAGGTGAAATAAATATTGAATCAACCAAATTTATGAATTTTAATCATGGATAATAATAAGTGGGGGAATCTTAGAAAAGATGCTTTTAAGAGGATAGGTTTGTAGATCTCACAAAATTAAGAAATTTAAAATCATCACCGTTTTTTTGCCAAATTACTGCAACCACGTATAAATTATTATAATTCCAAACTGAAGATGGTTGTAATTCCAGAGAATTAAAAGAGATAATATTATTACCGTCTGATCTAAATACAATTGGCTCTCCAAATGCAGTTCCACTAGAATTAGCCTCAGCCCTTAAAATATTATTATGAACGAAATTTTGGTCAAAATTAGTCCCAGTAGCAGAATCAATATATCCGTCTATTTCCTGAGGTTTTGTTAAACCGTCCTCAATAATATAAACGGCTAAATAACAATTTTCCCACTAAAGCCATTTGCTAGTTGAGAATGAACGTTAACATTAAATTTACCATCATTAAAATTATAATTAATAGCTAAATTAACTTCTGATGGTTTAGAAATCTCACTGTTTATTTCAGAACTTAATAAACTGTAGTCATTATCTATTCTTTGTGTTCCAACATAAAAACTTGGAACTCCACTATTTAGTTTACACTATCTAAATGAGCCCTAAGCAAGAACCCAACGTTAGAGGAAAGGTCATCATTTCGATGAATCTCAATAATTTGGGCATTAGGATAAGTACTTGTTATATCATCCGAAAAAGATTTACCTGAAAGACCACAATCCTCACACCAGGTTGCAGAAGCCTTAAAAACCAATGATCTTTTTATATTTTCTGGATAAGTACAACTTCCATCGTCTTTTTTAGCTTCACTATTGTAAGCTAAACTTGAAGGATCTTTACATCCTTTCTTTCTGCAAGAACAAAAGAAGATACCAAAGACTATTAGACCAATACAAATGTTTCTAGAAAGTATCATATTTATATATTTCTCTATAAAAATACAAAATTAAGCCGAAGTTTAATTAACTATTTTAATTCTCAAGCTGAGTATCTTATACAGAGATTAAATCTCTATTCTAGTTAACATCAACAATAATAGAGTTTGAAATACCATCTGCTTGAGTACTATTCCAAATTACAACAGCAACTTGTAAATTTGAACTATTCCAACCACGACCAAAGTGGAATTGTATATGAACCTGAAACTTCTTGATTCGCAGTAAAAGATGTCCCAATTGATTGAGCACCAAGTGAATTACCTTCAAAAGCAGAATATCTTATTACATTATTATGAGCAGTAATTGCATCAGGTGATCCTGAAATACTTTGATTAGCCATAACACCATCTTCTAATAAGTAAACACCTATATAATGTTCGCCCCAAAGCAGAATAAAACTTAGTTTTTGTATTAATAGTTACTGCTGAATCACCTGAGTTGGTAGCAGATGCAGCTACTACCAACAGAAACATCAACATCAGATAAAATTGCATTTATATTAGCATCTGCAGCAGCTTGCGTTTGCATTATTATCTCCATAAAAACCTCTATGATCCATAGCAACATTTGCGCTAGACCAGTATGCATGGGGAATTCCATTAGAACCCACAAAACTCTGAAAAGCTCTCCAAAATTAGGGCCAAATTCTCCAGCACTACTAATTGCATCTCCAGATTGGACATTTAAAATAACTACATCACTACCAAAAGTAGATTCCATATGTTCTTTTGTAGGATCTCCATAAGCACCACAAGGTGGACACCAGGTAGCACCAACATAGGTTACAGTTGCTCGTTGTTTTTTAACAACTAATAGATCAAAAGTTCCAGAAGTGTCTGCATTATTAGATACGTAACCACTAGGTTGAGTACAAGCTATTAATGTTTCGTAAGGATTACCTAAAGTGTCTCCATCCAAATCTTGATACCATGTAGTGGCAGAAATGCATGTGCCGTCATTTTTGTTAGCATTTTCATCATAATTACAGGCAGTAGGTTCAGTACAACCTACTTTATCTTTTTTACAGCTAGAAAAAACAAGGAAAGGAATTAGTAATAAAGGAAGTAATTTTTTCATTTTAATATTTTTAGATTTTTAAAGTTGTAATATAAATAAAAATGTTGAACCTTAAAGTAAAAATACTACACTTTTGTTAAAGTAAAATAGAAAGTTGAACCCTCTCCCTCTTTACTTCTTAGACCTATATTGTGACCATGCCCTTCAATAATATGTTTTACAATAGAAAGACCAAGACCAGTTCCACCCTCATTTCTAGCTCTACTCTTGTCTACCCTATAAAAGCGCTCAAAAAGACGGGCTGTATCTTTTTCATTAATTCCTGGGCCATTATCCTCAACTTCAATAAGTATATTTGAATCTACATCAATAAATCTCAAAATGACTTCAGAATCTGGGTCTGAATAATTTACCGCATTAATTATTAAATTCTGTATTACTTGACCTATTCTTAAACGATCACAATTCACCATTATTGGAGATGAATAACTCTTTGAAAATTTCAAACTAATATTTTTTTCTTTTGCTTTTAGCTCTAAACCATCTATAATTTCTTGACATATTTCAACAATATTATTCTCATTGAACTGCATATTTATTCTCTCTGACTCGAATCTTGTAATCATATCTAAATCAAGAATTATTTTATTCATTCTTTCCACACCTTTTAGTGCCCTGTTTAAAAAACGCTTATTAATAGAAGGATCCTCTAAACCGCCTTCTAAAAGAGTTAATATATATCCTTGAATACTAAATATGGGAGTCTTTAATTCGTGGGCAAGATTGCCCATAAATTCTCTTCTAAATTTTTCTTCAAATTTTAGTTTAACCAGTTCTGAAGAATTCTTTTTTGCCAATTTTAAAATCTCTGCTTCACTTGCTGATAGAATATCTTCACTCATGTTAAATCGAAAGTTTGAACTAGTCGTTTTATAGTTCTGAACCATTCTAAATAAAAGACGAATTTTCCTATTAATAAATACTTCTAAAAAAATAAATATTATGGCTCCCGACAATAAAAAAAGTAATAAAAAGAAAATAGAATAAATTAATATGCTGAGAGCTATTTCAACAAAATAAATATTGTAAACTAAAAGTAATATTACAGCTACAAAAGAAATAGCTAGAGAGCAAAAAATAGTAAGCCTAAGCGGAGTATTTATTTTCATTTATTTTAGAAAATTATAAATCAAAGATAATAACTTAGTTAATTAATCATTTATAAATGGGAAATCTAAATATACTTGTGATTTGCACAGGAAATAGTTGCAGAAGCCAAATAGCTGAAGGTTATCTTAAATATTTCACTAAAAAATTAAATCTTGATGCTAACGTATTTAGTGCAGGTGTTAGAGCTGAAGGTATAAATAAGGATGCTATTGAAGTAATGTCTGAAGATAATATTGACATTAGTTTTCAAACTTCAAATACTATTGAAGAGTATCTTAATCAAGAAATATCGCATGTTATTACAGTATGTGATCATGCTAACGAAAATTGCCCTGTTTATTTGAAAAAAAGTAATCTAACACATCAAAACTTTTTTGATCCATCTAAAGTTCTTGGCAATGAGAAAGAAAGAAAAATAGCATTTGAAAAATGTAGGGATGAGATTAAAGTATTTTGTCTTAATTATTTGAATAAAATACTAGCACGTAATTAAATATTTACTTTTAAATCGATACTTCTTTGGTAACCTATCATGACAACCAACAACATAAAAAAACTGTAGAAAAAATCTTCTACAGGGATTGTTAATATTCTTAGGGAAATATTGTTATTATCATCGTACCAAACAATTTGATCTTCAATAAAAGAACCAGTAAGAAGTCCATTGACCACTAAAAAAGGAAATAATAAAATTAAATAGGTTTTAAAAAAAGCTTTCATATTTACATAATATGGAGCGATTAACATCGCTATTGATAAGCCTATAAATGTATACGCAGTATACATCAAGTCATTTAATAAAACTCCTGCCAATAATAATGCAAAACTGATAATCCAGCAGGCTCTCTTCATTGGTTTAATAGATTTATTTTTAGAGAGTGTCCAAACTACATGATAAGTAAAAATGCAGCAAAAGGGAATGCAGATGAAAAATAAACATTCTTCGATTGGCAAATTAAAAAAGTAAAGTCCAGTTAAATATTTAGGGTTAAAACCCCAAATTCCTAAACTTGTAAACCAAATATCCCATGGAATGAAAATTAAGAGCATTCCTGTCAATCCCAATAAAAAAGATTTAAAGTGTAAATGAAACTGTAGTCTTTTATGAAATGAAAAAATAAAAGGAACAATGACTGAAAAAAAAAGAATGAATGAGTAGAGATATTGTTGCATTAATACTACTTGAACTGTCTAAAGTATTTCAAGGGAACTAAAAGCATTCCAAAACATTCTCCATCTTGCTTTGAAAGCTTTTTATGATGTGCTTTGTGTCCTCTTCTAATAGCCAATAAATATCGATTTTTAGTTTTCTTTAAAACTTTAATTCTTTGATGAATAAATAAGTCATGTACGAAAAAATAAGCCATTCCATAAACAGTAATTCCCATACCAATCCAAAATGGAATATAATTTATACCTAATTCTATACCGTACATTATAAGAACTGAACCAGGGACTGCAAATATTAAAAAGAAGAAGTCGTTTTTTTCAAAAAACCCTTTATTATCTCTAGCATGATGATCTCTATGAAAGTACCAAAGTAACCCGTGCATTATGTAACGGTGGGTTAACCATGCTACTATCTCCATAAGAAAAAAAGTAGCTATTAAAACAGTTATATTTATTAAATCCAATTGAATCGATTTTGAAAAACAGACTCAAAAGTGATAAATAATTTTTTTGAATTAGTAACTCTTATTCTCTCCTCTAACAATCTGTCTGATGATATTTTTTTTATTTTTTTAAATAATGTGAAGTAATATCTGTAAGCGACATAAACACCAAGTCTTGACGAAGATGGCAATTTCACAATTCCTTTGAGTGCGTTTTCAAAGTCATCTTGTATATCAAGTTCTATTTTAAGTTTTTCGGCATGGGTAAACTTTTCTAAATCTACACCAGGAAAATAGGTTCTTCCAAGGACTTGATAATCGGCTTTAACATCTCTTAAAAAATTAATTTTTTGGAAAGCTGCTCCCAATCTTCTAGCTGGCTCTTCAAGATTGGAATATAAATTATCATCTCCATTAACAAAAACTTTTAAACACATTAATCCAACAACCTCTGCTGAACCTACAATGTATTCTTTATAATCACTATTGGAGTAATGGATATCATTTAAATCTTGCTCCATACTTTGCAAAAATTTATCAATAAGATCTAAATCAATAGAGTATTTATTGACAACCATTTGAAAAGAATGTAAAACAGGATTTACGCTAATTTTTCTTTTAATAGCTTTATGAGTATCTATTTTAAACTCTTTAAGCATTTCGGCCTTCGGATAGTCATGAAAAGTATCTACTATTTCATCGGCTAAACGAACGAAACCGTAAATAGAATAAATTGCATTATGTATGCTATTATCTAATAATTTTATACCTAAAGAAAAGCTAGTACTGTATAGCTGGGTTATATTTTTGCTAGCGTCTTTTGATATTTTATGGTACAAATCTATCATGACGCTTTACTTAGATACTTATGAATCTCAATAGCTGCAATTTGTCCAGAAATTATACTTGGTGGAACTCCAGGTCCTGGAACAGTAAGTTGACCAGTATAATATAAATTTTTTACTTTATTATTTCTCATTCTTGGTTTAAGAATTGCAGTTTGTCGTAAAGTATTGGCAAGACCGTATGCATTACCTTTAAAAGAATTATAATCTTGCTCAAAATCCTTAACACAATAAGATTTTTTAAAAGTTATATTTTTTAAGATGTCATTTCCTGTTAAATCTTTAAGTCTTTTTAAAACCATATTAAAATATTTTTCTCTCATTTCTTCTGAATCTTCTAATCCTGGAGCAAGAGGAATTAAAAACATTAAATTCTCATTATCTTCAGGAGCGACAGTAGAATCTGTAATAGAGGGGCAAGATAAATAAAAAAGTGGATTTTCTGGCCACTTAGGGTCATCATAAATTTCTTTAGCATGCTGATCAAAGTCTTGGTCGAAAAATAAATTATGATGGCGAACATTACTTAATTTTTTATTAATCCCAACATAAAACAATAAACTTGAAGGAGCCATTTCTCTAGTTTCCCAATACTTTTTTGAATAATTTCTATACTCTTTATTAAGTAAAGATTGCTCAACGTGGTGATAATCAGCTCCTGCTACTATCCCATTAAAAAAATATTCAACGCCATTGGAAGTAATACTTTTGGCACTATCACCGTCAATATTAATTTTTTCTACATTTGAATTACAAATTATCTCAACACCTTTTTCTTTTGCCAAACTTACAAGAGCAGAAATAATTTCATTAAAGCCCCCCATCGGATAGTAAGTTCCTTGATAGAGACCCGAGTAATTCATTAATGAATATAAAGCTGGCGTGTTCTCAGGTGTAGCTCCCAAAAAAAGAACAGGAAATTCCATTAACTGAACAAGCTTTTCATTCTTAAAATACTTTCTTACGTAAGATCTAAAATTTGAAAAAACATTTAGATCTAAAAGGCCTTTAAGAACTTTAAAATTAATAAACTCTAGTGGAGAGTGAGATGGTCTGTATACGAAATCATTCATCCCTATCTCGTATTTTTTTCTAGCTTTCTCAATAAACTTTATTAATTTTTTACCACTTCCAGGTTCAATTTTCTCAAATATTTCTACCAATTCATTAAAGGAAGAAGGAACTTCAATATTGTTATTTTTTCCGAAAACAACAGAAAAACCTGGGTCTAACTTAACAAGTTTATAGTAATCTTCTATTTTTTTTTCATGTCTAGAGAAAAATTTCTCAAACACGTCTGGCATCCAATACCAACTTGGTCCCATATCGAATGTAAACCCATTTGACTCAAATTTTCTAGCTCTTCCACCAGGATCATGATTTTTCTCAAATACAGTTACTTGGTAACCTAAACTCGCTAGATCTATTGCAGATGTTAAGCCAGCAAAACCCGAACCTATAACTGCTATTTTTTTCAATTAAGAGAGGAATTACTAAAAAACCTATCAAATTCATCTAGTTTGTAAAAAACTTTACCGTGTGTGTTAACCAACCTTAGAAGGTCGGGATTACCTGCAAAGAATAATTTAGTGTCCGAATGATTATGTAAATCATCGCAGAACTTTTGTAAGATTGTTACTTTTTGTCCTACAATAAAAGTTGTGAAAAGAATATCTGGCTTTACTTTTTCTATGCATTGTAGAATGCTTTCAAATGTCATAGTCTTTCCTACGTTGACCACATCAAATCCATTTTGCTTTAAAATCATATTTGAATATAATAATGCAAAATCGTGATCTTCCCAAGGAGGTAAAAATAAATATGCTTTTTTATTTCTTCTTAAAGATGATTCAGCTACTTCAATAGCATGATAAAATTTTTGCTTTATCAAATTTGAAAGAAAATGTTCTTGGGCTGGAAATAATTCACCCGACGACCATAAGGCGCCAATTCTTCTTAGTGTAGGTATAAATACATTTTCGTAGACAAAAGAAAGACTATAATCTTTTCTGAGAGTGTTATATGTTTTATTGAAAAGTGGCTCGTCAAATTGTAGGGAACAAATTACAAAATCATTAATTTGAGCTTCAAAAGAAGCAGAATTTGAAGTAAGCGATATAACCTTACTTGATAATTCATCTAAAGAAAGTGAAGCAATTTTACTTATTTTAAGACCATTATTAATAAGAAATGAGATATTTAAGATTTTCTTAAGTTGGTCATCGTTATAGGCTCTAATATTAGTGTCTGATCTTTCAGGGCTAACAATATTGTATCTTTTTTCCCATATTCTAATAGTATGAGATTTAATTCCTGATAATTTTTCTAGGTCTGCAATTGAGTAAGTCTGCATTTGTTTAATTTTTAGCTAAATTAGTTAAACATTATTTATTAAACAAGGATTTTGAGCTTTTTTGTTTAATATTGTGGCTCGAAACATAAACAAAATATATAACACTCTTTAATTTAAGATTTAAAAATGAAAAAAGCATTTTACATTTTGATTTTTACAATCATTAACTCTAACATATACTGTCAAAATGGTACCATTAAGGGATTTGTAAAAGATGCCACAAATAATGAAGCAATTCCATTCGCAAATGTCTTTATTGAGCAAATAAATTCCGGAATTGCAACTGATATTGAAGGTAAATTTGAGTTTAACAATATTAATTCAGGACTATATAATATTAAATTTTCCTTTGTAGGTTATGAATCTAAAACTTATGCAGAAATTATTGTAAACCCCAATAAACCAACAGTTTTAGACGTCAAATTAATTAAGTCATCAACATCTTTAGATGTTGTTGAAATAAAGTCATCTCCTTTTCAAAAAAGTGAAGAAAGTCCAGTTAGTAAAAGAACTATTAGTGCTACGGAAATTTACAGGAATCCTGGTGGAAACAGAGATATTTCTAGAGTTATTCAGTCTCTTCCCGGAGTGGCATCTACAGTTTCATTTAGAAACGACATCATAATTAGAGGAGGAGCACCCAACGAAAACAGATTTTATTTAGATGGAATAGAAATTCCAAATATTAATCATTTTGCAACTCAAGGTTCATCTGGTGGCCCAGTAGGTATGATTAATGTAAATTTTATTCGTGAAGTTGATTTGTACTCGGGAGCATTTCCAGCAAATAGAGGGAATTCTCTTAGTTCAGTAATGGAGTTTAAACAAATCGATGGAAACCCAGACCGGATAGCAAAAACTTTAACAATTGGATCCAGTGATATTGGAGCTACACTTGATGGACCAATCAACGATAAAACTACATTTGTACTTTCTGCAAGAAGATCTTATTTACAGCTATTATTTAGCGCAATAGGATTACCATTCCTTCCTACTTATAACGATTTTCAATTTAAAACTAAAACCAAGTTAAATGATAAAAATCAAATTACTGTAATTGGAATTGGAGCAGTAGATGACTTTGAATTAAATACCGGAATTAACGATAATGAAGATGATCCTGATGTTATTGAAAGAAACAATTATATATTAGGATATTTACCTGTCACCACCCAGTGGAACTATGCAGTTGGTGTAAATTGGACTCATTTTAAAGATAAAAGCTTTCAAAATTTTGTTTTGTCTAGGAACCACCTTAACAATGAGTCCATCAAGTATAAAGACAACATAGAAGAAGAACAAAACTTACTTCAAAATTATAAATCTGAAGAAATAGAGACTAAGTTTAGATTTGAAAATACTGTAAGAAATAATGGATGGAAAATTAATTTTGGAACTGGAATAGAGGCCGTTACCTACAAAAATAAAACTTATCAAAAAATAATTTTCCAGAATATAGAGGATACTTTAAATTTTAATTCTGAACTTAATTTTATTAAATCTAGCTTCTTTGGGCAAATAAGTAAAAAATTGATAAATAATAAAATTGTAGCTTCTTTAGGTATAAGAACAGATCAGAACTCTTATTCAAAACAAATGGCTAATCCACTCAAACAGCTTTCTCCAAGATTTAGCTTAGCATACGCCCTTAATGAAAAAAATAGCTTGAATTTTAATATGGGGCAATATTTTCAGCTCCCAGCTTACACTGTAATGGGCTATCGAAATAGTAGCAATGAACTTATAAATAAGAACAATAGTATAACTTACATAAATAATAAGCACTTAGTTTTTGGAATAGAAACTAATCCCGGTAATTTTAGCAAGGTAACTTTAGAAGGTTTTTACAAAAAATATGACAACTACCCATTTTTAATAGGTGATAGTATTTCTTTGGCAAATTTAGGAGGAGATTTTGGTGTAATTGGTAATGAAGAAGTAACAAGTAGCTCAGAAGGAAGATCCTACGGTGTTGAATTTTTAGCACAAAAAAAACTTAATAAATCTTTTTATGGAATACTTGCCTATACTTGGGTAAGAAGTGAATTTAAAGACAAGAATGATGAATACAAACCATCTGCATGGGACAATCAGCATATAATTAGTATAACAGGAGGAGTGAAGCTAAAAAAAGACTGGGAAATTGGAATGAGATTTCGTTTTTCAGGAGGAGCTCCATATACACCTTATGACACACTTAACTCATCCTATTCAAGTGTTTGGGATGTAAATTCTTTTGGGGTTTTTGATTACGACAATTTAAATGGAAGAAGATTAAAATCAAACCATGGCTTAGATATAAGAATTGATAAAAAATGGTACTGGAAAAAGGTTACTCTTAATCTTTATCTAGATATTCAAAACCTATATAATTTTCAATCTGAAACTCCGGCAAGTTTAATTGCTTTAATAGATGAAAATGGAAACAAGGTTTTGAATTCAAACGACCCTTCAAGATATCAACTGAAATATATAAACAACACTTCAGGAACAGCACTTCCTTCAATAGGTTTACAATTTGAATTTTAATTTTACTCTTGCAAAGCTTCAACAGAAACAATTTCTGGGACTAATATCTTAAGGTTTTCCTCTAATCCAGCTTTCATAGTTACCGAACTTACTGAGCAGCTCTGACATGCACCAAGGAGTTTGACAATTACTCTGTTATCATCCGTAATTTCTACAAGCTCCATATCTCCACCATCATTGTGTAAGTACGGACGAAGTTCGTCAATTGCTTTTAATACTATTTCTTCTACTTTATTCAATCTAGTTTGAGCATTTTGGTTCACCATATTCAACACCTACAACTTTTGTTGGATCTAATTTAGCATTTCTTTCATCAATATGTAAAATTAATTTATCGCAAAGATCATTATAATATTTTTCAACTATGGTTTCTTGTTGTAAAACTGCTGGTCTTCCAACATCTCCACTTTGTCTAATACTTTCTACTAAAGGTATTTTGCCTAAAAGTTGTAAATCAAGTGATTTTGCTAAATTCTCTCCCCCATCTTCGCCAAAAATAAAATATTTTTCTTCTGGATGATTTTTTGGAGTAAACCAAGACATATTTTCAATAAGACCAATAACTGGAACTTTTATGTTGTCCATTTTAAACATCGCAATTGCTTTTTTTGCATCTGCCAAGGCTACTGGCTGTGGGGTTGTAACAACAATAGCACCTGTTAGTGGTAAAGACTGAACTATTGATAAATGAACATCTCCAGTTCCTGGTGGAGTATCTATAATTAAGTAATCTAATTCTCCCCAATCTGCATCAAAAATTAATTGTTTTAAAGCTTTAACGGCCATTGGTCCTCTCCAAACAACTGCCTCATCCAGTTCTGCAAAAAAACCTATTGAAAGAATTTTTACACCATAGTTTTCTGCAGGTACTATAACTTGTTTTTTATTAATCTGCCTTGAAATAGGTCTGTAATGAAGGACATCAAACATAATGGGCATGGATGGGCCATAAATATCAGCATCTACAATTCCAACCTTGTATCCTTTTTTAGCTAATCCTACAGCTAAATTTGCAGAGATTGTAGATTTACCGACACCTCCCTTTCCTGAAACAACAGCAATTGTGTTTTTAATATTAGGTAAGACATTTTGATTTGCTTCAGATTTTTTCATTGCCTGAATATTAACTTCAATAGAATATTGCTTTCCTACACTTCTTTCAATGGCAAAAGCACAAGCTTCTTCCATTCTTTTTCTTGCATGCATTGCTGCATTTTTCATTTGTACGGAAAAACTAATTTTAGTTTCAAGAATATTAATGTCTGAAACTAAACCTAAAGTGACAATATCTTTCCCTAAGTCAGGTTCATTTACTTTTTTCAAAGCTTCTAAGACAACATCTGCACTAATTTTCATATTACAAAAATATATAGATATTTAGTTTAATAATTAAATGTTAAATATTTTTAAAGCAACAAAGGTGATGATTATAATCTATAATTCATATCATCATTAAAAATTAAGAACCTGAAATTTTAATTTATTATCTAGGCATTATTTAAAACTAAAATATCATCTAAATTTATGTATTAAATTATTTAACAAAAAATTTAGTAGTTAGGGTAAAATCTTCAATATTTGACACATACTCTACAATATATATCCCAGACTTGTAATTAGTTAAATCAATCTTTAAATGATCAGTTGTTGAATAAAGTTCATCAACTTTTGACCCCAAAACATCATAAATATTAATAGAATAATCAGCCTCATCTACGTGATTTCTATAAAAATAAACATAATTCGATGCAGGGTTGGGGAAAATATTAAATGGGTTATTTACAGTTATCGGTGGAACTTCAAAATCAAATAGATATAATCCTGTAGTTCTATCAGACCCCAAGACCATATTGTTTGAATTAAAGGGGTAAACTCCCCACATCCCTCTAAAGATTAAATTATCACTACCTGGATAAGTATCATAATATCCTATTTTTTTAGGGTTGTAAGAATTAGTAACATCAAAAATTTGGAGTCCATCGTTATAATAACTAACATAAGCAACATTATTTACTAAAATAACATTGTGAGGTAAAGTCTGCTCATAAGAATTAGATGAAAAAGTAGAAGTAACAGTGATGTTATTTAAATTTGAGACATCTAAAACCTTAATATCCATAGATGGTGTTTCGTCACACATTATATATGTTTTTTTATCACCAGAGATCCATCCCGAATGATTATACCCTTTATCTGGATAAGATGTGAGTTCTGCTAACTCATAAGCAATTCCTTGTGAAAGAGATTTTATAACTCTTAACCCATCATTTCCACAATTTAAATATGCAGTATCATTATAAACATAGGCATCATGTACATGACTCACCTGATCATAGCTGTAAATTAATGTTGGAGAAACTGGGTTAAATAAGTCGTATACATTTAAAGCATGAAAACCAGAAGGAGTTGCAACTGCACAAGCATAAAGCTTTGCATTTGCAGTATCTATAAAAATATTATGTGCCCGAACAATCAAAGAGTCACTATCATAGACTAAATGAACACTATCAGGCAAATAACTTAAATCCATAATTTGAAGTGAACTAGCATTTTCATCACATACAGAATATAAGTATCCATTGTAATCATGATAATCTCTGTGAACAGCCTGAACACCAGCATATTTGCCTTCTACAAAATCTATTTCTATGAATTTATTATCTTCAATTTTCAGAATATGAGTACCCATTGTTGAGCCTATAATTGCATATTTATCACTTTGGATTTCTAATCCCCAAACATCATTAAAAATAGATTCACCATCACTAGTAAAAGGCAGTCCATCTTTATACCAATGATCCAATAAACCTAATATTATTTATTTGAGAAAAGAAAGGCTGAGAAAATAATGAGAATATTATAAAAACAAATTTCAAAAGTCCGTAAATATAACAATAGTTTAGGTATAGTTATTTAAAAATTAATTCATTTATTTGTTTTAAATTGTAATATTATTATAAACTAATAAAAAAATAATTAGTTTTTTTAAGCAACATGAAAAGTATTGTAGTTATACCGACCTATAATGAGATAGAAAATATTTCTAAAATAATACTAGCTGTATTAGCCAAGAAGGACAATTTTCATATTTTAGTTGTGGACGATCAATCTCCAGATGGAACTGCTAAAGTTGTCAAAGAATTAATGAAGACAAACGATAGAGTTTTTATTGAAGAAAGAAAAGAAAAGTCTGGTCTTGGAACTGCTTATATCCATGGTTTCAAATGGGCTATTAAAAAAAACTATGACTATATTTTTGAAATGGATGCTGACTTCTCTCACAGCCCAGATGACTTGCCAAGATTACTACACAACTGCATCCAAAGTGAAGTCGATCTTTGCGTAGGTTCAAGGTATGTACCTGGCGGAAAAATTATTGACTGGCCCAAGTCAAGATATTGGTTGTCCTATTACGCTTCTTTGTACGTTAGATTTGTATTGGGAATAAAAATTAAAGATACCACAGCTGGTTTTAAATGTTATTCTAGAAAGGTTTTAGAGAAAATAGACTTAGACAATATTTGGTTCGTTGGATACGCTTTTCAAATTGAAATGAAATATAGCGCCATAAAATTAGGCTTTAATGTAAAAGAAATTCCTATACATTTTAAAGACCGAGAACTAGGACAATCAAAAATGAATATTGGAATTTTTAAAGAGGCATTTATTGGTGTTTTAAAATTAAGAACTAAAAAATTTGAAAAATAGAATAGTCATCAGAAATGCTGATATCGTTAATGAAAACCAATATTTTAAAGGGGATATAGCCATTGAAAATTCGCTAATATCAGAAATTAAAGAAGGATCTATTAGCGGATTATTTGATCAAGAGTATGATGCTTCGGGTTTAACAGCTATTCCTGGAATGATTGATGATCAAGTTCATTTTCGAGAACCTGGCCTTACCCATAAAGCAAATATTTATTCAGAATCTAGAGCAGCTGTAGCAGGTGGAGTTACAAGTTTTATGGAGATGCCTAATACTATCCCTAATACAGTAACACAAGAATTATTAGAAGAAAAATATATAATAGCTAGTAAACAATCAATTGCTAATTATTCCTTTTATATGGGGGCTAATAATGACAATTTAAAAGAGGTTTTGAAAACTAATAAAAGTGATGTTTGTGGAATTAAAGTTTTTATGGGCTCTTCTACGGGAAATATGTTGGTAGATAACAAAGACACATTATCACAAATTTTCAAAAACAGTTCTTTACTAGTTGCTACACATTGTGAAGATGAAAAAACAATTCGAGAAAACCTTTCAATATTTAAAGAAAGATACGGTGATAATATTCCTTTTGAAATGCATCCCCAAATTAGATCTGAAGAAGCTTGTTATTTATCATCTTCTGTAGCTGTAGAACTTGCAAAAAAATTTGATACTAGATTACATGTTTTACATATTTCTACTGCTAAAGAGTTAGGACTTTTTAATAAAAAAAATCCAATAAAAGATAAAAAAATAACTTCTGAATGTTGTATTCATCACTTATGGTTCAATGACTCTAATTATAAGGAAAAAGGAAGTTTTATAAAATGGAATCCCGCAGTAAAAACCGAAAATGACAGAAAAGAACTTATTAAAGCAATTAATGAGGACACCATTGATGTAATAGCTAGTGATCATGCTCCTCACACATTAAAAGAAAAAAATAATTCTTACTTATCTGCACCATCTGGTGGGCCATTAGTTCAGCATGCTTTACTTGCATTATTAGATCTTGAGAAAAAACAACAGATTTCACTAAAACAAATTGTAAAAAAAATAAGTCATGATGTCGCTGATTGCTTCAAAATTGATAAAAGGGGATATTTAAGAGCTGGATATTTTGCAGATATCGTTTTAATAAACAGAAATAAAAAAAATATAGTAGGAAAAGAAAATATTTTATATAAATGTGGATGGTCTCCTTTTGAAGGAACAGAATTTAATAGTTCCATTATAAGTACATTTGTAAATGGAGAAAGAATATTTCATAAAGGCTTAATTAAAGAGTCCAAGTCGGGGATGAGATTAAAATTCAAAAGTTGAAAAATTACTTTATAATTATTCTATCAATATTTATTTTATCAAGCTGTGTAGAAGAGAATCCAGATAATAAAATAGAAGTATCACCTTTGGAAGATGACAAATTTCAAAAAATAATTAAAAAGATATGGTTAATGAATGCACATCTTTATAATAATACGTTAATACACAAAGATAGTTTAGCAGGAGCCACTAATAAGTTATTAAAAGACAATGGAATAGAAAAATATGAGTTTGAAAAATCAATACAATTTTATTCTCAAAACCCAATATTACTTGATAGTATTATAAAAGACTTAAAAGATAGTCTAGAAAAAACTTATAATGAGATTTTAGATAGTGGATTGATTGAGAAAGAATTCATAAACACATCCGAAACTTTAAAAGAAAAATCCAAATTTAAAACAAGGACTATTAATATTAATAAAAAATAAAAAAATGAATATTATTTCAAAGAACTTGGCAGTTGTAATACTTTTTATATTAACTAATTCATGTAGTGGGTGGACAGAAAAAGATAAAGAAAGATACTTAACAGAATGTGAAAGAGCAAAATTAGACTCGACTTTTTGCGATTGTAGCCTAAATAAAATCACTTTGAAATATGCTAGTTTTGAGCAGGCAATGAGAAATGAAAGTGATTTTCCTGAAATTTTCACTTCTTGCAAAGAATAATCAAATAAAATTCTCTAAAAAATATAGGGAAACTTATGTAGATGGGAATAAACAAGACCATAAATGCCTTCAAAAAAATATTGGAACGATAGATATAATAACAATGATATCGGCTGGGATATTGGAAAAGTTTCACATCCAATAAAAAAATGGTTCGATCATGAAAGTGACATATCAAAAAAAATATTAATTCCTGGTGCTGGCAGAGGTTTTGAAGTAGGATATGCTTATGAAATTGGATTTAAAAATGTTTATTATTTAGATTTTTCAAATTCTGCATCTCAAAAATTCAAAAAACAATTCCCGAATTTTCCAAAATCTCAAATAATAACTGATAACTTCTTTAATCTATCTAACTACAATAATTACTTTGATACCATTATTGAACAAACATTTTTTTGTGCAATATCGCCTAATAAAAGAGTTCAATATATAAATAAGACTTTTGAACTTCTTAAAAAAAATGGAAAAATTATTGGCTTACTTTTTAATATTAATCTAAACGAAAAATCACCTCCATTTGGAGGAACAAAAGAGAGTTATGAATTATTATTCAAAGCAAAATTTAACATTTTAAAAATAGAAACTTGTTATAATTCTGTTTCTCCAAGAGCTAATAATGAGCTTTGGGTTTCGATGGAAAAACTTATAAAATAGAATTAGAGAAATGATCTTATTATTTTTTGTTTTTTTTAACTAGCATAACTCCAATTGATAAAACAACTGCGACCAAAACATCCAAAATAGGCGGGACTGAAGGCCAAACAAAGTTCCATATACATACTAAGGCTAACCACACAAACCAAAATAAATCAAAGTTTTTAAGCTTCATTTTATAAATATAATAAACAAAAGAACTAACAAACAATCCCCAAAACATTCCACCTAAAATATCAAAAGGGTAATGAACTCCTAAATAAACCCTACTTAAACCAATAAGAACTGCCCAAGAAAATAGTGATACAAACCACCAATATTTTTTAAATAGGAAAGAAACAAAAAAGGCAACAGCAAAAGCGTTTGCAGCATGTGAAGAAATAAATCCAAAAGGACCTCCACAGCCGTCAACAACTCTAACTCCTTTTAAAAAATAGCAAGGTCTTGCTCTTTGAAATACTTCTTTAAATAATTCAACTGAACCGAAATCTGAAAGAAAAATCAATAATCCTAAAGAGAATGTGATTTTCAAAAATTCATTTGAGAATGTTTTGTAAAGTTTAAAAAGTATAAAAACGTAAAGTGGAATCCACAGCCATTTAGATGAAATCAATATCATTATTTCGTCCATCTGTACTCCACCTGACAAATTGATTAGTCTAAAAAAATACTCATCAATTTTCTGCAACTGCTCCATTACTGATTAAGTTTTTTCCAGATTAAATCTTTTAATTCTGTAAGGCCCTGTTGAGCAACTGACGAAATAAAAATAAATGGTAAATTCTTAGGGATTTCTTTAGATATCTCATTTTTAAGCTCCTGGTCTAACATATCAGATTTACTAATTGCTAAAATTCTGTCTTTATCTAATAATTCTGGATTGTATTTTTTAAGTTCTTTTAAAAGAATTTTGTACTCTTTTAAGATGTCATCTGAGTCTGCGGGAACCATAAAAAGCAAGGTTGAGTTTCTTTCAATATGCCTTAGAAATCTTAATCCCAATCCTTTCCCTTCAGCAGCACCTTCAATAATACCAGGTATATCAGCCATTACAAACGACTGATGATTTCTGTAAGCAACAATACCTAAATTAGGAACTAAAGTTGTAAAAGGATAATTTGCAATTTCTGGTTTTGCTGCGCTAACAACAGAAAGCAAAGTTGATTTCCCAGCATTTGGAAACCCTACTAAACCAACATCTGCCAAAGTTTTAAGTTCTAAAACTTTCCATTCTTCTTTGCCAGGTTCTCCAGGCTGTGCATACATTGGAGTCTGATTTGTAGACGACTTAAAATGATTATTTCCTAATCCACCTTTTCCACCTTTTAACAAAATTTTTTCTTCGCCATCTTCGGTTATTTCAAAAAGAAATTCACCAGTTTCAAAATCTCTAGCTACAGTTCCTAGTGGAACATCAAGAATTTCATCTTTACCAAATTTTCCAGTACACAAAGTAGCTCTACCAGGATCTCCAGCAGGAGCAATAATATGTTTTCTATATTTTAAACTTAGTAGAGTCCAAATTTGTTTATTTCCTTTTAAAATTATATGACCGCCTCTTCCGCCATCTCCACCATCTGGACCGCCTTTTGCTGTAGTCCTATCCCTATGAAAATGTCTAGACCCTTGGCCACCTTTTCCCGATCTGCAACAAACCTTAACATAATCTACAAAATTACTAGAAGACATAAAATTATTAATCTATAACATGATAAAGTCGATCTGTAACTTCATCTACAGTTCCTATACCATTTACTTTTGAAAGTTTATTTTGAGCCCTATAATAATCCGCTAAAACTGCAGTTTGATTTTCATAAACTTTTATTCTATTTACAATAATATCTTTATTTTGATCATCTGCCCTGCCGCTTGCTTTTCCTCTTGACAATAACCTTGAAATTAGTTCTTGTTCAGGAACATCTAATGCAATCATTTTAGTGATCGAAGTACTTTTTGAAGTAAGAAACTCATCTAATTTTTGTGCTTGATAGGTGGTTCTTGGAAACCCATCAAAAATAAAACCAGATGAATCAGGATATTTGTTGACTTCCGATTCCAACATTTTAATTGTGACTTCGTCTGGAACTAATTCACCTTTGTCCATAAAATTTTTAGCCATTATACCCAAATCAGTTTCACCTTTAATATTTGCTCTAAATATATCGCCAGTAGACAAATGAATAAGAGAATATTGATTTTTTATTCTTTCTGCTTGAGTTCCTTTGCCTGCACCAGGAGGACCGAATAGTACAATATTTAACATATTAATTTTTTTCTTCTATTATGTAAATGTCTTCTAAATTTCTACCAATTCCATTATAATCTAAACCAAACCCCACAAGGAATTCATTACCTACATTAATAACAGGATATTTAATTGGAATGTTTTTATTATAAACTTTAGGTTTAAAAAGTAAAGTTGTTACTTCAATTGACTTTGGTTGATGCGCTTGGATTTTTTCAAAAACTGAAGAAATAGTATTTCCAGTATCAACTATATCCTCAACAATTATTATGTTTCTGTCCTTTAAATCTTCGTTTAAACCAATAAGCTTGGATACAACTCCAGAAGACTCAACACCTTCGTAAGAAGCTAATTTTACAAATGATACTTCACACTCATGTTTAAATCTTTTAATTAATTCTGAAGCAAAAAGAAAAGCACCATTTAAAACACAGATAAATAAAGGTTTTTTGTTAGCATATTCTTTATTGAGCGTTATTGACATATTTATAATCTTAGATATAATTTTATCTGATTCTATAAATGGTTTAAATTGCTTATCACCTAGAGTTATATTTTTAATTTTGTTCACTCATCAAATGTAATCATTTCATTTCAGTGAAAAATAATTGTTTCTTTAAAATCCTCAATTAACTTTGCAATAAAATATATAATATATGAGACCACTAGTAAGTATTATTATGGGAAGTACTTCAGATTATCCCGTAATGGAAAAAGCAGCCAAATTTTTCGAAGAAATGGAAATCCCATTTGAAATTAATGCACTATCTGCCCACAGAACACCAGACGCAGTAGAAAAGTTTGCAAGCAATGCTAAAGAAAATGGAATAAAAGTAATTATAGCAGCAGCAGGTATGGCAGCTCATTTGCCTGGTGTAATTGCAGCAATGACCCCAATTCCTGTAATTGGAGTTCCTATTAAAGCTTCATTAGATGGAATGGACGCTCTACTTGCAATTGCCCAAATGCCTCCGGGAATTCCTGTAGCAACTGTTGCTATAAACGGATCTTTAAATGCAGCTATTTTAGCTACTCAAATGATGGGTACTAACAATGAAGAGATTTATAATAAAACTGTAGCTTACAAAAAAGAATTGAAAAATAAAATTGTGAAAGCAAACCAAGAGCTAGCTGAAAAGAAATTTAAGTTTCGTGTAAACTAGATTATGATAAAAACTGATATTATTATAATTGGTGCTGGGCCAGTTGGGCTGTTTACAGTTTTTGAAGCTGGATTGTTAAAATTAAAATGTCATTTAATAGATGCATTACCACAACCTGGGGGACAATGTGCTGAAATTTATCCAAAAAAACCAATTTATGATATTCCGGGTTATCCAAGTATTATTGCTTCAGAACTTGTCGAAAAACTAATGAAGCAAATTGAACCTTTTAATCCTGGATTCACTCTTGGTGAAACTGCCCAAACAATTGAAAAAGGATCAGATGGTGATTTTATAATTCACACCTCACAAGGCACTGCTCACAAAGCACCAGTTGTTGCAATTGCAGGTGGACTTGGAGTATTTACGCCTAGGAAACCTCCAATTGAAAATCTTTCAATTTTCGAAAAAGATAATGTACATTATATAGTGAAAGAACCAGCAATATTTAATGATAAAAATATTGTGATTTCCGGTGGTGGAGATAGTGCTTTAGACTGGGCTCTTTACTTTGCAGAAAATTTTGCAGCAAGTGTAAAACTTATTCATAGATCTGAAAACTTTCGTGCCCACAATGATTCTGTCCAAAAAGCTTTAGAATATGCAAACGATGGTAAAATTGAAATGATTTTAAATAGTCAGGTTTCAGGAATATCGAAAAATAATGATCAGATAGTTTTAGGTGTAGACTCAAAAAATAATGAGAAATTCAATATAACATGTGATCATTGGCTCCCATTATTTGGGCTCACCCCTAAGCTTGGCCCAATGGGTGACTGGGGACTTGAAATACAAAAAAATGCTATTAAAGTTGACAATTCCACTGATTATTCAACAAATATTGATGGGATTTATGCAATTGGTGATGTAAATACTTATCAAGGGAAATTAAAATTAATTTTATGTGGTTTTCATGAAGCGGCCATTATGGTTCAATCCGCATTTAAGAAAATATATCCTAATAAAAACAATGTACTAAAGTATACAACTGTTACTGGAATTAAAGGCTTTTAATAATGGATGTTAAAATTCATGTGACAGATAGAGAAGGAAATAAACAAACTATTTCTGGTCCAACAGACATGAGTCTTAATCTTATGGAACTACTTAAGGTTCACGAATATGAAGTTGAAGGAACCTGTGGAGGAATGGCATTGTGTGCTTCATGTCATATTTATATAAATTCAAAAAATAATTTGCCTAAAATTTCAGACTCTGAACAAGCAATGTTAGATGATAACTGGGACAGTAAAGCTAACAGTAGACTTAGTTGTCAAATTCCTATAAATGAAAGTATAGATTTATTAACTATAGAAATAGCTCCAGAAATTTAAAGAACTAACTCTAGATAACCATTAGCTATTCAAATAAAGCAACTATAAATCTTTGGGTATTTTACAGACTGGAATGGGAAGCATTTTATGTTGATTAACCAAATGATGTTTATTATAAATATCTAAAACTTCCAACTGTCTTTTAGATAAATTTTTACTACTCTTTACTTCATTATAAGTCATTGCCCATTCCAACTCATCGTATGTTGCCCCTAGTTGATCTTCGTCGGTTCTGTCATCATTCCACAAACCATCAGTAGGTTTTGCATTTTGTATGCTAGAAATTATTCCTAAATGTTTGGCAAGCTTAAAAACTTCTGACTTTAATAGATCTGCTATTGGTGAAATATCTACACCACCATCACCATATTTGGTATAAAAGCCAACTCCAAAATCCTCAACTTTGTTACCAGTACCTGCAACTAAGTATTTTTTATTACTTGCAAAAACATATAAGTTAGACATTCTAATTCTAGATCTTAAATTTGCCATTGATAACTGATCTTGATTGGCCTTTGGTAAAGTATTCGAAAAGGAATCATAAACATTTGTTAGATTAATTTCATGACTTGATACATTGTCAAAGTTCTTTTTAAGCCAAGCTATATGCTCATTGCTTCTGTCAAATTGATTTGACTTTTGGTGGATAGGCATATTTATAACAAGTGTATTCAAACCTGTTTTGGCACATAAAGTAGAGGTAACTGCGGAATCAATTCCACCAGAAACACCAACAATAAATCCATTTAAATGGGATTTTTTTAAATAATCAGATAACCAACTTACTATATGATTTTCAATTTCTAATAATTTCACATTATAAAACTAAGAAAGGTTTGATTAAAAAAAAATATGTTGAATAGGTATTAAAATAATACGCCAAATGATAAAACAATAGTACCAGGAATTGATTTAGCACCTACAGATTCAAAAACACCGCTACCTTCAGACGTTTCTTTTCTCAAAAAATTTTCATTATCAGCACTTTTTAGTTGATCTAACAAAAAATAATTCCAGTTAAGTTGGAAAAAAAGTGATGTGTTTCCTGAAAGATTATATTCTGCTCCAGCTCCTAAAGAAAGTCCTAACCGAATAGTTTTTGTACCCTCTTTTATATCAATATCTTTTTTTGTGGAGGAGTTACCAAAATTGTCAAGTGATAATAAGTTAGAATCTAAAGCAATAATATCATCTTCAACTAAAGCTTTAGTCTTAAAACCAATTGATGCTCCAAATTCACCATAATAGGTGAAATATCCAATCTCATTCGTTTTTAGCTTCAAAATAAAAGGAATATTAAAATATTTAATATTATACTTTCTATTTATAAGTTGGTATAAGTCTCCATCTGGCGGTGGAGTATCAGATGACCAATTGACAAATTCTTCTTGTGCATCTAAAACATAATATGTTCTGTGATTAAGGCTTAAATTGTCATCAAAATAATTTAATCCCGCTTTAAAAGTAGAAATACTAAAACCTGTACGAAAAGAAGTATTTGGATTGAAATTTTTTTCAACATTAAATCCCCAGCCAAATCCTAAACCTATTTTACCTCTTGAATAAATTTTTTGTTGTAGAGGCGTTAACCACCCTAAAGAACTTAAAGCTGTTATTCCAAATCTATATTCTCTAAACTCTGGCTTAACAATTGGATCATTGTTTTGAGGAACTATATTTGTCGATAAGAGCAAATAAAATGATAGAAATAGTAAAAATTTATTCATTAAAGTATATTTATACAAACTTAAAAAAAAATTAACCAACAAATTTTACTTTTACATAAGCATTGAAGAATTTTATAAAATATATTGTAATTATCACAATCCTTATTGCTTGTCTGTCATGTGATTCCTCTTCTTCAAGAATCAATCTAAAAAATGATAATTGGAAGAATTATGAATCTATAAGATTAGATAAAAAATTATTAAGTGCAAAAAATACAACTGAAATTCATCAGGCTTTCATAAAGTATCCTCAGCTTTATCAAAACTTTTATTCTAGGATGTTAAGAGCTGGTGACATGAAAGATGTTCAAGTGAAAAAGCTATCAAAACAAGTAAAAGAAAAACTTGATCAATTTAAAAGTGACACAGTAATAAATAATATTCTAAAAGAAATCCAAAAAGAGTTTGATGATTTTGAATATTATAAATTAGAAATTGCTAAAGGACTAAGTAGATATGAAACCATTTTTAATTTTAGATATAAAAGTCAAAAAATAGGAACATTTTTCTCTCTATTTAATGCTGATGTTGTAGAGTTTGATTCAATAATATGGATAGGTCTTGACATGTACATAGGCCCAGAAAACAGAATTACTAAACTAATTAGATCTGAATCACTGCCTCAATATATTAAGGATAAAATGGATAAAAAATATATAGTGTCTGACGTGTTATTCGGATACTTAATGACTCATAATTATCAATATATGGGAGATGACTTATTAAGCAAAATTCTCTCCTACGGAAAAATAGCTTATTTGATGGATTTGATTTTACCAGACGAAGATCCTGAAAATAAATTTAGGTATAATGCTAATGAATTAAAATGGTGCGGACAAAATGAAAAATATATTTGGCAGCATATAATTGATGAAGAACTTTTATATGAAAAAGATTTGAAAAAAATCAACTCTTTCTTTAGCCCTGGGCCATACACCAAAAATTTTGGTAAAGACTCTCCATCTCATATTGGAATATGGTTGGGATACAGAATGATTCAAGATTATACAGAAAAAAATAATCTTAGTATTAAAGAAATACTTTTAGAAAAAAATATTCAAAAATTACTTAGTGCATATGAGCCAAAATAAAACTACTAAAAAAGAAAAATTCACAATTGATGTTTTGATGGATGAAAATTTAATACCTGAAGAACTAGAATGGCATTCTTCACAAGGAGGAGGGCAAGAGGAAAAAGCTTCTGCTGCTTTAATTTATCTATGGGATGCAAAAAAAAATGAAACATTTAGCCTTGATCTATGGACAAAAAAAATGTCTGTTGAAGAAATGAATAAAATGATGTTTCAAACAATTATGACACTCGCTAATTCTTATGAAAAAGCAACTAGTGAAGATCAAATGGCAAATGCTATGAGAGATTTTGCAGAATTTTTTGGTGAAAAAACTGAGATATTGCCCAAAAGTGGAAAATTTGATGATAATGGGAAAGGATAAGCTCAAGAGATTTTCTGAAATAAAAACATTTGAAAATGTAATACAACCAAAACTAGATTACAGTTCAGTTGATTTTCTACTAAAAGGAAAATGGTCAGATGTTTTTAAAAATGACAACCCTATAATATTAGAACTTGGGTGCGGCGGCGGAGAATATACAATAGGTCTAGCTAAGCATTACCCAGAAATAAATTTTATTGGGATAGATATTAAAGGTGCTAGGCTGTGGAAAGGAGCTAAAAATGCAATTGATGAAAATTTAAATAACGTTAGATTTTTAAGAACAAAAGTTGATTTCATAGAGAAGTTTTTTGGTAAAAATGAAGTCAATGAAATTTGGTTGACTTTTTCTGATCCTCAGCCAAAAAAACCTAGAAAAAGATTGACCTCAAAGTTGTTTATTGACAGATATAAAACTTTTTTAAAAAAAAATGGCACTATTCATCTTAAAACAGACAGTGATTTACTTTATGATTTCACTATGGAAGAAATAAATAACAGTAATTATAGCTTACTTAAGAATATTAAAAATGTATATAAAGAATCTTACTCAAAAAATAGCGAACTTGAAAAAATACTTTATATAAAAACATTTTATGAAACTATGTGGATTGAATTAGGTAAAACAATAAAATATATTTCATTCAAAATATAATGAGAACTTTAACAAAATATTACACATTTTAAATAAATGAATTATAGCTATTTTTTTTGGATATTGATTCTATTGCACTGTCAATTAAATGCACAGCTATTTCAAAATAGTGGTGCAATTAGCACCTCAATGGCAGGTTTAGATGTTAATAACGAAAATGTATGGAGTATTAATAACAATATAGCTCATCTTTCGAAAATAGAAAATCCCACAATAAGTATAAGTAGCTTTCAGCCTTTTCTAGTAAAAGACTTTATAACGTCAAGCTTGGTTCTTGGCTTACCTACTAAAGATGGAGCATTTGGATTTAATTACTCTTCAAATGGGAATAAATATCTTAGAATGCATAACATTGGTCTGGGTTATTCTAAAAACTTAGGTCTGAATCTTCAAAGTGGGATAAAGCTGAACTACTTTTTAATAAATGCAGGGGATTTTTATAATAAAAAGTCACTGATTTCTGCGGACATAGGGCTTTCTGCAAAGCTTTCTAAGGAACTCAATATAGGAATGATTCTCAAAAATCCTACATTATCAAAATTATCAAGTTTTAATGATGAAAGACTTTCTACTAGTATTCAATTTGCCGCAGGTTATAAATTTTCAAATGATCTTACGCTACACACAGGCATTAAAAAAGATATAAATTATCCTACTTCATTTCTAACTGCAATTCATTATCAGCCTAATCAAAAAATATCAATAAATGGTGGGATAGGAACAAAACCAAATCTTGCAGCTTTTGGAATGAGCTTTGATCTAGATAATTTCACATTAAGTATAGCATCACAAGTCCATCAAATTTTAGGTTGGAGTCCAGACTTTTCAATAGTTTATCAATTTAAATAATTTTGAAATTTAGATTTAAATATTGCTTTTTAGTAATTATTCTATTGAGTAATATTATTTACTCGCAAACTGAGGAAAATTCATCAAATAAGATCAATTTTAATTCGTCTTATAAAGACATGAAAAGGCAGTATGTAATTGAGCAAACCATAGAAAATATAGCTGAAAATAATGAAGATGAAAATATTGATTATACTACCTTATTTGACCAACTTAACTATTATTACCAACATCCAATAAATTTAAATCGGAAAGAAATAAAGTTTGATTTGGAACAATTAATGATTTTAAACCAGTTTCAAATAAAATCAATAATTAATCATAGAGAAAAATATGGTAAGTTTTTGAACATTTATGAGCTTCAGGGGTTAAAAGATTTCTCTGCTACTGACCTAAGAAAAATACTTCCGTTTATTGAAGTAAATGAAAACTTTGACGCTACACATTTATCATTTTCAGAAATGTTAAAAAATGGAAGAAACGATTTGTTTTTAAGATATTCTAGAGTCCTTGAAGAAACTAATGGTCAAAAAGAAGTAGATGACAGCTCGTGGGCAAGATCACCAAACAGTAAGGTAATTGGCTCTCCTGACAACTTATATATGCGTTATCGTTTTAAATATCAAAATCATTTAAGTTTTGGAATTACTACTGAAAAAGATGCAGGTGAAACATTTATAGGTAATCCCAAATCTGAAAATTTATTTGGCTATAAAAGTCCAAAAGGGTTTGATTTTTACTCTGCACACTTGTTTTTAAAGGAAATAGGTAAAATTGATGTTTTAGCTTTTGGTGATTACCATATTCAACTTGGTCAAGGATTAACATTTTGGTCAGGATTAGCAATGGGGAAATCTTCCAACGTAATGAGTTTAAAACGAAGTCCTGTAGGTATAAAACCATATGCTTCTATTGATGAAAATGCATTTTTAAGGGGAGCTGCTTTTTCTGTAAAATTTAAAAAATTTAAACTCCTAGCTTTTGGTTCAAAAAAAATGATTGACGCAAATATTGTTGATGATACTACAAGACAGGATGGATCATTAGTAGTTAGTAGTTTTCAGGCATCGGGAATACATAGCACCATTGGAACACTAAAAGATAAAGATGCAATTGAAGAAAAAATTGTTGGTGGCGAAGTTTCTTACGAAAATAAATTTATGACTTTAGGTGTTATAGGAGCTTATACAAAGTATAATGGATCTTTAGATAGATCGCTTAGTATTTACAACCAATTTGAATTTAATCAAAATGAAAATTTTGTCCAAGGATTTCATTACAGTATAGTTAAAAGAAATATTAATCTGTATGGGGAAAGCAGTAGAAGCCTTAATGGTGGTATAGCAAACCTACATGGACTTATGGCTTCATTACACCCAAGACTTTCTCTTTCTGTTTTTTATAGAAATTATGGGGCTAATTATCAAACTACTTTTGCTAACTCAGTTGGAGAAGGAAGTAGGCCAATTAACGAAAAAGGGCTTTTTACTGGATTACAATTTAAAGTAAATGAGTTTTGGGAAATTTCATCTTATTTTGATCAATTTCAGTTTCCGTGGATGAAATATCAAGTAAATCAACCTAACTCCAAAGGAATGGATGGATTTATTCAAGTTTTATATCATCCAACAAAAAAATTAAATATTTATGGAAGAATTAGACATAGAGATAAACCTTACAATGAAATTGAAAATATTCAAAGAAACATTACGAATGTATACAATGTAAACCAATGGAATTTTAGATTAAATATAAATGCATCAGTTACAGAATCTATTAGAATAAGAAATAGAGTTGAATACGTCTCTTACTTAAGATTTGGAGGGGTTACAGAAAAAGGAATCTTAGTTTTACAAGACATCACATACAAACCAAAAGAAAGTAAAATTTCATTTACTGCAAGGTTTGCATTGTTTGACACCGATTCGTATAATTCGAGGATTTACAGCTATGAAAATGATGTTCTATATTATTTTAGAATTCCTGCATATTATTATCAGGGAGCAAGAACATACATTACAACTCGCTACCAATTTAAAAAGGGGGTAGACCTATGGATAAGGTGGGGAAACTGGGTGTATACCAATCGACCAAATTTAGGTTCGGGACTTAATGAAATTGAAGGATCATCAAAATCAGAATTTAGAGCACAGTTAAGAATTCAGTTTTAAAAGTAACTTATTTAAACTTTCGCTAGGGCACATAGCATCTTTAGCTAATTTTTCATCCATTAAATAGTATCCTTCTAAATCTTGAGATTTACCTTGTGAGTTAATTAATTCTTCGTTGATTAATTTTTCTTGAGATTTAAAATCGTTGTAAATATTTTTAAAAATATTTGCTAACTCTAAATCTTTCTCTTGTAAAGAAAGAGCTTCTGACCAAAAGTATGCAATATAGAAATGACTTCCTCTATTGTCTATTCCTCCTAGTTTTCTTGTTGGCGATTTATTTTCTAATAGAAGCTTCTCTGTAGCAGTATCTAAACATTCTGCTAAAATTTTACATTTATTATCACTGTGTTTTTCAGCCATGTGATCAAGAGACACTGCTAAAGCTAAAAATTCACCTAGTGAATCCCATCTTAAATAACCTTCTTTAACAAATTGCTGAACATGTTTTGGAGCTGATCCACCAGCGCCAGTTTCAAAAAGCCCTCCGCCATTCATTAAAGGAACTATTGACAACATTTTAGCGCTAGTTCCAAGCTCAAGAATTGGAAATAAATCCGTTAGATAATCTCTTAAAACATTACCAGTAACAGAAATAGTATCTAGACCATTTTTTAATCTTTCTAAAGTATAATTAGTAGCTTTTTTAGCTGAGAAAATATGAATCTCTAAATTTTTTGTGTCATAGTCTTGAAGATATAAGTTAACCTTTTTAATAATTTGTCTGTCGTGAGATCTCTCTTCATCTAACCAAAAAACGGCAGGAATATTAGTGCTCTTTGATCTAGAAACTGCTAGCTTAACCCAGTCTTGAATTGGCGCATCTTTAACTTGACACATTCTAAATATATCTTCACGACTTACTTTTTGTTCTAAAAGAAGATTATTATTATGATCCAATACTTTTATTGTTCCATTACTTTTTGCTTGAAATGTTTTATCATGAGAGCCATATTCTTCAGCTTTTTGAGCCATTAAACCAACATTTGAAACACTTCCCATTGTTACAGGGTCAAAAGCACCATGTTCTTTACAAAAACTTATAGTTTCCTGAAAAACATCTGCATAAGAACGATCTGGGATTATAGCTTTAGTATCTTTAAGGACTCCTTGTTTGTCCCACATCTTTCCAGAGTTTCTAATCATAGAAGGCATAGAAGCATCAATAATAACATCGCTAGGAACATGTAAATTGGTAATTCCTTTTTCTGAATCAACCATCGCAAGATCTGGATTAGAACTATAAATAGTGTTGATTTCAGAAATAATTTGATCTCTTAAATCAGAATCTAAACTTTCTATTTTACCTAACAAATCTCCAAAACCATTTTTTAATTCAACTCCAATATCACTAAAATAAGTACTATATTTTTTAAAAATGTCATTAAAAAAAACCTCTACACATTTACCAAAAATTATAGGATCAGAGACCTTCATCATAGTTGCCTTCATATGTAAAGAAAATAATACATCTTTAGATTTAGCATCTTGAATTTGACTTTTAAAAAAATCTTCTAAGTTATTCATCCTCATTACCGAGGTGTCTATAACTTCTCCAGCTAACAAAGGGAATTCGTTTTTTAAAGTAGTTTTATTACTACTATCATCTTCGAAAATTATACTAACTAAAACATCATTTTGAATTGTTATAGATTTCTCTGTACCAAAAAAATCTCCTTCAGACATACTTGACACGTGAGTCTTTGATTGATTAGACCATTTACCCATAGGATGAGGATTGTTTTTGGCATAATTCTTAACTGCTTTTGGAGCTCTTCTATCTGAATTACCTTCTCTTAAAACAGGGTTTACTGCACTACCTTTTATACTATTATAAATATTTTGTATTTGACTTTCTTTATCATTACTAGGATCTTCAGGATAGTCAGGAATTGCGAAACCTTTAGATTGTAATTCTTTAATTGCTGATTTAAGTTGAGGAATTGATGCACTTATATTGGGAAGCTTAATAATGTTAGCTTCTGGTTTTTCAGCCAGATTTCCTAAAAAATCAAGGTCATCTACAACAGTTTGATCTTCATTTAAATACCCTGGAAACTTTGCTAGTATTCTAGCTGCTAAAGAAATATCTTTTAGTTCAATATCAATATCGGCATACTTTGTAAACAGCTTTATTATTGGCAAAAATGAATTGGTTGCTAAAGCTGGTGCTTCATCAGTTTTTGTATAATAAATTATTTTTTTAGTATTCATAAAATTGTAAGATTACATTGTTCAAATAGACAAGAACAAAGAAACAACAAATGATTTATTTTAAGGCATGTTTTTTTAATTCTGGTAAACTTCCTTTAAATAAATCTAAATCCACTGGGCCTTTTATTCCTGAAGCAGTCCCATTATCAGAAAATTGCCACATTATCCAACTATTATTTTTTAATGGATTTTTAATATTATTATAATTTGCAACCCATAATTCATATTCATCAAGCTTAGAATTTAAATGTTTGTTATAAAAATATGCTCCTGAATAAATAATTGGTTTAATTCCATAATGATTTTCAACGATCTTCAACCAGTTTTTAACCCCTTTTATAAGGTTTTCATTACTTTGTATTTTACTTGTTTTTTCAATGTCTAAAATTGGAGGTAAATCACCAGGGACTAATTGAACATTTTTAATATAATTATTTGCTTGTTTAGTAGAGTTTTCATTAGGTCTAAAATAATGATAGGCGCCGCGTAAAATATTATTATTTCTAGATCCCCTCCAGTTAGATGTAAAAAATCTGTCCCTATGATTATTTCCTGCTGTGGCTCTTATAATTGCAAAGTCAACTTTTTGGTGATCATTAATTTCTTTTACTTTTCCCCAGGATATAATACCTTGATATTCAGAAACATCAATTCCGTATGAGAAGTCTCCATTTGGAACTTTAGGTGGATAAAATATTTTATTGAAAATTCTTTTATAATGATTTAGAAAAGATGGAGTTTCTAAAAATTGATAACCTACATAGCTAATATTTAATATTAGTAAAATAAGAAACCAATTTTTAAATTTATTTTTTTGCTTTTTAGGCATTTAAAAATTTGAAGTCTTTTCCAGGAAAGTATGCTGAATCACCAAGCTGCTCTTCAATCCTAAGCAATTGGTTATATTTCGCCGTCCTGTCAGATCTTGAAGCAGAACCTGTTTTGATTTGTCCTGTGTTTAAAGCTACTGCTAAGTCTGCAATAGTATTATCTTCAGTTTCACCACTTCTATGGCTCATGACAGAAGAATATCCGTTATTATCTGCTAGTGAAACTGCGTCAATAGTCTCAGTTAAAGAACCTATTTGATTAACTTTAACTAGTATTGAGTTAGCTATGTTTTCGTCTATTCCTTTTTTTAATCTTTTGGTGTTAGTTACAAAAAGGTCATCCCCAACTAACTGACATTTATTACCAACTGCATCTGTTAAAGATTTCCAACCAGACCAATCATCTTCAGCTAACCCATCCTCCACTGAAATTATAGGATATTTATTAACCCATTTTTTCCAAAAATCAACCATTTCGTCTGAACTCATTACTTCTCCAGTAGATTCAAAAGAATACTTTTTTGATTTTGCTGAATAAAATTCAGAGGCAGCAGCGTCAATTGAAATCCAGATATCTTCTCCTGGTCTATATCCTGCAGATTCTATGGCTTGTAAAACAACTTCAATAGCTTCATCATTAGAACCTAGACCTGGAGCAAAACCACCTTCATCTCCAACATTTGTAGACATTCCTTTAGACTTCAGGACATTTTTTAAATGGTGGAAAACTTCAGTTCCCATTCTAAGAGCATCACTAAATGTTTCTGCTCCAAATGGCATTACCATAAACTCTTGAATATCAATTTTATTATCTGCATGGGATCCTCCATTTAAAATATTCATCATTGGAACTGGAAGAGTAGTTGCTTTAACACCACCTAAATAGCTATATAAAGGAATTCCTGTTTCCGATGCTGCTGCTTTAGCACAGGCAAGTGATACTCCTAAGATTGCATTGGCCCCTAATTTGGATTTGTTTTCAGTACCATCCATCTGAATCATCATCCTGTCTATATCACCTTGATTGAGAACATGCATTCCTCTTAGCTCTTTTGCAATAATATTGTTTACATTTTCAACAGCCTTTAAAACTCCCTTACCCATGTAAATATTTTTGTCTCCATCTCTTAGTTCAACAGCTTCGTGAATTCCTGTGGAAGCTCCAGATGGAACTGCAGCTCTACCAAACCCTCCTTTAGAGGTAAATACATCAACTTCTAGAGTTGGATTACCTCTTGAGTCTAAAATTTGTCTAGAGTGAATATGATCTATAGCTCCCATGATTTTTAAAAATTTTAATTAATTACTTTTTTTATGTTATCTATAAACTGGTCAAATAAATACCTAGAATCATTAGGCCCAGGTGAAGATTCAGGATGATATTGAACAGAAAAAGCATTTTTCCCGTCAATAGAAATTCCAGCTACAGTATTATCGTTTAAATGTTCATGAGTTAGATTAATTCCAGGGTGATTATCAACGTCTAATCTTTTAACTACAAAACCATGATTTTGTGAAGTTATTTCACATTTATTAGTAACTAAATTTTTAACAGGATGATTAATCCCTCTATGTCCATTGTGCATTTTCTCAGTACTCAAGCCTTGTGAAAGAGCAAGAATTTGATGTCCTAAACAAATACCAAATATTGGATAATTTAAATTTACAAGTTCCTTAACAACATTTATTGATTGTGTAAGAGGTTCAGGATCACCAGGACCATTAGAGAGCATAATTCCATCTGGTTTAAATGATTGAATTTCTGTTAAGGTCACATTATAAGGAAAAACTTTAACAAGACAGTTTCTTTCATTTAAGCATCGAATAATATTTTTCTTTACTCCGAAATCAATAAGCGCTACTTTAAATTTTCCAGTTCCAACTTCATAAGCACTTTTTGCTGAAACTTTAGAAGCTAGCTCTAAGCCTTTCATATTTGGGGAATTACTTAATATGGTCTTAAGTTCTTCCATAGGTTTATTATCAGATGAAATAACTGCATTTTGAGCTCCATTTTCTCTAATATGACTTATAAGTGCTCGTGTATCAATATCTTGGATACCAACAACATTATCTTTAACAAGAAAATTATTTAAAAGTTGATTATTTGAACCATATCTTGAAAAGTGATTTGCAAATTTCTTAACCACTAAACCCTTTATTTGAGAAGAATTAGATTCTATTTCAAATTCATTTGTACCATAATTCCCAATATGAGCATTGGCCATTGTAATGATCTGTCCATGGTATGAAGGATCTGTAAATATTTCTTGATAACCAGTCATTCCAGTATTGAAAGCTATCTCTCCATATGTTGTGCCTACTTTACCACAAGACTTACCTTTGAAAGTTTTGCCGTCGGATAAAATTAAAATAGCATTGTTGTTTTTTAACATACTAGTACAAAAATATATTTTACATTAAGAATTTAAAACTTTTTATGGCAAAAAAAAAGGTAGTTATTAACTACCTTTTAAAAAAAGAGATTAAAAGTTTGTTTTTTTTATTCTTTTTCAGGTGAATCGTTAGTTTTTTCATCCTTTTTTTCATTAGAAGGATTTTCTGCTAATTTAATTTCATCTTTTTGGTTAGTTTCTGTCGATTCGGTTTCAGCATTTATCACATTAGATTCATTTGAATCAATAATTTCCTTATCGGCTTTAACATCTTTAGAATCAGAAATTGTTTCTTCAACTATAACAGCGTCTTCGATATTATCAATGACTTTAGTTGGTGAACTGGTAGATTTTTTACCACCTCTTCTTCTTGATTTTTTCTTAGTTGATTGATCTTTAATCAATAAATCGTTAAAATCAACAAGTTCAATCATCGCCATTTCAGCATTATCACCTAAACGATTATTTAGCTTGATTATTCTTGTATAACCACCTGGACGATCGATAATTTTAGGTGAGATATCTCTAAAAAGTACTGAAGAGGCTTCCTTATCTCTTAAATACCTAAATACAACTCTTCTGTTATGAGTCGTATCATCTTTTGATTTAGTGATTAACGGTTCTACATATTTTCTCAAAGCCTTTGCTTTAGCTAAGGTGGTATTGATTCTTTTATGTTCTATCAGTGAACAAGCCATATTAGACAACAACGCACTTCTATGCGCAGTTTTCCTGCTCAAATGATTTATTTTTTTTCCATGTCTCATGTCTTCTTATTTAGAACGTAGAAATGTATTAATCTCTATCTAGTTTGTATCTTGAAACTTCCATACCAAATGATAATCCTTTAGATTCAATTAAATCATCAAGCTCTGTTAAAGATTTTTTACCAAAATTTCTAAACTTTAACAAATCATTTTTATTATATGCTACGAGTTCACCTAAAGTTTCTACATCGGCTGCTTTCAGACAATTTAAAGCTCTTACTGACAAATCCATATCAACTAATCTTGTTTTAAGTAATTGTCTCATGTGTAGAGATGTTTCATCAAACTCTTCAGTTTCTGATTTCTCATCCTCGTCTAAAGTTATCTTTTCGTCAGAGAATAACATGAAATGATGAATTAAAATTCTAGCAGCTTCTTTTAAAGCTTCTTTTGGATGAATAGAACCATCTGAATCAATATCAAAAATTAATTTTTCATAATCTGTTTTTTGCTCTACACGAAAATTTTCAATTGTATACTTTACATTTCTAATTGGTGTAAATATAGAATCAGTAAAAATAGTTCCTATAGGTGCATTTTCAGTTTTATTCTCTTCTGCCGGAACATAACCTCTACCCTTTACAATAGTCAGTTGAATATTCAACTTAACAGATTTTTCCATGTGACAAATAACATGATCTGTGTTTAGAACTTGAAAAGATGAAGTGAATTTACCGATATCTCCAGCTGTAAAAGTATCTTGTCCTGAAAGAGAAATATTAACCTCTTCAAAATCAGAGTCTTCAATCTGTCTCTTAAATCTAACTTGCTTTAAATTTAAAACAATTTCAGTTACATCTTCAACAATACCTTTAATTGTAGAAAATTCATGTTCTACACCTTCAATCTTAATTGATGATATAGCAAATCCTTCGATAGAATTCAGCAGAATTCTTCTAAGTGCATTACCAACAGTTATACCATAACCTGGTTCAAGTGGTCTAAACTCAAACTGGCCACGAAAGTCAGAAGATTCTAACATTATTACTTTTTCTGGTTTTTGGAAATCTAATATTGCCATAATATTTATTTTTTAGTACTCTAATTATTTAGAGTAAAGTTCTACAATTAATTGTTCTTTAATATTTTCTGAAATTTGCTCTCTTGTTGGAATTGATTTCACCTCTCCGGTTAATGAATTATTATCCCATAATAACCACTCATGTATTGGGTTATCAGTACCAAGTGAAGATGTTATTATAATCAATGATTTTGATTTTTCTCTAACACCAATTACATCTCCTACTTTCAATGAATAAGATGGAATATTTACTATCTTACCATTTACAGTAATGTGCCTATGCGAAACTAACTGTCTAGCACCTCTTCGTGTTGGAGAAATGCCGAATCTGAAGACAACATTATCTAATCTCCGCTCACATAATTGAAGTAGAATTTCACCTGATATTCCAGATTTAGCAGATGCTTTTTTAAACATATTTGAAAATTGCTTTTCTAAAATACCATAAGTATACTTAGCCTTTTGCTTTTCCGCAAGTTGGTTAGCATATTCAGATGTTTTTTTCCTTCTTTTATTGGGACCATGCATCCCAGGAGGGTAATTTTTCTTTTCTAGAGCTTTATCAGGGCCAAAAATAGGCTCTTTAAACTTTCTAGCAATTTTTGATTTGGGACCATTGTATCTTGCCATTTTTTATTTAATTTATTAAAAGTTAATCATGAATTAAGGTCAGTATCCTTCGATGTAATCAACTTTTATGGTTTTTATTAATTATACTCTTCTTCTTTTAGGGGGTCTACATCCATTGTGCGGAATTGGAGTAACGTCAACAATTTCAGTAACTTCAATTCCATTATTATGAATACTTCTTATAGCAGATTCTCTTCCGCCTCCAGGACCCTTAACATAAACTTTGACTTTTCTCAATCCAAACTCAAAAGCTTCTTTACTACATTCCTCAGCTGCGACTTGTGCAGCATAAGGAGTATTTTTTTTAGATCCTCTAAAACCCATTTTACCAGCAGAGGACCAAGATATTACTTGCCCTTTTTCATTACATAATGAAATAATTATGTTATTGAAAGAAGCTTGAATATGAGCTTCCCCTACAGGATTAATTTGTACGTTTTTTTTCTTTTTTGATTGCTTAGCCATAACCTTATGTCTTAAATATTATTTAGTTGCTTTCTTTTTATTAGCAACAGTTTTTCTTTTTCCTTTTCTAGTTCTAGAATTATTCTTAGTTCTTTGTCCTCTAAGTGGTAATCCATTTCTATGTCTAATTCCTCTTTGAGATCCAATATCCATTAGTCTCTTAATATTTAACTGAACTTCAGATCTTAGAGCACCTTCAACCTTGTAAGTTTCTGAAATAAGTTTTCTTATTATACCTAACTGATCATCATTCCAATCCTGAACTTTAATACTTTCATCAATTCCAGCTTCTGCTAAAATTTTTTCTGATGTACTTCTTCCAATGCCATATATATAGGTCAGACCTATGACACCTCTTTTATTTTTTGGTAAATCTATTCCTGCTATTCTTGCCATAATATTATCCTTGTCTTTGTTTGAACTTAGGGTTCTTTTTATTTATTACATACAATCTTCCTTTACGTCTTACAATTTTGCAATCCGCAGATCTTTTTTTTATAGATGCTCTTACTTTCATTTTTTAATTATTTGTATCTAAACGTAATTCTTCCTTTTGTCAAATCATATGGAGACATCTCGACTTTCACTTTGTCTCCAGGCAAAATTCTGATATAGTGCATTCTCATTTTACCTGAGATATGAGCAGTTATTATATGCCCGTTCTCTAGCTCAACCCTAAACATAGCATTTGACAATGCTTCTGTAATGGTACCATCCTGCTCTATTGACGTCTGTTTGGCCATACTATTTATTGACTTTATTATTTAATACTTTTTCTATTTCTTCAAATGAAGATAAAACTTCTGGTGAACCATCTATAGATATTGCTACATCGTGTTCAAAGTGTGCAGACGGCAAGTTGTCTTTTGTAACTATAGTCCAACCATCATCAAGCTGGGTTACTTCTTTTTTACCAAGATTAATCATAGGCTCAATAGCTAAAACTAGACCTGGTTTCATTTTATGACCTCTTCCTTTTTTTCCATAATTTGGAACTTCCGGTTTTTCGTGTAAAGATCTCCCAAGACCATGACCTACTAATTCTCTTACCACACCATAGCCATTAGATTCAGCATGATTTTGAACTGCAAAACCAATATCACCAATTCTATTTCCTGCTTTAGTTTGTTCAATAGCTAGTATTAATGACTCTTTAGTTACTTTTAAAAGATTTCTAACCTCTTTTGAGACTTCACCTATTTCAAATGTATAAGCAGAATCTCCATAAAAATCATCCATAAGCACACCACAATCAACGGAAACAATATCTCCTTCAATTAATGGCTTTTTATTTGGAATCCCATGAACAACTGCACTATTTACCGAAGTACAAAGTGAGTTTGGGAAACCTCCATAACCTAAAAACCCTGGGATAGCATTATTATCTCTAATAAATTCTTCCGCAACTTTGTCCAAATCAAGTGTAGTAACACCTGGTTTAATTATTTTAGCGACTTCTGCTAAAGTTTTACCAACAAGTAAAGAACTTTTTTTAATTCGTTCAATTTCTTCTCCAGTTTTATAAAAAATCATGGAAAAGATTATTTAAAGAGTTTGACTCATTGTCACTGCTGACGATGTAGACCTACCCTTAATTCTACCACCTTTAATAAGACCATCATAATGTCTATTCAATAAGTGGCTTTCAATTTGTTGAAGAGTATCTAACACAACACCAACCATAATTAGTAATGATGTTCCTCCAAAAAAATATGAAAAACCTTGCTGAATTCCAAAATTCATAGCAAACGCTGGTAAAATCGCAATAATACCAAGAAAAATAGAACCTGGAAAAACTAATCTAGAGATTAATCCTTCAATAAAGTCAGCAGTTTTTTTACCTGGTTTTATGCCTGGGATAAAAGAACCATTTCTTTTTAGTTCGTCAGCCATTTGATTCGGATTCATCATAATAGCAGTATAAAAATAAGTGAATATTACAATCATCAAGAAGAAAACAGCATTATACCAAAACCCTTGAATGTTAGAAAACGTAGCGCCAAATGAGCTATTTTGAAATATCAAAGAAGGTAGGAACATCAAAGCTTGAGCAAAAATAATTGGCATAACACCTGCTTGATTAATTTTAAGAGGAATATAACTTCTTTGACCTCCAGCTAGAGCTTGCTTGGAACCCCTACCAATCACTCTTTTTGCTGTGTGAACAGGAATTCTTCGAGTTCCCTGAACTAATAGTATTGTTATAAGTATAACTAAAAGAAGTATAACTAACTCAACTAGCAATATGACTAAACCACCGTCATATATTTTAGCACCAAGCTCTTGGAAAAAAGCGCCTGGGAGTCCTGCTATAATACCGATTGTAATAATTAATGAAATTCCATTTCCTATTCCTCTATCTGTTATTCTTTCACCTAACCATGTTACAAACATTGTTCCAGCAGTTAAAATTGCAGTAATTTGAACCCACCACAAAAAAGAATCATCTAATCTTGCTTCTGCAGGGACATATGCGCCCATATAGCTTGGTGCTTGAAATAAACATATAGCTATGGTAAGAAGTCTTGTATATTGATTAATTTTCTTTCTACCACTTTCTCCTTCTCTTTGTAATCTCTGAAAAGTTGGTACAGCCATACCTAACAATTGCATTACAATTGATGCAGATATATAAGGCATAATTCCCAAAGCCATAATTGAAGCTCTAGAAAATGCTCCACCAGCAAACATATTAATTAAGTTAAGAATACTATTATCACCAGAAGCAGCAGAAGCCAGTCTTTCTGTATTAATTCCAGGGAGAACAATAAAAGATCCTATTCTGTATACTAGAATAAGTGCAAGAGTATATAAAATACGCTTTCTTAACTCGTCAACAGCCCAGATCTCTTTTAAAGTTTTAATTAAATTTTTCATTCAACTTTTTCTTTCTTTTTTTCAATAATCTCGATTTTTCCACCCAAATCTTCAATAATAGATTTTGCTTTTGAAGAAAATCCATGAGCAGAAATATTTATTTTACTCTTTAATTCACCTCTACCTAGAATTTTTATTAAGTCTTTTTTATTAGCTAACCCATTTTCAACTAATAATTGAGTTGTAATAGTTTTAGGTTTGCTTTTATCAATTAATATTTGAATTGTATCTAAATTAATACCTTTATATTCAACTCTGTTAATGTTTTTAAAACCAAATTTAGGAACTCTTCTCTGTAGCGGCATTTGACCACCCTCAAACCCAATTTTTGATTTGTAACCAGATCTAGATTTTGCACCTTTATGTCCTCTAGTAGATGTTCCACCATGGCCAGAACCTTGTCCTCTTCCAACTCTTTTCTTAGCTTTTGTTGATCCTTCTGCAGGTTTTAAAGTATGTAATTTCATAACTACTTAATTCTTTATAAATTATTTAACAATTTTAATCATATGTTCAACTTTCTTAACCATTCCTAGAATCTGAGGAGTAGCTTCGTGTTCGACAGTTCTATTAAGCTTACCTAAACCTAAGGCTTGAAGAGTTAACTTCTGTCTTTGAGGTCTATTAATTGCGCTTTTTATTTGAGTTACTTTAATTTTTGCCATTTTGACCTTAATTATCCGTTAAAAACTTTTTCTAAACTAACACCTCTTTGGTGTGCAACACTATTTGCATCTCTTAATGACTGAAGTGCCTTAATAGTAGCTTTTACCACGTTATGTGGATTTGAAGAACCTTGAGACTTAGCCAAAACATTTTTTACACCCGCACTCTCTAAAACAGCACGCATTGCACCACCAGCAATAACTCCAGTACCAGCAGATGCAGGTTTTAGGAATACTTGTGCTCCAGAATATTTAGATTTAATAGCATGAGGTAATGTTTCGTTAATGATGGCTATTCTTTTTAAATTCTTTTTAGCTTCTTCAACAGCTTTTGAAATAGCTTCGGTAACTTCATTAGCCTTTCCTAAACCATGGCCTACAATACTTTGCTCATCACCAACTACAACTATCGCTGAAAAACTAAAATGTCTACCACCTTTAGTAACTTTAGTTACTCTATTAATAGCAACAAGTCTATCTTTTAGTTCAACGTCTGTAGGTCTTATTGATTTCTCTGATTCCATTATACATTATATTTAAAATTTTAATCCGTTTTCTCTAGCAGATTCGGCTAAAGCTTTTACCCTACCATGATATAAATATCCATTTCTATCAAAAACAACCTCTTTAATACCAGCCTTTGTAGCATTTTCAGCAATCTCTTTTCCAATTAATTTTGCTTGATCAATTTTATTAACTTTTTTGGTGTCGTCTTTAATATGAGAGGAAGCTGAGGTAATTGTAATTCCTTTAATATCATCAATTACTTGAGCATAAATCTGCTTATTACTTCTAAAAACACTTAACCTAGGTCTAGATGTAGTACCAGAAATATTTTTTCGGATTCTTTTTTTAATCCTTGCTCTTCTATTTGCTTTTAAATTACTCATTTTCTTTAAAAATTATTTAGCTGCAGTTTTACCTGCTTTTCTTCTTATAACCTCATCTTTGAATTTAACGCCTTTTCCTTTGTAAGGTTCGGGTTTTCTAAAAGATCTTATTTTTGCCGCAACTTGACCAATTAATTGTTTATCAAAAGACTCCAACTTTATTTGTGGGTTTTTACCCTTTTCAGTAATGGTAGTTAGTTTCACTTCATTTGGAAGTTCAAAAATAATTGGATGAGAATAACCAAGAGATAGTTCTAATCTTTGTCCCTGTGCTTTTGCTCTGTAACCAACACCTACAAGTTCTTGTTCAATAACATAACCCTCTGAAACACCTAGAACCATATTATTAATTAGAGCCCTATATAATCCATGAAGAGAACGCATCTCTTTTTCGTCATTGGGTCTTGAAAGTGTAATGATATTATCTTTCAGCAATACTTTAATTGAAGTATTAATTTTTTCACTCAATTCCCCTAATTTCCCTTTAACTAACACTGAATTTTCAGGTGATATAATCACTTCAACTCCTTCGGGTACTGTAATGGGTGCATTTCCAATTCTTGACATATCTATCTATAATTTAGTCAACATAGCAGAGAATCTCTCCACCTACGTTATTTTTTCTTGCTTCTTTATCAGTAATTAATCCTTTTGACGTTGACACAATTGCTATACCAAGTCCATTTAAAACTCTTGGCAAGTATCAACACCAGAATACTTTCTTAATCCAGGCTTACTTATTCCTAGTCAAAGTTCTGATAGCTGAGTCTTTAGTTTTATTATTATACTTCAAGGCAATTTTAATTATTCCTTGTTTATCATCCTTTATTTCTTTGAAATTTAAGATATAACCTTGTTCCATTAAGATTTTAGTCATTGCTTTCTTAATATTTGAGCCCGGTACTTCTACGACTTTATGTTTTGCACTTATGGCATTTCTAAGTCTTGTTAAATAATCTGATATTGGATCTGTTACCATTTTCTTTTTTTAATTATAATTTACCAACTAGCTTTAGTTATTCCTGGTATTTTACCAGCTACTGCCATTTCTCTAAATGTAACTCTGGAGATACCAAATTGTCTCATATAACCTCTAGGTCTACCAGTTAATTGACATCTATTATGCTTTCTAACAGCCATAGAGTTTTTAGGTAACTTTTGAAGCTTAAACATTGCATCCCAGTCACCTTCTTTTTGAGCTTTTCTCAAAACATCTCTTCTTTCACTGTATTGAGCTGCAAGTTTTTCTCTCTTACGCTCTTTAGCTTTCATTGATTCTTTAGCCATAACTTTTTACTGTTTTATTTTTTTTCAAATGGAAATCCAAATTCTACTAAAAGTGCTCTTCCTTCTTCAGTTGTATTAGCACTTGTAACAATGGTTATATCCATTCCTAAAATCTTTTTTACTTTATCAATATCAATTTCTGGGAAAATTATACTTTCCTTAACACCAATAGTGAAATTTCCTCTTCCATCCCCATTAGATTTGACTCCTCTAAAGTCTCTAGTTCGAGGCAAAGCAACAGAAATTAATCTATCTAGAAAGTCATACATTTTTTCTCTTCTTAAAGTAACTTTAGTACCAATAGGCATACCTTTTCTTAACTTAAAATTTGAAACATCCTTTTTAGAATTCACCATTAATGCTTTTTGTCCTGCAATTTCTGAAAGGTCATTGACTGCGTTTTCAATTAATTTTCTATCAGAAACAGCTTCACCAACTCCTTGACTGATAACTATCTTTTCAACTCTAGGAACTTCCATTAAAGATTTATATTTAAACTTTTCTTTAAGTAGAGGTACTATTTCATTAGTGTACTTATCTTTTAATCTAGGTGTATAACTCATGATTCTATTTCCTCTCCAGTTTTTTTAGCAAACCTTACTAATTTATTATTTTCACCAATCTTTCTACCAATTTTTGTTGGCTCTCCATTATGAACAAACATCACATTTGAAATATGAATACTTCTATCTTTCTCTAAAATGCCTCCATCAGGATTTGCCTTATCGGTTTGAGGCTTTACATGTTTTTTGTTAACCACTGAAAGACCTTCTATAAAAACTCTTTGTTTTACATTATCAACATCAAGGATAACTCCTTGTTGTCCTAAGGCAGCTCCAGCAATTACTTTTACCGTATCCCCTTTTTTTATTTTAAACTTCTTTTGCATTCCTATTAAATTATAATACTTCTGGTGCCAAAGACACAATTTTCATAAATTTTTTTTCTCTTAACTCTCTTGCTACTGGACCAAAAATTCTTGTTCCTCTCATTTCACCTGTATCGTTGAGTAATACAACAGCATTATTGTCAAATCTTATGTAAGAACCATCATTTCTTCTTACTTCTTTTTTGGTTCTAACAACTACTGCTCTTGAAACTTGACCTTTTTTAACAGTACCTGAGGGTGTTGCATCTTTAACGGTAATTACGACTTGATCCCCAATTGAAGCATATCTTCTTTTGGTTCCTCCCAATACTCTAATAACTAAAACTTCTTTAGCCCCACTATTATCAGCAACTAATAATCTACTTTCTTGTTGTACCATTTTTAATTATTTAGCTTTTTCAAGTATTTCTATTAATCTCCAATTCTTTCTCTTACTTAACGGTCTGGTTTCCATTATCTTAACAGTGTCCCCTTCATTACACTCATTTTTTTCATCATGGGCAACAAATTTGGAACTTTTCTTAACAAACTTCCCATACTTAGGATGTTTTTCAGTACGCTCAACCATAACGACAATAGATTTATCCATTTTCGAACTTGTAACTAACCCTACTCTTTCTTTTCTTAAATTTCTCATATCAATCAGTTGGTACTTTGTTGTAATTCTCTTTTCTTAATTTCTGTATTTATTCTAGATAAATTTCTTCTAACAGATCTTATTTCAAGAGGATTTTCTAATTCTGCTGTTTTATGATTCATCTTTAACTTTCTCAACTCAACCTGAGTATTTAAAAGTATTTCGTTCAGCTCTTCAGCTGATAAACCATTTAATTTTATATTGAATTCTTTGCTTTTCACTTTATAAATCTTTTAAATAACGAAATCGTGTCTAACTACAAATTTTGTTTTGAATGGTAGTTTTTGAGACGCTAATCTTAATGCTTCTTTAGCTACGTCATAAGAAACTCCATCAGTTTCAAATAGAACTCTTCCAGGTCTTATAACTGCAACCCAATGGTCAATGGCACCTTTTCCTTTGCCCATTCTAACTTCAGCTGGTTTATTAGTTATTGGCTTATCGGGAAAAATTCTTATCCAAACTTTACCTTCTCTTTTCATATATCTAGTTACAGCAATACGAGCAGCTTCAATTTGTCTAGATGTAAGAAATCCTTCGTCTAGAGACTTAATTCCAAATGAACCAAAAGCAATTTGGTGACCTCTCTGAGCATTCCCCTTGATTTTTCCTTTTTGCTGTTTCCTATGTTTCGTCTTCTTAGGTTGTAACATAATTATAATTATCTTTTTCTTTTATCGTTATTTGATTTTCTACTACTCATTCCAAAATTTGGAGACAAATCTCTTTTACCATAAACCTCACCATTACAAATCCATACTTTTATTCCAATCAATCCATAAGTAGTTAATGCTTCAGAAAGTGCATAGTCAATATCTGCTCTTAAGGTGTGTAATGGAATCCTACCATCTTTATACATTTCACTTCTAGCCATTTCTGCACCATTTAATCTGCCAGATATCTTAACTTTAATTCCTTCAGCTCCCATTCTCATGGTTGATGCAATAGACATCTTTATAGCTCTTCTAAAAGAAATTCTAGCTTCAATTTGTCTTGCAATACTGTCAGCAACTAATTTTGCATCCAACTCTGGTCTTTTAATTTCAAAAATATTAATCTGAACTTCTTTAGATGTTAATTTTTTTAATTCTTCTTTAAGTTTATCAACCTCAGATCCAGCTTTTCCAATAATTACACCAGGTCTTGCCGTATTAATTGTTATAGTTATTAACTTAAGAGTTCGTTCGATAATAATTTTTGAAATACTTGCCTTTTGTAATCTAACATTTAAGTATTTTCTTATTTTTTCATCTTCTACCAACTTATCAGAATAGTCTCTTCCTCCATACCAGTTGGAATCCCAACCTTTAATGAATCCTAATCTATTTCCTATAGGGTTTGTTTTTTGTCCCATGCTTTATATTTAAGCTTTATCAATTATTAATGTAACATGATTAGATCTTTTTCTAATTCTATGTGCTCTACCTTGTGGTGCGGCTTGTATTCTTTTTAACATTCTAGCACTATCTACATTAATGCTTTTTACTACTAAACTAGCAGAGGCTGCGTCTTCTCCGTCGTTTTTTTGTTCCCAATTATTGATAGCAGACAATAGAAGTTTTTCTAAATTTCTAGAAGCATGTTTAGGACTGAATTTTAAAATATTTAAAGCCTTGTAAACATCCTCTCCACGAACTAAATCAGCAACTAACCTCATTTTTCTTGGTGAAGTTGGGCAACTATTTAACTTAGCTAAAGCTTGAGTCTTTCTTGCTTCTTTTATTTTTTCTGAACTATTTCTTTTTCTTGCACCCATTTCTAAGTATTAAAACTTTAATTATTTTCTTTTTCCTCCGTGACCTCTAAAGTTTCTTGTTGGAGCAAATTCTCCTAACTTATGGCCTACCATATTCTCTGTTACAAAAACTGGTATAAATTTCATTCCGTTGTAAACTGCTATTGTCAGATTTACAAAATCTGGGGTAATAGTAGAAGCCCTTGACCAAGTCTTGATAACAGTCTTTTTTGTAGACTCCTTAGCTTCTTCAACTCTTTTCATTAATTTATAATGAACAAATGGTGGTTTTTTTAATGATCTAGACATTATTTATTTCTTTTTTCTATCAATGATAAATCTATTTGAAGATTTGGTTTTACTTCTTGTTTTATAACCTTTTGCAGGAAGTCCTTTTCTTGACCTAGGATGACCTCCAGATGATTTTCCTTCACCTCCACCCATAGGGTGATCAACAGGGTTCATTACAACACCTCTAACTCTAGGTCGTCTACCTAACCATCTTTTTCTACCAGCTTTTCCTGATACTTGAAGACTATTTTCTGAATTAGAAACAGAACCTATAGTAGCTATACAAGAGGTTAAAACCATTCTAATCTCACCAGATGGCAGTTTAATTATTGCATACTTACCATCTCTTGCATTCAATTGAGCAAAAGATCCTGCACTTCTAGCAATAGCACCTCCTTTTCCTGGTGTCATTTCAATGTTATGAATGATTGTCCCCAAAGGAATATCTTTTAAAAATAATGCATTACCTACTTCGGGGTTAGCCTTAGATCCTGCTAAAACATTTTGTCCAACTTTCAAACCTTCAGGAGCTAACATATATCTTTTCTCTCCATCTGCATAGAATAACAGGGCTATTCTAGCAGATCTGTTTGGATCGTATTCAATTGAATGAACTTTAGCAGGAATGTCGTATTTATTTCTTTTGAAATCGATAATTCTATACTTTCTTTTGTGACCACCACCTATATAGCGCATAGTCATTTTACCAGAGTTATTTCTACCACCACTTTTACTAGAACCTTTAGTTAAAGCTTTCTCAGGTTTACTAACTGTAACTTCACTGTAATCACTTAGAAGTTTGTGACGTTGTCCAGGAGTTGTCGGTTTAAATTTTTTCAAGCTCATTTTAGTCCTTTCTAATCTTTAAATATTTTCGTATAAATCTATGACATCGCCAGCATCTAAAGTAACAATGGCTTTTTTGATTACTCTTGTTCGCTGAAAAGAAACACCCTTATTAGTGTATTTCATCTTTCTTTTACCACCACCATGCTTCATAGTATTTACGGATTTAACACTAACACCATAAGTACTTTCTATAGCTTTTTTAATCTGAATTTTATTAACATCAGTTTTAACTTCAAAACCATATCTATTTAGCTTTTCACCTAAATCGGCCATTTTTTCAGTTAATATTGGTTTAATTATAATGTTTTCCATAGTTATAATTTAAATTGTTTTTCTATCTGAATAAAAGCCTTTTCAGAAATAATTAACTTGTTAGAGTGCAAAATATCGTAAGTATTTAATTTGTCGGCTGTAATAACTTTTGCATTTTTTAAGTTTCGGGAAGATAGCAAAGTATTATTATCTCTTTCACTAGTTACAAAAAGAGCTCTCTCGCTATCGACTTTCAAAGACTTAAGTACGGAAAGAAATTCTTTAGTTTTAGGAGTTTTAAAAGATAATTCTTCTAAAATCATAATATTTTTATCTTTAGCTTTATAAGAAAGGGCAGATTTTCTAGCAAGAACTTTAAGCTTTTTATTTAATTTAAAACCGTAATTTTTAGGTCTTGGTCCAAAAACACGACCTCCTCCTCTAAAAAGTGGATTTTTAATAGACCCTGCTCTGGCTGTACCAGTCCCCTTTTGTTTTTTAATTTTTCTTGTACTACCAGCGATCTCTCCTCTTTCTCTTGATTGATGTGTACCTTGTCTTTGGTTAGCAAGATATTGTTTCACATCTAGATAAATTGCGTGGTCATTAGGCTCAATCGCATAAATTTCTTTGATTAAGGAAACTTTTTTAGCTGTTGCTTTACCTTCTTTATTTAAAACTTTAATTTCCATTATTTCTCAACTATTAAGTACGATCCTTTAGAACCAGGAACTGATCCTTTTACAATTAATAAATTCTTTTCTGGAACTATTTTAAGAACCTGTAAGTTAATAGATTTAACTCTATCACCACCCATTCTTCCACCCATTTTCATGCCTTTAAAGACTCTAGCTGGGTATGATGCAGCACCAATTGAACCTGGAGCCCTCATTCTATTGTGTTGACCATGAGTTGCTTGTCCAACGCCCCCAAAACCATGTCTTTTAACAACGCCTTGAAAACCTTTTCCTTTGGATGTGCCAACTACGTCAACAAATTCACCCTCTTGAAATTGATCTACAGTAACAGAATCTCCAATGTTACATTCATCAAAACCTTTAAACTCAACAATTTTTCTTTTAGGAGTGCTTTTTGCCTTGGCAAAATGGCCTAACATGGCCTTTGGAGTGTTTTTCTCCTTTTTTTCGTCAAAACCTAATTGAACAGATTTATATCCGTCCTTTTCTTGCGTTTTAATTTGAGTCACGACACAGGGTCCTGCTTCAATTATCGTGCATGGTAAATTTTTACCCTCGGCACTGTAAACGCTAGTCATCCCTATTTTTTTTCCTATGATACCAGCCATTTTGATATTTATTTAAACTTTAATTTCTACATCTACACCACTTGGTAGTTCTAATTTCATTAGGGCATCTATAGTTTTTGATGATGAACTATAAATATCCATTAATCTTTTATAAGCACATAATTGAAATTGCTCTCTTGAAGTTTTATTTACATGAGGAGATCTCAAAACCGTATAAATTCTTTTATGAGTTGGTAATGGTATTGGACCACTAACAATTGCGCCAGTGCTTTTAACTGTCTTAACAATCTTCTCAGCAGATTTATCAACTAAGTTGTGATCGTATGATTTTAATTTTATTCTAATTCTTTGACTCATAATAATTTTATTAAGCAGTTACCTCGCCTTTTGATTTTGAAATTACTTTTTCTGAAATATTTTTTGGGGCATCAGAATAATGTGAAAATTCCATGCTTGATGTTGCTCTACCAGATGTTATTGTTCTTAACTGAGTCACGTAACCAAACATTTCAGATAAAGGAACCTTAGCCTTGACAACTTTTGAACCAGCTCTATCATCCATTCCTTCAATAAGTCCTCTTCTTCTATTAAGATCTCCTACAACGTCACCCATATTGGTTTCTGGTGTAACCACCTCAATTTTCATCATAGGTTCTAAAATTACAGGATTACATTTAGGGAGTGATGCTCTATATGCCATTTTAGCACAAAGTTCAAAAGACAAAGCATCTGAATCAACAGCATGGAATGAACCATCTGTTAATGTCACTTGCATATTATCAATTGGATAACCAGCTAAAATACCATTATTCATAGCATCTTTAAAACCTTTTTCAACAGATGGAATAAATTCCTTAGGTATGTTTCCACCTTTGATTTTATTTGTAAATATTAATCCTGGTTTTTCTGCATCACCTGGCTCAATAGTAAAAACAATATCAGCAAATTTTCCCCTACCACCAGATTGTTTTTTATAAACTTCTCTATGGTCAGATGAAGTACTAATGGCTTCTTTGTAAGCAACCTGAGGGGCTCCTTGATTACATTCAACTTTAAACTCTCTTCTTAAACGATCTAAAATTATATCTAAATGTAATTCTCCCATTCCTGAAATTATAGTCTGTCCAGAATCTTCATCAGTTTTAACTCTAAAAGTAGGATCCTCTTCAACTAATTTTGAAAGAGCTAAACCTAATTTATCGACGTCTGCTTGAGTTTTTGGTTCAATAGCTAAACCAATAACTGGTTCTGGAAAATCCATAGATTCTAAGACAATATGCTTCTTTTCATCACATAATGTATCTCCAGTTTTAATATCTTTAAATCCAACTAATGCTCCAATATCACCAGCATCTAAAGTAGGGATCTGATTTTGCTTGTTAGCATGCATTTGAAAAATTCTTGAAATTCTTTCTTTTTTAGATGTTCTTGTGTTATAAACATAAGAACCAGAGTTGAGTTGACCAGAATAAGCTCTTGTAAAACAAAGTCTACCAACAAATGGGTCAGTCGCAATTTTAAATGCTAATGAACTAAATGGCTCATTTATTGAAGGTTGTCTAGAAACTTCTTCACCACTGTATGGATCAGTTCCAGTAATAGCGTCTATGTCTAATGGAGAAGGAAGAATTTCCATTACCATATCAAGCATGGTCTGAACACCCTTATTTTTAAACGCTGATCCGCACATCATTGGAACAACTTTTCCGGCAATTGTAGCTTCTCTAAGTGCGTCTAAAATTTCTCTTTCAGTTAAAGAATTCTCATCTTCAAAATATTTTTCCAAGAGATTATCGTCAAACTCTGCAACAGCCTCCAATAATTCTCCTCTTAAAGCTCTTGCTTCATCAATAATATTGGATGGTATTTCAATTTCTTTGAATGTCATACCCATATCATCTTCATTCCAGACGATACCTTTGAAATTAATTAAATCAACAACACCTTTAAAGTCATCTTCTGAACCAATATTGATTTGAAGTGGGAGTGCGTGACTTCCTAACATTTCTTTGACTTGCTTGCAAACATTTAAAAAGTCTGCACCTTGTCTGTCCATTTTATTGACAAAACCGATTCTTGGAACATTGTAATTGTTGGCTAATCTCCAATTAGTTTCTGACTGAGGCTCAACACCGTCGACAGCACTAAATAAGAATACAAGTCCATCTAAGAACTCTTAATGAACGATTAACTTCAACAGTAAAGTCGACATGACCAGGAGTATCAATTATATTTACATGATATTCTTGGTCTCTATAATTCCAATTTAATGTAGTGGCAGCAGAGGTAATTGTAATTCCTCTCTCTTGCTCTTGTTCCATCCAATCCATGGTAGCGGCACCGTCATGAACTTCTCCTATTTTATGACTAACTCCACCATAATATAGAATTCTTTCGGTTGTGGTTGTTTTTCCAGCATCAATATGAGCTGCAATACCAATGTTTCTAGTATATTTTAAATCTCTTGCCATCTTTAAAACCTGAAGTGTGAAAATGCTTTATTAGCCTCAGCCATTCTATGAACATCTTCTTTTTTCTTAAAAGCAGCGCCTTCTTCTTTAGAGGCAGCCATAATTTCACCAGCTAATTTTTCACTCATTGTTTTCTCATTTCTTTTTTGAGAAAACCCTATCAACCATTTAATAGCTAACGATCGTTTTCTGCTATCCCTTACTGGTGTTGGTATTTGAAAAGTTGCCCCACCAACTCTTCTACTTTTAACCTCTACAGCAGGAGTAATATTTTCAACTGCTTTTTTCCATATATCTAATCCATTTTCAGACATTTTTTCAGTAATAATATCTATAGAATCATAAAATATATTGAACGCAATATTTTTTTTACCATCAATCATGAGACTATTGACGAATTTTGTTACTTCAGTATCCTTGAACTTAGGGTCAGGAAGTATAATGTGTTTTTTTGCGGTTCTTCTTCTCATTTAAATGGTTATTTCTTTTTAACTTTTTTAGTTCCGTATTTTGATCTTCTTTGAGATCTTCCTTCAACACCTGCTGTATCAAGAGCTCCACGAACAATATGATACCTTACACCAGGTAAATCTTTAACTCGACCTCCTCTTACCAAAACTATACTGTGTTCTTGAAGATTGTGGCCTTCACCGCCAATATATGCATTAACTTCTTTTCCGTTAGTTAGTCTCACTCTTGCAACTTTTCTCATTGCAGAATTAGGTTTTTTAGGAGTAGTAGTATAAACTCTAACACATACACCTCTCCTCTGTGGGCAGGAATTTAAAGCAATAGATTTACTTACTTTAATTTTGGTTTTTCTACCCTTTCTAACTAACTGTTGTATAGTTGGCATTTTTGTTCTTTTAATTGATTTTTCGGCTTGCAAAGGTATGAGAATATCTTAAAAATACAAGATATCAACAATTATTTTTTAAATGTTTATTTACGATGATTTATTAATTATTTATTTTATGTCATTTAGTTACTAAAATTATTGTTGTTTTACATTTTATATTGAATATAAATTTTTCATGTTTAAATTATGAAACAGCAATATGGATATACTAAAAGGTCTAAATAGTGCACAACTTGACGCCACTAAGGTAATTGATGGTCCAATAATGGTGATAGCTGGTGCAGGATCGGGAAAAACTAAGGTCTTAACTCATAGAATTGCATTTTTAATCGAAAATGGGGTTGACCCCTTTAATATACTCTCATTAACTTTTACTAACAAAGCTGCTCAAGAAATGAAAGAGAGAATTTCATTTATGGTTGGAGATGACAATTCTAGAAACATTTGGATGGGAACATTTCATTCAGTATTTGCAAGAATTTTGAGAGTTGAACATGAGAAAATTGGATATCCTTCAAATTTTACAATTTATGACACCCAAGATGCAAAAAGCTTAATTAAAACTATAGTCAAAGAAAAAAATCTAGACGATAAGCTATACAAGCCAGGTATTGTTTATAATAGAATATCTGCAGCAAAAAATAGCTTAATTGGACCTGAAAAATACATGACTGATAGTGAAATAAAGTCTACCGATAGCTCTACAGGAAGGCCAAAAATTGGAGAAATATATATGACCTACAGTCAAAGGTGCTTTAGATCATCTGCTATGGATTTTGACGATTTGTTATTTAAAACTAATGTTCTTCTAAAGCAAAACCCAGAAGTTTTATATAAGTACCAAGACAAATTTAAATATATTTTAGTAGATGAGTATCAGGACACTAACCACGCACAATATCTAATAATTAAATCATTAGCTGCCAGATTTGAAAACATATGCGTCGTAGGAGATGATGCTCAATCCATATATTCATTTAGAGGAGCAAATATTCAAAATATATTAAACTTTAGAAAAGATTACCCAGATTATAAATTATTCAAATTAGAGCAAAACTACAGATCAACCCAAAACATAGTAGAAGCTGCAAATAGTATAATTAGGATCAATAAAGAGCAGATTAAAAAAAATGTGTGGACTGAGAATGACAGAGGGAGTAAAATAAAAGTAGTTAAAACCTATTCCGACAATGAAGAAGGTAAAATGGTTGCAAATAGTATTTTTGAATTATCGTCTACAATAAGCACTGCATATAAGAATTTTGCAATTTTATATAGAACCAATGCCCAGTCTAGATCGTTTGAAGAAGCTTTAAGAAAACTTAATATTCCCTATAGAATTTTTGGAGGACTTTCTTTTTATCAAAGAAAAGAGATTAAAGATCTTTTGGCTTATTACAGATTAGCGGCTAATCTTAATGATGAAGAATCTCTTAAAAGAATTATTAATTATCCAAAAAGAGGAATTGGCCTAACTACTATAAACAAAGCTATTATTTGTGCTAATAATAATGATGTTTCATTGTGGGATGTAATAAATAACCCTAGCCAATATGGCTTCGAGTTGAATTCAGGAACTCAAGCTAAAATAGAGCAATTCACATCTATGATCCTGAATTACAACTCTAGAATTAATAAATCTAATGCTTATGAGTTAGCATTAGAAATTGCAAAAAGTACTGGTCTAATCCGAGATTTAAGTGCCGACAGAACTCCCGAGGGTATTGTAAGGTTTGAAAATATTCAAGAGCTCTTAAACGGAATTCAAGAATTTACTAAAAATGGAGAAGATGACACCTTAATAGCCCTAGGAGATTTTTTAATTGACGTGGCTTTATTAACTGACGTAGACAAAGACCAAGATGATGACAAAAATAAAGTTTCTTTAATGACAATTCACGCTGCAAAGGGGTTGGAATTTGCTAATGTTCATGTAGTAGGAATGGAAGAAGATTTATTTCCATCTATGTTGTCAAAAAATTCAAGGTCAGAACTTGAAGAGGAGAGAAGATTATTTTATGTTGCAGTTACTAGAGCTAAGCAAAATTTAACATTGTCCTACGCTGTAAGTAGATTTAGATGGGGGAATCTAATACAATGTGAGCCAAGTAGGTTTCTTGAAGAACTAGATCCAAAATATGTTGAACAAAAGTTTAATTCGAAAAGTCAAAAGTCTAATTATCCAAAATCCTTTTCCAAATCAGATGCTCCACCTTTAAAAAATAAATTTAGTAAACCACTTGCTCACCTAAAAAGAGTTAATCAATTGAATTCTGCCCCTAATCATAATGACGAAAAAGAGATTCAAAAAATTAAAATTGGTGATCAAGTTGTTCATGAAAGATTTGGAAAAGGAAAAGTTGTGGAGCTAAATGGAGACTTTCCAAATACCAAAGCAACTGTGTTTTTCCCAAGCGCAGGTCAAAAACAATTGTTATTAAAATTTGCTAAACTTGAATTGCTAAAAATTTAGTTGCTTTATTCCTTTAAATTACTAAATTTGAAATAATATTTTCACACTTAATTTACTATGACAACTACACTTGATTTGGGATACAACACAGATATGGAAAAATTAGCAATTCCTGAGTATGGAAGAAATATTCATAAAATGGTTCAACACGCCATTAAATTACAAGATAAACAAGAAAGAAATAAATGTGTAAACGTGATTATTAAAGTGATGGATTTAATTAATCCTAGCAATAAGAGTATTGGCAATAGTGAAGAACAAGCTCAAAAACTTTGGGCTCATTTACACATTATTTCTAATTTCGAGCTAGATGTTGAATCTCCATACAAAAAACCCGAAAAAGAATTATACCAGTCAAGACCAGATGAAGTTCCTTATCCCAGTAATGCTATAAAATTTAAACATTATGGCAAAATTATGGAAGATATGGTTAAAGCAGCTACTGAGCTCAAGGAAGGTGATGACAAAACAAAACTCGTCAAACATATTGCTAACCTACTAAAAACTTCATATTTACAATGGAATAGAGATTCCGTACACGATAGTCTTATTATAAAACAATTGGAAGATTTATCGGGAGGAAAATTAACTATTAGTGCTGAGCAGTTAAGGGACACAAATGATATTGTAAAATCTTTCAAGAAGAAAAAAACAACCAATAAAAATTATTCTAAAAATAAACCCAGAAGAAAGTATAATGGGAGCTTTTGAAATAATTGGAGGAAAAAAACTTAAGGGAGAAATAACCCCTCAAGGAGCTAAAAACGAAGCTCTTCAAGTTATAAATGCTGTATTGTTAACTGACAAGGAAGTAATTATTAATAATATTCCTGATATTATTGACGTTAACAAACTAATTGATTTACTCAAAACACTTGGTGTCAAAATAAATAAATTATCAAAAGGCTCATATAGTTTTATTGCTGATGAAGTTGATGTAGATATCATGACATCAGACGAATTCAAAAGAAAAGGAGCAAGTTTAAGAGGCTCAATAATGGTTGTTGGACCACTATTAGCAAGGTTTGGAAAAGGATATATCCCAAAACCAGGAGGTGATAAAATTGGAAGAAGGAGGTTAGATACTCATTTTTTAGGTTTTCAAAATTTAGGTGCGGAATTTGACTATGATAAAAATACTAATTTTTACAAAGCTCATTCACCAAATGGTCTAAAGGGTACTTTTATGCTACTTGATGAAGCTTCAGTAACAGGGACTGCAAATATTATAATGGCAGCTGTTTTAGCAGAAGGTCAAACTACAATTTATAATGCTGCATGCGAGCCATATATTCAACAACTTTGCGAAATGCTCAATAGTATGGGAGCAAAAATATCTGGAATTGGTTCAAATAAAATAATTATTGACGGGGTAAAGATTCTTCATGGATGCAAACACAGAATACTCCCTGATATGATAGAAATTGGAAGCTTTATTGGTTTAGCTGCAATGACTAAATCAGAAATTAGAATTAAAAATGTTGCATATGATAAATTAGGTATGATTCCTAATGTATTCAAAAAGTTAGGGATAAAATTGGAAAGAATTGGTGATGACATATTAATACCTTCTCAAGAAAATTACGAAATAGAGTCCTTTATAGACGGATCTATAATGACTATTTCTGACGCACCTTGGCCCGGTTTCACACCTGACTTATTGAGTATAATTTTAGTAACTGCTACTCAAGCAAAAGGAAGCGTTTTGATACATCAAAAAATGTTTGAAAGTAGATTATTTTTTGTTGATAAATTAATTGATATGGGAGCTCAGATTATTTTGTGTGATCCACACAGGGCCACTGTTATAGGAATGGATAGAAAAACTCCACTAAAAGGAATTAAAATGACATCTCCAGATATTAGAGCAGGTGTTTCATTATTAATCGCAGCACTTTCTGCAGAAGGGACAAGTACTATATTAAATATCGAGCAAATTGATAGAGGATATGAAAATATTGAAGAGCGCCTACTAAATTTAGGAGCTCAGATTAGAAGGTTATAAAGTTTCATAAATTTATATACATGAGAGTTTTAACATTTTTTATTCTATACTTTTTAATTTCTGTGGGTTCTTTAGAAGCACAGGTAACATCATCAACTTTAGTGGGATTAAATATTGGAAACATTGCTCCTGAACTAGATTTTAAAAATGTTAATGACAAAAACATTAAACTTTCATCGTTAAGAGGAAATGTTGTTTTAATAGACTTTTGGGCTTCTTGGTGTGGTCCGTGTAGAAGAGAAAATCCTAATATTGTTGCCGTACATAAAAAATATTCTAAAAGTAAATTTAAAAAAGCCAAAGGATTTAAAATCTATAGTGTGTCTCTTGATAATAATAAATCAGCATGGATTAATGCTATTCAACAGGACAAATTAAATTGGAAAGAACATGTTAGCGATCTAAAAGGCTGGGAAAGCATAGGTGCTTTCTCTTATCAAGTAAAAAGTATTCCACAAAATTTTCTTATTGATTCTGATGGTAGGATAATTTCTAAAAATTTAAAAGGAATTGCTTTACATCAACAAATTGATAAACTTATAAAAGTATTATAATCAGCCCATATAATTGCTTGATTAGTTCAATAGAGTGACACTTTGTCGTGTTTTTGTTTTGGTTCGTAATTTGTAATGTAAAGTTTAAATCATAATATAGATATGAAATCAAAAAAGAAGAGTAAGCAAAAAGAAGATGTCGAAAAAAAAATAAATGAAGAAATATCTTTGGATAATACTGAAAAGTCTGCTATTAAAGAAATCAATATAGATTTTAAAGATAAATATATAAGGTTATATTCTGAATTTGAAAATTATAGAAAAAGAACTGCAAAAGAAAAAATAGATATCATCACTAATTCTAGTGAAAAAGTACTGAAAGAAATACTTCCTGTATTAGACGATTTTGAAAGAGCAATAAGTAATAATAAAAATGTTAATGAAGCCTCTGCAATAAAAGAAGGTATAGAATTAATCCACAATAAATTTTATAAAATTCTAACTAATCAAGGGCTTACTCCAATGGAATCAATTGAAAAAGACTTTGATCCAGATATTCATGAAGCGATAACAAAAATTCCTGCTCCAAAAGATAAAATGAAAGGAAAAGTAATTGATGTTATTGAAAAAGGATACACGTTAAATGAAAAGGTAATTAGATTTGCCAAAGTGGTAGTAGGTGAATAAATAGCTTCTCAAAATGAGTAAAAAAGATTATTACGAAACATTAAACCTTTCAAAAAGTGCTTCTGAAAGTGAAATAAAAAAAGCTTACAGGAAGTTAGCTATAAAATATCACCCCGATAAAAATCCTGGAAATAAAGAGGCGGAACAAAGTTTTAAAGAAGCAGCAGAAGCTTACGAGATTTTAAGTAATTCTCAAAAAAAGCAGCAGTACGATCAGTTTGGCCACGCAGCATTTAGTGGCGGTCAAGGATTTGGTGGCGGAGGCGGCGGAATGTCTATGGATGATATTTTTGATCATTTTGGAGATGTTTTTGGATCATCTTTTGGTGGTGGCGGATTTGGTAGAGGGGGTGGAAGAAGAGTCCGTAAAGGATCTAATTTAAGAGTTAAGCTAAAACTTTCTTTAGAAGACATTGTAAATGGCGTTCAAAAGAAAATAAAAGTTCAAAAACTAGTAGCAGCAAGCGGTGTAGAATTTACAAGCTGTTCTAGTTGCCGAGGTTCAGGCCAGGTAACAAGAGTAACTAATACGATTTTGGGAGCTATGCAAACAGCCTCAACGTGTCCAAACTGTAAAGGTTCGGGACAAATGATTTCTAAGAGACCTGACGGGAGTTGATTCATCGGGCTTAGAAAAAAAAGAAACTATTATTGAAATTGAAATTCCCCCTGGAGTTGAAGAAGGTATGCAATTAAGTATGCAGGGAAAAGGCAATGAAGCTCCAGGAGGTGGAGTAGCTGGAGATCTTATTATTGCAATTGAAGAAATCGAGCATGAACATTTAGTTCGTAATGGAACAGATTTATTATATCAATTAGGTATAACATTTTCTGACGCAGTTATTGGAACATCAATAGAAATTCCAATGGTCAGCGGAAAAGCTAAAATTAAAATACCACCAGGGACACAAAGTGGTAAAAATTTGAGACTGAGATCAAAAGGAATTCCTGATGTTAACGGATATGGAAGAGGTGATATGATTGTAAATATTCAAGTTTTTACACCACAGAAGATTTCTAAAGAAGAAAAAGATTTGTTGCTTAAATTAAATGAAAGTGATAACTTCAAACCAAAACATAATCAAACTAAAAGCTTTTTTGACCGAATGAAGAATCGCTTTTCCTGATTTCTTTTAATAAATGTCTTTAAACAATATAATTGAAATTGAGGGACTTCATAAATCCTATCCTAACCATAAGGCATTAGATGATATAAATCTTTCTATTGAAGAAGGAAAAGTTTTTGGACTTTTAGGTCCTAACGGTGCAGGTAAAACCACATTAATTAGAATCATTAATCAAATTCTTCAACCCGATGAAGGAATTGTTAAATTTAATGGAGAGATTTTATCTAGAAAACACTCACAGTCTATAGGGTATTTACCTGAAGAACGAGGGTTGTATAAAAAAATGAAAGTTGGTGAACAAGCTCTTTATCTTGCACAATTAAAGGGAATGTCAAAAAAAGAAGCCAAAGAAAAATTGAATTATTGGTTTGAAAAGCTTGGAGCAAGTAATTGGTGGAATAAAAAAATTGAAGATCTTTCTAAAGGTATGGCTCAAAAAATTCAGTTTATAACCACAGTTTTACATAATCCAAAAGTTTTGATTCTAGATGAGCCACTAAGTGGGCTTGATCCTGTAAATAGTCTTCTTATAAAAAATGAAATTTTAGCGCTTAAGAAAAACAAAACAAGTATTATTTTATCAACTCATGATATGAACTCAGTTGAGGAAATATGTGACGAGGTTGCTATTATCAATAATTCTAAAAAAATACTTCAAGGGAGTATTTCCGAGATAAAAGAAAGCTATAATGAAAACTTGTGGACAGTAAAATACAAGGGAACTCAAATGAGTTTCACAAATGCAGTATGGGGAGGTTGGGAAATGATAAATAATGAATCGATTAATGAATATACTAATCAAGCAGAGATAAAACTACTGAACGACTTTACAATAAATAATTTTATTAAAGGTTTAATTGATCATGTAGAAATCCTGGAGATAAATAAAAAAATCCCAAGTATCAATGATGTTTTTATAAAAGCTACTTCAGATGAATAAGATTGGACTTATAATTTCTAGGGAGTATACTACTCGAGTAAGGAAAAAAACGTTCATTTTAATGAGTTTTTTAGGTCCTTTACTTATTGTTGGTTTTATTTTATTAACTGCTTATTTGTCTAAAGGGAATAAAGAGAAATATGAAATTTTAGTTGTTGATGAATCTCATTTATTTGATAGTATTTTAAGAAATTCTAAAAAATACCATCTTCAATGGGCTCCAAATGATAAAAACTACTCCCAAATTCAAGAAATTTTTAAAAAAGATGAGAACTTAGATTTACTTGTTTATTTACCTGTTAATTTAATAAAAACAAACTCTATGACAGCAAAGTGTTTGTATAAAGAGATACCATCAACTGGTGCTCAAAAACATTTGTCAAGCATAATTAATGAAGCCATTGAACTATATAGAGTAAGCTATAATAAAATTGATATTTCAACATATAAATCAATTAAAACAAGAATTAATCTTGATGTTGTTGATGTTGAAAATAAGGCCAATCGAAATATTCAAAGAAAGGCATTTGTTGGAATTGCTTTTGCAATGTTTATCTATGCCTTTATATTTCTTTATTCTGTTCAAGTTATGAGGGGAGTAATTGAAGAAAAAACAAATAGAATTGTAGAAATAATAATTTCTTCCGTATCCACTTTTCAGCTTATGATGGCCAAAATTATTGGAGTTGGACTAGTGGGAATTACTCAATTTATAATTTGGGCTATTGTTACATTCATAATGTCAATTACAATATTACCCACTATAATTCCTAATAAGTACAGTCCCTCAATGCAAATGAATTCTGAAGAATCGACAGACTTATTAAATCAAAGTTTAAATATAGATCCTTCAAATGAAACTCTTCAATTTATTATTCATGATATACAATGGTCCTACTTGGTTATATTCTTTGCCTTATTTTTTTTAGGCGGCTACTTTTTATACAGTGGTTTAATGGCTGCTATAGGTGCGGCGGTAGATGAAGAAGCAGATACACAACAGTTTCTATTACCACTCACAATTCCTATGGTATTTGCATTAACAATGGCAGGTAAAGTAATTGATGATCCGTCATCATCATTAGCATTTTGGTTAAGTGAAATACCTTTTACATCTCCAATTATTATGATTATAAGAATAGCTATGGGAATTGGTGATAGCAGTGTGGAGATTTGGGAAATTGCACTTAGTCTTTTTTTATTGGCAATAACATTTATAGCAACAACTTGGCTTTCAAGCAAAATATACAGCAAGGGTGTATTGTCATATGGGAAAAAAGCCAGTTATTCAGATCTTTTTAAATGGTTGAAATCTTAATAAAAACCATGATCAATCTTTAAAATAGAACCACTTCCCTACAAGAAATTACTAATTAGAATCACATGGTTTCAAACTTATAGCCTACAGTTTATAAGTTAAAATCCGAATTTTAAATATTTTAAGACAATAAATGTGATTATTTGCTGGTATTGGTGTTTTATATATATTTATAATGTAAATAAACTTGATAAGTTTATTTACCACGTTGGGAAAAATATAAATGAAACTAAAATCTTTAATTGTAATATTACTAATTAGTAATCTATATGTATTTGCTCAAAATAATTCTGTATTATATTCATTCTTTGTAGCAGGACATACATATGGTCAGCCAGGTATTAATAATGTTGGATTTCATCCACCATTCAAGCAAAAGTTCCCATACATCCAAAGTAGATCTGAAATTGAATTTGGTGTTTTGACAGGAGATATTGTTTCTCCTTTTCCCAATGCCCAAGATTGGGATGAAATTGATGCGGAAATTGACACCTTAGCTTTGCCAATATATTTTGCAGTTGGCAATCACGATATGGAGAATCGTCCATTGTTTGAGTCTAGATATGGAATAACTTACTTCGATTTTATCTATAATAATGATTTATTCATCGTATTAGACCCAAACATAGATGGATGGAGTATAACAGGCTCTCAATTACTATTTTTACAAAATTCTGTTAGTGACAACTATTCATCCAAAGAAAATATCTTCGTGTTTTTTCACCAAATCCTATGGAGAGAAAACACCAATCAATTTAATTACATAAACTGGAACTCTGCTGTAGGCAGAATAAATCCAGTGAACTTTTGGTCAACTGTAATCCCAATATTTGACGCAATCCCAAATGATGTTTATATGTTTGCTGGCGACCTTGGAGCAACATGGTCAACAGATGTTACTTTCGACCGATTTAACAACATTAAATTAATTGCGAGCGGAATGGGTGATCAAAATGGAGAAAATATAATTGTTGTAAATGTTGATTCCAACAAATCTGTTAATTATGATTTGATTTGCTTGTCAGATACTAATTTATCCTGCTTAGGAGAACTTACAGATTATTTAACCGTTGATTCTTTAATACTCAAATCGTAATATTAACAGCACTATCTATCCTAATCCTGCGAGCGAATATTTTACCGTTTCAACCCATCAAAAGAGTACTCTAAAATTATTTGATATTAAAGGATTATTGATTCTTGATCTAGAGTACAATAGTTTTTCAAATCAAAAGATTAATATTTCCAACTTGGATAAAGGAATTTACATAGCGCAGTTAAGTAGTGAAAAAGGGAGGGAAACAAGGAAGATAATTTTACAATAACTATTTATAACAAAATCTTAACTACGTTAAAATGATCATTTATTCTAACGTTAGAAACAACATCTACAAGAAATAAAACTAATCAACAATATATCTTCGAAAATATTTAAATACCTATTCGTTAAATATCATTTTTGCTTTTTTACTAACGTTCTTTAATCCGTCAACATTAGAACCACCAGCTGTTGCAAAAAATGCTTGTCCACCACCACCCCCTTTTATTTCTTTCGCTAATTCTCTTATAATTAATCCTGCATTCCAGTCATTTGTCTTTACTAAATCATCAGAAATCATAAGGGTTATAAATGGTTTATTGTCCTTATTACTAGATAATAACAAAACAAAATTTTTAATTTCTCCTTTAATTTCAAAAGCAATTTGTTTCATTTCATCAGCTGATAAATCAAGAAGAGCATCCATCATATTAAACGATTTAAATTTAATTTGACTAGCTATTAAATCTTTCTTAATTTCCTTAAGTTTTAAATTATTAAAGGCATCTAATTTCTTTTCTAGAGTCAAGTTTCTTGATTGAAGATGCATTACAGCTGAGAGTAAATCCTGAGGGTTTTTTAAAGCTTCAGCAATAGAATTATATTCACTTAGTTTATTATTTATAATTTCATCTGCCTTAGTGTCTGAAACAGCTTCAATTCTTCTAATTCCAGACGATATTGAACTTTCAGATGAAAATTTAAAATTACCAATATTAGCAGTGTTAGAAACATGTAAGCCACCGCACAATTCTACAGAATCCCCAAATTGAATTACTCTAACAGAATCTCCATATTTTTCTCCAAATAACATTATTGCTCCTTTTTTCTTTGCTAAATCCATAGGAACATTTCGCTCTTCATTTAGCGGAATAGCATCTCTAATGTATTGGTTTACTTTACTTTCTATTGAAAATAGTTCTTCATTTGACAACTTTGAAAAATGAGAAAAGTCGAATCTTAGATAATCATCGTTAACTAATGATCCTTTTTGCTCTACATGATTTCCCAAAACTTCTCTAAGAGCGTGTTGTAATAAGTGAGTTGCAGAATGGTTTTTAGAAATTTTAATTCTTCTTTCTATGTTTACTTGAGCATTAAAAGAGGACTGTAAATTCTTTGGAAGCTGCTCTACATAGTGAACTATAACACCATTTTCTTTTTTTGTGTTTGTAATTTCTACCTTTTCTTGATTATTTTCTATAAAACCAATATCACCAACTTGACCACCACCTTGAGGATAAAAAGGAGTTAAGCTAAAGATAAGTTGGTATTCTGTTTTACCCTTGATAATAATAGATCGATATTTTGTAATGAAAATTTTTGCATTTGAATGATCATATCCAATAAATTCTTGTACATCATCTTCTTTTAAAACTGTCCAATCTCCATAGTCTTTAATTGCGTCTTTTTTGGATAAATTTTTCTGTTTATTTAAACAATTTTCAAATTCTAAAATATCAATCGTCAAATTGTTTTCTAAGGCAATAAGCTGAGACAAATCTAGAGGAAATCCATATCTATCATATAATTCAAAGGCTAATCTGCCATTAATTTCGTTACTCTTATTCTTCTTTTGAGTTACAACTATCTCTTCCATTCTTTTAATACCAGAGCTTAGTGTTCTAAAAAAAGAAATTTCTTCTTCCTTAATAATCTTAGTTATAAAATCCTGTTGAATAGTTAATTCTTCAAAAATACCATTAAAATTTTCTGCAATCACAGGCAATAATTGGTAGAGAAAAGGGGCTCTTAGATTTAAAAACTGATAGCCATATCTTATTGCTCTTCTTAAAATTCTTCTTATAACATACCCAGCACCAGTATTTGAAGGTAATTGTCCGTCTGTAATAGAAAACGCAACTGCCCTAATATGATCAACGATTACTCTAAAAGCAATATTAATTTTTTCGTCATTATTTGAGCTTTTATATTTTTTATTTGAAATACTTTCAAGACGATTGATCAGTGGGGTGAAAATATCAGTATCGTAATTACTTTTCTTATTTTGAAGAACCATAGCTAATCGCTCTAGTCCCATTCCAGTATCTACGTGCTTGTTTTTTAAAGGAGCTAGTATTCCATCTGAATTTCTATTAAATTCCATAAAAACTAAATTCCATAATTCAACAACCTCAGGATGGTCTTTATTTACTAAATCTTTTCCTGGAATTTTAGCAATCTCACTATCACTTCTTAAATCAATATGAATTTCTGAACTTGGACCACAAGGTCCTTGACTACCCATTTCCCAAAAATTATCTTTTTTACCAAATTTTAAAATCTTGTCAGAATTAATAAATTTCTTCCATAAATCAAACGCCTCTTTATCAAACTCTGTTCCGTCTTTTTGATCGCCCTCAAAGACAGTTACGTATAATTTATTAGTGTCAATTTTATAAAATTTTGTAAAAAGCTCCCAGGACCATTCAATAGCTTCTTTTTTAAAATAATCTCCAAAAGACCAGTTACCTAGCATTTCAAACATAGTATGGTGATATGTGTCAACACCTACTTCTTCTAAATCATTATGCTTGCCTGAAACTCTCAAACACTTTTGAGTATTTGCAACACGTGTATTTTTTGGGATTTCAAATTCTAAAAAAATATCTTTAAACTGATTCATTCCTGCATTTGTAAACATTAAAGAAGGGTCATCTTTAACTACAATTGGTGAAGAGGATTCAATTGTATGTTTCTTACCTTTAAAAAATGAGAGAAAAGCAGCTCTTATATCTTTTGAATTCATAGTTTGGTCAACAATTTTAACTATATATAGTAAAGTTATTTATTTTAATAAAACATTTTAAATGCTTGATGAATTTTAAACAAAATTTAAATTTTTTGAAACAAGAATTAATTATTGCTCTTTTGAAATTACGCAATCAAATTCGTTAAAAATAAGAGGGGATTCGGGAAAATCTTCCTTAGATAAATTTACTATATGATGCCAAGCACTTTTTGAAATGTCAGGTACTGGAATTCCTTCTCCAATTTGCTTGGTTGAAACTACACTGGCAGAAATAAATTCTCCATTTGAATTAATATTAAGATCAAAAATTGGACTTACTCCACTGGGTCCTTTTAAGTTAAATCTTGCATAAGTACAAAAGTTACCCATACTGTATGCTATAAATCTATCTTTATACAACTCCACAGCTCTTGTAACATGAGGTCCATGTCCAAGTAATAAATCGGCACCAGCATCGATACATAAATGAGCAAATTCATATACATTACCTCTGTTATTGCCAAAGCAAATCTCATCTGTTTTAGGGGTATGAATGGCTTTAGCTCCTTCTGCACCACCATGGAATGAAACAATAACAATATCGCAAATTGAATCTAAATAAGTAACATATTCTACAGCCGTAGAGTAGTTTTTCATATTGAAACAACCACTATTAGGTGCGGCAGATAAAAAGCCATATTTAATCTTGTTTTTAGTAAATATTGTATAAGGTTTTTCTAAAGATCCTGCAAAATTCAAATTAACACTATCTAAAATTCTAGCAGTAGATTTTCTCCCACCTAATCCAAAGTCATTAGCATGATTATTTGCGATACTTAATAAATTAATTCCAGATTTTTTAATATTAGTTACATATGCTCTTGGCATACGAAAAGTGTAACAAAATTTAGGATTATTACACGATTTTGGCTTTCCGCCATTACCAATAACCCCTTCAAAATTTGCAAAAGTGACATCGCCCTTCTTTAAATAATTACTAACACCCGAAAGTAGCATTTGACCATTATTTAAGGGCAAATAACTATCATTAGGGTAATTAGTCCCCATCATAATATCACCAACAGCAATAATATTAATGGTGTCATTTTTTGAGTTTGTAGAATCGCCTTGAAAAATAAACTCTGTATTTAAACTCGTTATTAGTGATGAATAATTTAGAGCTGAAAAATTGAGTAAAATAAATGTGAAAAATAAATATATGTAATTCATAAAACTAAGTTTTGATTTGTTCTCAACAAAACAGGGTTAAAAAGAAGCATTTAACTTCAAATAAAATGATTAAATTTGTGCTAAATTCAATTAATTTGAAAAACGTAAATTATAAATATAATTCCAATACTCTTAATTACGAGGAAGTAAAATTAACATTATGGGGTAAAGTTAAAAAACTATCTTATTATTTAATTGCTTCTATTGTTGTTTCAGTACTAATTCTTTCTATTTCATTTTATAATATAAAATCTTATATTCAAAAAGAAGCTGCTAAAGAAAATCAAATACTAAGGCAAGAAATTACTGTTTTTAATAAAGACTTAAACCTTATTCTTGATGTACTAAATGACATTCAAAATAAAGATGATAATATCTATAGAGCTATTTTTGAAGCTGATCCATATCCTAACTATAAAAGAAAATTAGGTACAGGTGGAAATCCTATTAAATTTAAAAAATATGAAAATATTGAGTATGGTGATTTAGTAGTTGAGATTGTTCAAAAACTTGAATTAATAGAAAAAAAACTATCCTCTCAGTCTAGATCTTTCGATGAAGTTTTTGAAATTACAAAAGAGAAACAGAAAATGCTTCAGGCAATACCTAGTATTCTCCCAATAAACAATCGTGATTTAACAAGAATTGCTTCTGGCTATGGAATGCGAATGCATCCTATCTATAAAATATTAAAAATGCATAAAGGCATGGATTTCACAGCTTCGATTGGTACCGAAATTTATGCTACTGGTGATGGGGTAATAGAGAAAGTTGGATGGACAGGTGGTTATGGTAAAACAATTTTAATAAATCATGGATATGGATACAAAACTAGATATGCTCACTGCAGTAAATTTAATTGTAAAAGAGGTCAAACAGTAAAGAGAGGCGATCATATTGGTTATGTAGGAAATACTGGACAATCAACCGGACCTCATCTTCATTACGAAGTATTTAAAAATAAAAGACAAATTAACCCAGTCAATTTCTTTTTTAATGATTTAAGCCCTGAGGAATATGACAAGGTTATAGAAATTTCTTCTAGACCAACACAATCATTGTAAAAAGATGGATTTACTTAATTTTGATATTGATAAATCAACAAAGATTTATTTTAGTATTGGAGAAGTTGCTAAAATGTTAGATGTTAATACTTCTCTGGTAAGATTCTGGGAAAAAGAATTTGAAATATTAAAACCAAAAAAAAACAAAAAAGGAAATAGGCAGTTCACAAAAGAAGACGTTAAAAACTGTCATTTAATTTATCATTTGGTTAAAGAGAAAGGCTATACTCTAAATGGTGCCAAAGATGTTTTAAAATCAGATATAACCGAAATAAAAAATCACAAACTAATTTTAGATAAAATGGTTAAAATTAAATCCTTTTTACAAAAATTAAAAGAACAATTATAATATGGAAACTTTAAAATATACCAAGTCTAAATCAAGGACAAGAACTACGAGCTTCGTAGCTAATGTTTTTTCTTTAATGTTTACTGCATTAATAATTTCTGGAATATCAGCCGTATGGTTTGCAAGCGATGAAATGAAAAATTATATTATTACCATTGAGGGTGATTTGACTGCATTAGGATGGGTTTCAATGTTGGCACCTCTGGGATTAGTTATGATAATTGGATTTGGATTTAATAAATACAGTGCCAAATTCCTACTAGGTATCTTTTTGCTATATTCAACTTTAACAGGGATGAGCTTAAGTACAATATTCGCTGTTTACACAACATCATCTATAGCTTCTACATTTTTTATTAGCGCTGTAACTTTTGGAATAATGGCACTGGCAGGGTATACGACAAAAACAGATCTAACAAAATTAGGCAGCTTACTTTTTATGGGTTTAATTGGAATTATTATTGCAAGCTTTATTAACTTCTTTATTGGAAGTTCCTTAATGGATTATATTATTTCAATAATTGGTGTTTTAGTATTTACAGGGTTAACAGCATATGATGTTCAAAAATTAAAAAATATTGGAAATCAAATTGATGAAGGTTCTGAAACAGCACAAAAACTAATGATAGTTGGCGCACTAACGCTATACTTAGATTTTATTAATTTATTTCTAATGTTGCTAAGACTATTAGGAAATAGAGATTAATTATAATTATGAAAGCATACGTTTTTCCTGGACAAGGAGCTCAATTCCCAGGAATGGGAAAAGATTTATTTGATTCAAATAAATCAGCACAAAAATTATTTGAACAATCTAATGAAATATTAGGGTTTAAAATTTCAGAAATAATGTTTTTTGGAACTGATGAAGACCTGAAACAAACTAATGTTACTCAACCTGCTGTATTTTTACATTCTGTTATTTTAGCAAAATCCCTCGGAGATAGATTTAAACCAGATTTGGTTGCTGGTCATTCTTTAGGTGAAATATCTGCTCTTGTAGCTAATGAATGTCTAACATTTGAAGATGGATTACTACTAGTTAATAAAAGAGCAAAAGCTATGCAAAAAGCTTGTGAAGAAAATCCGTCAACTATGGCTGCAATTCTTGGACTAGAAGACTCAATTGTAGAAAATATTTGCAGTCAAATTGACGGAATTGTAGTTCCTGCTAATTATAATTGTCCAGGACAATTAGTCATTTCTGGGGAAATAAATGCTATTAATAATGCAATTGAAAAACTTACTGCAGCTGGTGCAAGAAGAGCCCTTAAACTACCTGTTGGAGGAGCTTTTCACTCTCCTTTGATGGAGTCTGCCAAAAAAGAATTAGAAAATGCAATTGACAATACTACTTTTCATAGCCCAATATGTCCAATATATCAAAATGTAAATGGGAATTCTTTTGTAAATCCCCAGTGAAATAAAACAAAATCTTATTGATCAACTTACATCTCCAGTAAAATGGACACAATCAATGAAAAACATTCTAAAAAATGGGGATTTAGAAATTATAGAAGTTGGTCCTGGAAAAGTATTACAAGGATTATTTAAAAAAGTAGATAGATCTATATCAACATCAAGTGCAGAAATTCTATAATGATTTATTAAGTATTTGACTTTGCTTTACCAAAGAATGAAAAATGGGTAGTCTAATTGCATGATTAATCATTTCTAAATGATGAAGATGGTGACAATCACTTCCAACAAAATCAATGATTTCATCTTTAATTAGCCGTTCTGCAAATTTTTTAACTTCTGGCCCATAAGCTCCTGTAACTGAACCAATATTAAGCTGTAGCTTAACTCCTCTATTAATCATTTCTTCTATTTTGTCATAATTATTATGCCAGTATCCATATCTTTCTACATGTGCAAGAACTGGCCTAAACCCTTTTTCTATCATTTTCCAAATAGTTTCATTTAATCTTAAAGGTTCATCAAAAAAAGAAAGTTCAAATAAAAGATATTTCTCTGCCCCAAAGGAAAGCAATTTGCCATCGTCTAATAATTTCTCGAACTCTGGTTCCAGGTTGTATTCGGCTGCTGCTTCAATTTCAATATTAAGGTTCTGTTTTTTTATTTCTTTTCTTACATTATTTAGTCCTGAAAGTATAATTTCGGGATTATTTTTGTAATAGTCACTCATAACATGAGGAGTTGTTATTACTTTTTTATATCCTAAATCGATAAACTTTTTTAAAAGAATAATAGTAGTTTCCATATCAGGAGAACCATCGTCAATACCTGGAATTAAATGTGAATGAATGTCATTTTTTAAGAAACTAATATCAATAGGATCAATAATTTCTTCTTTTTTTGAGAAAATACGGTTAAAAAACCCCATTATTTGTAGTGTTGCTTATAATAATTTTGATAATTTCCAGTAGTAACATCATCTAACCAACTTTTATTATCTAAATACCAATCTACAGTTTTTTCTAGACCAACTTGAAAATTAAGTGAGGGCTTAAACCCAAGTTCTTTTTCAATCTTTGTAGCATCAATAGCATATCGCAAATCATGTCCTGCTCTATCTTTGACGTAGGTAATGAGTTTTCTAGAATCGCCTTCATTATTTGATAGCTTTCTATCCATTATGTCACATAATAGGTATACTAAATCAATATTGGTCCATTCGTTATGTCCACCTATATTATAAGTTTCTCCTGTCTTACCTTTATGAAAGACTAAATCAATAGCATTTGCATGGTCTTCTACCCAAAGCCAATCTCTAACATTTTCACCTTTACCATAAACAGGCAATGGTTTTTTATTTAAAATATTATTAATAATTAGTGGTATTAACTTTTCTGGAAATTGATGAGATCCATAATTATTACTGCAATTAGAAATTTTAACAGGTAAAGAATAGGTATGCCCATAGGCTCTTACAAGATGATCTGAACTTGCTTTTGAAGCAGAGTAGGGACTTCTAGGGTCATACGATGTGCTTTCAGTAAAAAAGCCTGTTTCACCTAATGAGCCATAAACTTCGTCTGTAGATATATGATAAAAGCAATTATTATCAGAATTACCCCACGTATCTTTACAAGCATTTAGAAGGTTTAGTGTTCCCAGAATATTTGTAATAATAAAGTCATCAGGATTAGAAATTGAACGATCTACATGAGATTCAGCAGCAAGATGAATTACACTATCAAATAAATATTTTTTGAATACACTATCAATTGCTTTTACGTTATTAATGTCAATATTTTCAAATTTATAATTTACATGATTTACTATTTCATTTAGATTATTTAGATTTCCAGCGTAAGTTAATTTATCAAGATTTACAATAAGATAGTCAGGGTATTTTTTTACCATTTTTCGGATTACATGAGAACCAATAAAACCTGCACCACCTGTTATAAGTATCTTTTTTTTGAAATTCATTATAATGTCCAGTAATTTAAATTATGAATTTTATTTCTGAAAACGCCCTTTAAATCAACTAGGACTCCATTTTGTGAAAGAATTGATGTGAAGTAATTTTCATCTAAAATGGTATATTCATGATGATTTACAGCTACAATTACAGAATGATAAGTTCCAGTTATATTTTCTACTAAATCAAAACCATATTCTTCAAACAACTCTTTAGAATTCGCATGAGGATCAACAACTTCTACATGACAAGAAAAAGATTTTAATTCATTAATAACATCTACCACCTTAGAGTTCCTTATGTCTGAAACATCTTCTTTGAATGTTGCCCCCATAACTAAAACACGAGCTTCTTTCATTGGAGTTCCAGAAGCAATTACTTTTTTAGCTACTGTTCTTCCCAACATAGGAGCCCATAGAATCATTGACAGCTCTTCCAGAATTAATTATTTGAGCATGATAACCCAGTTTTTTTGCTTTATGTGTTAAATAGTACGGATCAACCCCTATACAATGTCCACCAACTAAACCAGGTTTAAAATTTAAAAAATTCCATTTTGTTCCTGCAGCTTCTAAAACATCGTAGGTGTTGATATTCATTCTATTAAATATCATAGAAAGTTCATTTATCAAAGCAATATTAACGTCTCTTTGAGTGTTTTCAATAATTTTAGCTGCCTCAGCAACTTTAATAGATGAAGCTCTATGTACGCCAGCTTTTACTACCAATTCATATGTTTTAGCAATTTCTTCTGCAGATTCCTCGTCAGATCCTGAAGAAACTTTAATTATACTTGCTAAGGTATTTACCTTATCACCAGGATTGATTCTTTCTGGAGAATAACCAACTTTAAAATCTATATTAAACTTTAATCCACTTATTTTCTCTAATACTGGAATACAATCATCTTCTGTACATCCAGGATAAACAGTTGATTCATATACAACATAATCTCCTTTTTTTAAAACTTTAGCAACAGATTCACTAGCAGAAAGTAGTGGTTTAATATCTGGAACTTTACTTTGATGAATAGGTGTAGGGACAGCAATTATAAAAAAATTTACTTCGGATAAATCTTCAATTTTATCTGTAAAACTAATAGAACATCCCGCAAAATCACTTGCCTTTAGTTCATTACTTGGGTCAATATTATTTTTCATCATATCAACCCTACTAGAATTAATATCGAAACCAATAACATCTATTTTTTTAGCAAATTCTAATGCAATTGGAAGACCTACATAACCCAAGCCAACTACAGCTAATTTTTTATCTTTTGATACTAATTTATCGTAAATTTTCATTTTTGACTATCTCTTAGTTTATAAATTTCTTCTATAATTTCTACAACTTTTAAGCCTTCTAAAACGTTTGTTGTAGCAACATTTTTTCCTCTTAAAGTATCAACAACATTTTGGATTATATAATGATGATTAGCCGCACTCCCTTTATAAGGACCATAATCATTTGGTGGATTTGAAGGGGCTAGCTCTGGCATGGTGTAATCTTCTATATTACAATATTCAATTTCATTCATATATTGACCACCTACTTTTACACTTCCTTTACTTCCAACTATTGTCATACTGCTTTCTAAATTTGAGTTCCAGACCGAGGTTGAATAATTTAAACAGCCCATACCTCCGTCTTTAAAATCAAATGAAACAATTCCAGAATCTTCAAAGTCAGTTGAATCTTGATGGGTAAAATCATTAAACTTTCCTTGAATATTTTCAATATCTCCAAAAAGCCAATACATAATATCAATAAAATGTGAAAATTGTGTGAACAATGTTCCTCCATCTTGATCTTGAGTACCTTTCCATCCACCTTTCTTGTAATATCTACTATCTCTGTTCCAATAACAGTTAACTTGAACCATAAATATCTTACCCAATTTTTTTGTTTCTATAATTTCTTTTAACCATTCACTAGGTGGAGAGTATCTGTTTTGCATAACAGCAAAAACTTGCTTATGCTTTTGTAAAGCATTAAAAATAACTTTCTCACATTTAGCTTTACTTAGTCCAATTGGTTTTTCAATTACAACATGTTTTTCATTATTTAAAACATCAATTGAAATATCTGAATGTGATCCATTTGGTGTACAAACACAAACAACATCAATTTCAGAGTGAGAACTTCAACATTTCATTATGATTATGATAAAATGGAACATTATAAGATTCTAGTCCCAATGTATCTTTAGAAGCAATATCACTAACTGCAACCAATTCACAATCTTTATTTCTCATAATCATCTCAGCATGTCTTTTACCAATATGACCAGTGCCAATAATTCCAAATTTAATTTTTTCCATTATTTAATGACTTTAATATTGTTCTCTATTAACTCATAATTCTCTAAGGATTCCGGGCATTGAGCTTTTCCATCTTTAAATTCTAACCTATGTCCAAATTCACTAACCCAGCCAATTTGTTTTGCAGGATTACCAACTAATAATGCATAAGGTTTGACAGATTTTGTAACAACTGCACCGGCCCCAATAAGTGCATAATCTCCAATAGTATTACCACAAATAATTGTTGCATTGGCTCCAATAGAAGCTCCTTTTTTAACTAAGGTCTTAACATAAGAATCTCGTCTTATAATAGCGCTTCTTGGATTTAAGATATTTGTAAAAACCATTGAGGGACCTAAAAAAACATCATTTTCACATGTTACACCTGAATATATTGAAACGTTATTTTGAACCTTGACATTATTTCCAAGATTTACATGAGGGGACACTACTACGTTTTGACCAATATTACACCCTATTCCAATTTTAGAATTACTCATAATATGACTAAAGTGCCAAATTTTGGTTGAATCACCTATATCAACTTTTTCGTCAATAACAGCAGTAGGGTGTGCAAAATAATTCATTAATAAGTATTATAAGAATTAAAACTATTATGTTCTTTCTTATTCAACTCTTGATCAGAAAGTTTACAAAAATAATCATATGTTAATCTTAAACCTTCTTTTCTTTGAATTTTTGGCTTCCATCCCAAAATATTCTTTGCCAATTCAATGTCAGGCTTTCTTTTCAAAGGATCATTCTCTGGAAGTTCTTTTAACACTATTTTTTGATCACTATTTCCAGTTAAATTTATTATTTCTTGTGCAAAATCTTTAATCGAAATTTCATTTGGATTCCCAATATTTATTGGATAATTATAATCACTAAACAAGAGTTTGTAAATTCCTTCAATTAAATCATCTACATAACAAAAGGATCTAGTTTGAGAACCATTTCCAAAAATAGTTAAATCTTCTCCTCTCAAGGACTGACCAATAAAGGCAGGTAAAACTCTACCATCATTTAATCTCATTCTTGGACCATAAGTATTGAAAATTCTGACAATTTTAGTGTCAAGACCGTGAAATCTATGATAGGCCATAGTTATAGCTTCTTGGAATCTTTTAGCTTCATCATAAACACCTCTAGGACCAATAGGATTAACATTACCAAAATAAGTTTCTTTTTGAGGGTGAACTAATGGATCTCCATAAACCTCACTTGTTGAAGCTACTAAAATTACTGCATTTTTAGATTTTGCTAAACCTAGAAGATTATGCGTTCCTAGAGATCCTACTTTTAAGGTTTGAATTGGGATTTTTAAGTAATCTATTGGGCTTGCTGGTGATGCAAAATGTAATATATAATCTAGTTGCCCATCAATTTGAATAAATTGAGAAACATCGTGATTTATAAATTCGAAATTTTCTTGTTTTTTAAGAAAATTAATATTTTCTAAAGAACCAGTAATGAAATTATCCATTCCTAAAACATAGAATTTTTCTTTCAAAAACCTTTCACAAAGATGTGACCCTAAAAAACCTGCAGCACCAGTAATTAAAATTTTTTTCATTTATTTAAATTATTAATCACTTTTCTTCCAATACTTTGGTAAAAGAAATTTTCTTTTACCATTGATTCTAAAGAGAATAAATTTCTACCGTCAAAAATTACAGGACTTTTCATAACTGATTTCATTTGATTAAAATCAGGATTTCTAAATGCAGACCATTCTGTGGCAATTAATAATGCATCGACTCCAATAAGAGCATCAAAACTATTGGGGAAATACTTAATTTTATCGCCAATTAAATCGCGAACATTATCCATCGCTTCAGGATCATAAGCTTTGATTTTTGCACCGGCATTCAATAATTCTTCTATAATATTAAGAGCGGGGGCCTCTCTAATATCATCAGTTTCAGGTTTAAAAGAAAGTCCCCATAGTGCAAAACTTTTGTTTTTTAAATCATTTCCAAAATAGGATTTAACTTTTTTTACCAAGCTGGTTTTTTGATTTTGATTCACTTTCATAACAGAATCAATAATTTTAAATTGATGACTCACATCATTTCCTGCTTTTTTAAGAGCCTTAACATCTTTGGGGAAACAGCTGCCACCATATCCAATCCCAGGAAATAAAAATCTTTTACCTATCCTAGAGTCTGTCCCCATCCCTTCCCTAACTTTATCTACGTTAGCCCCAATAATTTCACAATAATTAGCAATCTCATTCATAAAAGTGATTTTAGTAGCAAGAAAAGAATTTGCAGCATATTTTGTAAGTTCAGCGGATTTTTCATCCATAAATATTATAGGGTTACCTTGTCTCACAAATGGCTGGTAAAGATCTTCCATTAATTTTCGTGCTTTATCACTACTTGTACCTATTACAACTCTTTCTGGTTTCATAAAATCATTGACTGCAAAACCTTCTCTTAAAAATTCAGGATTGGAAACTACATCGAAATCTACTTTAGCATTTTTTTTAATTACGTTAGTTACTTTTTCTGCTGTCCCTACTGGCACAGTACTTTTGTCGATAATAACTTTATAATCCTTTATAATTTTACCCAATTCATTTGATACAGATAAAATATAACTTAAATCTGCTGATCCATCAGCACCAGGAGGAGTAGGAAGTGCTAAAAATATCAATTGAGCATCATGAACTGCTTCTTCTAAATTTGTGGTGAAAAACAATCTTTTTTGAGAAATATTTCTTTGAAAAAAGTTATTTAAGTTTGGCTCATAAATAGGAACTACTCCACTTTTTAATTTTTGAACCTTCTCTACATCTATATCAACGCATGTGACAATATTTCCGGTTTCTGCTAAGCATGTTCCTGTTACTAATCCAACATATCCGGTTCCAATTACAGCTATTTTCATCATTTATTAACGAAATTAAAAATATTTTGAACTGTAAAATCTTGCTGATCTGTAGAAAGCTCTGTATGCATAGGAAGAGAAATGACTCTTTCAGACAGCCAATTAGTATTTTTCATGTCATTTAAAGACTTGGGAATTTTAGAAAACATTTTTTGCTTGTGAGCAGGTACTGGATAATATATCATTGCTGGAATATTTTTTTGAGAAAGATATTTAATTAGCTCTTCTCTATTAATTTCATCACTTAATTTTAAGGTGTACTGATGAAAAACATGGTTAGAATCTGTACTTCTAAAAGGGATTGAAAAGAATTCAGATTTACCAAGAAATTTATCGTAGTAATTAGCTGCTTTTTGTCTATTTAATATATAACTATTTAATTCCTTTAATTTAATTCTTAAGACAGCTGCTTGAATATTATCTAGTCTTGAATTACACCCTACAATATCATGATAATATTTTTTACTTTGTCCGTGGTTTGCAATCATTCTTAGTTTTATAGCTAGATCATCGTCATTTGTCATTAGAGCTCCACCATCTCCAAAACACCCTAAGTTTTTAGATGGGAAAAAACTAGTGCATCCAACATTACCTATAGTTCCTGTTTTACGTAAATCTCCAAAACCATTATAATCGCATCCAATTGCCTGAGCATTATCTTCAATAATAAATAAATTATACTCTTTTGCCAATTTCAAAATAGATTTCATATCGCATGATTGACCAAAAAGATGGACAGGAACAATAGCTTTAGTATTTTTGGTTATTGCTTTTTTAATTTGTTCTACTGAAATATTAAAAGTATTTGTATCACAATCTACAAATACCGGTTTTAAACCTAAAAGTCCTATAACCTCAGTAGTAGCAATATAAGTGTAAGATGGAGTTATAACTTCGTCTCCAGGCTTTAGTCCAAGGCCCATCATGGCAATTTGAAGAGCATCTGTTCCGTTTGCACAGGTTATTACATGCTTAACATTTAAATATTCAGCTAATTCTGTTTGAAATAATTTTACATGTTCTCCATTAATAAACTGGGCAGAATCTAATACCTCGGAAATTACTTTATCTATTTGAGGCTTAATATTAGCGTATTGACTTTTAAGGTCAACCATTTGAATATTCATTTTTTTTTCTTCTATCATGAAAATTATATTTTGCGAATATAACTATATCTTACATTTAAGGCAATTGTTATATTTGATTTTTAAACACTTTAATATAAACATGTTTCATACAAATAGGTTCTTAATTACATTTATCTTCTATATTCTATGGACTAATTGTTTCTCTCAAAAAAATAAAGATCCTGTAACTAGTTTTCCAACTATAAGAGTTAGTCTAGCAGTACAATCACCAAAGGGTGATTTTGAAGAAGATTTTGGACTTAATTCTAATATAGGAATTTCAGTTGGTTGGAAAAATGGAAAAAATAAAACTTTTGAGTTATGTTATAATTTTATTCATAGCTCAAATGTGAAAAATAGATCTATTGTATCGCACTTATTAAATGATCAAGGTTGGATAATTAATCAATATGGTGAGGAAAATTTATTTTTACTTTACCACCGTGGTGGATTATTAAGTTTAGATTTTGGCAAAGTATTTAATCGCTATGGAACTAATTCAAACTCAGGCATATTTATTAGAGGCGGTGTTGGAGCAATGTATCATAGAATAAGAATTGAGAATCAAGAAAATTTAATACCTCAACTTTCTAAAAAATATTTAAAATATTACGACCGATTAACTGCTGGTATAATATTAAAACAATATGTTGGCTATCAACACATGAGTAAAAATAGACTTGTAAATTTCACAATTGGAATGGAGATTGTTGAGGGTTTTAATAAAGGAATGAGAGATTATCAAATAGATTTAATGGGTCCTTATCTTGATCAAAAAAGAGATATATATTTAGGAATAAGAACGGAATGGATTTTTCTTGTCTTAAGAAAGAACCCTAAAGAATTTTATTATAATTAAAAATGAGTTTATTTTTTTATCAAATTGGAATTAAAATATTATCAACTTCATTAAAAACTTTAGCTTTTTTTGGACATAAAAAAGCAAAAAAATCTGTTTTAGGTAAAGAAAAATGGATGAAAGATCTTTCAGAATTTGATAATCAAAAAAAAACTATTTGGATTCATGCAGCCTCACACGGGGAGGCCATCATGGCTATACCTTTAATGAAGCAAGTTTTAGCAATTGAAAACACGCAGCTTATTATGTCATTCTTTAGTCCATCTGGATATGAAAATTTCAATTATAATGACAATAATTATATTAAAATTTATCTCCCTTTTGACAGCAAAAAAAACTCGAAAAAAATTATTCAATTTATAAAACCAAAAATATTAATATTTGTCAAATACGATCTTTGGCTTAATTTAATACATGAATGCAACAAAAAAAATATTCCCACACTTGTTTTTTCTTCCAAATTTCGAGCTGATCAATGGTATTTTAAAATTTATGGTAGATCTGCTAAAAATATTTTAAAAACTATTAATTGCATATTAACCGTTGATCACTTATCAGAGAGAATTTTAAAAGAAAATGGATTTGAAAATGTCAAATATTCAGGAGACACAAGATATGATCAGGTAAGTGAAAATATTCCTAATTTGAAATTAATAAAAAAATATCCTTGTATTATATTGGGATCTTCTTGGAAAGATGAAGAAGTAATAGCAGCCCAAAATATAAGAGAGATTAATAATATTTCGTGGATAATTGCGCCACATGAAATCGACCAAAAAAAAGTATTAAAAATTAAAGAATTATTTGGAAAAGACTCTGTTTTATTTTCAGAAATTAGACCTAGAAAACCCCCTACCCAAAATTTTAATTATCGATAAAATAGGAGTTCTGGCAGAACTTTATTTTTACAGCGATATAGCTTTTATTGGAGGAGGGTTTTCTGGAAAATTACACAATATTTTAGAGGCCGCTAGCAAAGGTAATTTTATTCTATTTGGCCCTAAAATCAAAAATTACCCAGAAGCATATTTAATGTTAAAAGAAGAAGTTTCTCAAGTTGTGGAAGACAAAGAAAGTTTTAAAAAAATTATTTTAGAATTAATTAGTAATCCCAAGAAGTTAAAGAAAAAACAAGAAAGAGCTATCGAATTAATTAAAGAAAATAGAGGAGCAACAAATAAGGTCTGGAATGAAATAGAAAAATTAATTTAATTACTCTATAATTTGGGCCTCTTCTAGAATGTAATTTAATTGATATATATCATCTATATTCAGCCTTAATGTACCCTGAAAGGTAATTACTTGATCCATTCTTAATCCTTCGTATTTTTTAATCATTTGTATTTCCATCACTGACTCTGGGCCTGCTTGTCCACAAAAAAAACAAGAACTGTATGGATTTGCAGAAAGAACATAGTAATCCTGAACAATATCAACGGGAATTATAAAGCCTCTAATCTGAACCTCTTTACCATCCATTTCTTTAACTGACTTTGAGAATTTTGGCACCATATAGTAGGCTTGGAATTCCTCTGACCAAATTTCATCAAATTCTACATCCTTTAAAAGTTCCCAGGTGATAATATTCTGAGAAAAAAAATGGCCCACAAACATTATAAAAAATGTAGTTAATAAAATTACTTTTCCTCTCATATTTTATTTTTTAAAACCTTTGCTATATCAAATTTATAAGCAACTATTGCTGGGAAAATTGCAGCTATCATACCAATTAAAATTGTAATTAGAATTAATACTATTTCAAATTGATCAAAAACAAGTCCTGAAAATTTATAATGATATTTAAAGTTAATAAAACTAGCCATTATTTCCATTAATGAGTGCCCAAGAACAAGACCAATAATGCTTCCTAAGAATCCAATATAAAAACCTTCTAAAATTACAGAAATAAAAATAATTTTCATACTTGCTCCACCAACCCTCATCATTACAATTTCATACTTTCTGTCTTTCATTGAGTTCACTAAAGTGATAATAATACTAAAAAATGATAATCCGAAAATAAATAAAGCTAGAAAATAAAGAATATTAACAGCTGGCTGAATTAAATCTATAAGTTGTTTTATTTCAATTGCAGGATCTGCACTCATTAAACTATTTTTTTTATTGATAATCCCTGGTATTGAGAACTTTGCTCTTGGTGAATTATAATTAACTAATAAAGCTGTAATTTCTTTTTTATCAATAGAATGTTCTGCTTTGTCATCTTCTAATTGGTGTAAATCATGTTCTTCAGCAGTTTTTAAGTCAAATGATCCCTTTTTGTATTCATCATGATGAACATTCCAAATACTTTCTAAAGGAGTAATAATTAATTCATCGATAATCTCTCCAGTTGGTTTCAGTACCCCAACAACTAAATATTTAAAATCCTCATGTTCGTGCAAAGACTCACCAACTCCATGACTTCCAATAAAAGAGTTGCCAAGATTTAATTTTTTAGCTACATTAGAACCTATCACAACCTCGGAAGACTTATTAAAGAGTTCTCCTTTCTCAAGCGTTGCGTTATAAATTTCTGAAATAAAATTTTTATTTGTTCCTATAATTCTATGTTGTTGATAAGCATCCCCTAAAGAAATTGGAACAGCATTCTTCACAAATGGATGCTTAGTTAAAAACTCTACATCCTCCATAAAAATATTACCAGTTGGATAATCAATATGGAAAACGTTACATAAAATAAGCTGTAACCTGCTCCCTTTTGCACCAATTACTAAATCAATTTTATTAGCATTATCATTAAATTTTAATTTCATTTGATTAATGGTAAGTGTAGCCAGAACTATTACCATTATAGAAGAGCTTAATAAAACAATTGAGAGACCTGTTGACAATGGTCTTGAGCTTATATTTTTCCAGGCTAATTTAAAAATCATTTAAATCTATTTGATTTGAAAATTTCTCTTTTAATCTTTTGTCATGGGTTACTATTATAAGAGTAGCTGAATTCTCATTGGAGAGATTAGTTAATATGTCAATAACATTATTACAAGACTCATCGTCTAAAGCAGAAGTAGGCTCATCTGCTAGTAATATTGAAGGTTGATTAATCAGTGCTCTAATAATAGAAATTCTTTGTTTTTCTCCCTCACTCAAATTTTGAATATTTGAGTCTTTTAAATTAAGTAACCCCACTTTTTCTAAAAGGATATTTATTCTTGATTGATTTATTTCTGAAATAAGGTATTGAGATAGTTTTAAATTCTCATTAACAGTAAGAGATTTTATGAAATGTGGCGTTTGAAAAACAAATCCAATATTTTTTCCTCTAAAATTGTCAACTTTATTTTTTGAAAGACTCATTAGATTAATATCATTTAGTAATACAGTTCCTGTATTTGGAGAAATTAATCCTCCCAAAATATTTAACAAACTAGTTTTACCAGATCCACTATTACCAATTATCAAAAGCTGATCTCCAGAATTAAGGTTGATTTCAGGAAATTTTAAAATTAAACTTCCATAATTAATAGATATGTTTTTAGTTTGAATCAACTTTTTTTGCTTTAATCCAAAAAAATAGTCCAATTAGAACCAGTGGAATGCTAAGATATTGACCCATAGTTAAAGATGAACTATTAGAAAGAGTCTGGTGTTCTTTTAAAAATTCTACAAAAAATCTAGCTGTAAATAATAGCGTTAAGAAAGCTCCGAATAATTTACCTTGATATAAATACCAATTCCTTTTCCAATAGCCCCAAAATAAAAAGCAAAAAATAGCTGAATAAGAAAGTGCCTCATAGAGTTGAGTAGGAATTCTTGGAATAATATATATAGGAAGAACTAACTCATTTAAATTACTTGTTGCAAAGTTATTTTTATCACCTGATGAAAAAAAGTCTCCATCAGAGTTAATTATGTTAAAATCAAAAGCATTTGAAAAAGCTTCAGCATAAAATGAAGTCATTTTATTATCACCAAGGGGAATTTTCACTTTCATTTGAGGATATGTAATGTTATTTATTAAAGTATCGTCAAGAGTTTGATCTAAATGAACCTTGTCACTATTAACACTAAAAAAACTAGCTATTTGATTTTTGGCATTATGCTCATAAAAAATTCCTGATTGGTCACTTGATCTAAGTCCTACTATTTCAGAATTCATCAAATTACCCAGTCTAATAAAACCAGCAGCTAAAGCAACCGCTATTACTAATTTATCTAGCGTCCAAATTGTTTTTTTATGGGTGACTTTTTTAGAAAATATCCACATTGAAATAATTATAGCAATTGCTGCACCATGACTGGCTAAACCACCTTTCCAAACCATTAGAATTTCTATTAAATTTTCTTTATAATAATCCCAATCATAAAAAAAAACATGACCTAATCTAGCTCCAACCACTGTGCCAATAACAGTATAAACTAGAAGTTTATCCATCCATTCAACAGGAGCAGACTCGTTTACAAACATTTTCTTAACTATATGAAATCCCAATAAAAATGAGATTGCAAAAAATAAACTGTAATACCTTAGTGTTATTAATCCATCATATAAAGCAGGATCTACATCCCAGGAAAGGAATAAATAAAAGTTACTTATCATTTTACAAATTTAATACTAAACAAGTTATTTTAAGCAATATTCTGTTGGGTAATCAAAAGAGTATAACTAATTTCACATTATGAAAGTAGAACAAATTTATACTAGTTGTTTATCCCAAGGAGCTTATTTTATTGAAAGTAATGGCGAAGCAGCTGTTATTGACCCTTTAAGAGAAGTTTCAAATTATATTAAAATTGCTGAAGAATCTAATTCAAAAATAAAATATGTTTTTGAAACTCATTTTCATGCAGACTTTGTAAGTGGTCATTTAACCCTTTCAAATAAAACAGGAGCAGATATTGTATACGGACCAAAAGCTGATCCAGAATTCAAATCAATAATAGCTGAGGATAACCAAATCTTTAAAATTGGAAAAGTAACAATTACAGCTATTCATACACCTGGGCATACCCTTGAAAGTACTTCTTACCTTTTAAAAGATGAAGACGGAAAAGAATACTGCATTTTTACTGGTGACACTTTATTTTTAGGAGATGTAGGAATCCCCGATGTAGCTCAGCGATATATGGGAGTTTCTAAAGAAGAATTAGCTGGTATTTTATATGACTCTGTGAATAATAAAATAAAGCCTCTTCCAGATGATATATTAGTATATCCTGGTCATGGTGCAGGATCTGCATGTGGTAAAAACATGATGAAACAAACTGTTGACACATTAGCTAATCAAAAAAAAGTTAATTATGCCTTAAATGGTTCTTTTACAAAAAGCGGGTTTATAAAAGAATTAACTGATGACTTGCCAGAACCTCCAAATTATTTCCCATCCAATGTAAAGCTAAATCAAGAAGGATATTTAGATTTTAATAAAGTACTGGAGAAAAGTTTAGTTTCTCTCGAGTTAGAGAATTTTAAGTCTCTTTCTCTAAAAAATAATACAATAATTTTAGATGTTAGAAACCAAAATGATTTTAGAACTGGTTTTGTGCCGAATTCTATTTTTATTGGTTTAAATGGTGGATTTGCTCCATGGGTAGGTTCTGTTTTAAAAGACATAAATACTAAAATTTTGTTAGTATGTGATAATGGTCAAGAGCAAGAAGCAATTATGAGACTTTCTAGAGTAGGGTTTGACAATTGTCTTGGATTTTTAAATGGTGGGTTTAAAACATGGAAAGATTCAGGTAATTCTATTGGTACTATAGACTCAATAAGTGCCTCTGGACTTGAAGAAGTTATAGATCAAGATGGAGAAATACTTGATGTTAGACAGTTAGGGGAACGTAATAATGGAAGATTAAAAAAATCAGCCCATATCCCCCTTGGCCTGATAGATATTAAAAATGATCACTTAAACAAATTAAATAAATATTATATTCACTGTGCTGGAGGCTACAGGAGTATGATTGCTTGCTCAGTTCTAAAAAAACAAGGATTTAAAAATCTTATTGATGTGGATGGAGGGTTTGAATCTATTACAAGTAATACTAGTTTAGAAATTATTTCAAGTTAAAATTGGACATATTTCAATAATTATATTCCACTACTATTTAACTAATTAATCAATACATCTCTTCCTTTCCATTTAATTTTAAAATTAATTATTTGCAAAAAAAGAATAGCCAATAGCAAAAATGGATAAAATAAAAACATTGGCAGTGAATATTTAATCATAAAATAATCTTTGTAAAAAGCAGATCCAACTATTAATACTATTATATCTGCAGATAGCTTTAATAAAATAGGAATTAAGTAATACCATTGATAATCAATCAAAAAATTTAATGAAAGTGGTATAATTAATATATTACATAATAAAACCAAAAACCCAAATATTTTAACTAGTAGTAATCCTGAATTTCTCATCTTTCCAGACCACCTTAATGATCTATTTATCATTTCTAAAATATTATTTGGACCCTGAGTTTTAATAATTAAGTCATGATTATAAAGGGGTTTTATTAACTTATTATTCTCATTGAAAATTTTTAATAAATACATGTCATCTCCAGAACTAATAGTAAAATTAGATTCAAATGGATTCAACTTATTATAAGTTTCTTTTTTAAAAATCAATCCTGCTCCATTAGCTAAAATTGGGAACCCCAACTTAGCCATTCCCAGAGAAATAACACTTAAGCTAAATGAAATAATTTTAGACCAAACTATGCAGTTTTTTTCTATAACACATGTCAAATAAAGATCATAATCTAAATTAAGATTCAAATTAAGATTTTTTAAAAAAGACTTATTAAATGAAATATCTGCATCCATGACCATCACATAATCAGAATAAGTATACTTCAATCCTAAGTCAATAGCTCTCTTTTTACCTGAAAATTCATCTAAGGATAGTGACTTCGAAGCATAAGCTTGTTTGAAAAGCCAATTATCAATGATCTCTTTTGAGGAATCTGAAGAGTGATCATTAATAAAAATTATTTTACTGATGCAGGAAATATCATTTTGTTTTTCTAATGAAGATAATAATTCTTGAATTCTTCTTTCCTCATTTCTGTAAGGAACTATTAAAGTCAAAAAAGCTGATTTATTTACTTTTAAAAAATCTTTATCTCTAGGATCATTTTTTTTAAGAAAACCAAATATAGAAGTTAAAATAAATATAAAATAAAGGGAAAAAAGAGCTGTAATTATCATGCTATTTTCTTTGAAGAAAGTAAAATTACTGCTCCTATTAAAGCTGAAATTACAACATTTACTATCCAAACTATAAATGACACAATGGAGAGCTCAACACCTAAAAAACTTCCTCCTAAAATAAAGATAGATACCGCTTCTCGTGTTCCAAGATTTCCTGGAGCAATGGATGGTAAAAATGTTACAATTCCAAATAAAACACTTACCAAAACTATAACTTGAACATAGTCAATAGACAATCCAAAACCAGAAAATAAAATATAATACTGTAAAATAAAAATCCAATATCTAAGTAAAGCAAATATTAAAACACGAAATCTTTTGGAGAAACTAATCTTATCCAAATAATCTGTAGAAAGATTAAAATAATCAAGCAATCTTATTTTTTTTAAAATTGATTCCCAATTATTAGTAAATAATAAATACCCCATAATTATTAATGCAATTCCATAAATAATAAACATAAGTAATGGGTCGAAACTTACAGATAAAAATTTTTCTTTTTTAAATAAAAACAAATAGAAAAAAGAAGAAAATGCCATTAATAAAGTTGCTAAAAGCTGAAATATATTTCCAGTAACTGTTGATAAGGTAATATCATTTGTCTTTCTTTTAAGAAACCAATTCCTTCCGATAAAATTACCTAACCTTTTGGGTGTAATTAAAGCAGTCAAATTACCAACATAAACAGACTTGATTATATCTAAAAATTTTACACCTTTTGAGTCAGGTAAAAGAACTTTAAATTTGATCGCTTCTAAAGTCCAATTCAAGAATTGTAAAATGAAAATGAGAATGAAAAATGGAATAATTTCATTTGAAAAACTTTGCGTTAATTGTAAAATTAAATTTTGATGATTATTTATATTATACAGGACATAAGCAAATGCAAAGACAAAAACTAATAATGAAATAAAAAAGGTATTTTTAGAGTAATATTTAAAAACATTTAATTTTAAATCTTTGAAAGACTTTGATAAAATCATTTTAGGTATAGATCCTGGGACTAACATTCTAGGATATGGATTGATTGGGATAACTAATAAAAAAATGACTCTTGTAAGCACAGGTATTGTAAGAATGTCTAAACTTGAGAATCATCAGATGAAGCTAAAAAAAATATTCGAAAGCATCACACATATAATTGAAGAATACTATCCTGATGAAGTTGCGGTAGAAGCTCCGTTTTTCGGAAAAAATGTACAATCAATGTTGAAACTCGGAAGAGCTCAAGGTGTTGCAATGGCAGCTACTTTAGTAAAAGGATTACCTATTGAAGAATATTCCCCCAGAAAAGTTAAACAATCTATTACTGGCAACGGAGCTTCAAGTAAGGAACAAGTTGCAAAAATGCTTCAAACTATCCTGAAATTAAAAACTTTACCTAAGGAATTAGATGCAACTGATGGTATAGCTGTAGCTATCTGTCATTATTTTCAAAAAAATCAAATGAAGAACAACACCTATAATGGGTGGGCAGATTTTTTAAAGAACAATCCTAAACGTTCTAGCTAGATTCTATAATCTTATCTCTTATATTTTGAAAATCCTCCTTATTCAATTCTATTCTTTGGTTTTGGAAGTTCATATCTGAAATTTCATTAATGGGAACTAAATGTACATGAGCATGGGGGACTTCTAGCCCTATTACAGCTACTCCTACTCTTTTACAGTCAATTACACTTTCTATTTTTTTTGCTATTTTTTTTGAGAAAATAAATAAATCTGAAAGAACTTTATCTGGCAAGTCATATATATAATCTACCTGTATTTTAGGCACAACCAGTGTGTGTCCTTTTTTTAATGGTACTATATCTAAAAATGCTATGAAATTATTGTTCTCAGCAATTTTATAACATGGTAATTCCTTATTAATGATTTTGGTAAAAATAGAATCCTGCATTATCTTTTAATAGAAATAATTTCAAATTTCATAACGCCTGCTGGAGTATTAATATCGGCAATTTCACCAACCTCTTTACCTAACAAGCCCTTGCCAATAGGTGAATCAACTGATATTTTACCGGCTCTTATATCAGCTTCATTTTCAGCAACTAAAGTATAATTCATTTGCATGGAGTTCTTGATATTCTTAATTTTTACCGTTGAAAGTATAAATACTTTACTATCGTCAATTTCACTGTCATCAATTAACCTTGCGTTAGCCAACGTATTTTTGAGTTTAGAAATTCTTGCTTCAAGCATACCTTGAGCTTCCTTAGCAGCATCGTACTCAGCATTTTCGGATAAATCACCTTTATCCCTTGCCTCACCAATTTGTTGTGAAATCTTAGGCCTTTCAATAGTTTCAAGTTTCTTAACCTCTTGCTTTAAATTATCTAATCCTTCTTGAGTATAGTAACTGATTTCTGACATAAAAAATATTTGTTTGAAAAAAATCTACAATGTGTAGAAACTAAAGTTTATCTAGTAAAAATATAAAAAATAAATCTAAAAACTATCTAAATCTGGAGGTCTTATCACTCCAAACCATTTCAATACTTTTTCACACACTCCTGGCGCGTTAATATGTATCAAGTATACTCCGCTTGCTATTGGTATACCAACCTTATTCTTTAAATTCCAATCTATTGATGTAACCGGACTATCTTTATTATATGAACGTACCAAAGTGCCATTAACTGTATATATATTCACCGTACATATATCTGGTAAATTCACAATCTTTACTACATTATCTAATTTATTAAACTCATAATTAGAATACGCATAGTACGGGTTAGGCACCACATTTAATAACTCACATGCTTCTTTTGATGCTAGAACATTATTAGTCACTGTTGCTACATCACTTGTGCTAAACTCATAAAGTGGATTCCAACTATTTATAGAACTACTAGTAATCGATGGTTTATCCGTACCATTATCTCTTATGCTATCTCCATCTGCATCCTTCGTATTCATAGACTGATATTGACTAGCAACCCTTAACTTTATCCTAACATCTGTAGCTATAAAGGAACTTGGATCTCCTGGACTTGCTTCAACATAAGCATTATTATATTCTCCATTTAATATCGGATATCCTACCCATGAACAAGACTTCCATATCTTTAACATATCTGGCCTGAAAACAGATTTCTGAAACTTCTCCATAAAATAAGCCCCATTATCATAAGCTACCATACTTCCTGGATCATCCGTAGCGCTATACTTTGCAGCATTCCTAAAAACATACACAAAATGTTTTCCTCCTCCTATATAATCTCCAAACCCAAACGGATTTGATGACGGATTATTAGCTGATGGATTAAATATCATATCATTCCCCCCGTGATTACCTAGCTTACTATCTTCTCCAAATGCAATATTTAATCTCTCACCTGTCGTTACATCTATAGCGTACCCAGGGAACCATCCCATGCCATAGCCACATATATAATTTGCGTCGTTTGGATCACTAGATACCGTAGGACTATTGACATCCCCTGGACTCACAGACGGATTACCTTCTTTATCAACAGACGGCTTCCACTTTGGATATTGTTTGTACACCCTTGCAACTGATGTGCCATTGCCATACTTATTACTCATAGACTGATTTATAGCTCCAGACTGGTCCCAAGACCAAGAAGGATTATCCTGTGTCTCTAAAACAGGACATCTAGTCCACTTACTCTTATCGGCTGTAATTACTACATCAATAGACGATAAATACTTTAAATCAGACTGAACTCTAGTTGTCGCTAGTGACATTTGAGCATTAACATTTGGTGCTACTACAGGCTGCTCATATGCATTATCAGCCCAATCTCCACCTGATGTTACAGGCTGGTGATTACAATCTCCTGCTGCTACTAATCTATATGGTGACCATACACCTTCAACTACTTTCTCATAAACCTGATTATCATCAGCTCCAAGCTCATCATTGTATATAAATGGATCTTCACACTTACTAGCATAAGTTACAAAATCTTGTTCCTCCTCTGAAGTTCCTGACCTTATCCAATTCGTAGGTGAAGAACCGTCTTCATCTGGAATACCACTTAACCATTGCTTTGAAGAATCTTCAAACTCCACACTAGAAAATAACAACTCTGGAAAATTCTTGCTAATCGTTGGATCATAAGAATCGTAATACTCAATATTTACCGAAAGTCCCCACTGAGGTATCAATTGTTCATTACCATTGGCTATACTTTGTGACGACTCAACCGTCTCAAGCTGACCGTCAGATGTCGTTCTCTCCAACACCCAATATGAATCTTTTAAATCAAGAGTATCTCCTCTGTTTATCCATAACTTATAATCTCCCTGCTGTACATTCAATGGATCTATAATCTTCACATTAACTGGCCCTTTTCCATTTTTATACGTAACTCGCTTTGGATATATGTTTTTTACTATATCTTCCTCACTCTTAGCTGTTAACTCTACTAGGTTTGATCCGTTCCCTCTCCCCTCTACTCTAGTAATCTTTGGACCGCTACCATAAGAAGCTATTTGTATCGTACCTCCAGACTCAGAACTAGGAATATGTGGTATACCAACATAGGACGTAATCGCCCCTCCAGTAACTGTCTTCCTTCCTGCTTTATAAGGAAGTTGCTGACCTCCAGCCGAAGAATTTGAAGGATCATAGGTCTGGTAATCATTATATCCATAGGATAAAACCATGAAATAATACTTCTTATGATTAATCAACCTAACATCTCCCTGAGCAAAGGCATCATTTAAAACCTGAAATGAATGCTTTATACCATCATCAGAACCATTAACCATAGACGTTGGTATCGCTGCTAATAAATCATCGTCAAAATTAAAATTAATCAATTGACTAACTCCATCTTTAATATCACATTGTGCTATTAACCTAGCTTGATTAGGATCTGTTAATAATGAGGGATCTACAGAGCCATCCTTAACCTGATAAACCTGATAACCCTGGAAACGATACTTCGCATCTTCTACATCGCTAACGTAAATAAGAATATTAGGGTCTATCTCCTCATATGACTCAACCTGATCAGTCTTATTCAAATATAATATCAACTCCTTATCTAACTCCTGTATTGATAACTCAGGTGAATCAGGACCATTCAATATCCTAAAACAATTATCAAATAATGCCTGTGCTTTATCATCTGCCTTCCTGACTTGAAGAACAGAGCTAAAAGGATCTCCATCAAAAGCTCTTCCATAAACAACTCCAAAAGTAATATTATTCAGTGCACCAGGCTCTAACACAAATGGACCTGCAGACTGTACAAACCTTCTGTCACCAACGACATTTGAAGAAACTCCAGGTGCTGGAAACTGCTCACTCCATTCAAAATTTGTAACCACTCCTAAAGTTCCCCAATGTAATGGATCGCTATCCCCAGGGAAACAATAATCAGCAGAAACATTAGGTAAAGATCCTGTGCTTGATATATTTCCAGAAGCTCCATAGACAAATCTAGTACCATCTCTCCAAAACCCTCTCATATAATTATAATATTGAATTGCAGTTTGGGGATCACCAAAAGAATTTTGAGGAAGTTGTCCATCATAATAAACAAATCTCCTCATTCCAAACCTTTCATTGTCTATGATTCCATCACTATATCCAATTCCTAGCCCTTTATAAGGAATTCCTCCTTGACTTAATGCAAGAGGAATATTTGAAGTTAAGGGATTATCTAGACCATCATTATCTTGGTAGGGGCCTTCAAAAAAATCAACTCCAATCGCAGGTGGATTTTCACCAATTGGAGAAGTCCATGACCCACAACCAATAGCATCAATAGAATTTCCATTATAACAGTAACCAAGACCACGCTGAATATCGCAACCAACATAATCGTCAAATGAACAACCTATATCACTGTCTAAATAAACGCCAAAAAAAGTATTAGTTAAGGTTTGTGTTGATCGGTTAATTAATTCATAATTATAGAAAGTCATAGAATTTACTTCATCATTTGTGGCAAAAGCAAATGCTTGGGCTCTAATTTCCATACCAATTGGATCTCCGCCAGTTTCTGTGTGTATATTTCCCTTATCATTAAAAATCCACCACATATTATAATCCCCATACAAAGTAACTCTTCGACTAGTTCTGCAATCTACTTGACCTGACAAATCATACCAGGGATAGTCTCCATCATTTAAAGGATCATAACCAATATTGCCCCCAGGTCTTTCATAGTAAGGAGCCAAATAGAAGTCTTGATTTTTTAATAAGTTTCCATGAGTAGCATTACCCCAGTCCAAAATACTTTCTGGAATTTTATAATTTGGATACTCTATTGTTTCATCACAATCTGGATCTTTAGAACATAGATACCAGGCGTTAAATTTCTCAACTTCACTTCTTGTAGTAATAAAAAACTGATCCCATTTAATACAATCGTTAGCATCAATTTCTGCTGGTCCATAGTCTAATTTTCCAGTTGAAACATCTCCAGAGCCAGGATTGTTTGATAGAGGCCCTGTCCAAAAATCATTACCGCTTCTATATCTTAAAGCAGCTATTTTTAGCTGATTATTAACATCCATACCACCCATCCAAAGTGCACCAATATAAATTAAAGTATTTCCAGATCCTTTAGGAACTTCATAGGCATTTTTTCCCCTTGATCTGTCTAGCCACATAGAACCTCCTGTTTCAATTAAGGCTGAAACATTATTATATTCTAGGAATTTTCTGCCAGTGGAAGGTGTGCAATTAGCAGCTTTTAAAATAAAAGAAGAGCTAGGCTTAGGTTTTTTTCCAGATTTGGAAGGGTCATTCCAGGCATAAATATGAAAATTAACTAAGCTAAATAAACCAAAAAAAATGATTTTAGAAATAATCGAATTAGAATTTAATGGTTTATTCACCAATATTTATTCTAGCACCTACACTATGGATTGCTCCAAAAATAGATTGTCTATAGGCATAATCTATTCCAATTTCGGAACCACTTTCTCCAAAAGGAAAATTAAAAGAAAAACCACCACTTGGTCCAGAAAGAGCAGTTGTTACCTCTTCTGAATTGAATAATGCCTCTTCATAAACAATACCAGCTCTTAAAGAAAAAGAGATTTGAGATGTTAAAATTCTATACTCTAATCCTGTTCTAATTTGATCTTTAGAAAAGGAATTTGCAGAAAAGGAACCCGCAACAATTAATTTTTGACTTTCATTAAAGTTAAAATCATATGATGCGCCAATATTAAGCTGCGAGGGTAATTCAAAACTGCTAACTCGTTGTTGCATACCAATAGAAATGCTAGTTGATGGGTTAAGCATATCTATAGAAAGACCATCACCCGAATAAGATAATGGGGGACCAACATTTTTAAGGCTAATAGCAAATTTAATATGTTCCTGATCTCCTGTAACATATCTTATGCCAGCATCAAAAGCTATGCCTTGAGCTCTGACATTTGCAATTGCCTGCGATACTACTTTTAAATTTAGTCCTCCACTAATAGATTGTGAAAACTTCTTGGCAAATGCTAAATTAAAATTATTTGAACTAGGGCTAAATGTTCCAATACCACCTTCTGGAAGTTCTGTAGTAGTTATTTGAATATCCCCATAATTCAAACTAGTAAAAGAAATTCCTATAACACCAGACTCACCTACCCTTTGGGCTAAACCTGCTGCATTTAAGCCTATACCAACATCAGATCCTCCTAACCAATTAGTCCTGGAAAATTTTACTTCAGTTTTATCGATATATGCTAAACCAGCAACATTTAAAAAGATAGATTCTAAACCATTTACAGATGATATACCTGCGGAGCCCCAAGCTGAGCTACTAGACCAAGGGTTAATTAATAATTCCGTTGCCCCAGCTGAACCAGCTCTATCTTCATTTCCAGCTAAAGCAAAATTGAATGAAAATAATAACAATACACAAAACTTTATTTTATCAAATATCATAATCTATTTATTTAAAAATTTATTAGAACTGATCTAAATCTGGAGGTCTTATCACTCCAAACCATTTCAATACTTTTTCACACACTCCTGGCGCATTAATATGTATCAAGTATACTCCGCTTGCTATTGGTATACCAACCTTATTCTTTAAATTCCAATCTATTGATGTAACCGGACTATCTTTATTATATGAACGTACCAAAGTGCCATTAACTGTATATATATTCACCGTACATATATCTGGTAAATTCACAATCTTTACTACATTATCTAATTTATTAAACTCATAATTAGAATACGCATAGTACGGGTTAGGCACCACATTTAATAACTCACATGCTTCTTTTGATGCTAGAACATTATTAGTCACTGTTGCTACATCACTTGTACTAAACTCATAAAGTGGATTCCAACTATTTATAGAACTACTAGTAATCGATGGTTTATCCGTACCATTATCTCTTATGCTATCTCCATCTGCATCCTTCGTATTCATACTCTGATATTGACTAGCAACCCTTAACTTTATCCTAACATCTGTAGCTATAAAGGAACTTGGATCTCCTGGACTTGCTTCAACATAAGCATTATTATATTCTCCATTTAATATCGGATATCCTACCCATGAACAAGACTTCCATATCTTTAACATATCTGGCCTGAAAACAGATTTCTGAAACTTCTCCATAAAATAAGCCCCATTATCATAAGCTACCATACTTCCTGGATCATCCGTAGCGCTATACTTTGCAGCATTCCTAAAAACATACACAAAATGCTTTCCTCCTCCTATATAATCTCCAAACCCAAACGGATTTGATGACGGATTATTAGCTGATGGATTAAATATCATATCATTCCCCCCGTGATTACCTAGCTTACTATCTTCTCCAAATGCAATATTTAATCTCTCACCTGTCGTTACATCTATAGCGTACCCAGGGAACCATCCCATGCCATAGCCACATATATAATTTGCGTCGTTTGGATCACTAGATACCGTAGGACTATTGACATCCCCTGGACTCACAGACGGATTACCTTCTTTATCAACAGACGGCTTCCACTTTGGATATTGTTTGTACACCCTTGCAACTGATGTGCCATTGCCATACTTATTACTCATAGACTGATTTATAGCTCCAGACTGGTCCCAAGACCAAGAAGGATTATCCTGTGTCTCTAAAACAGGACATCTAGTCCACTTACTCTTATCGGCTGTAATTACTACATCAATAGACGATAAATACTTTAAATCAGACTGAACTCTAGTTGTCGCTAGTGACATTTGAGCATTAACATTTGGTGCTACTACAGGCTGCTCATATGCATTATCAGCCCAATCTCCACCTGATGTTACAGGCTGGTGATTACAATCTCCTGCTGCTACTAATCTATATGGTGACCATACACCTTCAACTACTTTCTCATAAACCTGATTATCATCAGCTCCAAGCTCATCATTGTATATAAATGGATCTTCACACTTACTAGCATAAGCTACAAAATCTTGTTCCTCCTCTGAAGTTCCTGATCTTATCCAATTCGTAGGTGAAGAACCGTCTTCATCTGGAATACCACTTAACCATTGCTTTGAAGAATCTTCAAACTCCACACTAGAAAATAACAACTCTGGAAAATTCTTGCTAATCGTTGGATCATAAGAATCGTAATACTCAATATTTACCGAAAGTCCCCACTGAGGTATCAATTGTTCATTACCATTGGCTATACTTTGTGACGACTCAACCGTCTCAAGCTGACCGTCAGATGTCGTTCTCTCCAACACCCAATATGAATCTTTTAAATCAAGAGTATCTCCTCTGTTTATCCATAACTTATAATCTCCCTGCTGTACATTCAATGGATCTATAATCTTCACATTAACTGGCCCTTTTCCATTTTTATACGTAACTCGCTTTGGATATATGTTTTTTACTATATCTTCCTCACTCTTAGCTGTTAACTCTACTAGGTTTGATCCGTTCCCTCTCCCCTCTACTCTAGTAATCTTTGGACCGCTACCATAAGAAGCTATTTGTATCGTACCTCCAGACTCAGAACTAGGAATATGTGGTATACCAACATAGGACGTAATCGCCCCTCCAGTAACTGTCTTCCTTCCTGCTTTATAAGGAAGTTGCTGACCTCCAGCCGAAGAATTTGAAGGATCATAGGTCTGGTAATCATTATATCCATAGGATAAAACCATGAAATAATACTTCTTATGATTAATCAACCTAACATCTCCCTGAGCAAAGGCATCATTTAAAACCTGAAATGAATGCTTTATACCATCGTCAGAACCATTAACCATAGACGTTGGTATCGCTGCTAATAAATCATCGTCAAAATTAAAATTAATCAATTGACTAACTCCATCTTTAATATCACATTGTGCTATTAACCTAGCTTGATTAGGATCTGTTAATAATGAGGGATCTACAGAGCCATCCTTAACCTGATAAACCTGATAACCCTGGAAACGATACTTCGCATCTTCTACATCGCTAACGTAAATAAGAATATTAGGGTCTATCTCCTCATATGACTCAACCTGATCAGTCTTATTCAAATATAATATCAACTCCTTATCTAACTCCTGTATCGATAACTCAGGTGAATCAGGACCATTCAATATCCTAAAACAATTATCAAATAATGCCTGTGCTTTATCATCTGCCTTCCTGACTAACTCAACTGATTGAAAGGGATCAGGAGATTGTGCTTTTGCATAAACAACTCCAGTAGTAATATTATTCAGTGCACCAGGCTCTAACACAAATGGACCTGCAGACTGTACAAACCTTCTGTCACCTTGAGGGTTCGGATTACCACCACCTGTACCAGTTGGATATTGTTCAGACCAATTGTCAAAAGGAACTGCTGAGCCTCCACCAGCAGAAACTGTTCCCCAATTTAATGGATCGCTATCCCCAGGGAAACAATAATTTGTTAAAATAGAAGTTGCGTTTGCATCATTAGCATTCCCCGTTCCTCCATAAACAAAAGGAGTATTATTTCTCCAGAAACCTAGCATATAATTATAGAAGTCTACTGCAGTTTGAGGGTCACCATATATAGTCTGGTTGAGCGTCCTGTCAAAATAAACAAATCTTTTCATTCCAAACCTTTCATTGTCTATAATTCCATCTCCATATCCAATTCCTAGCCCTTTATAAGGGATACCACCCAAGCTATAAGCAGTTGAAGCGTCAACTGTTACACTATCAGATGGGCCCGGGTTATCCAATCCGTCATTATCTTGGTAAGGGCCTTCAAAAAAATCAACTCCAATCGCAGGTGGGGGTCCTTGAATTGCATACTGACAACCATCATCTACAGCATCTGCATTATATTGATAACTTAAACCTCTTTGAACATCACACCCAACAAAATCATCTTCTGAACAACCAATATCAGAATCTACCCACACTGCAAAGTAGGAATTGTTTAATGTATAATAACTTCTATTTATAAGTTCGTAATTATAAAAGGTCATTGAGTTTACCTCATCATTGGTAGCAAAAGCAAAAGCCTGTGCTTTTATTTCCATACCTATTGGGTCTCCACTAGTCTCGGTATGTATATTTCCCTTGTCATTAAAAACCCACCACATATTATAATCACCATACAAAGTAACTCTTCGACTAGTTCTGCAGTCTACTTGCCCTAACAAATCATACCATGGGTAATCTCCATCAGCAGGGTTATATATTCCATCGCTATTTCTGTCATAAAAAGGTGCAAGATTAAAATCATAAGATTGAGTAAAATCTAAGCCAGTATTAAAGTTTCCAGGCCACTGTAAAATACTAGCTGGAACTTGGTAATTTGGATACTCTATTGTTTCATCACAATCAGGATCTTTAGAACATAGATACCAAGCATTAAATAACTCAACATCTTTTCTTTCAGTTATATAAAAATTATCATAAGCCATACATACATCGGGTGTTATATCTGCAAACCCCCAATCCAAAGTGCCTTGGCTAACATCAAAAGAACCACCTCCGTCAACCGAAAGAGGTCCAGCCCAAAAATCATTACCACTTCTAAAAGTAAGAGCAGCGATTCTCAATTGGTTATTTGGATCGGTTCCTCCCATCCAAAGTGAGCCTGCAAATATTACTGTTTCTCCAGATCCTTTAGGGACTTCGTAAGCAGCGTCAGTTCTTGATCTATCTTGCCACATAGAGCCTCCTGTTTCAATTAAGGCTGAAACATTATTAAATTCTATAAATTTCTTTCCAGTAGATGGTGTGCAATTAGCAGCTTTTAAAATAAAAGAAGAGCTAGGCTTAGGTTTTTTTCCAGATTTGGAAGGGTCGTTCCAGCCATAAATAGAATTAGTAATAAAAAATATACTAACAAATAATACTATAAAATATCTTTTCATATCTTTTTTATAAAATTTATTAAAAATCTAATTTAACACCCAGTCTTATTTGTCTAGGAGTTCCAAAGTTATATGGGTTATTAGCCTTCATAGCGTAATAATATCTAAAAACCTCTTCGTTATTTTGAGTGCTAATTGATGTTTGAAATCTTGCAGCATTTAAATAACCATCATCTCCTGCGTTTCCTGTAGCGCGATAAACATTAGTGATATTTAAGGTATTAAATACATTTGTCATCAAGAGATAAACATTTAAGTTAGCTGTTTTCTTTTTTGATTCACCCTTACCAAACTTAAGAGTAATATTTCTATCAATTTGAAGATCTCCTCTAAAATTCCAAGGTTTTCTAGATCCTAAAGGTTCACCTTCAAGTATCGGAGTTGGAGCAGTTATTAATGCTGCACCTGTAATTCTTTGCTGTCTTGAATAAGGCATACCTGAAGCAAAATTAGATACAAGATTAAGACCTGTGTTTTTAAAAATTTCAATTCCTGCTATTCTTGGTCCATTATAACTTGAGCCAGATCCATATCTGTAATCTATAGCAGCTATAATTTGATGTCTTTGATCATAAGTGTATGGGTAAATAGTCCTTAAATTTGGTTGGTCAGATGCAATTAAATTTTGTGCAGCATAAGGGTTTGAACCTGTTCCATCGGCAAACTGCAAAGTATAAGATGCTCTCATAGACATATTTCCTGTTCTTCTCAAATCATATGCTACAGTTAAACCTTTAATAGTACCAAAATCAATATTTCCCCAAGTAGAATAAGTTTGAGGATAAGCGCCTATTTTATTTACTAGAGCAACTTGATTTCTTTGTTCTCTATAAAATCCGGAGATTTTTAAGGATGATCTAATATTAAGAACCTGTTGGAAACCAATCTCATAATCTATAGTTTTTTCGGGTAGAAGGCTTGGATTATTAACCGTTCCAATATTACCAGTTTGAAGATAAAAATAATCAATTGGATTTAATCTATTTCCTGTAGTTGGTCTTTTAGTCAAAACATCATAATGAGCAAAGAAAAGAGCCTCGTCAGATATTGGAAAAGAAAAAGCAATTCTAGGCATAATATTGATTTGAGGTTTATAATCTTCAAATGCATTAGAACTTACATTATCATTTGTAGAAACTCCCTGAGACAAGTAAGGCTGTGGGACTACATATCCGCTTGGAGTAATTGTCTCTAAATCATTAACAGCTATACCATCTGAAGTATACCATTGATTATCTTGTCTGTATCCCATTACAGTTGTTGGATCTTCTATATCGTTAATATAAACAGTAGCTGTATTAGGAATATTTGTAGGATGAGAAATTGCTTGACCACTGACATTATTAACTTCACCAACTGTTCTCGTTGGGTAAAGTGAAAAATCATCTTTTAAAACTTGTTGATTGGCGTCGTATCTATCAATCCTAACTCCAACATTAAATATTAAATCATCAAATGCAAATTTATCCATAATATAACCTGCAATATAAATTGGCTCAAATGCACCAATAGGACGAGTGAAATTTCCCTTGTCATCTTTTTTATTAAAGAAATCATCAAAACTTGGCCTACCTTGAATTTTAGAGCCCGTATGATCATATCCAAAATAAGTAACATAATTGTTACCAGAGTTTAGCAGTTCATCTGCACTAAACATAGTTAAACTAAAATCTGAAGGATTAAGTGCGTCAATGTTTATAAACTCCGTACCATTTGGGTTTTTACCTAATTCATTTCTAAGATTATAATCGAAAAAAGATTGGGCATCCGAGCCAGAATATTCTCCAGGAGCAGTGTTTAAAGTTTCGAAACTTACTTGAGTAAATGAACCAAAGTTGTTATAAATAGGCTGACTTTCGTCAATTCCTCTACCATAATCCGTATGTGAATTAGCAAGTTGTCTCATTAATGTCCATAGACCTATTGGAGCTACAGAAAAAAACCTATCTGTTCTTTGTTCGTATTCGAAACCTAAAGAAATAGCATGATCTCCAATATCTGCAGAACCAACTGCTGTAATTCTGAATTGTGAATTATTTGACTTACTTGAACCATTGTATCCATAACCAATATTTTGCCACAACCCATATACATTTGTAGGTCTGGTTCCATTTAAAAGAGCGCCACCGTCTAAAAGTTGAGTAATGTTTTCATAATTATCAGCAACTTCATCATAAAGTGAGAAATATTGATTAGTAATGGCAGCCATATCGGAATTTGAGTTGGATGGAGTGAATTGAATTGAATCATCATTAACACCATTTTGAACTTGATCTAATACTCCATTACCATCAAAATCTGAAAAATCATAGGATTTAGATTTGTAAATATCAAACTTACCTATATGACCATAGTTAAAATAATTGTCACCATGTTGAGAATCCTCTACCAAAGCATTATTTTTAGAATAATCTACCATGATAGTGTAGTATGCATTTTTAACACCTTTTTGAGAATTTTGATCTTGGGAAATGTTTTGGAACCTTTGGGTGAATTTACCATATGCCCTCCAGTCTAAGTCTCTGTAGTTAGCTAAATTATTATAATTCATCAACGAACTTTCCCATGAAGCACCATTTCTATCAGAGTATGAACCAGAAGCACCAAAAGAGATGTTCATATTAGGTCCTGCATTCACATCAATTTTCCCAGCTAAAGAAGCTCTTGTTCTTGCTACATTTTGACGATAATTAATTTTTTCAAAAGCATCTGGAGATAAAAAGTCAGTATTATAATATGCACCAAATCCCAAGCCAGTTGGTCTTAAGGGACCCAATTTAGAAGGATCAATTAAAGAATCTCTCATTGATGGTTTAAGTCTATATTGATCTCCAGCTAAAGGTCTGGGATCAAGAACGTGATTGAAGTTTCCAGAAACAAAAAATCCAAGAATAGGATCTGTTTTCTTTCCGTTGCTATCTTTTCTCATTAGTAAAGGACCAGAAAAAGTGCCTTCTAAAAGGTTAAATCCATTGTTATCTAATCCGTAAACATTTTCATTAATTCCTATTCCAGACGTTACAGCTTCTATTCCTCCAAAATAAACTCTTGAAGCTCCTCTTGTTGTAATAGAAATAATCCCACCAGTAGCATCACCAAAATTAGCGGGAACACCACCTGTCATAACGCTAACTTCTTCGATTGCAGATTTAGGAAGATTTGTTGATCCTCTAACTTTGATCCCATCAATGTAATAGTAAGTCGCATCATCTCTAGAACCCCTGACAGAAGTAATATTACCATTTGCATCAGACTGAACACCACCAACAGTACTAGCAATAGAGGCTGCTGATCTACCAGGCATTCTGGCTAAATCTTCTCTTGTAACAGTTCCCCCAGAGGCTCCACCATCTTTGTCAATTAATGGGACTTTATAACTCACGATTTCCACTTCATTTAAAAGCTCTGTAGCTTCTTTTAAATAAATTGGAGAAAGAGGCAGTAATTTTCCTCCTTTTATAATTAAACCTTCTAACCTGTAAGTTTGATAACCAACAAATTTTATTTCTAAGGTGTAAGTACCCGCAGAAACATTACTTATTTTAAAAACACCATCAAAATCTGTAGTTGCTCCTCCTCTAATATTTCCGTTTTGAAAAAGAGCTACATTAACAAAAGGAAATCCATCATTAGTCTCGTCAAAAACCTTGCCTTTTACACTTCCACCCTGAGGCTGGGCATAACTAATAAAATGGAATACAAAAAAAGAAATCGTTAATAAAAATAATTTTTTAGCCATAATCTTATTCTTTGGTCTTTTATTATCTAAAATAATATGCACAAATTAAACAATAATTAACGAATCTTTAACAAATTAGCTCTTTAAATTAAAAATGTTAATTAAACATTTAATTTTTCTTAATATTTAAAATATTTTTTTTGTTTTGCAACCACCTTCTCCAAAAAGGAATAATGTGCTTTCCAGCTAATAACCTTTGAGATTTTTTAAGGGTTGACTTCATTCTTTTTACAGTAGATTTAGTTTGTTTTAAAATATGACTTTGAAGCAATTCCTCTTTTGCCTTTTTTTGGGCTATTAGACTTTGAAATTCTTTAGTTTTTAAATATTTTGAAGCTGCCAACTCAAATTTATCTAGGTTTTTTCTAGGTAATTTGTAATTTTGTGATGCTGAGTTTTTATTTGAACCCACAAGTTCTCCTTTATTTTGAGAAACTACATTGGGCGCTTTAACAAAGAAGATAGCAATTAAAAAAATTACTTTAACTAAATTTTTCATGTTTAGAATAAAACACAAATTTAAAAATATTGTTCTATTATTATTTATTTTTATTTCCTGTAGCTGTGATAAAAATCAAAACATTGTCCCTTATGTTTATGTCAATCAGTATGTAAACATATCATTACCAACATATTCTAATCTAAATACAATTGGAGGTTGGGTATATATATCAGGAGGAAGTAAAGGAATAGTCATTTACAGACAATCTTACGATCAGTTTAGCACATACGATAGGCAATGCACATACAACTCGGGCCAGGGATGTGGAAAAGTAACCTTAGACTCAACAAATACCTATTTGGAATGTGATTGTGACAACAGTCAGTATCAACTTTTTGATGGTCTAGTTATCCAAGGTCCTGCTAATTATTCATTAAAAAATTATCAATCTAGTTTTAATGTTTCTTCGAACCAACTACATATTTACAATTAATGCGTAAAATATTTTCATTAGTCTTAATATTCTTAGTTTTTTTAAAAATTAGTTCTCAAAACAATAATGACTTAATATTAGATAGTGTTGAAAAAAATGATTTAAGACAATCATTCTCTATTGGATGGAGTAATCCAATCACTTCTACTTTGTCATTATTTGATGAAAAGCCTAGGGAAAGAATTGGAATTCTGGTTGACTATCAATTATTTGTTTCAAAAAATAATTTTTATAGATTTCACACTAAATTTTCTGCAAATAATCAAAATAATATTTTTGCTCTAAGTAACTTTTTAATAAGTATTGAAAAAGGCAGATTTTTAATCAATAGTGAGAAATTAAACCTTGGGCATGGTAGTGGTCCATACCTTAGATGTAATATTTATAGAGGGCAAGCTGTTAGTGGTGCTAAAGCAGTTTGGTCTGCGGATTATTATGGAATTGGATGGGAATATTTTATGTTTTTAGACTACTTAATAAAAGAGAAAATTCATTTGAATATTATTGCAAGTTTAAACCTAGGTCTTCATCAAAATTATGATTTAAATGGAGGTTTAAGACAAGAATATTGGAGTTTAAAGATGGCAAATCAACAATTAATCTCTCTAGCTATTAAAAAATATTTATAACTTATTTTTAAAAATTATATCCGGGTTATCTTGCTTTTCCTTATTCTCTATCCAAGTATTATTTTCTAAATTAACATCGGCCAATCTTGTTGAAGGATCAATTTGAATTTTTTTAATGCTATCAACTGGGATATCAACCTCAAACTCATAATAATTATAAACCCAAGGCCAATCTGAAATTACTTTAAAATCATCCCCAATCATATCGTTTTTCTTTGCTCCTCTCATAATTCTTAAAGGTATATTATACCAATATGAATCTAAATTATCTGTAAGTATAGAAATATCAATTGGCATAGGCATTCTACCTTCCTTTTTAATTAAAATTTTACTTTTAGTTCCTATTGACTCTACATTAACAATAGAATAATCTATATTATTTATAGTTTTGGTAAATTGTTCAAAATACCAATCTAGTTCCAGTCCACTTTCTAACTCCATAATCTTTTTAAAATCAATTGGTTTAGGATGTTTAAATTTCCATTTTTCAAAATATTTTTTCATTCCAACAACCAAAATATCGGAGCCAATTATATAACCTAGCTGGTGAAGAAAAATAGCACCTTTATTATACGCATTTACTCCATAAACATAATTTAAATTATAAAAATCTGCGTGAGTGGATAACGGCTCATTATTTATAGATTTTGCTAACCTAGCATAACTTTTGTATTGTCTAGAAAGTGGATTTAATATTTTATTTCCGTATAAAAAATTCAATACTTCATACTGAGCATAAGTACAAAACCCTTCATCCATCCATTCATATTTAGACTCGTTAGTTGCTAAAAGCCCTTGGAACCAGCTGTGGATAGATTCGTGTACTGTTACGCTAACAAGCCCTTTAAATGATCCTCCTGCAGAAATTAAGGTACACATGGGATATTCCATTCCCCCATCACCACCTTGAATTATGGAATATTGTTTATATGGATATTCTCCATAGTGCTCATTCATGTATTCAAAACATTTAACTGCGTAAGGTTGTAGTTTTTTCCAGTTATTATCTAATGAGTCATTTTTATGTAGAAAGTGAATAATCGTTCCATTCTTTAAAGAAGTTTTTTCGTGGATAAAATACGGATCCGCAGCCCACGCAAAATCGTGAACATTATCAGCCCTAAAGTGCCATTTTAATTTTCCATTTAATTTTGGATCAATTTCTGTTTTTTTAGTTTGATAGCCATGACCAATCTCATTAGGATTTTGAAGAATACCTGTGCCACCCAAAGTAAATGAACTATCAATATTTACAATAACATTAAAGTCTCCCCAAACCCCATAAAACTCTCTTCCAATATATGGGTTTGAGTGCCAACCTTCATTATCATATTCACACATTTTAGGATACCATTGGGTCATTGAATAAGCAACATTTTCTTTATTATCTCTACCTGTTCTTCTAATTTGAATTGGGATTTGACTCTTACAAAAAATTGATAATTTCAATTTCTTACCAGGTTTCAGCGGTTGGTCTAATAAAATTTCTAAAATAGTCCCGTCTTCATTAAATTTAAGATTACTATTTCCGCTTTTTATGTTCAGAATTTTTTGAAATCCAATTTCATTTTCAGATAGCTTAGCTATTCTATCTGACACTCTAGAATCAGGGTCCGCAATTGTTCTTGACCTAACGTCCATCATTGAGCCAGGTTGAAAAGCATTGTAGTATAAGTGCATGTAAACCTTTGATAGTGCATCAGGCGAATTATTATGATAAACAATTTGTTGATCCATATCAAACTGATGATTTAAATGATCGAAATCAACATTAATATTGTAATCTATTTTTTGTTGCCAATAACCATCTTGAGAAAAGATCTGAAATAAACCAATTAGATAAAATAAAATTGTAGTTATAATTTTCATAAAAAATATTCTTTTTTGATGTTTAACCATTCTAATGTACTGTTGCAAAAAATATCTTCCACAACATTAGTATCAAGATTCATTTGATTTATGAATTCTCCTATTTCTAAATCCCCAAGTGGAAAAGGGTAATCACTGCCAAGTGTGACTCTTTTAGATCCTTGCATTTTCAAAACATATTTTAGCATCTCTTTATCGTGAGTAATGCAATCAACCCAAAAACGCCCACAGTATTCTCTTGGGTTATTTAAATTGTCAACAGCTACAAGATCGGGTCTGCAATTAAACCCATGTTCTATTCTCCCAATTGTAGATAAAAAAGATCCACTAGCATGACAAAAATTCACCCTTAAATTGGGAAATTTATCAAATATCCCCCCAAAAATCATTGAACACATTGCTCTTGATGTTTCAGCAGGCATACCAACTAACCATGGCAACCAGTAACGTTCCATTTGCTTTTTACCCATCATATTCCAAGGATGAACTAAAACTGCTAAATCTAATTTTTCACATGCTTCCCAAATTGGAAAAAATTTAGGCTCATTTAGGTTTTCATCTTCAATATTAGAACCTATTTGAACACCTTTTAAACCAATTTCTTTTATTCTATGAAGTTCATTAATTGAAAGCTCCACATCTTGCATTGGCAAAGTACCTAATCCAACATAATTTTTTGGATATTTAGCTACTAAACTAGCTAAATCATCATTTAAAAATTTAGCAACTTCTAATCCATCTTTTGGCTTTGAAAAATATGAAAATAGAACTGGAATTGTACAAACTACTTGAACTTTTGTCGAGAAACTCTGATATTCTTGAATTCTAACTTCTGGATCCCAAGAGTTATGATTTATCTCTCTAAAAAATTTCTCTCCCTGCATCATTCTAGCCCATTTAGCCTTGTGATGTTCTAGCCTAATAAAACCTCCGTAACCGAATTTTTTTTCCCAGTCTGGAAGGTTTTTAGGGATCATATGTGTGTGCATGTCTATTTTTAGCATATCTAGAGTTTAAGGAACAGGGTCATATCCATTTCCGCCCCAAGGGTGGCATTTAGATATTCGTTTTAAAGTTAGCCAGAATCCAACAAATGGACCTCTTAGCTTAATGGCTTCAATTGCATAATTAGAACAAGATGGACTAAACCTGCACGTACTTGGAAAAAATGGGGAAATTAATTTCTGGTAAGTCCAAATAGGGACTATTAATAAATATCCAAATATTTTTATCACTACTTAATTCCTAATTTCTTTTTTAAATCTTTTGACAATACATCTTTATGAACCTGAATATTTAATGTTTTATATCTTACGTAGGGAAATGAAGCAAAAAAGTATCCATCTTTTTCATTACTCTCTCCCCAAGAATTTTTGACAATAAAGTATTTTGTGCCATTTTGATCCTCAACTAAACCAGTAACATGCATTCCATGATCATCTGTTGTTTCTTGATTGTCAAAAGCAATTTGCCGATCTTTTTGAGATATTTTTTTTTCTTTAACTGGTGTATAAAAAGCATTACTAATTCTTTCTGCTCCTGCTTCATTATATCTTTTACTGTCTTTACCAGATTTTTTTATCGTCGATTCATCTTCAGGTAAAATTGCCAGAGCGTCTCTGTATCCAAATCCTTTTTCTGAAACATCTGCTCCCCATGCAAAAGTATAGCCTTGCATCAAGGCACTTTCCATAACTTCCATAAATTCATCAAGTGGTAAGTTATAGCTTGATTGTAACGCCCAGTTATCCTGAACCTCTAGCACAAAATTACTGTAGAAAGGATGATGGGTAAAAGAAGTTAAAGAGATATAGTCTTCCATATTTAGACCTAAAGATTCTGAAAAAGTTTTAGGAGTATACTTTTACCTTTATATGTAAAATTATAATCTTCTATATTACTTGGCATATCGCCTAAATATGCATCCAATATACCTTCTATCCCATTTTTCCAAACTGGAGTTAATTTTCCATTTTGTGGTTTCTTTGCTAAGGCTTTTACAGCAGATTCTACAACTGCTTCCATTTCAGAATGCTTATGTGCAGATGCTCCGTAATTTAGTCCACCGTAAACTTCTTCTGGAACAATCCCGTATCTTTTTATAACCCATGGTATATCATGAAAGGCTCCACCAGGCCCAAATGTGAAAGTTCCGTACATTCTGAGATAATTTTCTGCCTTTCCCAAATAAGCATTTCTAACTATAAACATTTCGGAAAGATTGTGCCTCTCTTTTTTAATTCTAATTATTTCTGACTCAAAGAATGATAAAGATGAAAAGCTCCAGCAAGTACTAGTTCTTCCTTGATCTTGAACATCAGTTGCCTCTAAGTCTTTCAAAACTTTAAACTTATATTCACTATCTTTTTTATTCGTCTCAAATTTTGATTGAGAAAATGAATTAAACGAGATTGATATAATTGATATAATTAAAAGTTTTTTCATGATTATTTAATTTTTATTGTTGATTATTTTCTTGATTGATCCGTCGTTAAAAATTTTAATTTGAATAGTATTATTAGAACCTTCTCTTCCTAATAAATCAATTTTTTTAAGTAGCTTTTTAGTTTGTGTATTTTCATTAATACCTGTTATTGAAGCGGGAGCCAACTGAACATCTAAAATTGTAGGATTAAAATTAAAAACATCAACCATTACAGATTTACTTTGATAGCCAGGGCAACTAAAACTAACAAAATAATTCCTAGGACTTAAATATCTATGATAATTTCCTACTGGAAGTTTAGAATACACATGAGAGCTATCAAAATCATGGCCTAAAATTTCTACTCTTGCTTTCAAAGGTTGGCCCGAAATACTGTCTGAGACTAAACCTCTTAAGCCATATAAAGATTGGTTCATATAATTTAATAATGATGCTTTATTATAATCCCAAAACAAAGAAAGAGCTGAAGCATTGGGTATTTTATCCGATGAAAGTTCAATAGTTGATTCTCTGCATAATTTAAAGTAATTCATGTAGTCCTGCCTTCCTCCATCAACCTCATACCAGTCCCAACCATTGGTAAGCCCATTATTTAAATCTTTAAAATAACTAGGTGAGCTATAATTGTGTACTGTATCAGCATAATCCGAACCTAAATCTACCCACCAAGAATCATCTGCAGTTAAATTAGACCATGTATCCCAGGGATAGTTAAAAACTTCTGCACCAGTATGAAAATTACATGACATATTGAAATTTATTGAATCTGCAATATTCATGAAAATAATTGTTTCTTCTTGCCAAGGATTTCCATCAGGATGTAATCCATCTAATGGGTCTGGATAATTCCTGTTTAAATCAATCCAATTAGCATTCCCTCTTGTTGCTCCAATAACAGATTGGTCTCCACCTGCAAATGCTCCATCTGGATTTGCTAAAGGGTTTATCCATAAATCGATATTATTTACAATACCTGAGTAATTTCCATTTGAATAACCGTTCAAAAGCTCATCTGCAAGTCTTAGCATTAAGACATACCCCGTAAGTTCGTTTCCATGCATTGACGATGTGTATAAAAAAGAGGGCTCGTTCTCTGGAACTCCAACATTATCAGAAATTTGAAGGGCTAAAATTTTATGTCCTGAGTTAAGAGTTCCTAAATTATGTAATTTGCAAATACTAGGGAATGAATCTGCGAGACCTTGCATTATATTTTCATACTCTTGGTAATTTGGATAAAAATTCCAGTTAGCTCTAGATCCATTTAAAATTAAAGAATCAATATCATCATTAATAATTTCAAATTCTATATCTAGATCTAAAAAATTGATGAATTGACTTTTATTTGCATAAGCAAATGTTTTTTTAGAGTTTGTTTTATGATCTATTGAAATAATCTTGCTAATCCCAGTTTTATTTTTTGGAGTATTAAAAGAGAAATATATTTCTCCTTTATTAACAAATAAAGAGTCTAAGTAATCATATTGGGAAAAAATAACACTAAAAGAAAACGTTAGATAAATAATTACAATAATTCTAGTCAATGAACAACTTCTCATTTCGAATCAATTATAAAATTTGTTCCTTCTTTTGAATCTTTTAATTGAATTCCAATTTGCTCAAGTTCATTTCTAATTTTATCTGAAAGTTTAAAATCTTTATTTTCTCTAGCTTCTTCTCTAATTTTTATTAAAAGTTTTATAGAATTTTCTAATTTCTCTTTATGATTATTTTCAGTTTCATTTAAAGTATGTAATCCAAGGATTTCAAAAATAAAAGCATTAAAACATGAGTTTAGTGTAAGTAAATCTTTTTCACTTATTGAAGCTTTATTTTCTTTAATCTGGTTAATAAACTTTACAGCACTAAATAACTCAGCAATAAGAATTGGAGAATTAAAATCATCATTCATTGCTTGGTAGCAATTTTTTTTCCATGATTCAATATTAAATCCTGAAGTTTTGTTGGAGAAAATAATGTTTTCTAAAGTATTTACACTTTCCATTAATTTGTTGTATCCTTTTTCTGAAGCCAATAATGCTTCATTTGAAAAATCTAAAACACTTCTATAGTGAGCCTGAAGAATGAAAAATCTTACACAGCTTGCAGAAAAACTTTTACTTAAATGTTCACTTTCACCCGTGAAGAAGTCCTCTGGCAGAATATAATTCCCAGTTGATTTTGCCATTTTTTGACCATTTAGAGTTAGCATGTTAGCATGCATCCAAGTTTGAACGGGACTTTTTCCATTACAAGTCTCTGCTTGAGCAATTTCACATTCATGATGTGGGAATTTTAAATCCATTCCGCCTCCGTGAATATCAAAACTTTCACCTAAATATTTAGTGCTCATTGCCGTACACTCTAAGTGCCATCCTGGAAAACCACTTCCCCAAGGTGAAGGCCATCTCATTATGTGCTGAGTATCTGCTTTTTTCCAAAGTGCAAAATCTTGAGGGTTTTTTTTGTCAGATTGCCCCTCTAGGGATCTAGTATTATGAATAAGGTCTTCGATCTTTCTTCCACTTAATTTACCATAATGATTCTCCTTATTGTATTTGATAACGTCAAAATAAACCGAGCCTTTAATTTCATAGGCAAAACCCTTATCTATTATTTTTTTTATGATTTCAATTTGCTCTATGATATGACCTGTAGCAGTGGGCTCAATACTTGGTGGTAAAAAATTAAACTTATTAAGAGTATTGTGAAAGTCAACAGTATATTTTTGGACAACTTCCATAGGTTCGATTTTTTCTAAATGGGCTTTTTTAGCAATTCTGTCTTCGCCCTCATCAGCGTCATTTTCTAAATGTCCTGCATCAGTAATATTTCTTACATATCTTACTTTATATCCCAAGTGCAGTAAGTATCTAAATATCATGTCAAAAGACATAAATGTTCTAACATTTCCAACGTGAACATTACTGTATACAGTTGGACCACAAACATACATTCCAACATGCCCCTTTTCAAGGGGTTTAAATTTCTCTTTTTTAGACGAAAGAGAATTATATATGTGTAATTCTTTCATTAATTTTTACTAGAAATAGAAAAATATGTTTTCATATTTAACAGTCATTTTTTTAAAATTTACAACAAATATAAATAGGTCAATTTAATTCAACTTAAAAAAGACATTTATTTTAATACTGGATTATAATTTGATTTAAAAAAAGTACTTTTAAAATTAAGTTTTGCCACTAATTAAAATATTATCAAAGCCTAGTTATAAAATAGGAATATGGGAGTTTTCTAATTCAGAATATGATTCCAATCACTGTGGTATAATTTACCCAAACTATCATAAAGAAATTAATCAAATTAAAAATGAAAAAAGAAAATGGCAAATTTATGGAACTAAAATGCTATTTAACGAACTATGTAAAGAAGGGGTTTTAGTCTCTAAAAATAAGATACCACACATTGAAAATTCAAAGAAAAACATTTCCATAACTCACACAAATCAAATTATAGCAATAATAATCGCCGATTATCCATGTGGTATTGATATTGAGTCTCGAAATAGAGATATCTCCAGAATCAAACATAAATTTCTAAATAAAGAAGACTTTACAAATGGCAATCATTTAGAAGACCTTATACAGAATTGGTGTATGAAAGAAGTTCTTTACAAAATAATAAAGGATAAAACTGTTTTATTTAATGACCATTTAATAATCAAAAAAAATAATAATGAATTTAAAGGTTATTGTGTGCATCCAGAATTCTCGTTTTCAGTAAAATAAGTATCATTGATTTTAAGAATTTTTTTTTAGCTTTCAACCTAGATTACCTTATTAATCATGATTAAAGAATATATCAAAGATAAAATATCAAAAAAAGAAAAAATTTGGTGTGTTTTAATAGACCCTGACAAGCTTCATTTTGATGAAGTTGATAATTTAATTTCCTTAATTAATAAGTCTAGTTGTGATTTTATTTTAGTAGGCGGAAGTCTAATCAATCATGAAAAATTTAGTGAATATGCTAAGTTAATTACAAATGTTTCTACTAAGCCTGTTATAATTTTTCCAGGAGACAATCAACAGATTACCGATTATGCTGATGGCTTGTTTTTGCTTTCACTAATTAGTGGCAGAAATTCTGATCTATTGATTGGGCAACATGTAAAATCAGCGTTTAAAATAAAAGCGACTAATCTTGAAATTCTCCCTTGTGGTTATATGCTAATTGAAGGTGAGAATTTGACCTCTGCCATTTACATAAGTGAGTCATTACCCATTCCTAAAGATAAATTCGATATTGCTGCTGCTACAGCTCTTGCTGGAGAGCAATTGGGATTACAATTCATTTATTTAGATAAAGGATCAGGTGCTAAATTTACTGTTCAAAATGAAATGATCAAATCTGTCAATAAAGTTATTAGTATTCCATTAATTGTAGGCGGGGGGATTAATAGTCAAGAAGATTTGGAAAATGTATGGAATGCAGGTGCTGACATTGCAGTTATTGGCACTTCAGTTGAAAAAGACTTTAATAATATTTTTCTATTTGATAAAAGATCTTCGAAAAAATGAATTATAAAATAAAAATTAACCTTGTTGTAAGTTTTATAATGCTTATTTCATTTAGTGAAATATTTAGCCAAAATCTAACAAGAAAACAATACATAACAAAATATTCAGCATTAGCAGTAAAACAAATGCGTCAATATAAAATACCGGCAAGTATTACCTTAGCTCAAGGAATTTTAGAAAGTAATAATGGCAATTCTAAGCTAGCGGTTAAAGCAAATAATCACTTCGGAATAAAATGTCATGGATGGGAAGGAAAAAAAATATTTGAAGACGATGATAAAAAAAATGAATGTTTTAGAAAATATAAAAGTCCATTAGAATCTTTCAAAGATCACTCTCTATTTCTTAATAAATATAGTCGTTATGCTTTTCTTTTTGATTATAAAATAACTGATTATAAATCTTGGGCTAGAGGATTAAAAAAAGCTGGTTATGCGACAAATAAGAAATATCCTGAATTATTAATAAAGATTATAGAAGATAATAAATTAAATATTTTTGATGATAAAGATGTAGAAATTGAATTTATTTCTGAAATAAGAAATATTTACATGCATCCAAATAGAATCAAATATGTTAAATCAGAAAACCAAGATACTTATATGACAATCGCTAAAGATTTAAATATAAAATTATGGCAACTACAAAAGTATAACGACTCTAAAGAAACTAATATTTTAGCAGAGGGAACAATAGTATTTATTCAACCTAAAAGAAAAAAAGGAAAAGTGAAGATTCATACATATAATAAAAATGAAAGTTTAATCTCTATTTCTCAATTCTATGGTGTGAAACTTAAAAGCTTGAAAAAAAGAAATGATTTAATTTTGAAAAAAGGTTTAAATAATGGGGACAAATTAAGATTAAGATAAATTTTTCTATTAACATTGTGAATATTCTAAACAATGATTTCAATTGAGCAATTAAAAATAATTAAAGATCGTCTGCATGCGTTAAGGGGGTATCTTTGACATTGACCAGAAAAGAGAGTTAATTAAAGAAGAAGAGTTAATTACTCAAGATCCTGAATTTTGGAATGACCCAAAAAAAGCTGAGATAGTTCTAAAATCAATTAAAAATAAAAAATCATGGGTTAAATCTTATGATAATTTAAAAACAAATCTAGAAGACACCCAAGTACTATTTGAATTCTTTAAGGAGGGTGAAGCAACAGAAGAAGAAGTATTAAGACAATACGAAGAATTAACTAAAAAACTTGATGATTTAGAACTTAAAAACATGCTTTCATCTGAAGAAGATCATTTGGACGCTATTCTTCAAATAACAGCTGGTGCAGGTGGCACAGAAAGTTGTGACTGGAGTGCTATGTTAATGAGGATGTACTTAATGTGGTGCGAAAAAAATGGATATAAAGTCAAAGAAATTCATTCTCAAGATGGTGATGTTGCTGGAATCAAAACTGTTACTCTTGAAATATCAGGAGATTCAGCTTTTGGATATCTTAAAGGTGAAAATGGTGTTCATAGGCTGGTAAGGATAAGTCCATTTAATGCTCAAGGTAAAAGAATGACATCTTTCTCCTCAGTATATGTTTATCCAAGTGTTGATGACACAATTGAAATAGAAATCAGTCCTGCGGATATTAGCTGGGATACTTTTAGAAGTGGAGGAGCCGGAGGTCAAAATGTAAACAAAGTTGAAACTGGAGTAAGGTTAAAACATGCACCAACTGGAATAGTGATTGAAAACACTGAAACCAGATCTCAACACAATAACAGAGAAAAAGCAATGCAATTACTTAGGTCTCAACTTTATGAATTAGAATTAAGAGAAAGAAGAGAAAAACAAGATGAAATTGAAGCTGGAAAAATGAAAATTGAATGGGGCTCACAAATTAGAAGCTATGTTTTAGATGACAAAAGAGTGAAGGATCATAGAACAAATTTTCAAAGCAACGATCCCTTTAAAGTGCTAGACGGAGAGCTACAGCCTTTTTTAAATTCTTTTTTAATGAGTTACGGAAAATCAAAATAAATGAAATATTACCACAATAATAGATGCAGAAAAAGTAGAGAAGGTTTAGCATTTCTAAACGAAAAGGATATTCATCCTGAGGTTATAAATTACATGACAGATAAAATTAATAAAGCTGATTTATTAGTTCTAATTGAAAAATTAAAGATGACTGCATTAGACCTAATTAGAAAAAATGAATCTTTTTACAAGGAAAATATTAAAGAGAAATCTTTTACTAATGAAGAATTAATTGATTGGATGATAAAAGAACCTAAGCTTATTGAAAGACCTATTTTAGAAAATGATAATTCAGCAGAAATTGGAAGGCCAAAAGAAAACTTTTTAAAACTTATTAATTAAACATCTTTAATTATCCCTCTTTTGGATAGTTGCGCTTTGGTAATTTCTATTATTCCCCATTGAACCCAAAGACCAATAAAACCACTTAAAAACAATAGCACCCAAAAAGCCATACCAAAGAAAAATAGAAAGATTGCTGTACCTATAGCCATATGTTTTTAAATTTGTATTAAAAAGTTAATCTAAATTAGTAATAAAAATTAAAAATGAGCTTTAGAATTGAAAAAGATACCATTGGAGAAATAAAAGTTGATTCTAGCAAATACTGGGGTGCTCAAACTGAAAGGTCAAGAAATAATTTTAAAATTGGTGCTCCTGGATCTATGCCCATAGAAATTATTCATGCTTTTGCAATCTTAAAAAAAGCTGCAGCTATTACTAATTTTGAGCTTGGGGTATTAGATGAAAAGAAAAAAGATTTAATATCTAAAGTCTGTGAGGAAATATTAGACAATAAATTAAATAATGAATTTCCGTTAGTTGTGTGGCAAACAGGTTCAGGAACTCAAAGTAATATGAATGTCAATGAAGTAATTGCAAATAGAGCTCATGTTATAAATGGTGGGTCACTAGAAAAAGGTAATACTTCTTTAAAAGCCAATGATGATGTAAATAAATCTCAGTCATCAAATGATACCTTTCCTACTGCAATGCACGTAGCGTCATATAAAGTAATTGTAGAAAAAACAATCCCGAAAATTTCTGAACTTCAAAAAACTATAGAAGAAAAATCTGTTAAATTCAAGGATGTAGTTAAAATAGGAAGAACTCATCTTATGGATGCGACTCCATTAACATTAGGTCAAGTATTTTCAGGATATGCATCTCAACTAGAACACGGTTTGAAAGCACTTAGAAATACATTAGGTCATTTGAGCGAATTAGCTTTAGGAGGAACTGCGGTGGGAACTGGGTTAAATACACCTAAGGGATATTCAATTAAAGTTGCAGAGAATATTGCTAAATTAACCAACTTACCTTTTATAACTGCAGAAAATAAATTTGAAGCACTAGCCGCTCATGATGCTGTTGTAGAAACTCATGGTGCTTTAAAACAGCTAGCAGTTTCATTAAATAAAATTGCTAACGATATTAGGATGTTAGCTTCTGGACCAAGATCTGGAATTGGTGAACTAATCATTCCTGCCAATGAACCTGGATCATCTATTATGCCAGGAAAAGTTAATCCTACTCAATGTGAAGCATTGACTATGGTTTGTGCTCAAGTGATGGGAAACGATGTTGCAGTTACTATTGGAGGTACTCAAGGTCATTATGAATTGAATGTTTTTAAACCAATGATGGCAAAGAATTTAATTGAAAGCGCTACAATATTAGGAGATGCCAGTTTGTCATTTAATGACCATTGCGCAAAAGGAATTGAGCCAAACTATGCTAATATTGAAAAATTATTAAATAATTCATTAATGTTAGTTACAGCATTAAATAATAAAATAGGATACTATAAAGCAGCAGAAATAGCTAATACTGCCCACAAAAATGGGACAACCTTGAAAGAGGAAGCAATCAACTTAGGGTATGTCACTTCTGAGGAGTATGATGAGTGGGTCAATCCAAAAAAAATGATATAATGAATAAAAATAAATATATTCTTAGTATAATTTTAAATGTAACCTTAGCTGCACTACTATTCGTGGTTACGATTATGTATGTAATAAAAACACATCCTATTTTAAAAATCTTGGCATTATTTTTGAACATACTTGCAATATATAATACATACAAAACAATAATTAACAAACCAAAATCATGAGCGAAATAGAAATAGAACCAAAAAACATTTTAAAAGCAACTTTATTCGGAGGTATTGGATTAATCTTAGTCTCTTTATTTTTTATGTCTTGGACAGATGTAAATCCTGGTGAAGAGGGGTTTATCTACAGACCCTATACCGGTGGAATTGAACAAAATGCATCTTATACTGAAGGAACTGTTTTTATTGCTCCTTGGAATGAAATGATAACATATAATATCCTACAGCAGAGTAGAAACTATAGTTCTAAGGTTATGGAAAAGAACGGAATGGAAATTGGTATTGATGTAACTATTAATTACAACCCTATGATAAACAATACTGCAAAATTACATTTAAAACATGGTAAAGCTTTTGAGAGTTCTTTTATTGATGCAAAGGTAAGAGGTGTTATTAAAGATGTTATTGGCAGATATACTTATGAAGAAATTTACTCTACAAAAAGAGAAGCTTTAGAAACAGAAATGGATACTATTTTTCAATCTGAATTTCCTGCAAACTTTATTTCTTATAATTTTTGTGAAATAGCAGATGTAAATTTACCAGAAAATGTGAAAGTTGCTATTACAGAAAAGGAAACTCAAAAACAAAGAAATCAAAAAGCTAAAGAATTAGAAGAAGAACAACAATATTTAGCAAATGCAGAAATTATGAAAGCTGAAGGTGAAAAGACTGCTGCTATTTTAAGAGCTCAAGGTAGAGCAGAAGAAATAAGATTAGTTCAGCAGCAACTTACAAGATCTCCTAACTATATTGAGCTTGTAAAATGGAAAGGTTATGCAGACGGAAAAGGATCACCATACGGACAGGATAATGTTTTTGGAGCTGGAACTTCAGTAATTAAAGGATTAAAATAATAGTTTTTTAAACTACTCTAATAATTTAAAGGCACCTATAGGTGCCTTTTATTTTTTTAAAAAAAGTAATGTTTCGTCAATTACGTTTTGATTCCAAAGCATTTTATAGTGTCCTATTTTTTTGTGTTTTATAAGTACTGAATCAGCTTCGTGTAGGCTTTTTATTTCCTCAGAATTCTTAAAAGGAATAATCTTATCGTACTCATCATGAATTAAAAGCAATTTTGAAAAAGTAAAATTCTTTAATTTTTCATCAATACTAAAGTCTTTAATTTTTTCATTTGCTAGTAAATCTGCCTTTTCAAGTAGATAAGAAAAAGCAGTGCTAGGTAACCCAATTAATTTCTTGAAATCTATAAAAATTTCTAATATTGAATTTGGAGAGGTTAAAAAAACAAGTTTATTTATTTTGTAGTTCAAATTTGACAAGGTGTAAGCAGAAACTGCAGAACCAAAAGAATGAGATAAAACACTAAATGGCTTTTTAGGTTTTACAAATTCTATAACATTAGTAAATGCATTTTTGCATTCGGCAAGATTGGTATAGCTTTGAATTATACTTAGCATGACCGGGTAAATCAAAGCTAATAACTCTATAATTATTTTCGGCTAATTGGTAAGCAAATTTGGAGAGACTTCCAGCATTAGATTCCCAACCATGTAATAAAAAAACGATATCTGAATTACCTGCCCCCAACTCATAACAGTTTATATCTTCTTTAGAGGAGGTTACTTTAAAGTGATTTGCCTTTGTATAAAAGTCTTCTTCTCTTTTACGAATACTTTTGATTCGAACTTTTTGAAATAGTTTAAATGCTTTTGCACCAGCAAATTTTGGGGCAAATAAAGAAATAAGTTTAAAGTATAGACGTACAATATTTAATTGAATATTCACAATCTATTTATTAAATGGTGAAATTACTTCTTTACAACTTCAACTACTTCTTCAACTTTTGCTGTAGGTTCAGACATTGCCTCTTTATCTAAAGTAAATTTGATAGCATCGGTGGCTGATTTTGTTCTTAAATAATACATTCCTGTCTTAAGACCGGCTTTCCATCCATAAAAATGCATTGAAGTTAATTTTGCGAAATTCGCATTTTCCATGAATATATTAAGTGACTGTGACTGGTCAATAAATGCACCTCTATCAGCTGCCATATCTAACAAAACTTTTTGAGATATTTCCCATGCAGTTTTATATAGGTTTTTAATATTTTCAGGAATCTCATCAATATTTTGGATAGAACCATTAGATGCCATTAACTTGTTCTTAAGTCTATCATCCCATATTCCAAGTTTGACTAAGTCTCTTAGTAAATGCTTGTTTACAATAATAAATTCTCCAGATAATACTCTTCTTGTGTATATATTAGAAGTATAAGGTTCAAAACATTCGTTATTTCCAAGTATTTGAGCGGTAGATGCAGTTGGCATTGGAGCAACTAATAACGAATTTCTTACACCATTCTTTTGAATTTCTTCACGAAGCAAATCCCACTCCCATCTGTCTGAAGGTTTTACGTTCCACATATCAAATTGCAATATACCTTTAGATACTGGAGAACCCTTATAAGATTCATATGTTCCTTTTTCAATAGCTAAATCCTTAGAAGCTGTTAAAGCAGCATAATATATAGTTTCAAAAATATCCTTATTAAGTTGTTTTGCTTCTTTAGACTCAAATGCTTGACGCATTAAAATAAAAGCATCTGCTAAACCCTGAACACCAATTCCAATAGGACGGTGTCTCATGTTGGAATTTCTTGCTTCCGGTACTGGATAGTAATTAGCATCAATTACTTTATCTAGGTTCTTTGTAACTCTGTAAGTAACCTTAAAAAGCTTTTCATGATCAAATTTACCATCAATAACAAATTTTGGGAGGGCAATTGAAGCAAGGTTACAAACAGCTACTTCGTCCGGTGCAGTATATTCAATAATTTCAGTGCATAAATTAGATGACTTTATAGTTCCTAAATTTTTCTGATTTGATTTCTCATTTGCAGAATCTTTGTAAAGCATATATGGTGTTCCTGTCTCAATCTGACTTTCTAGAATTTTAAACCATAATTCTTGTGCTTTAATTGTTTTTCTTCCCTTACCTTCTGACTCGTATTTTGTATAAAGCTTTTCAAAGTTTTTACCATGAGTATCCGATAGACCTGGGCATTCATGTGGACACATTAAAGTCCAATCTCCATTCTCCTCTACTCTTTTCATGAACAAATCTGGAGTCCATAAAGCATAAAATAAATCTCTAGCCCGCTGCTCTTCTTTACCATGATTTTTTCTTAAATCTAGGAAATCAAAAACATCGGCATGCCAAGGTTCCATATATATGGCAAAAGATCCTTTTCTTTTTCCACCACCTTGATCGACATATCTTGCAGTATCATTAAAAACTCTTAGCATTGGCACAATACCGTTTGACGTACCATTAGTACCTTTAATATAAGACCCCATCGCTCTTATGTCGTGAATTGATAAACCTATCCCTCCCGCTGACTGGGAAATTTGCGCACATTGCTTTAGAGTATCATAAATACCTGGAATACTATCTTCTTTTGTAGTTAAAAGAAAACATGAAGACATTTGAGGCTTTGGTGTTCCTGAATTAAATAATGTAGGAGTAGCATGTGTAAACCACCCTTCGCTCATATAATTATAAGTTTCTATTGCGGAGTCTAAATCTTCTTTATGAATTCCAACCGCAACTCTCATTAACATTTGCTGAGGGCGTTCTGCAACTTGACCTTTCAACTTTAACAAATAGGATCTTTCTAAGGTTTTAAACCCAAAAAAATCATATCTAAAATCTCTATCATATATAATAGTAGAGTCTAAAACATCAGCATTTTTAGCAATAATGTTGTATACTTCATCCGAAATTAATGGTGCCTTTTTAGCCGTCTTGGGATCTATATAATTATATAAATCTTTTATTGTTTCTGAAAACGATTTTTTTGTGTTTTTATGTAGATTAGAAACGGCAATTCGGGAAGCTAGCAATGCATAATCTGGATGTGTTATTGTATTTGTGGCAGCTACTTCTGCAGCTAGATTATCTAATTCACTTGTTGTAACACCATCAAATAGGCCTTCAATAACCTTCATGGCCACTTTTTCAGGAGCAACCAACGGATTAAGCCCATAGCATAACTTTTTTATCCTAGCTGTGATTTTGTCAAACTTAACTGCTTCTCTTCTTCCGTCTCTTTTTACTACGTACATATATTTTACTTAAATGGGTTATTAAAAATCTGAGTCTAAACTAAAAGTGGTGTTATTTTCATTATTTAACACTCCAGCTTTTTGATATTCACCAACTCTTTTTTCAAAGAAATTTGTTTTTCCTTGAAGATTGATCATATCCATAAAATCAAAGGGATTTGAAGTATTGTAAATTTTATCATTACCTAACTCAGTAAGTAAACGATCGGCAACAAACTCAATATACTGAGACATCAAATCTGAATTCATACCAATTAATCTTACAGGCAGTGATTCAGTTACAAATTCTTTTTCAATTTCTACTGCGTCTGCAATAATTTTCTGAACTTGTTCTTTTGGTAATTTATTTACTAAATGATTGTTGTAGAGCATACACGCAAAATCACAATGCAACCCTTCGTCTCTTGATATTAATTCATTTGAAAAAGTTAAACCCGGCATAAGGCCTCTTTTCTTAAGCCAGAAAATAGAGCAAAAAGATCCAGAGAAGAAAATACCTTCTACAGCAGCAAAAGAAACAAGACGTTCTGCATAAGAACCATTATCAATCCATCTCATAGCCCATTCTGCTTTTTTCTTAACTGGTTCAAATGTTTCTATGGCATTAAAAAGATAATTTTTTTCTTTAGTGTCTTTTATGTAGGTGTCTATTAATAAAGAGTATGTTTCTGAATGAATATTTTCCATCATTATTTGGAAACCATAAAAGAATTTGGCTTCTGTATATTGAACTTCACTTAAAAAATTCTCCGCCAAATTTTCATTAACAATGCCGTCAGATGCAGCAAAAAAAGCTAGAACATGTTTAATAAAAAATCTCTCATCATCATTTAATTTGGAGTCCCAATCAACTAAATCAGGTGACAAATCTAGTTCTTCAGCTGTCCAAATACTTGCTTCTTGTTTTTTGTACATTTCCCATATATCGGAATGTTGTATTGGGAAAAGCACAAATCTATTTGGGTTTTCCTTTAGTATAGGCTCTTCTACAGTAATATTAGAATCTAGCTCTTTATTTAAGTCAATATTATCAGCAGTTTTTTTTATAGTATTATCCATATTCTTATTTAAAATGTTAATCCAAAATGCAAAAATTTAAAGCCAAAAAATCATCTAACGAATAAAAAATCCTTAGATTATTATTTAAAAATAGTACGTTTTGGGTGCCTTACTAAAATTCATTTTAGCGGAATACAAAAATTAGAAATAATCTCATGCCTGGCAAAAAAAAAAGGCGAACATTTTTAATAGTTTTCAACAAATCATACTTAAAACTTGTTAACTCGCTGAAAGTCAAAACGATTGATAAATAATGGCACAAAAAGAACATTTTTAGAATTACATAAAGTTATATTTTGATGTGTAATATCAGACTATAAAACAAAAATCTTTATTAAAAATACAGTGTTAATAACAACATTATTTCAAGTAATCAAATTGATCAAAATAATGGACTAAAAATCGGATGAAAAATGAAATATTATTTTGTTTTTTTTTGATTAAAAAACTGATCATAAACCGAATCTAGTTGTTGAAAAAAATTTAAACCCCATGATCTAACAATAGCATTTTTTAAAAACTTAAATACTGGAACATTTAGTTCAGTTCCACATTTACATGCAGGTTGACAAATATGCCAGCTGTCTACATTTATAGCTTGGAAATTTTCGTGCTTTTTAACTCTTATTGGGTATAAGTGACAACTAATTGGTTTATTAAAATTTATCTTATTTTTTCTAAATGCAGACTCAATTGAACACTTTGCAATTTTATTTTGGTCATAAACAACAAAAACACATTCCTTTTCATTAATTAATGAGGTTACCTGATCGCCATCAGAATCAACATAATAAAAATCTTTTTTCTCTAAAATACTTAAACCCGTAGGTGACATTTCAGTTTTAATTTTAGAAATGTTTTTATCAATGTCTAAAATCTCTTTTTTAGTAAGTGGCGCACCAGAGTCCCCCTCTACGCAACAAACCCCTTTGCACTTTTGTAAATCACAAACAAATTTTTTCTCAAATAAATCATCAGAAATAATTTTATCCTCTATTTCAATCATGTTAACTATAAAACTTTATAATTTTTAAAAATTAAATATAACCCTTTCGTCGGAAATTCTATTTTTGTTATAAGCTTTTAATTAATAAGTCAAATGACAGAAGAACATTTTAAGAAAATAATAAGTCACTCAAAAGAATTTGGATTTATTTTTCCAAGCAGTGAAATTTATGATGGGTTAAGCGCAACTTATGATTATGGCCAGAATGGTGTAGAACTAAAAAATAATATCAAAAAATACTGGTGGCGTTCTATGGTTCAAATGCATGAAAACATAGTAGGAATTGACGCTGCTATTTTTATGCATCCAAATACCTGGAAAGCTTCTGGGCATATAGATGCATTTAACGACCCATTAATTGATAATAAAGATTCCAAAAAAAGATACAGAGCTGACGTTTTAATCGAAGACCATATTCTTAAAATTGAAAATAAAATAAATAAAGAAATTCAGAAGGCAAAAAAACGATTCGGTGAGGAATTTAATGAGAAAACATTTATACAAACCAATCAAAATGTACTAAGGAGGCAAAAAAATATAGATAGCATCACCAAGAAAATGGAAAACGCTTTTAATAGTGATGACTTAAATTCCATATATGAGCTTATTGTTGAACTGGAAATAATATGCCCGGTAAGCGGCACAAAAAACTGGACATCTGTCAAGCAATTTAACCTAATGTTTCAAACAGAACTAGGCTCTGTATCAGGTGAGTCTGCAAGTATTTTTTTGAGGCCAGAAACAGCACAAGGCATATTCGTTAACTACCTTAATGTTCAAAAAACTGGACGAAAAAAAATCCCATTTGGTATAGCGCAAATTGGGAAGGCATTTAGAAATGAAATAATCGCACGCCAATTTATTTTTAGAATGCGTGAATTTGAACAAATGGAAATGCAATTTTTTATTAGCCCAGGAACCCAAGAAAAATGGTACAACCATTGGAAAGAAAATAGAATGAACTGGCACAAGTCATTGGGAATTGCCGAGGAATCATTGAGGTTTCATGACCATATTAAACTTGCACACTATGCCGATGCTGCTTGCGATATTGAATTTAAATACCCATTTGGATTTAAGGAACTGGAAGGAATACACTCAAGAACTGATTTTGATCTAAAGCAACACGAAAATTTATCTAAGAAAAAATTAAGATATTTTGATCCAGAAAAAAATGAAAGTTACATTCCTTATGTTATAGAAACCTCAATTGGATTAGACAGAATGTTTCTGGCACTTTTATCTCATAGTTTAAAAGAAGAAGAATTAAAAGATGGGACTTTTAGAACAGTACTTTCTTTACCATATAGTTTAGCACCTACAAAAGCAGCAATTCTACCATTAGTTAAGAAAGATGGATTGTCAGAAAAAGCTAAGGTAATTTTCAACAGCCTAAAAGCTATTTTTAACTGTTCTTATGATGAAAAAGATTCAATCGGAAAAAGATATAGACGAAATGATGCTCTTGGGACTCCCTTTTGTATAACAGTAGATTATGAAACATCTAAGGATAATTCGGTGACTGTTAGAGAAAGAGATTCAATGAGCCAAGAAAGAATTAAAATAGATGAGTTATCTAAATTTATTGATTCTAAAGTTAATATGAATCTTTTATTTTGAAACTAAAGCCTTACTTAACCACTTTTACAGAAGCTGGTTGTGATGAAGCCGGGAGAGGATGTTTAGCTGGTCCAGTAGTTGCTGCAGCTGTTATTTTACCAAAGGGTTATACAAATAAACGTCTTAATGATTCTAAAAAAGTATCTAAAAAACTAAGAAATGAATTAAGAATAGATATTGAAAAAAAAGCAATTTCTATTGGCATAGGAATCGTTGACGAAAGAAAAATCGAAAAAATAAACATTCTTCAAGCATCTTTACTCGCTATGCATATTGCAATTTCTAAACTAAACACAGTTCCTAGCCACCTAGTAATTGATGGGAATAAGTTTAACCCTTATCCAGAAATAGAACATACATGTGTAGTTAAAGGAGATGGTAAATTTTTAAATATTGCTGCTGCTTCTATTATTGCTAAAACCACTAGAGATGATATTATGATAGAGCTTTCTAAGAAACATCCTAATTATTCATGGAATGAAAATAAGGGATACCCTACAAAAAAACATAAGCTTGCTATTTCTAGATATGGGATAACAGGAAATCACCGAAAAAGTTTTAAACTAACTTAAAACTAGGATGCTAATACTACCACAGAGTTTTTAAGGACTTCAACAACTCCACCATCAATTTTAAAAAATTCTTCCTTGTTATCAAGAACTATTTTCACTTCGCCTTTGCTTAATGACGAAACCAAAGGGGCGTGATTGTTCAAAATACCTATAGAACCAGAGGTTCCTGGAACAGTTACTAAATCAGCTTTACCATCATAAAGAGATTTGTCAGGAGTAATAATTTGAACATCCATAATTAAGTTTATTAACTGACTTCTGCCAACATTTTTTCTCCCGCCTCAATTACTTCTTCAATAGTTCCTTTTAAATTAAAAGCTGCTTCAGGATACTTATCCACTTCACCATCCATAATCATGGTAAATCCTTTAATGGTATCTTCGATATTTACAAATACCCCTTTCATTCCTGTAAACTGTTCTGCTACATGGAAAGGTTGAGAAAGAAATCTTTGTACTCTTCTAGCTCTATGTACTGCTTGTTTATCTTCTTCAGATAGTTCATCCATTCCTAAAATTGCAATAATATCTTGCAACTCATTATATCGTTGTAACAACATTTTAACTCTTTGTGCACAGTCATAATGAGCATCTCCTAAAATTTGACGAGTTAAGATTCTTGATGTAGAATCCAAAGGATCAACGGCTGGATAAATTCCTAATGCTGCTAATTTTCTAGATAAAACTGTAGTCGCATCAAGGTGAGCAAATGTAGTTGCAGGAGCTGGATCTGTTAAATCATCTGCAGGGACGTATACTGCTTGAACTGATGTAATAGAACCTTTTTTGGTAGATGTTATACGCTCTTGCATCGCTCCCATCTCGGTAGCAAGAGTAGGTTGATAACCTACAGCAGATGGCATTCTTCCTAACAGTGCAGAAACCTCTGAGCCCGCTTGTGTAAATCTAAATATATTGTCAATGAAAAATAATATATCTTTTCCTTTGCCGTCTCCATCACCATCTCTAAAATCTTCAGCAAGCGTAAGTCCAGACAATGCAACTCTCGCCCTTGCTCCAGGTGGTTCATTCATTTGTCCAAATACAAAAGCAGCTTGTGATTTTTTAAGTGCTTCTTTATCAATCTTATCTAATGGCCAATTCCCCTTTTCCATTTCTTTCATGAACTCATCACCATAATTTACAATTCCAGATTCTAACATCTCTCTTAATAAATCATTTCCTTCTCTTGATCTTTCTCCAACTCCTGCAAAAACAGAAAGTCCATCATGCCCTTTGGCTATATTATTAATTAATTCTTGTATTAAAACAGTTTTACCAACACCAGCACCACCAAACAAACCAATTTTACCACCTTTAGCATAAGGCTCAACAAGGTCAATAACTTTTATCCCTGTAGACAAAACCTCGGTAGCAGTTGAAAGATCTTCAAACTTTGGCGCTTCTCTATGAATTGGCAATCTTCTTTTAGTCTCACATGGGCCAATTCCGTCAATTGCGTCACCAACAACATTAAATAATCTTCCTTTAACTTCATCGCCGGTAGGCATAGTAATTGGACTACCTAAAGGGGTTGCTTCCATTCCTCTAGTAAGGCCATCGGTAGAATCCATAGCAACTGTTCTTACGACATCTTCTCCAATATGCTTTTGACATTCTAGAATAACTTTAGACCCATCTTCTTTAATGATTTCGATTGCTTCTAATAAATTAGGAAGTTTATCAGCATTTTCGAAGTTTACATCAATTACTGGACCAATAATTTGAGATATTTTCCCCTTAATTTGAGACATTGTTTATGTTTTTAAATTACGCTGCAAATCTAACATAATTTATATTATTTAAACTTCAATGTTAATAAAATTTGACATATTATTTAAAGTTCAAATAATCATTAGGTTTTGATTAATTATTAAAATGTAAATTCGCTCAAAATTTGACGATGAAAGTTCACTATAACATCGAATCATATAAGAATATAAAAAACCCTATTGTTACAGTAGGAACGTTTGATGGTGTTCATTTTGGTCATCAAAAAATAATTCAAAGACTTAAAAAAATAGCAGAAAAAAACAAGGGAGAATCTGTACTCTTAACCTTTGACCCTCACCCAAGAAAAGTTTTATTTAACGATCAAAACTTAAAATTAATTCATTCACTTAAAGAGAAAATAGATATTCTTGAAAATTTAGGTTTAGACCATTTAGTAGTTTATCCTTTTACAATTAATTTTTCAAAGTTCACAGCTCAACAATATATTAATGAACTTTTAATTAATACACTTCAAACTCACACATTGGTAATTGGCTATGATCACCACTTTGGAAAAGACAGAGAGGGAAACATAGAATTACTTAAAAAAAATAGTGAAGTATATCCATTTAAGCTTGAAGAAATAAAAGCTCACGAAATTGAAGAAATTAAAATTAGCTCTACCAAAGTAAGAAAAGCAATTGAGAAAGGCGACATTCATTTAGTAAACGAATATTGCGGACACTATTATGAGTTTTCAGGTGAAGTAGTCCATGGCAATGGTATTGGAAAAACTATAGGAACTCCAACTGCAAATATTGAAATAGATAAAGCTGAAAAAATAATTCCAGCAGATGGTGTTTATGCAGTTGTTTGTCAAGCAAATGAAAAAACTGTAAATGGAATTATGAATATTGGGTTTAAACCCACCCTAAACAAATTAGAAGAAAGAACTATTGAAATTCATCTTTTCAATTATGAAAAAGATTTATACGGAACTATTTTAAAAACAAAAGTAATTCAGAAAATTAGAAATGAATTTAAATTTAAATCCTTAGAAGATTTGAAAAAACAAATTATAGTTGACAACGAAAAAGCTAAAAAAATTCTAATGATCTCTAACGTTTAATTACAACTAACGTCTAGCCCCGAACCTAAAAATATATGACTGATTTGATCTGGACCTGAGTTAGAATTTGGTGGACAAGTTGTTGTATTACGACAAAATTTATATTGACTAGTTAGAGGATTTGTTAAAAGCTCCAGTATTGTTCCGCTTGACAAATAAGAATTAGCAAAGCCTGGATAATTTTTAGAAGACATAGTAAACTTGCTAGCAAACAACCCAATTCCATTTTCTACATTGGTAAAAATCGGTCTTTCTGTTACTACACTTGTCACAGGTTCATTTACCTGCATGTAAGTGTTTAAATCTTCGTTTCCAGCGGTTACAATAATTTCAATGCATTCACTACCAAAAGATCTTTTCAAAACCTGGCTTTCGAACTCATAGTTAGACAACCTATTATTTATGATTTCAAAAAAACTTTTTCCGTTAGCAAGTTGAAGCATTGTCTCTCCTCCATCAATATCTACACTAGTTTGAGTTCCCAGGTTCCAATCTATAAACTTTTCTGTTGAATCTATATTTGAAGTGTATTCTGCAAAATGAAACCTAATAACTAGCTCAAAACTTTTACCGTTTACAGCAGTTTCCCATTTAATTTCTGGGCTTTCGTATTGATCGGTTGTCCCAAGATCTAAATCTTGAACAATAACTAACCCATTTCTTGCAAATGTAAATTGAAATATTTGAGGGAAAATAAATCTAGAGCTACTAACTATTTGAGTCTCTGCACTAAAGTTTAAATTTTTATCTGGGACTGAAACGTTTAACTTATATGTATAGTCGTCATTAAAAAATCCACTTGGAGTTTCTAAATAATATATTTTCTGCGAATCTTCGTAAAAAATTCCTGGATCTAAGTTGCCAAACATCATTTCCTTAAGAGAATTAGTTCTAACTAAAGTATTATTTTGATTGTACTCCTCAATAACTGCAGTTAATGACTCAAATTGGGTGCAATCATTTATAGAAGCAAAATTTGCATTATTGGAGTTTCCTAAAAATGATTTATTGATTTTAATAAATTGAGTATCTAAAGATTGGTCTAGCAATCCATAAACAACAGGTATTGTTTTATAAGGTGCATTTAACTCAAAGTCTGTCTTGCAAGAGGAGATAATACTTGCAATTAAAAGTATGGACCAAAAGTAATTCTTCATGGAATTATTTTTTTAAGAAATTATTAGAAATTATTTTTTCTTGCGATTTCAACATAATTAAATACCAACCTGACTCTAAAGCTGAAGAAGGAATTTCTATCTTATTGTCTCCATTATTAAGATTTCCAACTCTTTTAGAAATTACCAATCTTCCCATAGCATCATACAAGTCCAAAGTCACATTGGTAAGATTAGAATTAGAATAAAATGATATTACGGAATTATCAATAACAGGATTGGGTTGAATTGTTAAGTTATTAATTCTTTCTAATTCGTTAATAGAAACCGAGCCTGATAAATTGATGTCATCTATAAATAGATCGTTTCCTCCACCGTTGACAAACTTAAACTTAAACCTAAAATTACTTACCAAAAAATTATTTAATGTGTTAGGGCTTATAGAAATAACTTTCCAATCTGACCCTGTAGGTGTAAAACTAGAATTGGTATTCGCTCTAGTTGCCAAAACAGATGAGTAAATGTTTTTTCTAAGAGCCCAGCTATCTCCACAGTCTTTACTAGCATATATTTGAAGATAATCTGTATTTGAACTATTTCTTTTAGCAAAAGCATACTTAAATGAAATACTTGCAGCATCACTATTTGAAAGATCAATAGTATTACTAATCAGCTCATCTATTGAACCATTTGTACCTATTGAATTGTCTAGTTTAACAGATCGACTTCCGCTTGCAGAAGCTGAAGAAACAACCTGAAAACCTGGACCACTTAAATTATCAATAGTCCAATTATTATTTGGAAGAGAAGACATATTTTCGAAGCCTTCAAAAATTGGAGGAGTATTACCATTACTTCCTAAAACAGTAATGAAACTAGAAAAGGTTTTGGACATGATATTACCTGCACCATCTGTAACTTCAAGGGTGACATCGTAGTTTCCAGATGAAGAATATGATGTAATTGGATCTTTAGTGTTGGAACTTGATGGAGATCCTCCAGGAAAAGACCAGTTCCATGAAACTATATTATTATAAGATTCGTCAAAAAATTGAACATTATCATTCCCACAAACTAAATCTTTAGCAACGCTTATTTCAACAGCACAAACTGTTGGGTCTGAATTTGTTCCAGTAGAACTAAGGTTATTATTTCTCCATAGATTATTTCGACCTCCAACACTACTAACTAATGCAGATCTCATTCTTGTTTTTTGACCATTGGTAAACATTTTACTACAGTAAGAATATTCCATGTAATTCTCAACATTATCCACAACATCACTTGACCAATAACCATCTTGAGCATCATTAGAACAAGAATTGGAAGTTAAAATACAAGCTGTTACACCAATACATCTAGGAGTGTCGTCAACACCATCGTCTGAAGAACAACTTGTAGCAGTTCCTGGATTATTATTTGGCCCCCATAAATGCTCTAAATTTAGCCAATGTCCAACTTCATGAGTTAAAGACCTGCTAGAAGAGTTATCAGATGTCCCAATTGAACCAACGTAGTCATGAAGAATCCAAATTCCATTTCTCATTGAAGTTGAGCTCCAATTACTTGGATTAGTGGTGTAACCTGCAGCACCTCCAGCTTCATTAACAACAAAAATATTTAAGTATTTGTTACCTGGCCAAGATGAATTGTAAACATCATTTCCAGCTGTAACAGCAGCAACTTGAGCTTGACCACTACTACCATCATTTGTTAAAGCATTTTGTGTTCTTGTGATTCCACTAAAACATTGGCCATTTGGTGCTTTTGTAGCCAACTTAAATTCTACTTCAATATCAGAAGGCATGCTAGAAAAAGTAGATTGGACATTATTTGCATCTGTATTTTGCAACCTAAAGTCTCTATTTAAAATAGCTACAGCATCAAGAATTTGATCTTTTGAAATATTTTCAACTCCTCCGTTATGTAAAACATGAAACACCACAGGAATTGTATAAACCACACCCGATCTTGACTGGCCAGATATTTGATCTTCGGTTTTCTTTAAATCCTGTTGATCTTTTAAAAATTGCTTATAAAAAGATGGGTTATTTTTTAGCTTATTCATCATTTTATGAGTCTTGCAGTACTCAACGTCTTCACCATCTCTACAATTGGATCGATCTATTTTAGACTGAGAAAAAATAAATAGATTTAATAATATTAAAATAACTGTTGTAGATAACTTCATTATATTTTTTTCAATTTTATTTTATTTTTTAGACGATACTATATATTAAAACCCTTAACTGCTGAAAAAATATTCTAGTTTAGTGCTTTAGTCAAATCATCTATTAAATCTGTTACATCCTCAATACCAACGCTTAACCTAATAAGTGAATCAACCACCCCAGATTTTATTCTTTCTTCTCTTGGGATAGAGGCATGTGTCATAGTAGAAGGATGACCAATTAATGACTCAACACCACCCAAAGATTCTGCTAAAGTAAATAATTCTGTTTTACTGACTATTTGTTTAGCCATTTCTAAACTGTCTCCAACTAAAGTAAAAGAGATCATACCCCCAAAATCTTTCATCTGAGACTTTGCTACATCATGGTTTGGATGACTAGTAAGACCTGGCCAATATACATTTTCTACTTTAGGATGTTGAGCTAAAAAATTAGCAATTTTTTCTCCATTTTCACAATGTCTTTGCATTCTAAGGTGAAGAGTTTTTATTCCTCTTAAGACTAAAAAAGAATCCATTGGCCCACAAACTGCACCACTAGAATTTTGAATTCTATAAATTTCTTCTGCTATTTTAGAATCATTAGAAACTAATGCCCCCATTACAACATCTGAATGTCCCCCTAAATATTTAGTTACAGAATGCATTACAATATCTGCACCCAAGCTTAACGGATTCTGCAAATAAGGTGTTGCAAAAGTATTATCAACTGCAACCATTGTTTTATTTTCTTTAGCCAACTCACATACTTTTTTTATGTCGACAATATTCATCATTGGGTTAGTTGGAGTTTCAACCCAAATTAATTTTGTTTTGGAATTGATTTTTTCTTTTATATTATTGATATTAAGCATGTCCACAAAATGAAATTTTATTCCATACTTTTCAAAAATTGTGGTGAATATTCTGTAAGATCCACCGTAAAGATCATTAGTCGAAATAACTTCATCTCCAGGACTTAACATTTTAATCACAGCATCAATAGCTGCTAGACCGCTTCCAAAACAAGCTCCAAATTTCCCTTCTTCAATAGCAGCTAGATTATTTTCTAAAGCTTGCCTTGTTGGGTTTCCAGTTCTTGAATATTCAAACCCTTTGTGAACACCAATTTCTTCTTGAACGTAAGTTGAAGTTTGATAAATTGGAGTCATTATAGCACCTGTAGCAACATCTGGATGAACTCCTGCATGAATTACTTTAGTATTAAATTTCATTTTCATTTTATTAATGGAATACAAATCTAATTATTTAATATATTCAAAATAATTTGTTTCAGAAACTTTGAAAAAAAAAATAATATTTGCTCATTTGGCTATTCTAGGAGCCAATTTAATTTACGCCGTAAATTATGGCTTTGCAAAAGATGTGATGAATGGTGGTTATCTTCCTCCCTTCACTTTCATTTTATTTAGAGCAATTGGAGCAACTTTTCTTTTTTGGATAACCTCCTTGTTTTTTTATGAAAAAATATTAAAGCCTGATATTTTAAAGTTTGCTCTTTGCGGTCTATTTGGAGTAACGGCGAATCAGCTTATGTTTTTCAGCGGGTTAGAACTTACCTCAACTATACATGCATCAATAATTATGGTGACAAGTCCAATAATAGTAAGTATTTTATCTATTATAGTTTTAAAAGAAAAATTAAAACCCTATCGAGCTGTAGGAATATTAATTGGATTAACTGGAGCTGTAATAATAATTTTTAACAATAATTCTGTTACTGAAGTTAGTGGATTAACTGGTGATTTTCTAATTTTTTTAAATGCCACAAGTTTTGGCCTTTATTTAATTTTAGTTAAACCTCTTATGAGTAAATATAGTCCAATAACCGTTGTGAAATGGGTATTTACTTTTGGACTAATAGGTGTAATTCCTTTTGGGATATATGATTTTAACAAAATAAACTGGGAAATGAGTAATGATATTATTTTAAAAATAGGATTTGTAATCTTATTTACCACGTTTCTTTGCTATCTATTTAATATTTATGGAATTAAGTACGTTAGTCCAACGGTGGTTAGTACCTACATATATCTTCAACCAGTTCTAGCAAGTTTTATTGCTGTAATTAGTGGAAAAGAACAACTAGAGATAATAAGCGTTTTTTGTTCTTTATTAATATTTGGAGGTGTTTATTTAGTAAGTATAAATACTAATAAAATCAATTGATTACTTTTGATATAAATTACTATTATGATTCAATCTATGACTGGTTTTGGAAAGTCTGAAGTTACTATTGATGAGCTTCAAATTAATGTTGAAGTAAAGTCACTTAATAGTAAATTTTTAGACCTTTCATTAAAGCTTCCTTCTGCATTTAAAAATCTTGATTTATCTGTAAGATCATTTGTAAAAGAATATTTGAAAAGAGGAAAAATTGAAGTTATGATTCATTATGAAAAGAAAGAAGCTTCTAAAAAAATCATCATTAATAAAGACCAATTAATTAATTATTACAATCAACTTAGTGAAGTGTCAAATGAGCTAAAACTAAAAATTGACAGTGACTTAATTGGCTATGCGCTTAAACTCCCAGAAGTTATTCAACATAAAAAAGATACTGTTGAAGAAGATTCAAATGGTGAAATATTAAATGCAGTTAAAGAAGCATGCAAGGATTTAAATAGTTTTAGAAAAAAAGAAGGCAATGCTTTAAACAAAGAACTTGTCAAATACGTGAACTCGATTTTGGAAAGTCTTAAAGAGATAAATCAATATGAAAAAGAAAGACTTCCCAAAGTAAGAGACAAGTTAAAAAAAGCTATTGATGAACTTAATTTAAAAAGTCAAGTTGATGAGAAAAGACTTGAACAGGAACTAATTTTTTATTCTGAAAAACTTGATTTAACAGAAGAAAAAGTGAGACTTAAAGAGCATTGCAATCATTTTATAGACTCTACAAAAGAACTTAACTCGGGTAAAAAACTGGGTTTTATTTCACAAGAAATGGGAAGAGAAATAAATACACTTGGTTCAAAAGCTAATAATATATCTATTCAAAAAATTGTGGTAGGTATGAAAGATGAATTGGAAAAAATTAAAGAACAGGTTTTAAATGTTTTATGATGAATCCAAGGACTTTTAAAGGGAAGGTTATTATAGTTTCTGCTCCTTCTGGAGCTGGAAAGACTACACTTATTAATAAATTATTAGAAACTAAATTACCATTAAATTTCTCAGTATCCGCTTGCAGTAGAAAAGCTAGGACAAACGAAATTGAAGGGGAAGATTATTATTTTTTGTCGATTGAAGAATTTGAAAAAAAAATAAAAAAAAATGATTTCATAGAGTGGGAGGAAGTTTATAAAAATAATTTCTATGGAACTTTAAAATCTGAAATTTCAAGAATTTGGAATCAAAAAAAACATGTTGTTTTTGATGTTGATGTTCTTGGTGGTATTTCATTAAAAAATTATTTTAAAGAAGATGCATTATCAATTTTTATAAAACCACCATCAATAGATGTGCTTTCTCAAAGGCTCAAAAAAAGAAATTCCGAGACTAAGGAGTCAATAACTGTAAGAATTGAAAAATCTGTTCATGAAATGAAATATCTAGATAAATTTGACAAGATTATTTTAAATGACAAATTAGAAGATGCATCTAAAAACATCGTTAACACTGTAAAGAAGTTTATATTTTAATATGAAAAAAATTGGCTTATATTTTGGAACATTTAACCCAATTCATGTTGGGCATTTAATTATTTCAAACTATATGGTTGGATATACCAATTTAGATGAAATTTGGTTTGTTGTTAGTCCTCTTAATCCATTAAAGAAAAAAGAGTCTTTATTAGAAGATTATCATCGCTTAAATTTGGTGAGAATAGCAATTGAACAGAATCCTAAATTAAAAGCTTGTGATGAAGAATTTAATTTGCCTATTCCATCCTACACAATTAATACATTAACCTACTTAAAAGAAAAATATTTAGATTATGAATTCAATCTAATTATGGGTGAGGACAATCTACGATCTTTTAAGAAATGGAAAAATCATGAGGAGATTTTGAAATCACATCATTTGTATGTTTACCCAAGAGTTTTAACAGCACAAGAAGAAATTGATAATGATTCGGAAAGAAACACTTTTAATCATCCTAAAATCATAAAATGTGATGCTCCAATTATGAAAATATCCTCTAGCTTCATAAGAAAAGCAATTTCTGAAAACAAAGATGTAAGATATTTACTTACTCCAGAAGTTTTTAAGTACGTCGATGAAATGAATTTTTATAAACTTTGATTAATTATTGATAATCTCAAATAACTCATCTAATTTGGGGATTAGGACAACCTCAATTCTTCTGTTTTTTGACTTATTATCTAAATCAATTGGAGCAAATTGACTTCTACCAGAAGCACTAACGGTAGTTGGATCCATTTTGCTGTTTGCTAACATTATTTTCACTACTGAAGTGGCTCTGAGAACACTTAATTCCCAATTATCAACAGGATGTGATTTTGATTTCATTTTATCGGTATCTGTATGTCCCTCAACTAAAATTTCAAGATCTTTTTGATCTTCTAAAACCTTAGCAAGTTCCTTCAAAGCTTTAATTCCTTCAGAATCTACTTTGGTGCTTCCAGATGCAAAAAGTAATTTAGCGTCCATACTAATATAAACTTTGCCGTCTTTTTCAACAACAGAAAGTCCTTTATCCCTAAATCCAAGAAGAGCTTTTGCAACTTTATCTTTTAAAGCTTTAACAATTGCATCTTTATTAGCAATTATTAATTCTAGTTCATTAACTCTTTTCTCTCTTGTCTGTAACTCTAAAGACAACTGTTCAAGTTGAATTTTCTTATTATTTAATTCAATTTCAAAATCTCGTAATTTATCTTCGGACTTTAATAAGTCAGATTTTCTTTTTTCTAACTTCTCCATCAATTTTTGTTTTTCAAAAGATTGCCCTTTTTGAAGAAGTTCTAATTGTTCTTGAATTCTTTGATTGAGAACCCCTATTTTATCATATTGCCTCTCCTTCATTCTTAGAGACTTCCCTAGCATGGTAGTATCTTTAATTAATCTTGATGAAAGTTTAGTTAACCTGTCGTTTTCAGAATTTAATTCAGTGTTTTCAGTTTGGAGTTCTGTTTTTAAAGTTTTAAGAGACTTAAGCTCTACAGAACAAACCTCTTGTTTTTTCGAAACTTCTTCAAATTTTCTAGCTGGAACACAGCTTTGAAAAATTATTAAAAAAATTAATATTGACTTTAAAATAAATTTTATCATACTTTTATTTTTATCAAAAATGGCTCCAAATTGTATAAAGAAATCGTAATAAATTTATACTTATAAACAATGCTCTTTTAAAAATCAACTATATACAAATAAGAAAAATGCTTTTTTATTTATTTGGATAAAAACAAATCTACATATCTTACGTTTCAAATTTGAAGCTTATTTGAGTTTCATTAAATTCAAAATGGTCAATAAAAAAATACTATCTATTATTTTTTGTGTAATCTTAAATATGAATTACAGCCAAAGTTTTGACTATGAAATCTTAACTTCCAAAAGATATATTGATAAAGACACAATAACAATTGATACATTCTCTATAAATCCAATAACATTTCAGGCAATAATTTCAAATAAAAAAATTGACTCTTTAGCATATAAATTATTACCCTTAAGGGGAAAAGTTATATTTTTTGGGAACCGTAATGATTCAGTAATTTTTAAATATCATCCATTACTAATAGATTTTAATAAAAAACATTTCATACACCCGATTAGTTTAAACAGATCTTTCAAAGACAAGCAATATTACCAGTCTGTTAGATTATCTAACACAAGCGAATCAGAAAACTTTTTTAAAGGAACCAGTTTAAATAGAACTGGAAGTATTTCAAGGGGAATTATGATTGGAAACAATCAAGACTTTTCTCTTAACTCTAACCTTAATCTACAGGTGTCAGGAATGATTTCTCCTAAACTAAAAATTTTAGCGTCTATTACAGATGATAACATACCTATTCAACCTCAGGGAAATACGCAACAACTTCAAGATTTTGACAAAGTATTTATTCAAGTTTTAGCCGACAAATGGAAGTTAACGGCTGGGGATTTTTGGACTAAAAACAAGGAAGGCTATTTTATAAAATATAATAAAAGAGGACAAGGAATTAAATTAGAAAATTCAATTAAAAATAATCAAAACACAGAAATTAATACAGAAAATAGTGCTTCAGTTAGTAAAGGGAAATTTGGAAGAAATGTAATTCAAGGAATTGAAGGTAACCAAGGGCCCTATCGATTATTCGGAAATGAAAATGAAAATTTTATAATTATTTTAAGTGGGACAGAAAATGTTTATATAGATGGAGCCCTACTTAAAAGAGGACAAAACAACGATTATATTATAGATTATAATACTTCCGAAATCAGTTTTACTGCAAAAAATTTAATTACAAAAGATAAAAGAATAATAGTAGAGTTTCAGTACAGTGATAAGAATTATGCAAGATCTCTTTTGCAGTCATCTACAACATTTAAAAAAAATAATTCTACATTCTATATTTACGGATATGGAGAACAGGATAGCAAGAACCAATCTCTTCAACAAGATTTTGATTTAGAAGATAGATTAGTACTAGAAAATATAGGTGACAATATCGAACTAGCAGTTGGATCTGGAATTGATAGTATTGGATTTAGTGAAAGTTCAAATATGTACCAAAAAATTGATTCCTTAAATTACGAAATATATATTTATTCAATCAATGAAGAAAAAGCATTGTATCAGTTAACATTTAGTAATGTTGGGCAAGGAAATGGAAACTATAATCTAAAAACAAATAACGCACTTGGGAAAGTTTTTGAATGGGTTGCTCCAGATACAATTCCATTAGTTGGCTTAGTAAAAAATGGTGATTACAGCCCTATAAAAAGATTAGTTACCCCTAAAAAAAGACAAATAGTAAGTTTTGGCGGGGAAACATTATGGAAGAAAAATTCTATAAAGTATGAATTGAGCAGCTCCAATATGGATTTAAATACTTTTTCTAATATAAATAACAATGATAATATAGGTTTTGCTGGACTGATAAAGTATGAGAATAAAAATAATTTAAAAGAAAAGTGGAATCTAATTCAAGAATATAGAATTGAAAGTATTTCCAAAAATTTTAAAAGAATTGAAAGGTTTAGGGAAGTAGAATTTGAAAGAAATTGGAATATTAATGAATTATTTATTGAAAACGATCAATTATTAAGTTCAGCAAAAGTTAAGTTAGAGTATTTAAAAAATGGGTTGATTGAATATGGTTTAAATTCTTTCTTAATTAAAAATGACTTTAGTGGATATAAAAATGATTTAAAATTTAAATGGAATAAAAATTTAAATGTAAAATTTGACGGAAGTCTATTAAATTCAGATGGTGTTTATAGTACAGATTTTTTGAGACATAAAACTGACTTATTTATTCCAATTGGGAAATTAAAAATAGGGTTTAAAGATATTAATGAAAATAATAAATTTTTTAATTCAGATACTTTAGTTAATAATAGCTATCGTTTTTATGACTGGAAAGTGTTTATTGAGAATTTAGACTCTTCTAAGTCCAAATTGCAATTTTTCTATCAAGAAAGATACGACTGGTTTAAAAGTGATTTATTGCTCAAAAAAGCAACAAAAGCTATTAGTCCAGGACTTCTAGTAGGGATTTCATCAAAGAAAAATTTTAATCTAAATTATTCGATTTCATATAGAATGCTTCAAATTTTAGATTCTACTCTAACTGACATATTACCTGAAAACTCTCTGGCAAGTAGGCTCAGTTATAATCTCAAATTACTAAAGGGTGGACTTACAACCAACTCATTCCTGGAAATTGGATCAGGCTTAGAGCTACAAAAAGAATTTATTTATATAGAAGTTCCTGCTGGACAAGGTATTTACACATGGAATGATTATAATGAAAACAGCATAAAAGAACTCAATGAATTTGAGGTAGCTGCTTTCAGTGATCAAGCAGCTTATATAAGAGTATTTACTCCTAATAATAGCTACATAAAAATTTATAATTTCCAGTATAATCAAAATTTAAATATTGACTTTAGAAAGTTGGCTAATGGGAAAACATATTTAGAAAAATTTATTAATAAATTTTATAATCAAACTGCTATTAACACAAATAAAAAAACAAATTATTTAGATTTTGAAACACTGATTAATCCTTTAGTAAATGCAGATAATCCAATCATTGAACAAATGTCAAATAGCTTAAGAAATAGTTTGTTTTTTAATAGATCAAGTTCTAAATACAGCTTAGAATTAGTAAATCAATTATTTGCTAATAAGAATCTTTTGATAAACGGTACTGATTTTAAATCTACCAACAAAGAGCAAATAAAACTGCGTTGGAATTTAAATAGAAAGTTTATGTTGAACTCTCAAGTCAATAGGGAATTAAAGAAAAACTCGTCAACATATATGGAAAATAGAAATTTTAATCTTGAAAATAGAGAAATAAATAATAGAATCTCTTTTCAACCAAATACATTATTTAGATTGGCATTTAATGGTAGATATTCTGAAAAAAGAAATGCTGTAGAATATGGTAATGAGACTGCTTATTTGCAAGATTTTGGATTTGAATTAAGAAAAAGTAAAAGAGATAAAGGGTTATTAAATGCAGAGATTCATTTTGTTAAAATAAATTATAAAGGGGAAAGCAATAGCACTATAGGATTTGAAATGTTAGAAGGACTTCAGGTAGGTCAAAATACCACATGGAGGATAGGTTTTCAGAAAAACATGTCTAATAATATTCAGATCTCAATTAATTATAATGGAAGAAAATCAGAGAATAATAAAGCAGTCCACAATGGGAGTATGCAAATGAGGGCTTTTTTCTAATCTAATTTTAAAACAGCTAAAAATGCTTCTTGTGGAACTTCTACTCTACCAACTTGTCTCATTCTTTTTTTTCCAGCTTTTTGTTTTTCTAAAAGCTTTCTTTTTCTAGTAATATCCCCACCATAACATTTTGCGGTTACATCTTTTCTTAAAGCTTTTATAGTTTCTCTTGAAACTATTTTAGCTCCTATAGCTGCTTGAATTGGGATTTCAAATTGTTGCCTAGGAATAAGTTCTTTCAATTTCAAACAAATTCTTTTTCCAAGGGTAAATGCATTAGATCTATGAACTAATGCAGAAAGAGCGTCTACCTGCTCGGCATTTAAAAGAATATCTAATTTTATAAGATCGGATTTTTTGTGTCCAACGGGTGAATAATCAAAGGATGCATAGCCCCTACTAACAGATTTTAGCCTGTCGTAAAAGTCAAATACAATTTCCGAAAGAGGCATTTCAAAGCTTAGTTCAACCCTGTCTTGAGTTAGATATACTTGATTATTTAACTCTCCTCTTTTTTCAATACACAAATTCATAACCGCACCAACATAATCTGTTTTTGTAATTACTTGTGCTTTTATATAAGGTTCTTCTATCCACTCTAATTTTGAAGGCTCTGGAAGTTCAGAGGGATTATTAACTACAATCTCCTTTAACTCCTTTTTTAGAAATACATTATAAGAAACATTGGGGACAGTTGTAATAACAACCATATTGAATTCCCTTTCTAACCTTTCTTGAATAATTTCCATGTGAAGCATTCCTAAAAAGCCACATCTAAATCCAAATCCTAAAGCAGCCGATGATTCTGGTTCAAAAACTAAAGAGGCATCGTTCAACTGAAGTTTTTCCATAGAATACCTTAGTTCTTCGTAATCGTCTGTTTCCACTGGATACATTCCTGCAAAGACCATTGGCTTTACATCTTCGAAACCCTGAATTGCATTTTCACAAGGATCTAAAAGCGAAGTAATAGTATCCCCTACTTTAACTTCATTTGCCTTTTTTACCCCACTTATTATGTAACCAACATCTCCAGATCGTAATTCATTTTTTGGAGACAACTCCATTTTTAAAACTCCTATCTCGTCTGCATTATAAGTTTTGTCAGTATTGAAAAATTTAATTTGCTGACCTTTTTTTATTACGCCATTAAAAACTCTGAAATAAGCAATAATTCCTCTAAATGAATTAAAAACAGAATCAAAAATCATCGCCTCTAATGGTTCAGTTTCACTACCCTTGGGGCAAGGTATTTTATTAATTATCGCCTCTAAAATATTATCTACGCCTAATCCTGTTTTACCACTAGCTGGAATTATATCATCTTTGGAACATCCAATTAAATCAATTATTTGATCTGTAACTTCATCAGGCATTGCCCCTGGCAAGTCCATCTTATTCAAAATTGGGATAATTTCTAAATCATTTTCTATTGCAAGATAAAGATTAGAAATTGTTTGAGCTTCTATGCCTTGAGATGCGTCTACAATAAGAAGAGCACCTTCACAAGCAGCTATTGACCTAGAAACTTCGTATGAAAAATCTACATGTCCTGGTGTATCAATTAAATTTAGCTTATAGTCTTGCTTATTAAAAGAATAATCCATTTGAATGGCATGGCTTTTTATAGTTATTCCTCTCTCCCTTTCGATATCCATATCGTCCAGGGCCTGGTCTTTCATTTCTCGATCAGAAATTGTTCCAGTAGTCTGCAATAGTCTGTCAGCTAGGGTACTTTTACCATGATCAATATGGGCTATAATACAGAAATTTCTAATATTTTTCATCTTCAGCAAATGTACTATATAAACCCTAAAAATGAAGTTGTTGACATATATAATATTCTTTATTAGTCATTAGGATTGTAAACTTGTTTAAACAAATCTTGTTTATAGAAATGTATGTAGTTTGGTTTTCTTGATATTAAGAACTTATTTTGTCTTTAAATGAAAGTAGTAGATTACATCAATAATAGCAAAAAAACAATATTCTCATTTGAAATACTCCCTCCTCTAAAAGGTAAAGGCATTGAGGATATTTGTAATGGAATTGATCCCTTAATGGAATTTAAACCTCCATTTATTAATGTTACTTACCATAGAGAAGATTATGAGTACAAAAAAATGGGAGACGGACTTCTTAAAAAAGTATCTATTAAAAAAAGACCTGGTACTGTTGGGATTTGTGCCGCTTTAATGAATAAATATAAAGTCGATGCAATTCCTCATATTATATGCGGAGGGTTTACAAAAGAAGATACTGAAAGCGCTTTGATTGATTTAAAGTTTTTAGGTATTGACAATGTTCTTGCTTTAAGAGGAGATCCACTAAAAAATGAATCTTCTTTTGTTGCTACAAAAGGAGGTAGTAAATATGCTATTGATTTAATTAAGCAAATAGATGATATGAATAATGGTCAATATTTATATGAAGAAACTAAAAATAGTCCAGCTAACTTTTGTATTGGAACTGCAGGTTATCCCGAAAAACATTTTGAAGCAATGAACTTAAATAGTGACTTAAAACATTTAAAAGCAAAAGTAGACGCTGGAGCTGAATATATAGTCACACAACTTTTTTATGACAATCAAAAATATTTTGAATTTGTAAAAAAATGCAGAAGTATTGGAATTACCGTTCCTATTATACCTGGGCTTAAGCCTCTTACAAATCTTAGGCACCTAAGTTTTATACCTAAATTTTTTAATACTAATTTTCCTGAAGAATTATCAAATGAATTGGAAAAATCTAAGTCTAATGCGGATGTTTTAAAAATAGGAACAGAATGGGCTATTCAGCAATCGAAAGAATTAATGGATGCAGGTGTGCCTATATTACATTTTTATACAATGGGTAAAGGAGAAGCCGTTAAAAATATAGCTCGTGAAATTTTTTAGTCTTAAAAATGTATTGTGGTTTTATTTCAATATATATTGAGAAAGCCTTCTTAAAATGAATTTAAAAATACTGTTTCTAGTTATCTATTTAACAACTTTAAATTTTATAATGAAGTCTCAAAATGAAGTCTCTATAAAATTAAAAATAGAGCTAATCCATTATGAAAATAGCAAAAATCATTTGAAAAATTGTACTGTTAAAATCTCTAAAAATAATACTGAATTTGAGAATTTTAAAATATCTAGTCATAATTTCCAAAAAAAAATAACTTCAAAAGGCATTTATAAATTTCAATTGTCCCATGAAGGTTATGTTTCAAAATATTTCACAATAGATGCTAAGAATATTCCTAAAAAGAAAATAGCTCACCGTCTTAAGGCTGAGATTAGTTTGTTTAAATACAATGAAGAAAATCAATTTGATTTTTTAAAAAAAGAGCCTGTCTCAATAGCTTATTATGATTATACCAAAAAGAAATTAATGTGGGATTTTGAATACAATAGAGTCATCCGAGATAAAATAATTGAAGCTCAAATAAGTAAATAATTATTTTTTAACGTTAGCAGTTATAAACTCTCTATTCATTCTTGAAATGTTATCTAACGAAATACCTTTTGGACATTCTACTTCACAAGCACCTGTATTGGTGCAATTCCCAAAACCTTCTTCATCCATTTTATTAACCATATTTATCACTCTTTCTTTGGCTTCTACTTTACCTTGAGGTAATAAAGAAAATTGAGAAACTTTAGCCGATACAAAAAGCATAGCAGATGAGTTTTTACAAGATGCAACACATGCACCACAACCAATACAAGTTGCAGCATCAAAAGCAGTATCTGCATCATCTTTAGGAATAGGTATAGTATTAGCATCTTGAGTATTTCCAGAAGTATTTACCGAAACAAAACCTCCTGCTTGTTGTATTCTATCAAATGCAGATCTATCTACCACTAAATCTTTCACCACTGGAAAGGCATTAGCTCTAAATGGTTCAATAAATATAGTATCCCCATCTTTAAACTTCCTCATATGAAGTTGGCAAGTAGTTACTCTTCTATCTGGCCCATGCGCTTCTCCGTTAATATATAATGAACACATTCCACAAATTCCTTCTCTACAGTCATGATCAAATGCTACAGGATCAATTCCTTTCTCAATCAATTCTTCGTTTAAAACATCTAGCATCTCTAAAAAAGACATGTCTTCAGAAACTTCACTTATTGGATAGGTTTCTAAGGCTCCTTTTTCAGAATTACTTTTTTGTCTCCAGATTTCAAGTGTTAAATTCATCTTTTATGTTATTTATAAGATCTTTCTTTTACCTCAATATTATCAAATTCCAACTTTTCCTTGTGCAGCTTAGCATCGGAAGGCTCTCCTTTGTATTCCCATGCTGAAACAAAGTTGAAATTTTTATCATCTCTTTTTGCTTCGCCCTCTTTAGTCGCATATTCTTCTCTAAAATGACCTCCGCAAGATTCATTTCTAGTAAGTGCATCTTTTGCAAATAATTCACCAAGCTCTAAAAAATCAGCAACTCTTCCCGCTTTTTCTAATTCTTTATTAAGCTCATTTAATTCACCTGGGACTTTTACATTTTTCCAAAAATCTTCTCTGAGCTCTTTTATTTCTTTAATAGCTTCTTTTAAACCAGGTTCTGTTCTAGCCATTCCACACTTATCCCACATTATCTTACCTAGCTTTTTGTGATAATAATCAACCGTATGAGTTCCTGTATTTCCTAACAATTGGCTTAAAGTGTTTTTCACATCATCTTCCGCCTTTATAAATTCAGGAGTTTCTGTAGAAATTGGTCCTGTTCTAATGTCATCCGATAAATAATCTCCTATGGTATAAGGAAGGACAAAATAACCATCAGCTAAGCCTTGCATTAACGCAGAAGCACCAAGTCTGTTAGAGCCATGGTCGGAGAAGTTTGCTTCTCCAATCGCATATAGTCCTGGAACTGTGGTCATTAAGTTATAATCCACCCAAATTCCTCCCATAGTATAATGTACAGCAGGGTAAATCATCATTGGCATTTCATAAGGATTCTCGTCAACTATTTTTTCATACATCTGAAACAAGTTCCCATATTTTGATTTAATAATTTCTTGACCCATTTTTTTGATCAAATTATTATCGTTTGCATCTTCTCCTTGTAAAAGAACTTGTTCTTTTCCGTATCTAGTGATTGCAGAGCTAAAATCTAAATACACTGCCTCACCGGTTTTGTTGACGCCATATCCCTCATCACATCTTTCTTTTGCAGCTCTTGAAGCTACATCTCTAGGAACCAAATTTCCAAAAGCTGGGTACCTTCTTTCTAAATAATAATCTCTGTTCTCTTCTGAAATTTCTGTAGCTTTTAAAGTTCCAGCCCTTAAAGCTTTAACGTCTTCCATATTTTTAGGAACCCATATTCTACCATCGTTTCTCAAAGACTCTGACATAAGGGTTAGCTTAGATTGGTAATCTCCAGATCTTGGAATACAAGTTGGGTGAATTTGGGTATAACATGGGTTGGCAAAATAGGCTCCTTTTTTATGTATTTTCCAAGCAGCGGTTGTATTACTTCCCATTGCGTTGGTAGATAAAAAATATACATTTCCATAACCACCAGAAGCGATTACAACAGCGTGGGCTGAATGTTTTTCAATTTCTCCAGTAATTAAATTTCTTGCAATAATTCCTCTAGCCTTACCGTCTACAACTACAACATCGAGCATTTCATGACGATTGTGCATTTGTATTTTTCCTCTTGCAATTTGTCTATTCATTGCAGAATAAGCACCTAAAAGAAGCTGTTGTCCAGTTTGTCCTTTTGCGTAAAAAGTTCTAGAAACCAAAACTCCACCAAATGATCTATTGTCTAAAAGTCCGCCATAATCTCTAGCAAATGGAACTCCTTGAGCAACACATTGATCTATAATATTGGTAGAAACTTCTGCTAACCTATAAACATTTGCTTCTCTAGATCTATAATCACCCCCTTTAACAGTATCGTAAAATAATCTATAAGTTGAATCACCGTCTCCTTGGTAATTTTTAGCTGCATTAATTCCTCCTTGAGCAGCAATAGAATGTGCTCTTCTTGGACTGTCTTGATAACAAAAAGCTTTAACGTTGTAGCCAAGTTCCGCTAAAGTTGCAGAAGCAGATCCTCCAGCAAGACCAGTTCCAACTACTATAACGTCTATATTTCTTTTATTGGCTGGGTTTACTAAATCAATAGAATCTTTGTACTGAGTCCATTTGTCCTTCAATTCCCCATTTGGTACGCCAGAATTTAATGATGCCATAATTATTAATGTTGGGTTATAAAGTGAAACAATGCTATTAGTATAAAACCAGTAGGTACAATTATTGCAAAAATATTTCCAAATTTATAAAAAGTCATTCTTGTTTTGCTAGTAGATACTCCAACACTTTGGAAAGAGGACTGAAAACCATGTAATAAATGAAGGGACAAGAATATAAATGCAATAATGTAGGCTATAACTCTTGGCATAGCTGCAAATTTCTCGTGTAACTCGTGAAAGTATCGAAACTCTCCGTTATGCATACCGCTCATGTCTCCCTGAATATATTTAGTAGAAATTTCGGGGATCCAAAAATCTACAAAATGAATACCTAGAAAAGCTAGTACCGTTAAACCACTAATAATCATATTTCTAGAAACCCAAGATGAGTTTGCAGATGGCTTGTTGTAAGCGTAATTAATCGATCTTGATTTTCTGTTTTTTAGATCTAAAAAGAAACCCATTATAAAGTGAAATACCACACCAAAAATTAATACTGGCTGCAATAAAAATTGTACCAATGGGTTGGTTCCCATAAAATGAGAAGCTTCATTAAACGCATCTGGACTTATTACAGATAGGGAGTTGATTACTAGGTGTTGAAGCAAAAAAAACATTAAAAATAGTCCTGAAAGGGCCATCAGTATTTTATAACCTATTGAGGTATAAAAAGTAGATTTACTCATATTTAAATGTTTAGTTATCTATTACAAATGTAGTAAACAATGTAATGTCAAAGTCATAGGTTTTAAAAATATGACTCAACAAACAATCATTTTTATCTATTTAGACCAATTATAAATAAGTTAAATAATAGAGGATAGAAAAGGGTTTTTAAAGAAAAATTAAAAAGCATTGCTAATTCTAGTTGAAATAGGGATAAAAAAAATGACCTTCTAAAAGAAGGCCATTTTATAAATTTAGTCAAAGCAACTATTTAATAGTTAGAAACTTCTAGTACTATTCGTTTAATTTTGAAATATTAAAAAGAATTTCAAGATTTTTTAATCTTTCATCAAAATTAGACTGTACTTTTTTTGATTCATCTATTTGAGCAGAAATTTGTGCTTTCTGTACGTCAACTTGTGCTTTCTGAGCATCAATTTGTTCTTTTTGCTTTTCAATAGTTTTCTGTTGCTTTAAAATTAGCTTGTAAAGCTCTTGAGTAGCAGAAACATTTAACATAGAAACCGCATCGTAGTCTACTACATGAAAGTCATCCACTTCCTTTCCGAAAACAAATACTTTTCCGTCCTTTTTGTTTTCTATGGTAAAGCCATTCTGATCAGCATCTCAACACTTCAACTATTTCCTCTAGTCTGCTCACCTTCATTAAAATCAATTTCACCCTATCGCCTTTTTTTAAATCTGTTTGCAGGGCAACATACCCCTCCTTGATCTCTGCGGCTTTATAAATGTTGGGAATAACGCTTGTTTGTAACGAAACAGCTTGAGGATACACGCTCTTTAATTGCTGGGCAATGACTTTTTTGGCTATTTGGTTACCATAAACAACTTTATCTTTCATTTTATAATCTGTTATTTCAACAGATAACAAAGTCGATAAATCTCCTTTAGAACCACTTCTACCAATAACATCTTTTATTCGTTTATCAGAAGAAATTAAAAGAACTCCATTCTGAATATGCATACTGTATTGACTTTGAATCGAAATCTTATTACTAGAACTACCATGCCCATGAGAAGCATCATAATCGCTCCGGACACCCATATCACCAAAATTTGTATACCAATCAGCATAACGAATGCCACGATAACTTGCGTTTGGTGTACTTACAAAGCCATTAACAGTTAGTGGAGCATATGGCGAATCCGTGCCGATACCCACTTTGCCACCATTTGGATTTAGTAATATATCGTAAAAAGAACTTCCATTTGTATGACTCCCTTGTAAATAAGATTTTCCATTATATAATGTCCCAATATTTAAGCCCCAGTAATTTGGAGTTGATCCTGTTACACCATGACCTAAGACAAGTGTTGTCGTAGCATTTCCACCATAGGCATTAGGTATTGTATTCCCTTCGGAATTGTTTGAGATGTCATTTGTTACATTTAATGTTGCTCTTGGCGAAGTAGTTCCTATACCAACCTTGCCGCTTGATAGAAGTGTCATAACGTTAACATCCACAAAATTATTTTTAGTTAAGGCAATGTCTAGACGTGTTCTAGAGTTTGTTACACTATTCTCATATCTTGAAAGGTTGAAAGTTGCTAATGCTCCATATGCTTCTGAACTAGTACCATCTCTACCCAGTATAAGAACAGGCTTTGGATCATTTAGTACAGTATTAGAAGTAACTGTCGGGTGAAATAATGCTAGTGGAGTATTTGCATCCCAAACTCTAGCATTGCTATGAATAGGTTGATTACCAACTTGTAACTTTGTGGCGGGCGCAGTGGTTCCAATACCAACGTTGCCGTTTTCTTTTAAATATAATTGACTTGTATTGTTATTTGCTCCCAATATTAAAGCCTGATTACTACCATTCAGCACATAAGATTTGCCATCGGTATTACGTTGCATATACATAAATCCGGCACCGCTGGAATTTGTAGATTGTATTCTAATTGCCGCGTCATTACCTCCATCACCTGTTATATGTAATTTTTTAGTTGGCGAAGTAGTTCCAATACCAACGTTGCCGCCATTAAAATAACTGGACCCATTTGACTGAATGTCTACTCCATTACTGCTAATCGAACTATAAAGTTTAAAATATGGGTCACCAGTTGCATCCCCTCTTGCTATTTTGGCAATCAAGCCACTTTCATCATCTAAGAAAATTCCCTGAAACTGTGTGGTAGTCTTAACGTGTAACGCGGAAACGGGCGTAGTAGTTCCAATTCCAACGTTGCCTTGATCTGTTATGGTCATTTTAAAACCAATAGTACCTCCACCTGCGGTTCCTGTCCGTTTGTAAAAATGAAAACTTCCAGTTTCGTAAGAAGCTAGTCCCCATCCTTGAGGTGTACCATCATAATCTGCTTCTAATTCCAACCAAGTATTTGAAGTACCACTAAGTTTCAACAACTGTCCTCCAGTTCCCGGCCCTTGAATATGAAGTGGATGGCCTGGCGTAGTTGTACCGATGCCCACGTTGCCGCCATTCGCTATTGTCATACGTGTTATGTTGTTTTGATGAAATTTAATTGGGAAATTGTATCTCGAATTGATGCCACAATGAAACGTCGACGGTGTAGTACCAAATGCACCGATATACATCAAAGGACCAGATGTTGTGTTGTTATTTTGTGAAAATCTTGCATATGCCTCTCCTGTACCGTCGCTATAAACATTTATAACTTGGTCACCGCTTCCACGTAAATCCAATTTATAAACGGGCGAACTAGTTCCAATTCCAACGTTGCCACCATTAAAATAACTGGACCCATTTGACTGAATGTCTACTCCATTACCGCTAATCGAACTATAAAGTTTAAAATATGGGTCACCAGTTGCATCCCCTCTTGCTATTTTGGCAATCAAGCCACTTTCATCATCTAAGAAAATTCCCTGAAACTGTGTGGTAGTCTTAACGTGTAACGCGGAAACGGGCGAAGTCGTGCCAATACCAACGTTGCCAGAACTTCTATAAACATTACTTCCATCTTCTGTCCAATAATTTGTAGCATCTGATCCGTCAGCTCCTCATTTCCGTCAGCTCCTGTGCAATTCCGTCTAGCTCCGTCTACGTTACCGTCAATTCCGTTAGTTCCATCAATACCCGGTGTGCATCCGTTGCTCCATCTACCGTTGCTCCGTCTTTCCTAGTTGTAGTTCCATCAATACCCGGTGCTCCGTCTATTCCGTTAGTTCCATTGTCCTAATACCCGGTTGCTCCAGCAGCTCCGTCATTTCCTATTGGTCCTTGTGCCCGGTGCTCCGCATCCGTCATTTCCTATTGGTCCTTGTGGACCGGTTGCTCCAGCTAGCTCCGTCATTTCCTATTGGTCCTTGTGCACCGGTTGCTCCAGCAGCTCCGTCATTTCCTATTGGTCCTTGTGGGCCTGTTGCTCCAGCAGCTCCGTCATTTCCTATTGGTCCTTGTGGACCTGTTGCTCCAGCTGCTCCGTCATTTCCTATTGGTCCTTGTGCACCGGTTGCTCCAGCAGATCCGTCATTTCCTATTGGTCCTTGTGGGCCTGTTGCTCCAGCAGCTCCGTCATTTCCTATTGGTCCTTGTGCACCGGTTGCTCCAGCAGCTCCGTCATTTCCTATTGGTCCTTGTGCACCGGTTGCTCCAGCAGCTCCGTCATTTCCTATTGGTCCTTGTGCACCGGTTGCTCCAGCAGATCCGTCATTTCCTATTGGTCCTTGTGGGCCTGTTGCTCCAGCAGCTCCGTCATTTCCTATTGGTCCTTGTGCACCGGTTGCTCCAGCAGATCCGTCATTTCCTATTGGTCCTTGTGGACCTGTTGCTCCAGCAGCTCCGTCATTACCGTTGGTCCGTGCACCGGTTGCTCCTGCTGCTCCGTCATTACCTTTGTCCGTCCACCTTGCTCCGCTGATCCGTCAGTTCCGTTGCTCCTTCTGGGCCTGTTGCTCCAGCAGCTCCGTCATTTCCTATTGGTCCTTGTGGGCCTGTTGCACCGTTTGTTCCATTTGCTCCTGCTGAACCTGTTGCTCCTTTCAATCCGGACCTTGTAAACCAGTTGCTCCGTCAGTTCCATCTGATCCATCTGCTCCATCTGATCCTGTTGCACCGTCATTTCCATCTACTCCATCTGATCCTGCTGGACCTGTTGCACCGTCAATACCGTTAATTCCGTCAACACCATTAGTTCCATTAATTCCTGCAATTCCTTGTTCCGGTATTCCTCAATCCTGGTACTCCAGTTAATCCTGTATCTCCCTTTAATGAAGCCAACCACTGTAGTTCCGTTCCTATATTGCTATCTCCAACATATGCTAGATTATAAGCAGACAAACCATCAGAACCTTGAGACCCTGTTGGGCCAGCAATTCCTGTATCTCCTTTTAATGATGATAACCATTGTAGTTCTGTTCCAATATTAGTGTCAGCTACATAAGCCAAATCATATGCCGATAAACCATTAGCTCCTATTGGGACCAGCTATATTCCTGTAGTCTCCCTTTAATCCTTGTGGTCCTAGTGGACCACCAGATGGACCTTAGGCCTATTGGGCCAGCTAATTCCTGTATCTCCTTTTAATGATGATAACCACTGTAGTTCCGTTCCAATATTAGTGTCAGCTACATAAGCCAGATCATAAGCCGATAAACCATTAGCTCCTATGTGGGCCTAGCAATTCCTGTATCTCCCTGTGGATCCTATTGGACCTACTGGCCCACCTGATGGACCTATTGGGACCTATTGGTCCAGCTAATCCTGTATCTCCTTTTAATGATGATAACCATTGTAGTTCAGTTCCAATAGTACTATCTGCAATAAAGGCTAAATTATAAGCAGATAAACCATTAGATCCTTGTGGTCCTATTGGGCCATCTTGTCCATCTGAACCTGGTGCTCCGTCTAATCCGTCTGTACCAGTTAAAGATGTTAACCATTGTTGTGCTGTTCCTATTGTACTATCTAAAGAGTATGCCAAGTCATAAGCCGATAAACCACTAGCCCCTGGTAATCCGTCTGGTCCAGTTAAAGATGCTAACCATTGTTGTGCTGTTCCAATTGTACTGTCTATAGAAAATGCTAAATCATAAGTTGATAATCCGTTAAGTCCTGCTGGCCCTACACCATTACCAGATGTTTTTGCGTACAATGCATAAGGAACACTCATTAATTGACTGGTTCCCATTACAGAATAGTTGCTGCCACCTGAAGCATCAATTGCAGTCTCTATAAAATAACTTCCATTTGGCCAATCTATTGTAGTAAAATCATCTAATGTAGTTCCTGTTCCTATTTCTAAATTCACTAAACCATATGCGTTGGTAGTTGGAGCAAAAGTTTCTGTATATACAGCTGTTCCACCTGCAGATCCTTGCTGGATTGTTAGCTGTATTCCAACTGCTCTGATTGGCAATAATTGCATTTCCTGCATCTCTAACCACTGCTTGGTATTTAAAACCTTCTGGTGCTTGTCCAAAAGTTGAAAGTGCCATTGCGGCTATTGTAAAAATTGATAGTAGTATCTTTTTCATAGGTTTTGTCTTATCTTGTTTTAATAATATTGAATGTCTTTAAATTCTCTTTTGAGTTACTTAAAACTAGGGAGTAACGTCCAGTAGCTAACGGACTCACTTCTAAAGCAGTTTGTTCACTTAAAAGCCTGCCCTGTAAAATGAGCTTTCCCATTTCATCGTACAATACATAGCTTACATCTTCATATAAACTTGCTTTAATATTTAAAAAATCTTCTGTTGGGTTTGGATATATAATTGCTTCATAGCTAGGAACGTGATCTTCAATACTTACAAAACCCCAGTTGGTTTGGTGAAACCCTTGGGTAAGGTTATTTTCAGAACTTGTTCCAGTAAAAGTAACTACCTCACCAATAGTGAAATCTATAGCTGCAGATGAATCAGTGTAAGAATCACCTTGAGTGGATATGACTTCTTGTGATTTTACAAATAATGTTACAAAAAGTAAAAAAAATAGAAATAAGTGTTTCTTCATATGTGAAAATCTTTAATAGATTCGTCTAAAGTCGACCCAAATGAAGAGAGAAGAATATGAACTAGCCAAGGTTAAATAAATAACCAAAAAATTGATTTATTTATAAAGTGTAAATCTAAAAAAAAAATTGGATAATTTTAAAAAAACAGGTGTTAATAAGGGGGGGGGCTACCTAAATATATTTTAAGAACTTAATAAAGAACAGTGAAATATGAATAGAAATTTAGCAGGTTTTTATAATGACTTATTATTTTAAATAATATGGTTTTGTTAAGAATTATCCATGATTATTCAACAACAATACTTTTGGCCGATTGACTTTAAAATTAGAATACTGTGAGGCCTAAAAAGAAGAGGACGAATCCAACCAACATCATTATTAAAGTATATGGAAGTATATCTTTTGCTTTAAGTCCAGTAATCCCCAATAAAGGAAGTGCCCAAAAAGGTTGCATCATATTAGTTAATTGATCTCCGTAAGCAAAGGCCATAATACTTTTACTTAGAGGAATTCCCATCTCCAAGGAAGACTGAATAATTAATGGCCCTTGGATATACCACTGTCCACCACCACTAGGAACAAAAAAATTAATAATTGATGCACTAATAAAGGTGTAAATAGGGTAAGTATATTCATTGGATAATTCTTGGAAAAAATAAGATAAATCATTAATTATACCTGTAGATTTAAAAATACCCATTATGCCAAAATATAAGGGAAATTGAATTAGAATACCAACAGTTCCACCAATTGCTGTCTCTGTAGATTTTATGAATTTAATAATGCTTCCATGAAAAAAAATACCCAATCCAAGTAGCATGGTGTTTAAATAATTTGGAGTTATAAAATGAAAAGAAGAGGTGTTTGGATCTTTAAAAGCAAAATAAACACAAAATAAACAAATTAGAAAACCAATAATTCTACCTGTAATTAGTGAATAGTCTAAGATTTCAGCCCCAATTAGATTATTTTCTAAAGCATTATTTGTTAGCTCACTTTTCATCTTTGGAATACTTGTACTCACTCTTTTTCCAATCAAAAACATTGTTAAAGGAAGAGTAATTAATAGCGATAGGGTAACTGCCAAATTCATACTAGAAAAAACAGTGCTGTTAAAATCAATTATTTCTGGAATGTGTTCTTTTATATTAGCACTTGCTAATGAAGCTAAGTGACCAGGCTCCGTTATTTTAATTAATGAAGATCCGGATATTCCACCATGCCAAATCATTAATCCACAATAACCAGCTGCCCCCATTAGTCCAGCATTTAAAGCAATGCCTTTTTCACTAGCATAGTGCATTATTTTTTTACAAAAAATTGCACCAAAAACCAACCCTAAGCCCCAATTAAACCAACTAATAATTAAGGTAAATAATGTTATTATAAATGCACTTTTGGCATTATTTGAACAAATAGGAAGAAGCTTACTTATGAATCTATTTACAATTGGGCTTAGGGCCAATACATGACCTAAAAGAAGCATTAGCATCATTTGAATTGCAAATGCTAATCCAGCAGAGTTCCAAAGACCTTCATACCAATAATTTAAAAGAAGAGAAGATTTTTCGGACCAATTGTTATAACCATCCAAGGAATTATGCCATGGCCAAAACATTGCAAAAGCCATTACAAAACTAGTTAGCAATAAAGCAATGCTAAAAGGCGTAGGTAAAAAGAAACGCACCCCTTTGATGTATTTTTCAAGCAGGGTCATTAAGAATTAATTTTAATTAAAATGGTAAATCATCGTCTTGATCTCCAGCTGGCTCAAAATCAGGTTCAGGAGGTCCAGAATCCGTATTGGAATTACTCTCAACTTTGGTCAATCTCCAGGCCTGTAAATTAACATAGTATTTTCCATTATATTCATTACCTCGAACGTTAAACGAAACTTCAACCTCTTCCCCTTCGGAAAGTCCGTCCAGTAAAGTTGTTTTATCTTTTATAAACTCTAATTTCACATCCTGAGGATATTGCTCGTTTGTTGTAACTACAAATTCTCTTTTTGTAAAGCCTGAATCCCAAGATTGTGAATCCATAATTAGCTTAATCTTACCATTTATTTTAAGTTCCATATCTATTTAATTGTTGAACGAAAGTAATGTTTTCCATGCTGCTTCCAGTTCATTGTTAAGTAAAAAATCTTTCGCTTTTTGATGTAATTCTTTTTCAAGTGCAGAAGCATTATCTTCATATTTTAAAAAAACATCACTAAGCTCTATTAGTTTAAAGTCATTAACTTTTGTTTCGTCAGGCAAAGTTTCAATGCCAGCTAATTTGCCAAGGTCATTTCCTGATAAAATACTACTATTTAAAATTTCGTTAGGAAGTTCATCAAACCCTATCCCTTTTGAAGTCATTGGTTTTTTAATTTCAAACATTGAATTTTTATCCGTTCTACAATACCAATCCCCTCCCATTCTTGCTATTAGATCTAATTTTTCTTGATCTATCATTTGCTTATCGTTAAGAAGTCTTTTAGCAATGTGCATTTTTAAAATTTTACAAATAATTAAGTTTCCAGCGCCTCCTTCATTTCCTAATTCTTTAATTTCTATTACTTCACACTCTAACTGTATAGGCGATTCTTTAACTCTAAATGGCTTAATTTTTTCGGATTTTATTGGCGTTAACCCACTTTTTATAAACTCATCAATTTCTGGTGAATACGGTGAACTTGCCAGAGACATTTGTTCTGCCATTTTAAAATCTACTAAATTAATAACTACTTCTTTTGTTTTTTTAACATTATGAAAAGTGTCTTTATGTTCACCGGTTCTCCCACTTCTAGATGGAGAAAAAATAGCAATTGGAGGGTTAGAACTAAAAACATTAAAAAATGAAAAGGGAGCTAAATTTGGGTTGCCTTTATCATCTAAAGTGCTTGCAAAACAAATTGGTCTTGGACCAATAGCGCCTAATAAATAATGATGAGACTTAGGAAGGCCTATTTCAGAAAAATCTATTGATAGCATGTTATTTATAAAAATATGAATGTAAAGGTAGCAGAAAATTATTTTTGAGCTTTTCTATTTGATAAAATTGAATAAATTTGCAAACTGCTTTTTAAAAGCATTACTATAAATGCGGGTGTGGTGGAATTGGTAGACACGCTAGACTTAGGATCTAGTGCCGAAAGGTGTGGGGGTTCGACTCCCTTCACCCGTACTAAATAATCAAATGGCATAAGGAAAAGCTTTATGCCATTTTTATATTAAATAAAAGACATGGATGTTAATATCAAAAAAATAGATTCCTTAAATGCTATTTTAACTGTTAAAATTACCAACGAAGATTATAATGCCCCATATGAGGCTTCTTTAAAGACACACAGGAAACAAATGCAACTTCCTGGATTTAGGAAAGGTCACGTTCCAACAGGAATTATTAAAAAAAAATATGGTCCTTCTATTTTGGCAGACGAAATTGATAAACTTTTAAATAAGTCTATTTATGACCATATCACTGGAAACAGTTTAAATATTCTAGGAAATCCGCTACCAATTGACGAAACTAAAACTAAAATAGATTGGAATAATCCAAGCGACTTTGAATTTAATTATGAATTAGGGCTTGCTCCTGAAATTGTACTTGATTTACCTGGTAGACTTAAATATACTAAATACCAACCAAAAGTAAATGAAGCTTTAATCGACAAGCAAATGGATGACTTTGCAAGAAGATATGGAAAGTTAGTAAGTGTAGAAAAAGCTGGTGAGAGAGATATGGTTATGGCAAATTTTAAAGAACTTGATGAAGATGGAAATATTGTTCAAGAAGGGTTTAATCAAAGTTCTACTGTTTCTTTAGAATTCATAGAAGATAAAAAGTCAAAGAAAAAACTTTTAGGTTGTAAACCGCAAGATGATTTTCAATTCGATCCCAAGAAAATTTCAAGAGGAGATGCTGATATGGCTGCTATGTTAGGTATTGACAAAGAAAGAGCTCAAAATTATAGAAATGATGTTTTCATGACTGTTAATGAGGTGAAAACACTAGAGCCATCAAATATTGATGTCGCACTTTTTGATAAAATATATGGTCCTGGAGAAGCCAAAACTATCGAAGAGTTCCGAAGTAAGGTTGAGCAAGATTTAAATAAAATGTTTGATGGGGATATTGACAGACTCTTGAAAAATGATATTTCTAAAACTTTAATTAAAAAACTTAGAATAAAATTACCTGACGAATTTTTAAAAAAATGGATTTTATCTTCTAATAAAGAAGCTAAAAAAGAGGATATAGACAAAGATTACATTAGATACGCAGAAGGACTTAAGTGGCAACTAATTGAAAATTTAATTATTAAAGATCAAAATTTAAAAGTAGATGGTGAAGAGTTGCTCAAATTCACTATGGATCTTATGGGAAATCAGTATGTTCAGTATGGAATGATGATTCCTTCCGAAGAAGAATTAAAAAAGACAGCTCAAAAAGTACTTTCTAATAATGATGAAGCTAGAAAAATAAACGATATGATTTATGATAAAAAAGTAATGGAATATTTAAAAGTTACTTTAAAGATTAATGATAAGTTTATAGCTCATGAAGATTTTACTAAAAAGGTTGCCGAGCTAAATCAATAAATTTCTAACTTTATAAAAAGATTATATATGAATAATAGTAGTGAAGAATTCAGAAAGTACGCCATAAAACACATGGGAATATCAAGCTCGACTTTAGACAGCTACAGCTCAATCCTTCCCAATGTTCCAGTTGGAATGACACCAAATATCATTGAAGAAAGACAAATGAATGTTGCTGTTATGGATGTTTTTTCCAGACTAATGATGGATAGAATTATTTTTCTAGGAACTGCTATTGACGATTATGTTGCAAATATTATTACCGCTCAATTACTTTTTTTAGAATCAATTGATGCTAAAAGAGACATTCAAATTTACATCAATTCTCCAGGAGGTTCAGTATATGCTGGACTTGGAATATACGACACGATGCAATATATAAAACCAGATGTATCTACAATATGTATTGGAATGGCTGCTTCAATGGGTGCAGTATTGTTATGTGCTGGAAAAGATGGTAAGAGAACAGGATTAAAGCATTCTAGAGTTATGATTCATCAACCACTTGGAGGTGCTCAAGGTCAAGCATCAGATATAGAAATTACAGCTAGAGAAATTCAAAAATTAAAAAAAGAACTTTATGATATTATTTCTCATCACACCAAAAAAGATTACAAGACTGTTTGGAAAGATAGTGATAGAGATTACTGGATGACTTCTCAAGAAGCTAAAGACTATGGTATGATTGATGAAGTACTAACTAGAAATTAACAAATGTCAAAACCAACTGAAGAAAGTATAAGATGCTCTTTTTGTGGCAGAGAAAAAAAAGAGGTTAATGTTCTAATTGCTGGGATAACTGGTCATATTTGTGATTCTTGTATTACTCAAGCACATTCTATTGTTAAGGAAGAAGGTGGTGTAAAGTCTAAAGATGAAATTGAAAAAACTCTTAAACTTCTTACCCCTAAGGAAATTGTACAAAATTTAAGTCTTCATGTAATTGGACAAGATGAAGCAAAAAAAGTGCTTTCTGTAGCTGTATACAACCATTATAAAAGATTATTACAAAAAAATAAAACAAAAGATAATATTGAGATTGAAAAATCAAATATTATTATGGTTGGAGAAACAGGAACTGGAAAAACTTTACTTGCTAAGTCTATTGCCGATCTTTTAAATGTACCTTTTTGCATAGCTGATGCAACTGTATTAACTGAAGCTGGCTACGTTGGTGAAGACGTTGAAAGTATACTTTCTAGATTATTGCAAGCTGCTGATTATGATGTTCAATCTGCACAAAGAGGAATTGTTTTTATTGACGAAATTGATAAAGTTGCCAGAAAAAGTGACAATCCTTCAATAACTAGAGATGTTTCAGGAGAAGGTGTTCAACAAGCAATGCTTAAACTTTTGGAAGGTGCTCAAGTAAATGTTCCGCCTCAAGGGGGCAGAAAACATCCTGAGCAAAAAATGATTCAAATAGACACCAAAAATATACTTTTTATTTGTGGAGGTGCTTTTGATGGGATTTCAAAAATAATTGAAAGAAGAGTAAAAAGTCAGTCTATTGGATTTAGTACAATTCCAGGTGAAGAGTTTAATAATGAAATTATGCTTTCTCATGTTAATCAGCTGGATGTTAAGAAATATGGATTAATTCCGGAACTTATTGGAAGATTCCCTGTTTTAACTTATTTACATCCTTTAAATAAAGAAACTTTATTAAGTATTCTTACCGACCCTCAAAATGCATTAACCAAGCAGTATATAAAATTGTTTGAAATGGATGACATTAATTTAATCATAAAGAAAGAAGTTTTAGAATTTATTGTAGATAAAGCTATTTTATTGAACCTAGGGGCAAGGGGACTTAGGTCAATTTGCGAGGCAATTCTTACAGATTCAATGTTTAATGCCCCAGATAAGGATATTAAAGAATTGATTATTGATCTTTCTTATGCTGAAAAACAATTTTCAAAATCAAAAGTCAGCAAGTTGAAAGTAGCCTAGCTTTTCTTATTGTAGACAACAACTCTAAAATCATGTGGATTTTTTATATCCTTTTTATGATTTATTATTTCATTTGAACTCCAATTTTTATAATCTATTTCTGGGAAAAAAGTATCTCCTTCGAATGTTTCATCTATATGAGTAATATACATTCTATCTACTAAATTTTCTTCCAAAAATTTTCTATAAATCTGACCTCCTCCAATTACAAAAATCTCCTTAGCTGTCTTATCTTCTTTGGCTTTTGTTAAACTATCTTCAATAGTATTTACAACTAAGCATCCGTCGGCTTTATAGGTGTTGTTTTTAGTTATAATTATATTAGTTCTATTCTTAAGAGGTCTATACTTTTCAGGAATACTTTCGAAATTCTTTCTACCCATAATTACGGGATGATTCAATGTAGTATCCATAAAGAACTTCATGTCTTTTGGTAAATTCCATATTAGCTGATTGTCCTTTCCAATCACATTATTCTTAGATATAGCTACTATTATAGAAATTTTCATATTGATACAGATGCTTTAATATGAGGATGCGGATCATAATTTATTAATTCGAAATCTTCATATTTGAATTCATTAATATTCTTGATTTTTGAGTTGACTTTCATCTTTGGAAGAGGACGAAATTCTCTACTCAACTGTTCTTTAGCTTGTTCAATATGATTGTTATATAAATGAACATCTCCAAAAGTATGAATAAAGTCTCCAACTTCAAGATCAGTAACCTGAGCAATCATTATTGTAAATAAAGCGTAAGAAGCTATATTAAATGGAACTCCTAAAAAAGTATCTGCACTTCTTTGGTATAGCTGACAAGACAATTTTCCGTCTGAAACATAGAATTGAAAAAAGGCATGACATGGAGGCAAAGCCGCTTTATTATCGGATACATTTTCAGAAAAACTTTTTGATGTGTCAGGCAAAACACTAGGGTTCCACGCTGAAACAATCATTCTTCTACTGTTAGGATTGTTTTTAATTTGATCAATTAAAATGCTAATTTGATCAATTCCGTCAGAATTCCAATTCCTCCATTGATGACCATAAACTGGACCTAAGTTGCCATTTTCATCGGCCCAAGAGTCCCATATTTTAACATCATTATCATTTAAATATTTAATACTTGTATCTCCTTTTATAAACCAAAGTAATTCGTGAATAATCGATTTTAAATGAAGTTTCTTGGTGGTTAACATTGGGAAGCCCTTAGATAGGTCAAACCTCATTTGGTAACCAAAAGTGCTGATAGTTCCTGTGCCAGTTCTATCCCCTTTTTGGACACCATTTTCTAGAATATGATTCAATAATTTATGGTACTGTTTCATTATAAATTTTAGAATTTAAAAATAGAATGTATTTATTAAAAAAGTGTCAAAAGGATTAAAAACTTATCAACTGAAAGTTAAAAAGTCATACCTACAATAGTAGCTGATAATAGTGAGGCCAATGTTCCAGCCAATAAAGCTTTTAGCCCAAGTTCAGAAAGCAGCTTTCTTTTTGTTGGAGCTAGTGAACCAATTCCTCCAATTTGAATTCCAATTGATGCGAAATTTGCAAATCCACAAAGCATGTAAGTAGCCATAGTTATAGATTTTTCTTCTGTAAAAGCACCTGCAGATTTCAAATCTCCTAAGGAAATATAGCCAATAAATTCAGTCATAATTAATTTCTCACCAATAAGTCTACCAACTAAGGTAATATCCTCACTACAAACCCCAAGCAACCACATTAAGGGAGCAAAAAAATAACCTAGAATAACCTGTAATGAGAATTCATTAAACTGACCATTACTAAATTCAGAAATAAATGAATTTAATCCTGTTAAACTTCCAATTTTTAATAAAATGAAATTCGCCATAGCAAGAAAAGCTATAAATACTAAAAGCATTGAAGCAACATTTACTGCTAATTTCAATCCCTCAACAGTTCCGTTTGAAATAGCATCTAGAATATTACTTCCAATTTTTTCTTTAGGCACTTCAATATTGGAATCAATTTTTTCAGTTTGAGGAATTAATATTTTAGAAATTATTACAGCTCCAGGTGCTGCCATAAAAGATGCAGCTAAAAGGTGTTTGGCAAAAATCAATCTTTCAGAAGGATCGTCACCTCCTAAAAAAGCAATATAAGCGGCCAATACTCCACCAGCTAATGTTGCCATTCCGCCTGTCATTACTAATAATAATTCAGATCTTGACATTTTGGATAAATAGGCTTTTATCATTAAAGGAGATTCTGTTTGGCCTAAAAATATATTACCAGCTACTGATAAGCTCTCAGCCCCAGAAAGCTTTAAAAGCTTTGTCATTAATAATGCAAGTAAGTAAACCACTTTCTGAATAATTCCTAAGTAAAAAAGCAGGCTAGTTAAGGCAGAAAAGAAAATAATAGTAGGAAGTACTTGAAAAGCAAAAAGAAAGCCATGTTTTTCAGTATCAAGAAAAGAACCAAACAGAAAACTAGCCCCTGCACTACTAAAATCAAGTATGGCTACAAATACTTTTCCCAATATTTCAAACCCAAGTCTAAAATATTCAAGAAATGAAATTCCAAATGGGTTTAGAATTAAAAAAGCAAGTGAAATTTGAAAAACAAGACCATAACCAACGACTTTCCAAGAAATCTTACTTCTCTTTTCGCTAAATACATAGGCAATAGCAATAACAAGTAAAACCCCAATAATTCCTCTTAAAATTGATATAAACGAAATATCCAAAATCTCTAGTTTATTTTATCATATTTATATAAATCCTTATCAATAAGTAGATTTAGTTCTTCTAAGTTAACTGAAATAATCTTCATTTTAGAAATGACTTTTTCAGGAATAACATTACCTCCAAAAATAGTTGCTATTTTGTTGTCTCCATTTTGCAAGACTAAAGAGGAATTTCCATTTTGATCATTTACAACAAATATAGAATCAATATGAGTTTTACTGTAAGGAATATTTTCAAATATTAATATAGAATCTTTTAAGCTCCAAGTACCTTTTACCTCATCAATTATAAATATTTTTTTGCTGCTCTTTTTCGATAATTCTATGGAATATTTTTGAATTTCAGGGACAATAGACGTTTTGCCATCTTGATCGGTTATGGTATTTATTTGCCAAACGCCTAATAATTCTCTATCAATTGAATGTTTACATCCCGAAAACAATAAACTTAATATTGAAATAAAAAGAATTAAATAGCTGGAACTAATTCTCTTGCCTATTATTAATCTCATCTCTAAATCTAGAAGCTGCTTCATAATCTTCATTATCAATTGAATTTTTAAGATGTTTTTTGAGTTCTTTTAAAGACATTCTCTCACTAGGGTTCTTAGTTATTTCTTCTAAACTTATTTCTGGAGCAATTTCATCTTTATCATCATTATCATCATCCAATATTATTCCTGCAGAATTTAAAACAAACTCATATGTATAAATAGGAGATTCAAACCGAACGGCTAAAGCAATCGCATCTGATGTTCTGGAGTCTATCTCAACTTCCTTTCCATTTTGCTCACAAATTAATTTAGCAAAAAATATACCTTCTACTAAATTATAAATAATTACTTCAACTAGATTAATTTTAAAATGATCAGAAAAGTTTTTAAATAAATCGTGGGTAAGTGGTCTGCTAGGAGTCATCTTCTCTAGCTCAATAGCAATTGCTTGAGCTTCAAACCCTCCAATAATAATAGGCAATCTTCTTTTGCCAATAACCTCAGATAAAACAAGTGCATAAGCACCTGATTGTGTTTGACTATAGGAAAGTCCTGCAATATCTAATTTTATTTTTTCCATATAAGTTTACGACTGAAAATAATAGCTTACCAGTTAATTATAAAGATAATTAAAATATATAATTAGACTTGTGAAGATTTAAAATTGTTAATAGCTGTAGTTAACTTAGGTAATACTTCAAAAGCATCGCCAATTACACCATAATCAGCAGCTTTAAAGAAAGGCGCTTCTGGATCTGTATTTATAACAACAATAACTTTGCTGCCGTTTACACCCGCTAAATGTTGAATTGCCCCTGAAATCCCAGCAGCAATGTAAAGATTTGGTCTTATAGCAACACCTGTTTGACCTACATGCTCATGATGAGGTCTCCAACCTATATCAGCAACTGGTCTAGAACAGGCAGTAGTTGCACCTAAAGACTTGGCTAAATCTTCAACAATTCCCCAATTTTCAGGTCCTTTTAATCCTCTTCCCGCTGAAACAACTAACTCTGCTTCTGGAAGTGGTATTCCCTCACCAAGTGGTTTTAAATCTTTAATTTTTATTCTACCAAGTCCTAAATCTTCTTCAAAATTTGAAATAGACGAGTCAACTTTATTCTCTACAGGTTGAATTGAGTTAGGAAGGATAGAAATTACCTTTATTTTAGAATGCACAGTGACATATGCAATTGCTTTGCCAGAGTAAACATTGGTCTTGACAGTAAATTCATCGGAATTTTCAGGTAAAGAAATCGCACCTGACACGTGACCTGCTTCAATTTTTGCTGCAACTCTTGGTCCGACAGCCTTACCTGTTTGATCTTGAGAAAGAACGATAAATTCAGCATCTGTTTTTTTAGCTGCTTTTACAATAAAATTACATAAAACTTGGTCATTGGCTTCATTTAAACTTCTGTAAACCCATATTTTTTCAGCTCCATATTCTCCCATTTCAGAAAGAACATTATCAGGGGCATTCCCATATGTTATAACAGTGACACTGCCTAAGTTTTTACCATAAGTAATTGCTTCTTTTGCTGCTTTACTTAATTTATTTTTTAATTCTACAAATACTAATACTGACATAATTAAATAACTTTTGATTCATTGTGTAATAACTCTACTAATTCGTCCATGCTTTCAGGATCTAAATATTTACATCCTGTCTTAGGGCTTGGCAATTCAAACTTCAAAACTGAAGTTAACGGCTTTTGATCATCAGCAGGGATAATATTTAGAGGCTTAGTTCGAGCAGCCATAATTCCTCTCATGTTAGGAATTCTTTGTTCTGCCATTCCTTTTGATGCGCTAACTACAAATGGAAACTCTACTTCAACTACTTCAATTCCTGCTTGAACATCTCTTTCTAAGGTAGCTACATTACTAACAACATCTAACTTACTAGCTAAAGAAACAAAAGGCATATCCAACAACTCTGAAACCATTGCTCCAATTTGAGCGCCATTATAATTTATAGTCTCTTTTCCTGTCATAACAATATCAAAATTTTCTTTTAAAGCATAGTTAGCTATTTGTTTTGAGACAAAAAATGAATCTACAGGTTCTGCATCTATTCTTACAGCATCATTTGCACCAATAGCAAGTGCTTTTCTAATTGTTGGATCATCTGCGGAAGTTCCTACAGTAATAGTAGTTACTGATCCTCCTTGAGCTTCTACCAGTTCTAAAGCTCTAACTAAAGCATACCATTCGTCATAAGGATTCACAACGTATTGCACTCCGTTTTCATCAAATTTTGTATCATTATCTACAAAATTTATTTTGCTTGTTGTATCTGGCACTTTACTAATACACACTAATATTTTCATGTAAAATGATTATTTAATATTTATACAAACAAAGTTAAATAATTCTATTTAGAACCTTTATGAATAATTTAATTTTATTCTTCATTCACAATTAAATTTGCTTATTAAACAATTTTTAAAATATTTTTTTTAAAAATTTATTCATTTAATTTAAAAAGTCTTATTTATAAATTACTTTTGGCAAAAATTATACACTATGAGAACGGTTCAATATAGAGAAGCTCTTAGAGAAGCAATGGTTGAAGAAATGAGAAAAGACGAAACAGTCTTTTTAATGGGAGAAGAAGTTGCTGAATACAATGGTGCATATAAAGTTTCACAAGGAATGCTTGATGAGTTTGGCGCTAAAAGAGTTATTGATACTCCCATTGCAGAGCTTGGATTTGCAGGTATTGCAGTAGGAGCTGCAATGAACGGTCTAAGACCAATTGTTGAATTCATGACATGGAATTTTGCTTTGCTAGCTTCTGATCAAATTATAAATAGTGCTGCTAAAATTTTACAAATGAGTGGAGGTCAATATTCTTGTCCAATTGTATTTAGGGGAGGTAATGGTCCTGCAGGGCAACTAGCAGCTACTCATTCTCAAAGTTTTGAATCATTTTATGCTCATGTTCCTGGATTAAAAGTAGTAACTCCATCAAATCCTTATGATGCAAAAGGACTTTTAAAATCTGCAATTAGAGATAATGATCCTGTATTAATTATGGAATCTGAAAAAATGTATGGAGACAAGGGCGAAATTCCCGATGGAGAATACTTAGTTCCTATAGGAAAAGCAGATATTAAAAAGAAGGGAGATCATGTAACATTAGTTTCTTTTGGTAAAATATTAAAAGTTGTTGATCTTGCAGCTAAAGAGCTTGAGAAGTCCGGTATTTCTTGTGAAATAATTGATCTTAGATCTGTTAGGCCTATTGACTATGAAACAGTAGTCAATTCTGTCAAAAAAACCAATAGGTGTGTGATAATTGAAGAAAGCTGGCCTTTAGCCTCTATTTCTGGTGAAATAGCCTACCACTTGCAAAGACATGCTTTTGATTATTTAGATGCCCCAGTTATGCGGGTTATGCAAGCTGATACACCTTTTGCATTTTCTAAAGTACTAATAGAAGAAGCATTACCTAACGTTAAAAAAATAGTAGACTCAGTAAAGTCATGTCTTTACGTTAGCTAATTTTTAAAGCGCTGAAATTAATAAATCTAAATTTTTATAGGGTAGTTTAAAAGCATCTCCTAATATAGAAGATGTTAAAGTTCCGTTATAAATATAAACTCCGTGCCTGAATCCCTTTGCGTTTTGAATTAATTTTTCGCATCCGCCAATATTAGCAATTTCTATTAGTAACGGTGAAAAAATATTACTTAGACTATAACTTGCAGTTCTAGAAACTCTTGACCCAATATTAGGAACACAATAATGAATAATATCGTGTTTAATAAATGTTGGTTTTTGATGAGTTGTAATTTTTGATGTTTCAAAACAACCACCTTTATCAATACTTACATCAACAATTACAGACCCTGATTTCATTTTCTTAACCATTTCTTCATTTACAATACATGGAGTTCTTCCATGATTAGCACTTAAGGCGCCAATAGCAACATCACATCTCATCAATGCTTTTTCTAAAACTTTTGGCTGAATTACAGAAGTAAAGACTTTTTGACCGATTTCATTTTGTAATCTTCGTAGTTTAAATAAAGAATTGTCAAAAACTTTAACAGAAACTCCTAAAGCTAAAGCTGCACTAGCTGCAAATTGTCCGACTGTACCAGCGCCTATTATAACCAATTCTGGTGGTGTAATTCCAGCAACTCCCCCAAGCATTAATCCTTTGCCATTATTAGCATTGCTCATTAACTCTGCGGCTATTAAAAAAGAAGTAGTTCCAGCTATTTCACCCATAGATCTTATCAAAGGGAAAGAACCGTTTTTATCTTCAATATAATCCCATGCAATAGCTGTAACTTTTTTGGCCATTAATTTTTCTAATGCATTTTTTGGCTGAACAGCGATTTGTAATGCTGAAAAAAGAGTCTGTTTGTGCTTCATTAAAGCAATTTCTTTAAGATTTGGAGGACCTACTTTAAGAATAATATCAGCTTTATATATTTCCTTGGTATCATGCAATATCTCAGCACCAGATTCACTATAATCGGTATCAGAAAAATTAGCATCTTCACCAGCTCCTGACTCTACAACAACTCTGTGTCCATTGGCAATTAAAAACCCAACAGACTCAGGAACCAATGCAACTCTTTGCTCTTGAAGTTCTGTTTCTTTTGGAATTCCTATATATAAACTTTGTTTCTTTTGTCCAGTTTCTATCATTTCTTCTTTTGGAGAAAGCGAAGCCTGAAAAGCTAATGATTTTAATATGTCATGAGATACACTCATATTGAAACAATGATTTTACGTAATTCTTGTTCTACTTTAATATTTACCTTTACGCAATTAGTTGGTAAAAAGTTATTAATTTTTTTTGGCCATTCAATAAAACATAAATTTTCATCATTTATTATTTCTAATAATCCAATATTTTCAACTTCATTTTGATTTTCTATTCTAAAACAATCTACATGATAAATTAGTCTACTTTTATTTCCAGAGTAAGTATTTATGATACTATAAGTTGGAGAGTTTGCATCTTTAACCCCAAAACTGCTCACTACAGATTTAATTAATGTTGTTTTTCCACTGCCCATTTCGCCTTCAAAAAGAAACAAATTATTACTTTCAGATAGCCTTACAAGTTCATCAGAAATAATTTTAATTTCGGAAATGTTTTTAATGGCAAATGACTTTGAGTACATTATTTACGAGCTATGAAAATAAGTTCTAAGGAGTTTAACCTTAATTTTTCATGATCAATTTCTGACAAAGAATCTTTAGGGTCGAAAACATCAATTTTAAAACCAGCTTTTTCTAGTCTATTGGGATAATCTAGACCGTAAAGTCTAACATGATCTTTTTGCCAAAAATGTTTCTCTCTATCTTTAGGACTAATGATCTTGGGGTCTTCGTATGTGATTTTATTATTATAATCGATGGGCACCTGAAAAATTCCCCAACCACCTTTTTTCATAACTCTGTAAAGTTCTTTCATACACTGATGGTCATCTTCTACGTGTTCTAAAACATGATTACAAAAAATCACATCAAATGAATTTTCTTTTAATGGGATATCATGTAAATCGAAGTGTAAATCGGCAATTGGCGATACTATATCAGCAGTAATATAATCAAGATTTTTTTGTTTTTTAAAAATCGGATGAAAACATTGTTCTGGAGCTACATGAAGTACCTTAAGATTGTCATCTTTAAAAAATGTACTTTTCTTTAAATATAGCCACATCAACCGATGTCTCTCTAGTGTTAAATCATAAGGACACAAAACATTTTCTCGGTGAACAATATTTGAACCATATGAAAGAAATTTTCTAAAGTCTTTTTCACAAACAGGACAGTGAACTTTATTGCCATAATAAGCTAATGGAGCAAAAAACTTAAAAACGTAACTTAGTCTAATTAAAAGAGGTCGGGGAAGTGTATTAAGAAGAAATTTATAAAGTTTTTTCATTTTAAAAGATTATCTATTTTTTGTGCATAATCAAATGAATCGTCTCTAAAAAATCGTAATTCAGGCATTTTCCTTAATTGGTTTCTTACTATTTTACTGATCTCGTGTCTTATAAATTTAGATTGTGTTATTACATGATCAAAAGATTCGTCATTATTATTACCTCCAAAAATACTTATATAAACTTTCGCAATAGATAAATCAGGACTCATTCTAACAGTAGTTACGGTAATCATGGCCCCTTTACATATAGAAATTGCATTAAGCTGAAAATATTTACCTAATTCTTTTTTAATTACACCCGCTATTTTTTCTTGCCGTATACTCATATAGTTTGCAAATTTAAGAAAAGAGAGCACTTAATCACAATACTTTTTAATATTGATATTTTGATAAAAATAAGTTAATGAAGTATGTTAACTTTATATTCGATAATTAAAAATGAGAAGCTTACCAAAATATGATTTAAATAAAGGGCGATATTCTCGACCTGTTAGATATCTCTTTTTAGCTTTAATGGTGTTTTTTAAACATCTATCTAATTTTTTAAATAATGAACGTTAAACCAAAAAAGTATTTAGGGCAACATTTTTTAATAGATGAAAGTATAAGCGAACGAATTTCAAACTCTATTTCAAAAAATAAAAAGATAAACCTACTTGAAATTGGTCCTGGAACTGGAGCCTTGACAAAGTTTTTAGTTCAAAAGGATATTAATTTAAAGACCTACGAGCTCGACCAAGAATCTATTAAATTTCTTAATCTAAAATATCCAAAATTAAAAGTTTACAATGAAGATATTTTAAAAGTAAATTGGAAAAATTTATTCACTAGTAACTTTACAGTAACTGGAAATTTTCCATATAATATCTCTTCTCAGATTTTATTTAAAATTTATGACCATAGAGATATTATCGATGAAATGGTTGGGATGTTTCAGAAAGAAGTTGCAGAAAGAGTGTGTTCTGGACCTGGAACAAAAAAATATGGAATTTTATCAGTACTAATTCAAGCATTTTTTAAAGCTGAGTATTTATTTACAGTAAATGAAGATGTTTTTGATCCTCCACCAAAAGTAAAATCTGGTGTAATAAGAATTAGTAGAAATGATGTAAAACAGCTAAATTGTAATGAAAAATTATTTTTTAGAGTTGTAAAGGCGATATTTAATCAAAGGAGGAAAATGGCTAGAAACTCACTAAAATCGCTACTCGGAGAGCAAAAAATTGACCATGTTTTAATGACCAAGAGGCCTGAAGAGCTTACAGTAAATAATTTTATAGAAATCACTAATTTATTAGAATCTAAAATTAACTAGTTAATAATTCATAATTTAGTATAATTATATTTCAATATTTTTCAATGCAATTTGAATTAACAAAACAATTTATAGACAATTTAATTTCAGCAATTGAAAATGAAGACAATAGCTTTATTGTAGAGGCTATTAATCCTTTGCATCCTGCAGATATAGCAGAAATACTTGAAATTGTAAATCTTCCTCAATCACAGTATCTGTATCATCTTTTAGATGAAGAATTAGCTTCTGAAGTTTTAGTGGAAATTGAAGAAGACACCAGGGAACAATTTCTTGAATCATTATCTGCAGAAGAAATTGCTGAATCTATTGAAAAAATGGATGCAGATGACGCTACAGATGTCATTCAAGATTTACCAGAAAACATACAAGAAGAAGTTTTAGAAGCATTAAAAGACGAAGAACATTCTTCAGATATTTCTATGTTAATGAACTATGATGAGAATAGTGCTGGTGGAATTATGGATGTTGATTTTGTTTCTGCCGATTGGAACTGGACAGTGAAAAATGCCTTACAAAAACTCCGAGAACAAGTAGAAAATGTTGATCAAGTTTATACTATTTATGTTATTGACTCATCTAAAGATTTTAAAGGAATTCTATCTCTTAAAAGGTTTTTATATGCCTCTGACGACACCCTCATTAAAGATATTTATAAAAAAGATTCTATTTCTGTAAAAATAAATGAAGACTCAGAATCTGTAGCTTCTAAAATGGAAAAATATGACCTTGTAGTAATTCCTGTAGTTGATGAAAACAACAAATTATTAGGAAGAATTACTATTGATGATGCGTTAGATGTAATTAAAGAAGAAGCTGAAAAAGATTACCAAATGGCTAGTGGTATTTCTGAAAAAGTAGAATCTACAGATTCGTTATTTGTTATTAGCAGGGCACGACTTCCGTGGTTGCTTATAGGGTTGCTTGGAGGTATTCTGGGCGCTTATGTTATTGGGTTTTTCGAATATCAACTTAAAGAAAATGCAGTAATGGCTTCTTTCATTCCATTAATTCTTGCTATGGGAGGTAATGTTGGGGTACAATCATCAGCCATAATTGTACAATCTCTTGCAAATAATACCATTAACTATGAATCCATATTTAAAAAATTATTTAAAGAACTTATTGTGGCTTTATTTAATGGATTGATATGTGCTACAATAGCTTTATTATTTTGCTGGTTTACTAAAAGTGATTTTTATCTTGCATTGACAATTGGAGTTTCATTAGTTGCGGTATTTACATATGCTGGTCTTTTTGGAACATTTATCCCATTAATTTTAAATAAATATAAAATTGATCCAGCATTAGCAACAGGACCTTTTATAACTACTACTAATGATATTATTGGACTTTTAATATATTTCTTAATCGGAAGCGTACTTTATTTTTAAAAAATGAAAGTTGCACTTTTAGACGATTTTCATCCTATAATTCATGAAACATTTTCATCTTGGAATTGGGAAATTATAGATGGTAAAAATTGGACTGCTGAAGATTTTCGACTCAACGCTGCATCAATAGAGGGAATTGTTATTAGGTCAAAGTTTAAGTTAAATAGGGATCAACTAAAATTTGCTAAAAAATTAAAATTTATTGCCAGACCAGGTTCTGGATTAGAAAATATTGATTTAAAATATTGTAAAGAAAATAATATTGAGGTATTTAGAAGTCCTGAAGGTAATAGAGATGCAGTAGCCGAACACACATTGGGAATGATCCTTAATCTTATTAATCACATTAACATAACAAATCTTGAAGTAAGAAAAAATATCTGGGAGAGAGAAAATAATAGAGGGACTGAGCTTAAAGGTAAAGTAATGGCAATTATTGGTTATGGTTACATGGGTAAAGCCTTAGCTCAACGACTTTCTGGATTTGAAATGGAAGTAATTGCTTATGATAAGTATATTTCTGGATTTGGATCTAAAGATGTTAAGGAAGTAGATATTAATGAAATATTTCAAACAGCAGATTTTGTAAGTTTACATACCCCTTTAAACGAAGAAACTATAGGAATGTTTGATAAACATTTTATTAAAAAATTTAAAAAGCCTTTTATATTAATAAATACAGCGAGAGGAAAATCGGTGATTTTAAAGGATTTAGTAGAATCTTTAAGATCAAAAAAAATTATTGGAGCTTGTTTGGATGTTTTAGATATAGAATCCAGTAACTTTAATATTAATAATTCTAATAATAAATATTTTGAAGATTTAAAAAAGTTTCAAAATGTAGTTTTAAGTCCTCATGTTGCAGGGTGGTCTTTTGAATCTAAAGAAAAAATGGCGAAAGTCATATTGGAAAAAATTCATCAAAAATTTCAAACTTATATAAATGACTAAAAAATCACTTTATAAAATATTGGGTCCTTTAGTTTTTGTTTCTACTTTCTTTTTGAGCACACCAGATGAGATGTCAGAAAATGGGTTTAGATTATTAGGGGTCATTCTATGGATGGCAATTTGGTGGATTAGTGAGGTTGTACCAATTGCAGTAACAGCACTTTTACCAATAATATTATTTCCTTCATTAAATATTCTAAATATTCAAGAAACTGGATCTAATTATGGACATAAATACATTTTTTTATTTATTGGGGGATTTATATTAGCAAATGCCATTCAGAAATGGAATCTTCACAAAAGAATAGCGCTCAATATTATACTAAAAATTGGTGGAAGTACTGATAAAATAATATTAGGTTTTATGTTGGCAACAGGGTTTTTGTCCATGTGGATTTCTAATACTGCTACTACAGTTATGATGCTTCCAATTGCGCTTTCAGTGATAAATCAACTGAATGATCATCCTGCTACTTTAGAAAATGAAAATAAGGTATTTGGTAAAGCATTAATGCTTGGTGTAGCTTACAGCGCCTCAGCCGGGGGAATAGCGACTTTAATTGGAACTCCTCCAAATCTTATTTTCGCAGGATTTGCTCAAGATAATTTTAATATCGAAATCTCGTTTTTTCAATGGATGAAAATTGGTCTTCCCATATCAATTGTTTTAATGGTTTTTATTTGGTTATTATTAACTAAATATGCTTTTAAACTCAATAAAGTTGGGTTCCCAGGTGGAAAAGAAGAAATTAAAAGACTTTTATTTAAAATGGGTAAAATTAGCAATGAGGAAAAGAAAATTCTTTTTGTATTTACCCTAACTATATTGTGCTGGATTTTTAGAAAAAACACAATAAATCTTTTAATTCCTAATTTTGATGATAGTATGATTGCAATTTCAAGTGCGATTATTTTGTTTATACTACCATCTAAAGATAAAAAAGAACCTATTCTTAAATGGAAAGATGCTGTCACTATACCGTGGGGAATATTATTACTGTTTGGTGGTGGCTTATCAATTGCTAAAGGGTTTCAGTCAACTGGTCTAGATATTTGGATAGGTGAACAATTGACTTTCATGACATTTACAAATTCATTTATAATTATTTTAATAGTAGTTGCTGGTGTTAACTTCCTAACTGAAATGACTTCTAATATGGCGACTACAGCAATGCTTCTCCCTGTTATGATTCCAATAGCAAACCTAATGCAAATTAATCCTTATTTATTGCTTGTTGGAACTACTCTAGCTGCCTCATGTGCCTTTATGTTGCCAGTAGCAACTCCTCCAAATGCTGTTGTTTTTGGATCTAGATTGCTAAAAATATCTGATATGGTTAAAGCTGGAATAATGATAAATATATTCTCAATTATTTTAATTTTAATAATGGTCTATTTTGGAATTCCTTTAATATTGGTATTAAACTAAAGTTATAAATCAACTAATTAACTATTTGCCAAGCACCAGTACTAATTAATACTTCGGCTTGTTTAAACTTCATTTCTTTAGTTTCACCATTTTGAAGATTTAAAATTTTAACTCTTTCATTTCTACCAGGTTTTTTAGCAACCATAACAGGCGAATGTTTTACAGGTGGTCCAGACTGATTTTGCTGTGCCATTTCATTATTCATTCTTGTAGATTGAGCCACATCTTCTCTACCAGCTTTTAATTTACTGAAAGTCTTGTTTTGGTCTAGGGCTATTATCTGACGAAAGAGTTTGTTCATCCGGATTATGAAGTTGAGCTTTCATTAAAAATGAAATAATATCTCTATTCATTTTATCCATCATACCTTGAAAAAGCTCATAACCTTCTAACTTATATATCAAAAGTGGATCTTTTTGTTCATACTGCGCGTGATAAACACTTTGTTTTAGAAAATCCATTTCTCTTAAATGTTCTTTCCATTCGTTATCAATAAATGCAAGAGTAATACTTCTCTCCAAGGGCTTTAAGAGCTTCCAATCCTTCTGAATCAAATACTTTACTAAGCTTAGCAACTACTTTCATTGCTCTTCTTCCGTCAGTAAATGGAATTACAATATTTTCAATTTTATTATCTGGGGTTTCTAAAATGTTTTTTACTACCGGAAAGACGTTTGCCTTTATATTTTCAGCCTTTCTGTGATATTTTTCTTTTGCTTCCTTGTATAGGTTTTCTGTTAATATGTTGGCGTCTTTTTCTAGAAAAACTTTTTCATTAAATGGTGACTCTATACCAAAGTTTGTAATGACATTATAGTTAAAATCTTCAAAATCTGAATTTTGCTGGGCATTTTCAACAATAACATTACATATATCATAAATCATATTATCAAGATCTAAATCCAATTTATCTCCAAATAATGCGTTTTTTCTTCTATTATAAATAGCTGTTCTTTGGCTATTCATCACATCGTCAAATTCTAATAATCTTTTTCTAATCCCAAAGTTATTTTCCTCTACTTTTTTCTGTGCTCTTTCTATTGACTTAGTAATCATAGAGTGTTGAATAACTTCTCCCTCTTTATGACCCATTCTGTCCATCATTTTAGCAATACGCTCAGACCCAAAAAGTCTCATTAAGATTATCTTCAAGAGATACGAAAAATTGTGTTGACCCGGGATCTCCTTGTCTTCCAGATCTTCCTCTAAGCTGTCTATCTACTCTTCTTGAATCATGTCTTTCTGTTCCAATTATAGCCAATCCTCCCTGATCTTTAACTCCGTCTCCTAAGCTTAATATCTGTTCCCCTTCCAGCCATATTAGTAGCAATGGTAACTGTGCCAGGTTTACCAGCCTTAGTAACTACTTCAGCTTCTTTTTGATGTAATTTTGCATTTAAAACCTGATGAGGTAATTTTTTTAAGTTCAATAATCTAGAAAGGAGTTCTGATACTTCCACCGAAGTTGTTCCAACAAGAACAGGTCTTCCATTTGAACGGATTTTTTCAATTTCTTCAATTATAGCCTGGTATTTTTCTCTTGCAGTTTTATAAACTAAATCATTTTGATCGTCTCGAATTAGTGGTTTATTAGTTTTAACAGCAACAACATCCAATTTATAAATATCCCAAAGTTCTTTAGCTTCAGTCTCCGCTGTACCGGTCATTCCAGCTAACTTGTGATACATTCTAAAATAATTCTGCAAAGTTATTGTTGCATAAGTTTGAGAAGCTGCTTCTACTTTAACATTTTCTTTTGCCTCAATTGCTTGGTGAAGACCATCAGAATATCTTCTGCCATCCATAATTCTTCCAGTCTGTTCATCAACTATCTTCACTTTATTCTCCATTACAACATATTCAATATCTTTTTCAAATAAAGAATATGCTTTTAACAATTGGTTCATAGAGTGAATTCTTTCCGCCTTAATGGTATAATCAGACATCATCTGATCTTTCAACTTAACTCTTTTTTGAACATCAGGAGTTTGTTGTTCAATCTCTACTACTTTGGCTCCAATATCTGGAAGAATATAAAATTCCGGATCGTTTTCACCAGAAATTAGATCAATTCCTTTCTCAGTTAAATCAATTGTATTATTTTTTTCATCTATAACAAAATATAGTAACTCATCAGCCTTAGGCATTTCCTTGGCATTATCCTGCAGATAAAAATTCTCTGTTTTTTGAAGGTGAATTTTCACTCCTGGCTCACTCAAGTATTTTATAAGTGCTTTGTTTTTTGGAAGTCCTCTAAAAGATCTAAATAGAGATAAACACCCTTCTTCAAAAAGAATTTTTTGTTGTTTTTTATCTACTCCATCACTTTCCGATTTAGCAATTTTAGATTTAGCTTCTATGAGCAAACCATTGATTAATTTTTTCTGAGATGTAACCAGTTTTTCAATTTTAGGCTTTAATGCCACATATTCTTGCTGATCTCCTTTAGGAACTGGTCCAGAAATAATTAGCGGAGTTCTAGCATCATCAATTAAGACAGAATCAACTTCATCTATAATTGCATAATGGTGTTTTCGTTGAACTAAACCTTCGGTTTCTGAAACCATATTATCTCTTAAATAGTCAAACCCAAATTCGTTATTAGTTCCAAAAGTAATATCTGAATTATACGCTTTTATTCTTTCAGGAGAATGTGGTTGATATAGGTCAATACAATCAACTGAAAGTCCGTGGAATTGATAAATAGGACCCATCCATTGAGCATCTCTTTTTGCTAAATAATCATTTACTGTAATAACATGGACCCCTTTTCCAACAAGAGCATTAAGGTATACCGGCAGTGTTGCAACTAGTGTTTTTCCTTCTCCAGTCATCATTTCAGCAATTTTACCCTTATGTAATGCTGCTCCACCCATTAATTGAACATCGTAATGCACCATAGACCAATCAACTGGTGTTCCAGCAGCGTCCCAATTGTTTTTCCAAATGGCATGATCGCCTTGAATTTCTACAGCATCTAATTTTTGTGAAAGGGTTTTGTCATTTTCGTTAGCTAATACTTTTAACTGACCATTTTCGGCTAATCTTCTTGCTGTTTCTTTTACAACTGCAAATGCGTGTGGCATTATTTCTAAAAGGGTAGATTCAATTAATTCATTTTCTTGAACTTCAAGTGCATCGATTTTATCATAAATAGCTTCTTTTTCAGAAATCCCTAGCTCTACTGATAAGGCTTTTTCTTTAAGATTCTTTTTTTCTTCTATAGAGCCTTCAACAGCTTTTTTAATAGCTTTTTTAAAATCATCAGTTTTAGCCCTGAGTTCATCATCGCTAATATGAATTAGTTTTTGTGAAAATTGATTTGTAGAATCAATCACTGGAAAAAGCTCGTCTAGATCCTTCTGATTTTTATCTCCAAATAATTTTTTTAATATACCATCAAACATTTTAGCGAATTTCGGAAAACAAAAATAGTTGAATAGTTGGAACTATTGTAAAGAATAATTCTAAAAAAACAATGAAGAAGAGAAAATATGTTTTTAATATTCGTCTTCATTGAAAAAGAAATCGTCCTTCTGAGGATAATCTGGCCAAATTTCTTCAATAGTATCATAAATCTCTCCTTCATCTTCAATGGCTTGAAGATTTTCCACAACTTCTAATGGAGATCCTGTTCTCATGGCAAAGTCAATTAACTCATCTTTGGCTGCGGGCCAAGGAGCATCTTCTAAATATCTTGCAAGTTCTAAAGTCCAGTACATAAAAAAAGGTTATATGATTTGGCAAAAGTAATTTTTTTAATGACTCTGCAAAGAATTTTCAAAAAAATAATTTTTATACAGTCAATATTATTTTTTTGGTAACCACGGTTGTTCGGGAATATTTAAGTCAAATAAAACTTTTCTAGCTAAAACAAATAAATAATCAGAAAGTCTATTTAAATAGGTAATTATAATAGGGTTAACATTTTGAATTTCTGAAGTTTCAATTGTTAATCTTTCCGCTCTTCGACAAACACATCTTGCAAGATGACAATAAGAAGAAATTGAGTGGCCCCCTGGTAAAATAAAATTTTTCATTTCTGGGAGAGCTTCTTGCATAATATCGATAGCTTTTTCTAGTTCTAAAACTGGACTATCGTTAAGTTTTGGAAGGTGTACCATCATTTTTTCATTATCGCCAGTGGCTAAATAGGATCCTATGGTAAATAACTGTTCTTGAATTTTAATTAAAAATGGATTGTGTTTATCATCAATAGTATCTTTTATAAGACCAATCCATGAATTTAACTCGTCTACAGTACCATATGCATGAATACTCAAATGATTTTTTTTAACTCTTTCCCCGCCAAATAAGGAAGTTTCACCCTGATCACCCGATTTTGTATAGATTTTCATATTAGTTCTAATTCAAATTGATTTACAATTCCATTTAGTACTTCGTCTAATTCATCCTTAGACTCCAAAGTAACTAGTTGTGTCCGAATTGGCTTAAAATTAGGAATCCCCTTGAAATAATTAGCATAGTGCCTTCTCATCTCAACTATTCCTAACCTATCGCCCTTCCAGCTAATACTAAAATCTAAATGTTCTTTAACAACCTTTACGCGCTCCTCTATTGAGGGCATTGCCAAGTGAGTACCAGTTTTTAAAAAATGCTTTATTTGATTAAAAAACCAAGGGTTTCCAATACTCGCCCTACCTATCATAATACCATCAACTCCAAAAGTATTTTTGTATTTTAATGCTTTTTCTGGAGAATTTATATCTCCATTTCCAAATACTGGAATATGCATCCTTGGATTATTTTTAACATCTGAAATCAAAGACCAATCTGCTTCACCCTTATACATTTGGGCTCTTGTTCTACCGTGAATTGAAATTGCTTTAATTCCTACGTCTTGTAACCTTTCTGCAGCATCTACAATATATTTTGAATTTTCATCCCAACCAAGTCTAGTTTTAACTGTTACTGGAAGATTAGTAGATTTCACAATCTCTTTTGTCATTTCTACCATTTTAGGTATATCTTGAAGAATTCCTGCTCCAGCCCCTTTGCATGCAACTTTCTTTACTGGACAACCATAATTTATATCAATTATATCAGGATTTGCCTTTTCACACATTTCTGTTGCTTCTCGCATTGAAGAAATCTCTGACCCAAAAATCTGAATTCCAATTGGTCTTTCGTACTCAAAGATATCAAGCTTCTGTACACTTTTAACAGCATCTCTAATCAAGCCTTCTGATGAAATAAATTCAGTATACATCATGTCAGCTCCATATTTTTTACATAAAGCTCTAAATGGCGGGTCACTTACATCCTCCATTGGGGCAAGCAAGAGTGGGAAATTTCCCAAAGATATGTCACCTATTTTTACCATAAATTTTTTGCAAAGTTAGGTATTAACAACTAATTACTATATTTCGACATGAAAAATAAAGATTTACTTCCAGTTAGAAATTATATTGGCTTCTTTTTTTTGTGTATTACTATTGTTCTTATATCGAAAATTGTTTTTAGCATGTTCGCTATTGGCTTTATAGATGCAGTTTGGGATTTAAACAGTATTGAAATATTTAATGATCTAACAACCAAAAAATTTAGTTTTATTTATGCTCATAAAGCTTTAGCTTTTTTTGACCAAATAGGCACTTTCTTAATTCCTTCCTTTATATTCTTAATTTTAATAAAATCTTTTTCTATTAAATATAGAACGGTTAAAAGAACTGACTTTATAAAGCTTTCTCTTTACTTTATTATTTTACTATCAATTACTCAGCTTTTATTTTTATTTACAGACTTTATCGGAATCGATTTTTTACCCTTGGAAGTTTCAAAATTTCTTGAAAATCAACAAGAATTTAATACCAAACTTCAAGAGGGATTTATAACTTCAAATTATCCAGGTTTTTTATTTAATATATTATTACTTGCTATTATACCAGCAGTTGGTGAAGAATTGTTTTTCAGAGGAATATTACAAAAATTATGTATTGGGATTTTTAAAAACAATATAATTGGAATTATAATTACGTCTTTTTTATTTGGGGTTCTTCATTTTCAAATAGACAACTTGCTTTCCATAATATTTGCAAGTATCTTATTAGGACTTATTTACGATTACAGCAATAACTTATTGCTAACTATTATTTTACATTTTGCTTTTAATTTATTTGCATTATTAAGTATGCAAGCAATAAAAATAAATTTGATTTCCGAGATTCAACTTGAGTCAATTGTGAACTATGTTATAATACCCGCTGGAGTTATTATTGGAATTATAGTTTTAGCAAAGAGAATATTCTGGAAAAAAGAATTACTTCTCTCTATTGACTGAATAAACTACTTTGAATGCTTCTGCTTCTTTAAGTTCGTCATGAACTTTTCTAACAATTCGCATCTCTGTTTTTTTATCTACCTTAAAGACATTAAAAAACCTAGAGTCCCATACTTGGGAATATTCTGGGTTTTTTCTGAGTTTTATTAAATATTCTCTAATTTCGGAATAATCATTAATTAAATCATCGTCTAGTTGTACCCTAAAATCATCTACTTTACCTGGAACTCTGCCAATCCAAAAGTAAGAAGCTTTGATATTTTTTTCTAAATCAATTGTTTCCTTTATAGCAACTTTATCTATTTCTAATTTTTTAGACTCTTTCTCCTTAAATACTGTTGTAACCATAAAGAAGAAAAGTAACATAAAAACAATATCTGGAAGAGCAGCAGTTGAAATTGCTGGATCTTTTCTTTTTTTACCTTTTGAAAATTTAGACATATTGAATTTTTATTGAACTGATCTGTTTTTTTCTTTCATTATTTTCTTAGGATAAACCTGTCTTATTGCCGATATTTTTTGCTTATCACTTTCAACCTTATCGTTAAGCCTTTCAAATGAAACTCCAAATTTATCTTTGCACAAACTGTCTCTTAAAGAATTTAAACCTTGCATTATCTGATCTAAAACAGACATGTAAGTAACGTACTTAGTTGCATTGTCTAATTGTATTGATACAGTAGCATTATTTGGGAGTGTTTGAAAACCACTTCCAAAAGCAACACAAGCGTCTAGCCTTCTTGTCCAAGCATCTTGTTCTATTTTAAACAAAGGAGCGTCAGGATAAACATTTAAAGCATTTTCTAGCGATTCTAAAGTGTCTTCGCAAATTTTTCTTGATACTTCAATATACTGTGGCTGATTAGGGGTGCCTTCTTTATGCTGATAAAATTTTTTAACTGCATTTTGAATGTCTTCTATTTCTGCAAATTCACCTTCTATGCCAATTTTATCGTTTTTATTTGCCATTATCTGAAGAACATTCTTTTCATTTAGCAAAAACTCAACATCTGATTTCTGAGGAAGTCTCTCCTCGTGAACCTGTGGTAAATTCATTGTAGTGGTAATAAGGAAAAAAATTAAAAGCAAAAAAGCAATATCTGCCATTGAGCCAGCATTAATTTCTTCTACTTCTCTTTTAGCCATTACTTAATAAATTTTACTAAAGAACCACCTACCCATCCTAGAATAGCTAATGATGTTAAAACAATAGTTGAATTAATAGCAGTACTTGCAATTTTTAAATCTGAACCAGATTCTCCTTCTGAAAATAAATAAATTAAAATCATAAAAACCACAAAAATTCCTACACCAATTAATATTCTTTTAGCTTTCTGAAAATCTAAATAAGCTAAATAAATAAATGCAGCAATTACTAAACCAGTAGCGAGATATATAATAAATAATGAAAAATTTATCAAAGTGGAAACATCACTCCAAAGAGTTTCTTCTTTTTCAAGAGAAATTTCAGTAGTTCTATTAGATAGGTGAGCATTTAACTCGGTTGCAGTCATTTTTGAGGACAACCTTCACTTTTGGCTTCTACTATAGCCCACTGCTTTTGTTGATCATAACTCATTTCAGATGGATTATCATCTTTCATTACCCAAATCGTAAAAAGGATTCCAAAGAATACAATTGAATAAGTTACAATTTTAGTGATTAAATCTTGTTTGTTATTTTCCATTTTCAATCTTTAATAATAGTAATTACTTAATAGCGTTATGCTTTACTAAAACATCAATTAAAGAAATTGAAGCATCTTCCATTTGATTAACTAAAGAATCAATTTTAGAAACAATATAATTATAAAAAATCTGAAGAATAATAGCTACTATTAAACCAGAAACTGTAGTAATTAATGCAACTTTAATTCCACCTGCTAATTCATCTGGTTTAGCTTCTCCTTTAAGTTCAATAATGTCAAAAGCTTGAATCATTCCAATTACAGTCCCCATAAAACCAAGCATAGGAGCAAGAGCAATAAATAAACCAATCCAAGACAATCCTCTTTCTAGTAAGCCCATTTGAACACCTCCATAAGCAATTACTGATTTCTCGACCATCTCTACACCCTCGGAGCTTCTTTCAAGACCTTGAAGAAATATACTTGCTACAGGACCTCTAGTATTTCTACATACTTCCTTTGCTGCTTCTTCTCCTCCATTAGATAAAGCTTTTTCAATATCATCTAAAAGTTGTTTGGAATTGGTAGTCGCCAAGTTTAGATAAATAATTCTTTCAATTGAAAGTGCAAGTCCTAAAATCAAAGCAATTAAAACAAATGACATGAAAAGTGGCCCTCCTTCAATGAATTTCAATTTTAGAGCTTGTGTAACTGAAGTATTTTCTTCCTCAACTTCTTCTTGTTGAATATCTGCAGGTGCAACTTCTTGAACTTCTGCTGTTTGTGTTTGTTCATCTTCTTCAGGACTAGGCTCAATTATTGAAGAATCAATAATCAGATTTTCATTTGTGTCTGTTTGGGCTAAAAATGGATTAGAAATAAATACTAGTAATCCTAAAATAAAAATTAATTTTTTCATAATAAATTTAAATTGTCTGTTTTATAAGTTTGACTTTTGCGGTTGCCAAATTACAAAAAAATATAGTTTTTTTATGAAAAACATATTTATTCTTAATTAATTAAAAAAATTATGATAACTCTCCTGCTATATTAGTAACAAAGTTCTCTTTAAATTTTAAATTATCAAAAGGATACTTATTAAGTAAAAACATTGACTTAACTATTACTAACTCTAACGTCATATCAAGACTCCCAACAACACCAGCTTTTTTTAAATTTAGTCCAGTTTCATACTTTTCTTGCTCTACTTTGCCGGCAATACATTGGCTTACATTAAGAAATATTTTTTTAGAGTTGGCTTGGGATTTTATAAATTGAATTAAATTTTTATCTGTTGGTAAATTACCAGATCCATAGCTCATTAAAACAATCACCTTTGAAGAGCTATTCTTAATTATCTCTATAACACTTTTTACAACGATTCCTGGATAGAAAAACACTACCAATACACCTGGATCAAATTTATTTTTATAATACAGTTCCTTAGAGCCTCCGCTTAATAAATGACTATAATTAAAGTTTATTTCAACTCCCACATCAGCTAATGTTGGATAATTATAGGATTTAAATGCATCAAAATGATCTGCGCTTACTTTAGTGGTCCTATTTCCACGGAATAATTGATTTTCAAAATAAATAGCTACTTCTTGAATAATTGCTTTTTTATTTCTTTTCATAGAAGCAATTTCTATAGCAGTAATTAAATTTTCTTTACCATCGGTTCTAACCTGACCAAGAGGCAGCTGAGACCCTGTTAAAATTATGGGTTTTGATAAGTTTTGAAACATTAAACTTAAAGCACTAGCAGTATATGACATAGTATCTGTACCATGTAAAACTACAAAACCATCATATTCATCATAATTCCTGAAAATATCATCTCCTATTTGAGTCCAAATTTCAAAATTAATATTAGAAGAATCAATAGGGTTTTGGAAAGCTAAAGCGTCGATTTGACAATTTAATTTATTGAGCTCTGGAATTTCATTTGTAATTTGATTAAAGTTAAATGGCTTTAAAGACTTTACAATAGGATCTTCTATCATTCCTATTGTGCCACCTGTGTAAATTAAAAGAACCTTAGGAATAGTCATAGTACAAAAATTGGAAAAATTATTAATAATCCATCTAAAATTATTAAATAGTAAAATTCTTTTTTTCGATTAATTGAAGGAATTAAAACTAAACTCGTAACAATAAAAAAGACACAAAGACCAAAAAGATTATGACTAAAAGCATTAAAAAACAAACCTAGTATAATTAAATGTGACATTATATAAGCGTATTTGGCACCTAACAGCTGTGGAAAAGTTGATATTTTAGAGTTGTCTAAAAACATATCTCTTAAATCAAATGGAATTGTTATTGCCAAAACATAGAGAAATATTGTAAAAATAATTTGCCAATCAACTGAATTATTAAAAATTAATTGAGGCAATACTGCACATGTAAAGGACCAACAAGTACTTATGAGTATAATTTTTAAAAATGGAATGTTTCTTAACTGAATTTTTTCTAAAAAATTATTTCTGTAGAAGAAAACCAAACATAAAAAAGGAAAGGAAATAATTAGAATAAAATAATTCATCAAAAAGATTGATAAAAAAAGACAAGTTAAAAAAGAAAAAAAAGTAATCCACTTTAAAAGATTATAGTTCGTTTTAATCCATAGACTTTGGTTTGATCTTTCTTTAAAAAAATCTCTTTGGGCCAAATTTTGTAGGTTGTATGCAAATAAAGTTGCAAAAAAAACTAGAGATAAAAAATAATAATCAATTACAATATTAACAAACAAGAATGTTGTTAAAGTAACCCCAATAGCCCCTAGAGAAATCCAAATATTTGAAAAAACAACAAAATTTACAAGCCTTTTCACTAATAATACTACCCTTTATCTAAAAGGTTATTAAGTAATATTGATAATACAACTCCAGCAAATCCTCCAGCAGATGATCCAATGTAATTTTTAGTTTTCTTAACAGAGTAATAACCTTTTTCATATTCGATTTCTAAAAGTTCTTTATTATTCATTTCACTTTTATCTTTAGATTTAAAACTCTTAGTTCTTACTATAAAAGTAGTTAGAACTGGAGCAGCTATTAAAATTGGAGTTCTGGACTTATTGAAGAACCCCAGCATTGTAAGAAGAAACCGTGAACCAATTGAGAAACCTGACAATAATCCCAAAAAGAAATATTTTTTTGGCTTATAATTATATTTTGCCATTTTCTTTCCTAGAACATATTTTTCAACAAATTTTGGAGTAAATTCTAAACCTTCTAAAGACTGTTTATAGACCCAATTTTTGTTTAAGCTTTTAGAATTATAGTAAAGAACATCTAAATTTGGATAAGCTTTAAATTTCCATACGTCTTTATTTTTTATTCTTCGGTAACCATTAATATGATCTTCTTTAATTTCTGATAGTTTATATTCTACAGTATCTCCTGAAAGTAAATAAAGTGTTACATTTTTAAATTCTTTTTTTTCATCTTGTGCATTGACTAAAATCAATAAAAAAAACATTAATAAAAATGTTAATAAAGTCTTTGTTATATTTTTTTTCATAAATTAAAATTAAACAATTCGTTAACAATATATAACTAAACAAACGGTATATATATATTTGTATCATAAAATAAAGTTTATGAATCCTAATTCTTTTGAAAATAGACACATTGGAGTAAATAATGAAGATGTTGAAACAATGCTAACCTGTATTGGTTTAGATTCAATTGATCAATTAATAAAACAAACTATTCCGAATTCAATTTTAAAAAAAGAGGAATTGAATATTAAAAGTGCAATAAACGAAAATGAATATTTATCATCTTTAAAAAAAACTGCTCAGCTAAATAAAAATTACGATAATTTCATTGGGCAAGGTTATTATGGAACATTTACACCTAGTGTTATTAAAAGAAATATTTTATGTAATCCTGGATGGTACACTGCATACACCCCCTACCAAGCAGAAATTGCTCAAGGTAGATTAGAGGCTTTATTAAATTTCCAAACTTTTGTTACAGAGTTATCTGGAATGGAGCTTGCTAATGCTTCACTTCTTGACGAGTCAACTGCAGCTGCCGAATCAATGTTGATGTTTTTTCATATGAGATCACGATCTCAGAGTTAAATCAAATGTCAATAAATTTTTTGTTAGTGATGATATTTTTCTTCAGACAATGGAAGTAATTACTGCAAGGGCTGAGCCATTAGGAATTGAATTAGTTTTTGGAGATCCAAAATCAATAGATTTAAATAATGAGTTTTTTGGTGCAATAGTTCAATATCCAAATGCCTATGGTGATATTTATGACTACGGAGATTTCACAAATTCAGCTAAAGAGTTTGATATTCAAGTTTCTGTAATAGCTGATATAATGAGCTTAGTTCTTTTAAAAAGCCCTGGAAGTTGGGGAGCAGATGTAGTTGTCGGATCCACACAAAGGTTTGGTGTCCCTATGAGTTATGGCGGTCCTCACGCTGCATTTTTCGCTTGCAGAGAATCTCATAAAAGATTTATTCCCGGAAGAATCATTGGCGTTTCATTAGACACACATGGGAATCCAGCCCTTAGAATGGCTTTACAGACTAGAGAGCAACATATTAAAAGAGGAAAAGCAACCTCAAATATTTGTACCGCACAAGCTTTACTTGCAGTAATGGCAAGCATGTATGTAGTTTATCATGGCCCAAAAGGGCTTAAAGTAATAGCAAATACTATAAGGCAAAAAACAACAAGTCTTAAAAATGCTTTAATTAATCATGGATATGAAATAATTAACTCAAACCACTTTGATACTTTATCTTTTAAAGCAGATTTAAACGCTTTAAAAATACATTTAGAAAAAAATGAGATTAACGTAGGATACTACAAGAATGTTGCTACAATATCCGTAGATGAAACTACATCTTGGGAAAAGTTAAATTTATTAAATCAAATTCTTGGTGATTTTAAAAATTCAAACTCTAAATCCGAACTTGAAAAAAATGTAAAATCATCAGCTTATTTAGAAAACAAGTCATTGGTTTTACAACAAAATGTTTTCAACTCTTATCATTCTGAAACTGAAATGATGAGATATATTAAAAAGTTAGAAAACAAAGATTTATCTCTAGTTCATGGAATGATTTCTCTTGGTTCTTGTACAATGAAGCTAAACGCAGCTACCGAAATGGAACCAATAACTTGGCCAGAATTTGCTAATTTACATCCATTTACGCCTGTAGATCAGACTGAAGGGTATCAGCAAATATTTAAAGAGTTAGCCGAAGATTTAAGTGAAATTACTGGTTTTGACCAGGTTTCACTTCAGCCTAATAGTGGAGCACAGGGGGAATACAGCGGTCTTATGGTTATAAGAGCATTTCACATTTCTAATGATGAAGGTCACAGAAACATCTGTCTTATTCCTACTAGCGCACATGGAACTAATCCAGCTAGTGCAGTAATGGCTGGGATGGAAGTTGTTTTAGTAAAATGCGATGATTTAGGCAATATAGATATTGAAGATTTGAAAACAAAAGCTTCACTTCATGGTAATAATTTAGCAGCATTAATGGTGACATATCCTTCAACTCATGGAGTTTTTGAGAAAGATATTAAAGAAATAACATCCATTATTCACGATTTTGGAGGGCAAGTTTATATGGATGGTGCGAATATGAATGCTCAAGTTGGTCTTACCTCTCCTGGATTAATAGGAGCAGATGTATGCCATTTAAATCTCCACAAAACTTTTGCAATTCCTCACGGTGGTGGAGGTCCTGGAATGGGCCCAATTGGAGTTGCCAAACATCTTTCAAAATTTCTTCCTGGAAATCCTATTATTAAAACAGGTGGAGAAAACGGAATAAAGGCGATCAATGGTGCTCCTTGGGGAAGTGCACTTATTCTAATTATTTCTTACGGCTATATAAAACTATTAGGAGCAAAAGGACTAAAAAAATCAACTGAAATTGCAATTTTGAATGCAAATTACTTACAAGCTAAGTTAAAGAACCATTATAACGTACTCTATAGTGGTCCCATCTGGAAAGGTTGCTCACGAAATGATTCTTGACTGCAGGTCATTTAAAAAAGGTTCTTCCGTGGAAGTTGAAGATATTGCTAAAAGACTAATGGATTATGGTTTTCATGCACCTACAGTTAGTTTTCCTGTTGCAGGAACTCTTATGGTAGAACCAACAGAAAGTGAGTCTTTGAAAGAACTAGACCGTTTTGCAGAGGCAATGATTAAAATAAGAAATGAAATTCAGGAAATTGAAGATAATATTTATACTTTTGACGACAATGTTTTAAAAAATGCTCCTCATACAGCCTATCCAAGCTATAAGCGATAAATGGGAACACAGCTACTCAAGAACCAAAGCTGTTTATCCTAACTTAAACCAAATCAATAATAAATTTTGGCCAGCTGTAGGAAGAATTGATAATGCATACGGAGACAGAAATTTAATTTGCAGCTGTTTACCATTAGAAGAATATGAAAAAGAAAATATTAATATTGAACAATAAATAAATAAAATGAAAAAAATAAATATAATTCTACTATATATCTGTTTTTGCGGCACTTTAACAGCACAAGTATTTCCACAAAAAAATGTAGTAAAGTATAATTCTAAGCATCTAGCTAACAATGTACATTCTACAAAATCAGGTGACACCATAGCTTTTAACAGTTTTGATAATTCAAGTGACTGGATTATTGGAGCTCCAAATTTGCAAGGACAATGGCAAGTACAAGCTACTACTCCTGCAGATGTAACACAATATATGGGAGCTATGGCTTCAACAAGTGCTTCCAATGGATTTGCAGTTTTTAATGCTATTCAGTATTTGATATCTGGACCTGTGAGTGACCAAGATGCAACACTGGAATTAAAAGACACTTTTGATTTAACTAATTATTCGGCTGTAAGTTTAGAATTTGAACAGCGTTATAAAAAGTTTAATTATGATGAAACTTTTATTGAATTTTCTACTGATAATGGTACAACTTGGCCTACATCTTTAGCTATTGAACTTAATACTCTAGTTAATACTAATGATCCTGCTATTCAAGAATTAGTTGCAATAAATATATCTTCTTATGTAGGTGGACAATCTGGTGTTAAAGTGAGATTTAGATGGTTGAGTATCTCAAGTGCATCAGCTGACCCAAATGCTTATGGTTCAGGTTATGGATGGATGGTAGATGACTTGAAAATTACAGTACCGCCTGCAAATGATGTTCAAAATCTTTCTTCTTGGATATTTGGTGAATTAAGCAGCGGTGCAGAATATGGAAGAACACCAATTTCACAAGTAGAACCAAATTATTACGTAGGTGCATCAGTTTATAATTATGGATCAACAGCCCAATCTAATGTTGTAGTTGATGGGGCGTTTAATGGTCCAACTAGTTTTACAACTACAGCTTCAATTGCTTCAATACCAAGTGACTCTACTGAAAGAATTGAAAGTTTAGAGCCAATGAATTTTGCTGTTGGAGTTTATAATGGTGTTATTACAGCAACTTCACCAGGAGATACTACAGGATCTGGTAATTTTGGAGATAATTTATATTTAAGAAATTTTGAAATTACAAACGATATTTATTCTTTAGATGGAATTGGTAATAACCCAGCTGGGAATGAAGTATTATCATCAATTGGAACTGCTTCTTTTACAGACGCTGAGGATGGATTAATTTGTGCAACTATGTATCCTTTCTATGCAAATGACACTGATAAATTCTGTAAAAGTTTTAATCAATGGTAGCGAATCAAGTGCAGGTGCTGAGGTTATAGTAAGAATTATAGATTCAACAAGTTTTAGAGACCAGTTATTTAATGCAGCAATATATAGTTCTGATTTATATGTCTTAACGGCAAGTGATATAGCTCAAGAATTTTTTGAAATTCCTGTAGGTAACCAAAATGGTTCATTTTTTGAAAGTTTACCTATTCCAGCTGGGAACTATTATATTGCCATAGAAATGTTCAGTTTCACAAACCTGTATGATATTGAAATAATAGATGATAAAACTGTTGGGCAACCAGCCTGGTCAAGTGCTATTTTCATTCCTAATGATCAGAATTATACCAACGGGAATGCATTTGCAATAAGAGTAAATTTAGGTGATAATACTTACAACAATGTTGGAATTACAGAAAATACTAATGCTTTTTCTATATATCCGAACCCTACTAATGGAATTGTAAATATTTCATCAAATGGTAATGAGTTGAGTGAATTGACTGTAAAAGATATTACTGGAAAAATCGTTTTAGTTAAAAACTTTCAGTCTATAATTTCTATTAATTTAGACAATTATGGCAAAGGAGTATATATTGTAGATATTAAAAACAATCTAGGAATTACTTCAAAAAAGATATCAGTTCAATAACATATATTAATTAAATTTATAAGTTGGGGGATTTCTAATCCCCCTTTTTTGTTCTAAAACTTAAGCTGCTTTTTTATAAATGTTTTGTTTAAGTCTTTTACTTAATAGTTAAATAAGAAATTATTTTTATTATTTTTTGATTATTATTGTAATGTAATAGCGTTATGCATTAATTATAGTATGCAGAATTCAAATTTATAAAACCATCAAATTATTAAAATGAAAAAAATTTACTTATTACTTTTTTGTCTTACCTCCAATTTTATTATTAGTTCGCAAAGTGCAAAAACATTAAATGAACTTAAAAATTTTGAATATCTAAATTCACCCTCCAAACCATTAATAAGAACACTTCAAAAAAGTATATTGTACTCAAATACTTTTTCTTCAGCTGGAGATTGGGTTATAGGACACGATGCATCTGCATGTAACCTAGATTGGCAAATTGGTGCTGGATTGTCTTGTACTGGTTCGTATCCTATTCAAGATATTGTTTCAACCACTGCTAGCGATGGTTATGCACTTATTGATTCTGATGCTTATGGAGGTGCTAATGGAGGATCAGAAGTTGAGGATTCTTGGATTACTATGGCAAGTCCTGTTAATTTAAATGGATACCCAAATGTTGTGGTAGAATTTGAAACAAATTATAGAAGTTATAACAGCGAAAAACCTTTTATTGTTATTGGCATTGGGGATGGAACTGGAAATGTTGTATGGCCAGATCTTGACCCAACAACTGATATTTCTACAATAAGTAATGTTTTTGAAGCATTCCCTGGATTTGGAACAGGAGACGAAACAACTAACCCTGAATTAATTCAGGTTAATATTTCCTCAGCTTTAGTAGGCTTAACTACAGTACAGTTATCCGATATATATGTCCGATTTCATTGGACTGGAACTTGGGGCTATGCATGGTTTGTGGATGATATGAAAATTATAGAAACTCCTGATAATGATATACGAAATTTATCTTCTTACATCTATGAAACCAATGGTGATGGGGTTGAGTATGGAAGAACTCCTTTATCTCAACTTCCAAGTAATTATACAATTGGTGCTTCCGTTTTTAATTTTGGTATTCTTGATCAGACCAATGTGTCTTTAGTTGCTAACTTTGTAGGCCCTTCTAATTTTAGTTCTAATTCCTCAATTTCCCTAATTGAAAATGATTCCACTGTTGTTTTAGAAAGTGATGAAATATTATCCCTGCAGCTTGGAGTTTACAATGGAACATTTACAGTTACATCTGATAATGATACAATTAATGGAGTAAATGCATTGAATAATTCACTTGATAGAAACTTTGAAATCACAACTGATATTTTTTCTTTAGACGGAATTGGCAACCATCCAGCAGGTACTGAAATACTTGGTTCGTTAGGAAGTAATTCTTTTACAGATGTTGAAGATGGCTTAATTTGTGCAACAATGTATCCTTTTATAAATAATGATACTATAAATTCCGTAAGAGCTCTTATTACTACTACTACTGTAGCTAATTCAGAGGTTATGTTATTTATTATAGATTCATTAAGTTTTACTAATGGATTGTTTGGTAATAACTCGATTTTTATTTCAGACTTATACACTGTTACAACTCAAGATGTTGCAAACGGATATATAGAAATTCCAGTAGGTAATGTTAGCTCAAATGGTCAATTATTTGAAAGTTTAGCAATTACACCTGGAAATTATTACTTTGGTTTAGAACTAACCAGTGGTGGCGGAACTAATAATATTGGAATAATTGACGACGAAACTATAGGACAGCCAGGGTTTTCAAGTGCTATATGGTATCCTAATGATCCTGATAATGTTGGATATTATTCTAATGGGGTTGCATTTGCTATAAGATTAAATTTAGGTGATAATACTGTTCCTAATACAACTGGCATTATAGAAAATAATAATACTATTTCTATTTATCCAAACCCAAGTAATGGTGAATTTAACATAGCAGCTAGTTCTAATGAATTAAGTGACTTAACAGTAAAAGACATTACTGGAAAAATAGTTATATCTAAAGTTTTTAGTTCCAATACTATTATAAACTTGAATAATTATGCAAAAGGTGTATATGTTGTAGACATTAAAAATAAAAAAGGGATTTTTACTCAGAAAATTTTTCTTCAGTAAAATAAGAATTTAATTGCTATTTAAAAGGGGATTTAAATCCCCTTTTTTTATGAATGATTTTTAAACTTTTAATTAAAAAATAAATTTCATACATTTATGACTATAAATAAATTTTAAACTTTTTAGATGAAAAAAATACTACTAATAATAACATTATTTACAACAATTGGAGCAAATTCTCAAGTTGTTTTCAAAGGAGTTTCGCCTTCTTCAATAAGTGGAAACAGTTTTGTTTTTGAATGGGCTGAACCTACTGGGTCGTGGTCTACAACAATTCCAGACTTTAATTTACAAAATACATTTGTTCAGGATACGTTAGAGCTTGTCGTTGACAATAGCTGGACAGGAAATAATCCTGCTTACACAATACCTCATCCATTAGCCAACGAAGGATGTTTTGATGCTAATGGAGGTGCACATTCACAACCATCTTTAGCTGGTAAAATTGCTGTTGTTTGGAGAGGGACTTGCCAATTTGGATTAAAAGCTGCTTTAGCAGAAAATAATGGCGCTGTTGCTATTGTAATAATAAATCACTCTGGAGCTCCTGTTGGAATGGCTGGTGGAGATTCAGGACTATTTATTAATATTCCTGTTGTTATGATTTCTACTACAGACGGGCAACTACTTTTAAGTGAAATGGCTAACGGACCCGTTGAAGTTTTCATTGGAAACAAAACTGGATCTAGCGTAAATGACCTAGGATCATCAAAAGATGTTTCAAATATTTCTAAATATGGTTCTGTACCAACATCATTTGTTCAAAATGGTTTAAATAATTTTGATCTTGGGTTAACGATAACTAATTTTGGATCTGATGATAATATTCCGGTTTTAAATCAAACTATTACTGGGCCAAGTGGGTATTCTTATGACACCACAATTACTTATGGTTTACTTCCCGCAGCACAAGATACAGACTATACATACATACCCTACAGAGAAACTAGTCTGGCAACTGGAGAATATACAATAAACTACAATTTGTCTATTCAAAATGAGACAGATCAAGACAGTTCTGATAATATTGTTACTTCCTCTTTTTCTGTTACTAATGATGTATTGTCTAGAGCAAGAACCGATCAAAGTACCGGCGATATAATTTCTAATTTTTACCCTAGTAACTATACATTAGCAATGAGTTCTTGCATGCATTTATATGAAGAAAATTTACCAGTAGGTACAGGAGCTGAAGGTGTTTATTTCTCAGTATCATCTGATAGCACTCCTCTTTCTGCAGAGTATTTTTCAAGTTGCTATTTATGAATGGAATGACATCCAATCAACTGGCTGGGGGGATTTTACGTTAAATCAATTAAACCCCGTTTTGATTAATGACTATTTCTTTGCAGACGACAGTTTAAAAGAGAAAAGTGTATATCACGAGTTTGTAGATGATGATAATAACCCTGAACCTATTAAATTGGAAAAATTTCAAAGGTATTTGGTATGTATAGAATATCAAGGTGGTACAGCACTAGATATTGCTTTTGGATATGATAATTACTTGGATTATGGGAGCAATTCAGTGTATAATCCAGATTTTGGTCCTGGAAGGTTAAATATTGATGGTATTCCTCCTTTTAACGGAACACCAGGAACTTGGTATACTGGATGGAGTTCTGCAGATGCGCCATCTATAGGACTAAAAGTTGGAAACTATTCATTTGTTAATACAAACGAAAATTTGATGGAAGGTAGTTACAAGCTATTTCCAAATCCTGCAAATTCAGAAATCAATATATTATCATTGGGTAACTCAAATTACTATAATATTGAAATTCATGATTTAACTGGAAGAATAGTTAAAATAGTAAATTCAAGAACATCGAACAATACTACTTTAGATGTTAGTGATTTAAAATCAGGAAATTATATTATTAAAATTACAGATAATAATGGTAAAGTTGAAAGTCTTAAAATGATTAAGAGATAATTATTTAACCTATTAAAATTCAAAAGGTCTCTTATGAGGCCTTTTTTTTTGACTACTTTTTCATTTTTTTCAGGAACTTAGATACATATACAAAATCATGTAATTCTTTTACCTTAACATCTAAAATTTGTTCCTTATTACCTTCCCATTTTTTGTGCCATTATCTATAAAAAGAATATTTTCTCCAATTTCTAAAACTGAATTCATATCGTGAGTAATAACAATAGTAGTCATTTGATATTCAACTGTAATTTCTTGTATTAGTTCATCTATAACTATAGCAGTAACTGGATCCAAACCAGAATTGGGCTCATCACAAAATAAATATTTGGGCCTTAAAGAAATTGCTCTTGCAATAGCAACTCTCTTCTGCATACCTCCACTTAATTCAGAGGGATAAAGAGAATTATTATTTAAAATATTTACTCTATTTAAACAAAAATTTACTCTTTCAAGTATTTCTGACTCTGACATACTAGTAAACATTCTTAAAGGAAAAGCAACATTTTCTTCTACGGTTAATGAATCAAAAAGAGCACTACCTTGAAATAACATTCCAATTTCTTTTCTTACTTCTTTTTTTTCTTTTGGCTTTAATACCGAGAATTTTCTATCGTCATAGTAAACCTCACCATTGTCAGGTTCAAATAAACCTACAATACATTTAGTTAGTACGGACTTACCTGAACCACTTTTACCTATAATTAAATTAGTTTTTCCTTTTTCAAAAGTGAAAGAAATATCTTTTAAAACTTCTACTCCTAAAAATGACTTTGATATGTTGTTAACCTTGATCAAATTAGGATTAATTGGGTTAATATATAGTTAGCAAAAAGAATGAAAACACTACTGTAAACTACAGCGTTTGTACTTGCTTTTCCAACTTCTAAAGCACCCCCTTTTAAATAATACCCGAAATAACTAGAAATACTGGTAATTATAAAAGCAAAAACAATTGTCTTAGTAAGAGCGTATTTAATAAATTCATAATTATCCCCAGAGAATGTTCTAATTCCTAGAAGATATTGTTTGACAGAAATTATTTCTGTAAAATAACAAACTAATCCTCCTCCAAAAAAACCAAAAAACATACTATACATAATTACAATTGGAAAAATAAAAAGGGCTGCTATTATTTTTGGACCAATTAAGTAGCCAATAGAATTTACTCCCATTACTTCTAATGCATCAATTTGTTCAGTAACTCTCATAGTTCCTAATTCGGAAGCAATATTTGAACCTACTTTTCCAGCTAATATTAGTGAAATTATTGTTGGGCAAAACTCTAATAACATAGATTGTTTTACTGTGAACCCAACTGTATAATCTGGAATCCAGGCTGATTCAATTGCTGTAGCAGTTTGAATTACTAGGACAGCTCCCATGAAAGCAGACATTAGGGTAACAATAAACAAAGATTTAACTCCCAATTGAATGACTTCGTCGAGAAATCTTCTCCAGTAAACACTAAATTTTTCTGGCCTGAAAAAAATGTGATATAACATTAATACATATTTACCTAAACTTCTAATCATAGTATACAATAACTAAAATAAACAATAATAATAGTGAATACATAAATGCAATCGTTAATTTTGAAACAATTCTTTAAGAATGAAAAAAATTATAAAATATCTTATAGCTTTATTTTTGTTAAATAACTTTTTAAGTTGTAAAATATTAAAGAAAAATAAAAAATGTGACTGTCCAGAGTTTTCTATTTCTATTGAACATGAATCTGAAGATAGTCTAGATATTTATAAAATGTACCATTAACTTAACTATTCTAATATGAAAAAAAAAGCAATTGTTGTAAGTGGGTATTTCAACCCTATACATAAAGGTCATCTAGAGTATTTCAAACATGCAAAAGAAATTGCTGATGAACTTTTTGTTATTGTTAATTCTGATTTACAAAGAAAACTTAAAGGAAGTAAAGAATTTCAAGATGAATCTGAAAGAATGATTATAGTAGACCATATAAAAGGTGTAGACAAAGCAATTCTTTCTATTGACAAGGATAGAACCGTATGTGAAACGATAAGAAAAATTGCTTCTGAGTTTGGGAAAGATTATGATATATCATTCGCCAATGGCGGGGATCAAAACAATCAAACAATACCAGAAAAGCCAGTATGCGAGGAATTAGGAGTAATTCTAATTGATGGATTAGGTGATAAAATACAATCTTCAAGCTGGTTATTAGGAAAATAACATTTTCAATTTAAATAATTTTTAAGGTAGTATTTTTCCCTTTCAGCTTTTGACATATTGACAGTATGATATATTGCTTTAAGTTAATCATCAATAGAACATCATTCATTAGGAATTTCAGCTTTTATACAAATCATTTTTGAATTTTTTCAGCATGAATTAATTATCTTAAAACAACTTTTCTCTCTGAATCCAATCTTAACAAAATAAAAATCATTAAACCAAATGAAAGAATAGCAGACCCTCCTTTACTAAAAAAAGGAAGTGGGATTCCAATTACTGGAGCAAGACCAATAACCATAGCAATGTTAATCATAAAATGAAAAAACAAAATTGCTGAAACACAATAACCGTAAATCCTTGTGAACTTACTCCTTTGTCTTTCCGCAATCATAATTATTCTAATTAAAGAAGACAAATACAAAGAAATGAATAAAATAGAGCCAAAAAAGCCCCATTCCTCTGCTAAAACACAAAAAATAAAATCAGTATTTTGTTCTGGAACGTGTTTGTACTTATCATTGCTTAGTGTTCCTTTTAAATAACCTTTGCCAAAACTTTCACCAGAACCAACTGCAGAAAGTGCTTGATATATATTGTATCCTGCACCTTTTCTATCTTCCTTTATTCCAAACATTATTTGAAACCGAGTCCTATGTCTTTCGCTAAATACTGAATCATAGACATAATTAATTCCACCAGAAATTGACAATCCTAAAACACTAATAATAATTAACCTTTTAATTTTTTGTTTTCTATATCTTGGTAAAACAAAATATCTTATAATTAAAAAAGAAAATAAAAATCCAACAAACAATATAATTCCAAAAAAAACATTTCCAGATATAGAAGTTTCACCTATAAAAAAAACTGAGTTTGATGCTTTTAAAAAAATTCCGACAACAGCTATCAATACTGTGAAAAACCCTATTAGTAGGAAGTTTCCAGAAAGTCCTTCTCTGTATAAAACAAAAACAAAGCATGTAAAAACTAACATTGTTCCAGGATCAGGTTGAATAGAAATTAATAGTGCTGGAATTATTATTAGTAAAAATGCTTTTAATTTTGTTTTAAAATCTTGGAATTTTGAACCAACATCACTTAATAGTTTTGCTAAAGCTAGACTTAATGTAAGCTTTATAAATTCTGAGGGTTGGATTGAAAAACTATTAAAATAAAACCATGATCTAGCACCTTTAATTGGAGGCATAAACAAAACTATTATAAGCAGTAATAAAACGATACCATAGGTGAAATAGGCTGTGTTTTTAATAAAACTCCCGTCTAATAGTAGAATAAAAAAACCAAGAAAAAAAGTTATAATTATCCAAGTGAGTTGTTTCCCGTAGTTAGAAACCCAAAAAATATCTTCAATATTTAATCCTTTATATGTGCTCGAATACATAATAAGGTATCCTATAACAGTTAGTAAAAAATACATTACAAGAAGAGGCTTGTCAATGTTTTTCCAAATTGATAGATTTCTATAACTCATATTAAAACTGAGTATTTTGATTTAATATCACCGCTTCACTAATTTTATTGGCTTTCTTAATGGACTTTTCAGAAAGTGAACCTTTTATATATCTCTCCATCATTAAACTAGCAATAGGTGCTGCCCATTTACTGCCCCAAGTTCCATATTCAACATAAACAGCAATTGCAATTGCTGGATTATTCATAGGGGCAAATGAAATAAAAACTGAATGATCGTTAAAAGTTTTATTTTCAACGGTTCCTGTTTTTCCACAAACCTCAATACTGTCAATTTTAGCTTTTTTACCAGTCCCATTATTTACAACCTCATTCATTGCACTAACTATTACATCAAAATACTTTTCGTCTACACAAGTATTGTGCTTTTCCTGGAATGGTTTTAGAATATTATTGTCTTTAATATCTTTTATTACATGAGGAGTGTAATAAAATCCTCGATTTGCTATTATAGCAGCTAAGTTTGCCATTTGAATTGGAGAAACACCAATCTCTCCTTCGCCAATACTATTAGAATATATTGTGCTAAAAGCCCATCTTTTTTTTCCATACCATTTATCGTAAAACTCAACGTTAGGGATAAAACCACTTTTTTCTTCCGGCAAATCAATTCCTAATGTATTTCCAAACCCAAATGTTTTTATATTTTTCTCCCAGGTTCTTAGTCCCTCTCTACTTGATTGAAAAGTATTTTTAGAATTATCCTTTATTATTAATCGCTTATATACTTGGAAGAAATATGGATTACAGCTGTTCTTTATCGCTTTAACAAGGTTAGAAGGTGGTTCATGATTATGACAACCAATTATGTTTTTATTGCAAGTAAATCTTGTATTTGGAGTTATTACTTCATCATCCAATGCTATTAAAGCCTGTACTAATTTAAAGATAGATCCAGGTCTATATTTATCGTTATAAACTGGTCTATTAATTAATGGTTTTAAACTGTCATTTTGTTTTAGAATCTTAAATTGCTTAGAAAAAAACTTGCCAGTCAATAAAGAGGGATCATAATTTGGTGCGGAAATCATAGCTAAAACTTCTCCTGAAGATGGTTCAATAGCAACAATAGAACCAATTTTATTAGACATTAACTTTTCACCTAAAACCTGTAATTCTATATCAATTGTAGTTTTTAGACTGTAACCAGGTTCAGGTGGGGTTTTATTAATTGTTTCTAAATTGTTTCCTGCATAATCCTTTAAGTAATTAATATTCCCCCTTTTTCCCCTAAGCAATAATTCGTATTGTTTTTCTAAACCAGTAATTCCAATAAAATCATTTTTTGTATAAAAAAAATCTTTTGAAGCCTGGGTTTTTTTAAATTGAGCATCATCAATTCTTCTTATATAACCCAATAAATGAGAAGCAATAGAGTGTGGATAACCTCGATCAATTTTTGACTTTGCAAAAATAGCAGGAATTTGTCCCAAATATGGCGAAATTTTAGCATGTTCAAATTGTGTCATTGACTTTATAAACACAGATGGTTTATAAGGGACATTAAATCCATTAGAGGAGTTATCTAAAATCTCATATAAGTCAGATTTACTAAAATTAAAAAGTTCACATATTTTTAATGTATCATTTTCCCGAATGGATATTGGAAGAATATAAATATCATAAACTGTCTCTGCCCCAACTAATAACTTATTATTTCTATCATATATAAATCCACGAGGAGGTTGAATATTCTCGGATTTTGAGCTGATTTGACTTGCTCTTTTAGACCAGTCATGATTTATAACCTGAATATAAAATAGTCTTAAAGAAAAAATAATTCCCACAGAAATAATTATTAATATAATTACCCATTGTCTATTTTTAAAAGGATCCATTATCTTTTAAAGATCAAAACATATTGAAGAAATACTAGAAATATTAAACCCGAAATGGTATTAATAAGAGCCCTTAAAAACAAGGCTGAGAAATTATAAAATGAAAATTGTTCCAGCAAGAAGAAAAGCAAATGATATATAAAAATTGAAATACCAAAAAATAATAAAAATCTTGTAATACCAATAGTAAAAATAGTAAGTTCCACATCTTTTTCTATGTCCTCATTTGAAGAAATAGAAAACAAAAAGGTTGGCTTTAAAAAAGCTACTAATAGTAAAATTGAAGTATTTAGACCAAGAGTATTTCTAAAAATATCTGTTATGAAGCCTAAAACAAATGCATAGACTAAAAGTCTTAGAATAGTGGTGTCTAATTTCATTTTTAATATAAAAAATGAAATTATAATTGGTGAGAAAAAAGAAGAATATGTCCCGAAATCTAAGGCGTCAATAAAAAAGATTTGTATAATGATTAGTCCAAAAAACCATAATATATTTTTTAGTTCAAAAATCATTTTATTTGTAAATGTTGATTCAATTCTTCTTTTATATTGTTCATTACAATAAAGCCAATTTTGGAATTGGAAAAATCTTCTTCAATTTCGAGTTTAATGTCTAACGTTTGGTCTTCAATATTTTTTTTAATTGTTAATACTTTCCCTATTGTAATACCAGAGGGAAATATTCCTTCTGCACCAGATGTAATAAAATAGTCTTTTTCGCTAACATCTGTGTAAATGGGAATATTCTTAACAAAGATATTTCTGAAATTATTTTCTTCTGGAATCCAAAATAAATCCCCCCAACTATTAGTTTTTTTATGAAGAACCTTCAATCCGAAATTTGGATTAATTAAGGGTCTTATAGTAGAGAAATTTTTTGAAACGTTTTTCACAACACCTAAAACACCTTTTGATCCAATTAAACCCATTTTTTCTTTTATCCCGCTATTAGAGCCGGAATTTATAATTAAGTAGTTTTCATAATATTTAAACTTTGAATTGATAACCTTAACTTCTTTAAAAAGAAAATTTTTTTTATAAATAGTATCTTCAAATTTTAAGTATTTTCTTCCTACAATAATGTCTTTATTATATACTTGATTTTTTAAATCAGCATTTTCTTTCATCAAAATATCGTTTGTTTCCTTTAATAAAAAGTAAGAAGTCATATTATTCTGAGCACTATAAAGGCTTGCAGAAATACTATTACTTGATGTTAAATAATTATAATGATGATAGGAATTACGAGAACTAAATAATAAGAACAAAGAAATAAATTCAAGAGACAGAAAAAAAAGAAAATTCCTGTATTTCTGAATAAGGAAAATTATATTTTTCATTTAATAATATTTCTTTTCTATGCTTTTATTAAAAATTGATAGTTGTCAATGTTTTTTAAAGCTATACCTGTTCCTCTTGCTACTGCTCTAAGAGGGTCTTCTGCAATATGTACAGGAAGTTTTGTTTTAATTGATATTCTTTTATCTAAACCTCTTAACATCGAACCGCCACCAGCTAAATAAATTCCAGTTTTATAGATGTCAGCAGAAAGTTCAGGTGGAGTCATCTCGAGTGCACTTAAAATAGCTTCTTCAATTTTAGAAATTGATTTATCTAACGAATGTGCTATTTCTTTATATGAAACATGAATTTCTTTTGGAATTCCAGTCATCAAATCTCTTCCCCTTACAGCATAATCGTTTGGAGGGTTTTCCAGATTATCAATTGCAGCTCCAACCTCAATTTTAATTTGCTCAGCTGTTCTTTCTCCAATCAAAATATTGTGCTGTCTTCTCATATATTCTTCAATATCACTAGTAAAGTCATCTCCAGCAACTCTTATAGATTTGTCACAAACAATACCTCCTAAAGCGATAACTGCAATTTCTGAAGTTCCTCCTCCAATATCGATAATCATATTCCCCATTGGCTCTTCTACATCAACTCCAATACCAATAGCTGCTGCCATAGGCTCATGAATTAGATAAACTTCTTTTCCACCCGCATGTTCTGCAGAATCTTGAACAGCTCTTTTTTCAACTTCTGTAATCCCAGAGGGGATGCAAATAACCATTCTCATAGTTGGTTGAATATACCTACTTCCGCCCTTCATCATTTTAATCATTCCTCTTATCATGTGTTCAGCAGCTTGAAAATCAGCGATAACACCATCTTTTAAAGGTCGAATAGTTTTAATGTTTTCATGGGTTTTCCCATGCATTTGTTGGGCTTTTTTACCAATAGCAATTACTTTTCCAGTAGTGCGATCTATAGCTACAATAGAGGGCTCATCTACAACAACTTTATCATTATTTATAATTAAAGTATTTGCAGTTCCTAAATCGATAGCAACTTCCTGTGTAAACAAATTGAATAATCCCATTATTGTAAATTTAGTGTTTAAAATGTCTAATTCCGGTAAATACCATTCCAATTTTATTTTTATTACAATATTCTATAGATAAATCATCTTTAACAGATCCTCCAGGCTGGATTACTGCATTAATTCCTTCATTACCTGCAATTTCAACACAATCTGGAAATGGGAAAAAAGCGTCGGAAGCCATAACTGCATCATTTAAATCAAATTTAAAGTTTTTAGCTTTGTGAATTGCTTGGTTTAAAGCATCTACTCTTGAAGTTTGTCCAGTTCCACTAGCTAGTAATTGTTGATTCTTTACAAGGACGATAGTATTGGACTTTGTATGCTTTACGAGTTTATTGGCGAAGTAAAGGTCATCCATTTGAGAAGAAGTTGGCTCTTGAAGTGTTTTCAAAATAAATGAATTAATGTTTTCTACAGACTTATCTCTTTGTTGTAAAAGCTTTCCATTTAGACAAGATCTTACAATTTCGTCTGGAAAAACTACATTATTTTTCTTTAATATTATTCTATTTTTTTTACTTTTTAATAGCTGTAAAGCTTCTTGATTAAATGATGGCGCAATCACTACTTCACAAAATAGATTATTAATTTGAGTTGCTGTTTCTAGATCAATTTCAGTATTAGTAATTAATACACCTCCAAAGGCAGATACAGGATCTGCCTGCAAGGCAGAAGAATAAGCATCAGATAATGTTTTTCTAGTAGCAAATCCACACGCATTATTATGTTTTAAAATTGCAAATGTCGGAAGTGAATCAGTAAAATCTTCCATTAACATTATTGCCGCATCTATATCTAATAAGTTATTATAAGATATTTGCTTTCCGTGAAGTTGATTAAAAACATCTTTTAAATTTCCAGAAAACCAGCCTTTTTGATGAGGATTTTCACCATATCGCAAAGGGGTGATTTCTGATTTATTAAAATAGGAATGAATTGCAGAATCATAATTACTTGAAACAGAAAAAGATTGGGTTGCAAAATATTTTCTTTCATTAATGTTGGTAGTAGCATCATTTTTACTAGAAATAATATTAACTAATTCTTTGTAATGCTCTTTTTTAGACAAGACTGTAACATCATTAAAGTTTTTAGCCGCTGCTCTAATAAGAGATATTCCTCCAATATCAATTTTTTCAATTATTTCCTGCTCACTAGATCCAGATGCAACTGTTTTTTCAAATGGATATAAATCAACCACCACTAGATCTATTTCCGGTATTTTATATTCACTTAACTGTGCATTATCTTCATTATTAGCCCTTCTACTTAAAATACCACCAAATACTTTTGGATGTAGAGTTTTAACTCTTCCTCCAAGAATCGATGGATATTCTGTTAATTCCTCTACAGGTGTAATTGAAATTCCTAAATTTTCAATGTATTTTTGAGTTCCACCAGTAGAATATATTTTAACCCCTCTTGAATCTAAAATTTCAACTAGCTCATCCAATCCATCTTTTGAAAAAACAGAAATTAAAGCACTTTTAATTTTGCGTATATTTTCCACAGTTTTTTTTAATAAATTAATTGATTTAAAATTATTAACTAAATGGAAATAATTGTCATAAAAATTAACGATGTTGATAACTAAAGGAATATTGTTCAGAATTAACTCTGATTCTACAATAAACTAGAAAATATTAGACCAATTTTTAATTTATATCCTTTACAAGATCTTTAGCCTTTTTAATACAATCACTTACCGAAACTCCATTAAAGTAATTTCCGATTAAATGAAATTTAGAATTATTTTTTTCAAATTCTTGAATTGCATTCAGTAAATTATTATGATCTAGATTAAACTGAGGAATTCCTTTCAACCACCTGTAATGACTTTTAAGGACAGTTTCTCCCTTATGATCAATCAGTTCTTCTAACTCGTCTAAAATTATTTGCTGTAATTTATTAGGTAGAATTTCACACAAATGCTTTTGTCTTTCACCCCCCACTAATACGGTAAAAAGTTCTTTATCTTTTGGAGAAACATAATCGAAAATTCTACTATTAAAAAGGACTCCAAGGTAACTTTTCCCATCTGAAGGTTTTGTTAAAACTCCAAAACCTTGCTTATTATTTTTAATGTTTTTTTTATAAAACCCAAAATGAAAAACGTCTACAGGACTGTAAATTATTTTATCTAGTTGAGTAGCTAAATCTTTGTCATCAACAAAAGTTTTAAGTGCATAAGCTGGTACTGTGCAAATAATTTCTTTACAGAAAATTTTATTCGAACCACTAATAATTTCATATCCATTTTCTGTTTTTAGAATGGAATTTACATTGAAGTTAAATATTAATTTGTCATCAATTGAGCTTGCTATTTTTGAAATTAAACTTGAAAGTCCATTGGGGAAATTAAATGAGTTAATTTTCCTTTTTGATCTCGCTTGGACTTAAAAATTCCTTTAATAATACTTCCATGATCTTGTTCTAGTCTCCACAACATTTTTAGAGTATGTTTTGCACTCATTTTCTTTGTGTTGCCAGCATATATTCCAGTAATAAAAGGTTCTATTAATTTATTATGAAAATCTTCTCCAAATCTTTTTTTTATAAACTCATAAACTGAGGTGTTTTCATTATGAGGCTTCACTAAAAACTCTTTTAAAATTCTAATTTTAGAACTAAAAGAAAATAATCTACTAAAAATAAATTTCAAAGGTGTAATTGGAATTTTAGTTAATTTATTTTTATGTAAAACAAAACGATTTTTATTACTTGACTCTTTTGGGAACTGTAGTGAATCCCATAACCCACAATCTCTAATTATTTCTTCAATTGCATCATTATTTAATAGCACTGTATTTGGGCCATTCTCACATATGAAATTGTTCTCAATTTTAGTTTTAATAATTCCTCCAGGAGTATTAGTAGCTTCTAAAACTAAAAAATCACTTGTTTTTTTAGCTAAAAAATGTGCTGCACTCAATCCACAAATTCCAGACCCAATAATTACAGTGTTAACTTGATTTTTCATTTATTTATGTAAAAATAATATGATAGTTAGACATATAAAAACAATTAACATTTTAAAGTTATTTTCATATATGCATATTCAATTGTATATTCGCAAACTTTAATAATAAACTGATATGGCAATAATAGGTAAAATAAGAGAAAAGTCAGGACTTTTAGTGACAATGGTAGGATTAGGATTATTTCTATTTATTATTCCTGTTAATGATTTACTTCAACAATTTTCGGGTAATGGAAATTCAACATTGGGATTATTTGACAATTCTGAAATTGATGCCAACGATTGGAAATATTTCAATAGAGAAAATATTACTAGAAATAATCTGAGGATTAATAACCTTAATTCTGGTGGAAATGGAAGTCTAACGAGTGATGAAGAAGACCAAATTAAAGTTAATACTTGGAATCAGATGATTTCAGATACAATTTATTATTTTGAACTAAATAAGGTTGGTATTAATGTTTCAGCAGAAGAGTTGAATCAAGGTCTTTTAAATGGTGAAAATCCACTGCCTTCTTCTTTACAAAAAATGTTTGTCACTAATGGTCTCTACAATAAAGATTCTTTTAATATTTGGAAAACTAATAGAATAATAAATCTACCCGATAATCCTGAATCAAAAAGAGATTTAAAAAACAATATTGAGGATCCTTTAAAAAATGAAAGAAGAATTAGTAAATATACTTCTATGATAAAAAGTGGTGTCTTAGGAACTATTCAGGAAGCTAAAAGATTAACAAATGAAGAGAAAATAACCGCTAGTATAGAGTACATTTTTATTAATTACGATGAATTAGACGACTCATTAATTGATTTAAATCAAGAAGAAAAGAAGAAATTTTACGCTGAACATTCAAATGAGAAGATTTGGCTACAAAAGCAGCCTTTAGTTTCCTACGATTATTCAGTTATAACATTTAATCCTTCTTATACTGACAAAGCTAATTATACTTCAAGAATGGAATTGCTGAAAGAAGATTTTAAATCATCAAAAAATGATTCTCTTTTTGTAGCAAATTATGCAGAAACACCTATAATGATTCCATCTCAATATGGTCCAAGACCTAGCGGGAATTATAGTAATCAACCTTATAAAGGTGGTAAGTTCTCATCTTTTATTGATAGTAAAATCAATAATGCTAATAAAGGTGATATTATTGGTCCATTTGTAAGTGGAGATAAAATCCAAATTGTTAAGATTTTTGAAACTGGAGAAGAAGAACAATCAAAAGTTAGGCACATCTTAATAAATTCAAAAGAAGGTGATATTAATGATACTAAAAATAAGAAATTAGCAGACAGTATACTTTATGCTATTAGACGTGACAGTAGTAAATTTAGTTCATTGGTATCTAAATATTCTGATGATCCTGGTTCTGTTTCAAATGGAGGAGTTTATTCATGGTTTCCAAAAGGTCAAATGGTTCCAGAATTTGAAGAGTTTAGTTTTAATAAAAAAATTGGTAGCTCTGGAGTTGTTAGAACTAATTATGGTTTCCATGTTATTCAAGTTTTAGGGCGGAAAATTGGAACATTTAAGAAAATAGCTGTAGTTGACGAAACAATTCAAGTTAGTAAGGCTACTCAAAATCAATTTTATGATTCTGCCGCTTTAGCCTTTTATTATAAAGCAGACTCTAACGATTTTAGTATTGCTGCCGATGAACTGGGATATGTTGTTAAATCATCGGGATATGTTCCTCTCATTTACCCAAATAGAAGAACTGCCGGTCTTTATGGCCCTAACGAACTTAATAGAAATTTAAATATTTCAAGGTGGGCGTTTAATAGTGACATTGGCGGGTTACTTGAGCCTGAGTACATTTCCAACAATCAATTAGTTTTGGCTGTTTTAAAAGAAAAAGTAAAAGCTTACGATAATTCTTTTGAAAATATAGTTTCATTAATGATTCCCGCAATGAAAAATAATTTAAAAGCAAAGTATTATATTAGTAAGTACTCGAACGAAATACTTAACATAAATAGCCTAGACAGTATTTCAAAAATACTTGACAAGGAAATAGAATCTAAATTTATAAAGTACAGTGATGTAAATATTGGAAATAATAATCAAGAGATTGCAGAGCCTAAAGTTATGGCTCAAATCTTCTCTCTAACTCAAAATGAAATATCTCCAATTATTGAAGGTAAAAAAGGTATTTATATTGTGAAATCTCAAAGTGTTATTAATCAACCAACAGTTGATGAAAATTCAATAATTGAAAAATCTAATGAGCTACAAAAAGAGATTAGAAATCAAATTGAGCAAGATTATTATCCTGCACTTTATAATGCCTATAATGTTAGAGATGAAAGAGCAAGAAATATGATCATTAATAATTAATTTATAAATTGTTTCAACCTTTCTAAGCTTCTATATTGGATTGCTTCTGCCACATGTTCAAGCTCAATATTCTTTGAATTACTAAGATCTGAAATTGTTCTTGATATTTTCTTTACCCTGTCAAAACTTCTAGCTGAAAAATTTAAACTTTTAGCAGCATTTTTTAAAAATATTAATGTTTCAGAGTTTAATGAACAATACTCTATTATTTCCCTGCTGTTTAATTCTGAATTTGTTTTTGACTGTCTATCATACTGTGTTTTTCTTGCGATTTCAACTCTTTTAGCTATAGTTTTACTGTCTTCCTCTGTCTTTTTAAAACCTATTAATTTATCAATTGATACAGATTCTACTTCGATTTGCAAGTCAATCCTATCTAATAAAGGTTGACTTAATTTAGAAAGATACTGCTGTACTTTATGATAAGATTGTGAAGAATTTAACACATCAAAATAATTTCCATTTGGTGTTGGATTCATAGCTGCAATTAACATTAATTTAGATGGGAAATTAACACTCCCCGAGGCTCTTGAAATTGTGACAAGCCCATCTTCTAAAGGCTGCCTTAAAACCTCCAATACCCTTCTTTTAAATTCTGGCAATTCATCTAAAAAAAGCACACCATTATGAGCTAAAGAAATTTCTCCAGGCTTAGGATTAGAACCTCCTCCAACTAATGCAACATCAGAAATAGTATGATGAGGACTTCGAAATGGAGGATTAAATATTAATTTGTTTTTTAATGCGAATTTCCCCAAATAGGAATATATTTTTGTGGTTTCTAGCATTTGTGGTTCACTTAATTTTGGAAGGATTGTTGTGATTCTTTTAGCCAACATTGACTTGCCAGATCCTGGAGGGCCAATTAAAAGTATATTATGAAATCCAGCAGCTGCAATTTCCATTGCTCTTTTTGCAACTTGTTGACCAATGACATCTGAAAAATCAATTTGACTATTTTCATCAGTTACTAATGAAGCTTTTATTTCATTTTTTATTTTTCTTTTTTCTAAAAAATGATTTAGCAACTCTTTTAAGTTTCTTGGAGCAACTATATCAATCCCCTTAACTAATTGTGCTTCTAAAATATTTTTTTGTGGGATAATTATCCCCTTTAATCCCATTTTTTTTGCTTTCATTGCCATAGATAAAACCCCTTTTACGGGTCTTAAAACACCGTCTAATGACAATTCTCCCATAACCAAATAATCATTGAAAATTCCGGGTTTTATTTGTTGTGAACCACAAAGAATACCTAAAGCTATTGGTAAATCATACGCACTTCCTTCTTTTTTTAAGTCAGCAGGTGCAAGATTTATTATAATTTCTTTTACTGGAATTTTATATCCGATATTTTTAAGGGCAGCTGCAATTCTATAATGCGATTCTTTAACTGCATTGTCGGGTAAACCAACTAGTAAAAATTTAGCTCCTCTAGAAATATTTACTTCTACTTCTACCTTTTGTCCTTCAATTCCCACTAAAGCACATCCAATTACTTTCTCAATCATGTTTTTATGACAAAGAAAGATTCCTAAGAACTTAAAATATTTACGTTGTTATATTTTTGAAATAATTTTGCTAAGAGAAGAAATAGTATAGTCTATGTCTTTATAAGAAATAGCATCGTTTAAAAAATAACTTTCATAAGCACTTGGAGGAAGGTAAACACCATTAGAAAGCATTCCGTGGAAATAATTTTTAAAATGGATATTATCTCCGTATTTTGCAGTTTCAAAATCTATCACTGGGTCATCTGTAAAGTGAACAGAAATCATTGACCCTATGCTATTAATTTGAAATGGAATGTTAGACTTTAATAAAACCTGCTCTATTCCCATTTTTAAATATTTTGTTTTTTTATTTAATGAATCATAAATATCAGAATTTGATTTAAGGTGATTTAACATTGCATAACCAGCTGCCATGGCAATAGGATTTCCACTTAAGGTTCCAGCTTGGTAAACAGGTCCATCAGGAGCTAAAAAATCCATAATTTCTTTTTTTCCACCAAAAGCTCCTACAGGTAAGCCTCCACCTATTACTTTACCATAAGTGATTAAGTCTGCATCTACACCTAAAATTTCTTGTGCTCCACCTAGTCCAAGTCTAAATCCAGTCATTACTTCATCGAATATTAGTAACGCACCATTCTTTGAGCATAATTTTCTTAACTGAGGAATGAAATCTTTTTTTGGTAAGACACAACCCATATTACCTGCAATGGGTTCTAAAATAATAGCAGCGATTTCGTCTTGATGATTTTTAAATATGTTTTCAACTTGGGAAATATCGTTATAATTTGCTAAAAGCGTATCAGAAGCAGTTCCTTTTGTAATACCTGGACTATTGGGAACTCCCAAAGTAGATGCACCACTTCCGGCTTGAATGAGAAACGAATCAGAATGACCGTGATAACAACCGGAAAACTTTATGATTTTATCTCTATTTGTGTAGCCTCTAGCTAACCTCACAGCACTCATACAAGCTTCAGTTCCTGAATTAACAAATCTAACTTTATCAACATTTGGAGCTAGAGAAACTACTAACTCTGCCATTTTGTTTTCAAGCTCGGTTGGAATACCATAGGAAGTCCCTTTTAAAGACTGGTTATTTATAGCATTTATAATTTCTGGATGTGCATGACCTATAATCATAGGTCCCCATGAAGAAATATAATCAATGTATTTGTTCTCGTCTTCGTCTATTAAATAAGCTCCTAAAGCATGATTTATAAAAATCGGGGTCCCTCCTACTGATTTAAATGCTCTTACTGGTGAATTAACTCCTCCAGGAATAACTTTCTTAGCTTGTTCAAATAATTTTTTTGATCTGGTATTTATCAGTTTAAACATTTTACCTTCTTAAGATTTAATTCAGTTATATTTGTTATCAAATAATTTAATGTGTCGAATATCGTGACTAATTGGGAATTTTCTCTAAACTGTGCAAGAAAACTTGATAAAAATGATGAATTAAGTTCCTACAGAGATCATTTTTTTATCCCTAATTTCTCTGGAAAAGAGTCTTTATACTTTACAGGAAATTCACTAGGATTACAACCAAAAAATGTACAATCATATATTCAAGATGAGCTGAACGATTGGGCTAAATGGGGAGTAGAAGGCCATGAAAACTCTAAAAATCCCTGGCTTAATTATCATGAAATCTTTAATGACAAAATAAATTCTCTTGTTGGAGCAAAAAATAAAGAAGTAGTAGTAACACACAGTTTAACTACGAATCTCCATCTTCTACTAATCTCTTTCTACAGACCTACCAAAACTAGATTCAAAATTTTATGTGAAAAAAAAGCATTTCCTAGCGATCAATATGCACTTCAAAGTCAAGTTGAAATTCATAATCTAAAACCTGAAGACTGCATTGTTGAAGTGGAACCAAGAGAAGGTGAACAAACCATTAGAAATGAAGATATTGTTTCTAAAATAAAAGAAATTGGACCAGAACTTGCATTAGTAATGATTGGAGGGGTAAATTATTATTCTGGACAAGTTTTTGACATGAAAACAATCACAAAAGCTGGTCATGAAGTTGGGGCTTTTGTTGGTTTTGACCTAGCACATGGAGTTGGAAATATCCCTCTAAAACTTAACGAATGGAAGGTTGATTTTGCAGCATGGTGTTCTTACAAATATTTAAATTCTGGTCCGGGTGGAGTAAGTGGATTATATATAAATGAAAAACATGTTGATAATCCAAACATATTAAGATTAGCTGGTTGGTGGGGTCATAACAAGGAAGATAGATTCCAAATGCCAGATAAGTTTTCTCCAATTCCTACAGCCGAAAGTTGGCAACTATCTAATGCCCCTGTACTGTCAATGGCTGCTCATAAAGCATCACTAGATTTATTTGAAGAAGTTGGAATAGAAAAACTTCGTGAAAAAAGTATTTTACTCACCAATTATTTGGAGTTTATTATAAACTACATAAATGATAATAAAAAATCTTTTTTAGAAATAATAACTCCTAAAAACCCAAAAGAAAGAGGGTGTCAACTTTCAATTATTGCTCATGGATATGGCCGAGATTTATTTGAAGAACTTTCAAGAAATCATGTTGTAGTTGACTGGAGAGAGCCCAATGTAATTAGAGTAGCTCCTGTTCCATTTTACAATAGTTTTGAAGATGTTTTTGAGCTAGGAAGAATATTGAATAATTACGTAAAATAAATATGAACCCAGAATCAAAGATATCTTTACTAGCAATAACAACTATTGTTTTTGGTCTTGTAGTTTGGAGGATTTCTAATAGAGTTTTTAAATCTAATAAAAGGAATCAAAATAGTAAATTTGAAAAATCTGAATATAGAAAAAGATGGAAAAGAAAGTAATTATAGTAGGAGCTGGTTTAGTTGGTTCTCTTTGGGCTGTTTATATGCAAAAGGCGGGTTACAAAGTTGTAATTTATGAAAGGAGATCAGACATTAGAAAAGCTGAAATAAGCGCTGGTAAATCAATAAATCTAGCGCTATCAGAAAGAGGATGGAATTCATTAAAAGCTGCTGGTGTTGAAAAAGAAATTGAAAAGATTGCGATCCCGATGAGTGGAAGAGTAATGCATAGCATGGAAGGTAAGTTGACTTATCAGCCGTACGGAAAAGAAGATGAGGCTATTTATTCAGTCCCTCGAGGGAATCTAAACGCTATGATGATGAACCTTGCTGAAGATAAAGGAAATACAGAAATTCATTATCAGCACCAATGTCTGGATGCAGATTTAGAAAAAGGTCATATTACGCTGAAGAATCTAATTACTCAAGAAGTATTCGAAGACAAAGCGGACGTGATTTTTGCAGCAGATGGTGCATTTTCAGCAGTGAGATATAATTCTATGCAGAAGGTTGATAGATTTAATTTTAGCCAATTTTATATAGAGGATGGATATAAAGAGTTGTTAATTCCAGCTGATGAAAATGGCAATTATAAACTAGAAAAAAATGCTTTACACATATGGCCTAGAGGACGATTTATGCTTATTGCATTACCCAACGAAGATGGATCTTTTACATGTACACTGTTTATGCCTTATGAGAATGAAAAATATGCATTTAATCAATTAGATAATGATGCTAAGATTGATGATTTTGTAAAAAAAGTTTTTCCAGATTTTTATGAGCTAATCCCTAACTTAATTGAAAATTGGCATCAAAACCCTTTGTCATCAATGTCAATTACAAGATGTTTCCCTTGGACAGTAGGGAAATTTGCTTTGATGGGTGATTCTGCTCATTCTACAGTTCCTTTTTATGGTCAAGGAATGAATGCTGGTTTTGAAGATTGTTTTGTGATGTGGGAACTTTACAATAAATATAAAAACTGGGAAAAAACATTTAAAGAATATCAAGAAATAAGAAAACCAGATGGTGATGCTCTTCAAGACCTTTCATTAGATAATTATTACGTTATGCGTGATCATGTTGCAGATGAAAAATTTTTACTGCAGAAAAAAATAGAAGCTAAAATTCATCAACTACACCCAACTAAATGGGTTCCTCTTTATTCTCAAGTATCTTTTAGCAACATAAGGTATTCCCAAGCTTATAAAAATGGTAAAATTCAGGAAAATATTATGAGTAAAATAATGGATTCTCCAAATATTGAAGAAAAATGGGATTCAAAAGAGATTGAGCTCAAAATATTATCAATGATAAAATGAATATGGAAAAATATTTATTGATAATATTTTTACTCATTTTTACTATTTGTAATGCCCAAATGTATGAAAGAAAAAAAAATCCATTAGTCTCTTTTAATGGCAGCTATTCAATGGAGGGTTTTTACTTAAGCCCTGGTCTTACATATATGCTTCCAAATAAAATTAATAAACTGGTTGACAATATAGATGTTGTTCCTAGGGGAAGATTGGCTTACGTTATTGAAGCAGGGGCTTATAAACTCTTTGAAAAAGGAGGTAATATATTTAACTACATGGATTATGGTTTTAGTTATAAAAAACTATCGGGAAGTGAAATTGATAGCATCAATAATAAATCTATTTTTAAACAAAGATATTTGAGTGCAAATTTTAATATCAATAATATCTGGCAAATTTCAAATAAAAAATTTATTCAGTCTAGTATTGGTTCAAATTTAGATTTTAAGTTATTTGAAAAAGGTTCTCCAGAACCTAAAAACACAGAAAGATTAATATTATCATTTCATATAAAGTTTGGTTATGGTTTCAAAGTTCAAAAAAAGTTCTTTATAATTCCAACTATTGAATCTCCTTTTTTAACTTTAAAGAAATGGGAACAAGGAAAATCAAGCTATGGAGTTTTTAATAGTAGATACAGACCTTTAATATTTAAAATTAGATTTATTTGGCTTAAAACCCCAGGCAAAGGTGACTGTCCACCTGTACTAACTAACCCTGAAGATAAAGCTAGATACGAAAGAAATTATATGCAATGACAAAAAATTCTCAAAAAAAAGCAACAGAATCCTTAGCGATTCAAACTAAGATGGTATTGCCAAACGATACTAATCCACTAAACACTTTGTTTGGGGGAAGGCTTCTTGAATGGATGGATGAGATAGCTAGTATTTCTGCACATAAGCATTGCGGAAGAGTTGTAGTTACCGCCTCTATAAATAATGTTTCATTTGATGAACCAATATTTGCAGGGGAAATTGTTTCATTACATGCTAAAGTAAGTCGGGCATTTAATTCATCTATGGAAGTTTTTATTGATGTGTTTGTTGAAAACAGCGACGGAAGTAGAAGAAAATGTAATGAAGCTATATATAACTTTGTAGCAATTGACCAAAATAGAAACCCAATAAGTGTCCCTTCATTGATCCCAGAAACCCAAATTGATAAACAAAGATTTGATTCTGCTTTAAGAAGGAAACAACTTAGCTTAGTTTTAGCAGGAAAACTAAAAGCAGAAGACGCAACAGAACTTAAGAACGCATTATTTCCTAATTTAAAATGAAAGCAGAACTTTGTAATAAAATATTTATAAGTGTTATAGATCAGTACCATATTAATAACGATGTGGATAGTTCATATGTAAATCCATATAATTTAGACACTCTAGAATACCTGTTATTTGAGAAATGTTGGATAGATACTGTCCAATGGCATTTAGAAGACCTGATAAGAAATCCAAATATAGATTCCAACAAGGGTTTAGAATTAAAACACAGAATAGATAAATCAAACCAAAACAGAACTGATATTGTTGAGAAAGTTGATGACTACTATTTTTCTATTTTTAAGAACACTAGTGAAAAAGATAGTAAGATAAATACTGAAAGTCCTGGATGGGTAGTAGATCGACTGTCTATTCTAAATCTTAAGATTTATCACATGAATGAACAGGTAGAAAGGAAAAATGTTACTGCAGAGCATATTTTAAATTGTGAAAAAAAAATGGTTGTACTCCAAAATCAAAGAATTGATTTAAGCAATTCCTTCGATGAACTTTTAGAAGAATATAAAGAGGGAATTAAAAAAATGAAAGTTTACAGGCAGATGAAAATGTACAACGATTCAAATTTAAATCCTGAGCTCTATCAAAAAAATAACAACTAAAAACATATTACTTATACGGTTTTCTGCTTTAGGCGATGTAATTTTACTAAAGCCAGTTATTGCTCTATTGATAAAAACTTATCCCAATCTAAACGTATGGCTTGTTACAAATAAAAATAATCAATCCATTTTTAACTTTCATGAAAGGATAAAATTTATTGGTATTGATTTTAACAGTCGTCAGAAAAATGTTTTTCAAATATCTAAAACCATTAAAGAAGTTTCTAATAATTTACATTTTGACGGTGTTTATGACCTTCATGATGTTATTCGTTCAAAAATACTTAGGTTCATTCTTTATCCAAAAACAAAAATCCATAGAGTTTTTTTGAAAGAGAGGAGCTTAAAAAATAAAATTATAAATAATAAAATTGAGTTAAAGAAACTCAAACATTCTAGTGAACGATATTTGGATTGTATAAAAAAAGATTTTGAAAAAATTAAATTCAGTGATATTGATAAAACCTTAGAGAGTAATAGTGTAAAAGATAAAATAATCGGTCTTGCCCCATTTTCAGCTCACCCAACTAAGATGTGGGAGGTTAAAAACTATGTAAATATATTCAAGCATTTTAAAGATTATCAGTTTATCCTTTTTGCTTTTGGAGAAAAAGAAATTACTGTGGCAAAAAAAATAATTTCGGACTTTAAAAACTGTACAGTCATTTCAAATGATTTAAATCTATATCACCAAATGGAATTAATTAATACATGTAAATTATTTATTACTATGGATAGTGCAAATATGCATTTAGCAAGCTTAACTAGTACAAAAGTGATTTCAATCTGGGGGCCAACACATCCACACTTAGGATTTGGTCCTTTGTTTAATGAAAAATATATTGTTCAATTAACAGAAAGTCAACTTCCTGGCAGACCATTTAGTATTTATGGTAAAATCAAAAAAAGTAAGATAAAGTCAGCTTCAGAATCTATGACGAAAATTAAACCCGAAATGGTTATAGAAAAAATGGAATTTGCTCTTAAAAATTAAATTTCATCTATGGTAAAATTAAAACTTTCCATAATTTGATTACAAAGCAAGTTTTTTGCAAGCCTCTTCAATCACTTTTTCTGCTGAATTTCTATCCTTTGACTCAACATGTAAAGTTATATGCTTTCCAATTCTTACGTTGTTAATTTCTGTAAGCCCAAGGTTATTCATACTCTGACTAACAGCTTTTCCTTGAGGGTCTAAAAGTGCCTCTAAAGGCATAATATCAATACTTGCTTTAAATTTCATCTAACAAAATTATTAATTATAGAAAATAATAGGTACAAAAATAGAACAATAGGTATAAAGAGAAGGATATTTCCAAATATTATTAAAATAAAAAGAGAAATAATAGACAGTATAATCCAAATAAAAACAAACTTATTATTCTTAAACTTATAATCGTTAAATTTTAATGATAAAAAATTCAAATTACTAACCATGAGTGAGCTAAATAAAATAACTAAGGATAGAAGACAAATTTCGTGATTTGGGATTTTTGAAATTATAGAATTGTAATTAATATAAATCCAAGTTAAAGAAATTGTAATTAGTGCAAAAGCCGGAATTGGGAGTCCAATAAAAACAATACTTTTTTCTTTAATAGTATTAAATTTTGCCAGCCTAATTGCACCAAATAAAGGGACTAAACCTAATATTACAAATAAAAAAATATCATAAATATTATCTTTGAATATTATAGAGATTGAGGTTACATTGTAGATGATTATAGCTGGAGCAATTCCAAAAGTTATTAAGTCTGCAAAAGAATCTAATTGAGCTCCAAGTTCAGATTGAGCATTTAATTTTCTAGCCGCAAAGCCATCTAAATAATCAAAAAAAGATGCTAATAAAATCGAAATAATTGCAATATTAATATTTCCTTGAAAAGCAAAATAAACTGATGTCCAGCCCAATAACAAATTCAAAGAAGTGAGTATATTTGGAATATATTTCTGCATTTATACAAACTAAATTAATGTAAACTTCGTTCTTAAATTAATTTATTAGTCAATATTTAATTTTTAATTACATAAATATCTTTAATTTTAATTGTGAAATATATATATCTAATTGTATTCTTGATTTTAGGCAGTAATTTAACGAGTCAGATAAATACCCCTAAATACAGTAATGAATTTCTTAATATTGGAGTTGGAGCTAGGTCTTTAGCTATGTCTAATTCGGTTATAAGCTCAACAAATAGTGCAATGTCAGCCTATTTAAATCCTGCAAATCTTATTAAAAATGAAAATGATATTCAAATTGGCTTAATGCATGCTGAATATTTTGCAGGAATTGCAAAATATGATTTTGGAAGCATAGCAAAAAGAATTGATTATAAAAGTAGTTTTGGATTTTCATTTCTTAGGTTCGGAGTTGATAATATTCCTAATACATCTGAGCTAATTGATGCACAAGGAAATGTAAATTACGATAGAGTGTCTTATTTTAGTGCTGCTGATTTAGCATTTATTGGTAGTTATGCAAGAAAATTAAATAGATATTTATCTGTCGGGGGATCTGCAAAAGTAATTAATAGAAAAGCGGGCGATTTCGCCTCAGCATGGGGTTTTGGAATTGACCTTTCCTCTACGTATAGTAAAAATGATTGGTCTTTTGCTTTAGTTGCAAAGGATATTACCTCCACATTTAATGTTTGGAAATATCAATTATCAAATGAAATGATTAGTACTTTCATATCAACTGGTAATGAATTACCTCAAAATGGTATTGAACTAACTTTACCAAAACTAATTTTGGGTGTATCAAAAGAATTCCATTTGAAAAACAATATTAATTTTTTAATTGAACTTAATACTGATATTAGTACAGACGGTAAAAGAAATGTATTAATTTCTGGAAATCCATTTTCTATAGACCCTCATTTTGGTGCAGAAATTAGTATTAAAAATATAGTTTTTGTAAGAGCTGGGGTTGGGAATATTCAAAAAACACCTGACTTAACTAATAAAATTATATACACAATTCAACCAAATCTGGGATTGGGTATAAATATTAAAGGAATTGAAATTGAATATGCTCTAACAGACATTGGAGATGTTTCTATTGCAGAATACAGCAATATATTTTCTCTAAAATTTAATATAAATTCAAAATAAATTGAAGTGTTTTAAACAGTTTATTTCTTTTTTTATTTTGATCTTACTTCAATTTAATTTCTATTCTCAGAATTTCGGAAATGAATGGATTAATTATAATCAACAATATTTTAATTTTCAAATTGTTAAAACGGGTGTTCACAGGATTGATTTTAATACCCTAAATAATCATTTAACAAATATTGGTGTAAATATAAGTTCTATTCCTCATGATAATTTTCAAGTATTTGGAAAAGAGAAAGAGGTCTCTTTATTAATTAAAGATTCTAATAACAATGGATTTTTAGACAACTCTGACTATATCGAGTTTTATGCTGAAAAAAATGATGGTTGGCTAGACTCATTAGTCTATGACTCTACTCGTTTTATGCCTGATGATTTTTATAGTTTGTTTAACGACACTATCCATTATTATTTTTCATGGAATACCACTTCAAATAACAAAAGAATTATTCTAGAGACAGACTCTAATTTCAATAGTTATAGTTTAGTAAACTACTGTTGGAAAAACCAAATATTGAAATTTAATTCTGAGTATTTGCCTGGCTATCAATGGCAAGGCCTTTCTAGTCCTAAATATGATATTGGAGAGGGCTGGGCCGGAATTAGAATTGGAAAAGGAGGATCAAATACTGAGCAGTTAAATACTCCAAATGCATTTACCGGTGGTCCAAATTCATACGGCAAGATAAATCTTATGTCTTCTAATCTTGGAAGTCTTAATCCTAGCGGTTACAGTCACAATACTAAATTATCCATAAATAACAATTCGATTTTTGATTCTTCTTATAGTTTTTATCAAACTTTACATGTTAATTACAATTTAAGTAGCAGTACCATATCTAATGTTACCAGTTTTAAACATGAAATTTCAAATATTGGTCAGGGGACTGATTATCAAAATATAGCCTCCATAAGCTTAAATTATCCACATTCATCAGATTTTTCTAATTACAACGAATTACACTTTGGGATTCCAAATTTATTAAATCAAAAACAAAGATTTACAATATCCAATTTGATCAACTCATCTGGCACCCCTTTTATTTATATGTTAGATAATAAAACTAGAGTTATTCCAATAATATCAAACGGCTCCAATTGGGAGATTGTTGTTCCTTCTGCTCAAAGTGATACCATAATTTTCTTTTTATCATCAGAATCAAATGTTACTTATATTAATAAAATAAATTCTGTATCTAATTCTGGTTATTTTAAAGACTTTAATTCATATCAAATTGATAGTGCTTACATTATTGTTACTCATAAAAGCCTCCTTTCATCTTCTAGAATTTATGCTGCTCACAGATCTAATCAGTTAGATACAATAGTTATAAATATTGAGGAATTATATCATCAATTTTCTGGCGGCATTTATAAAAACCCTCTTGCTATTAAAAGATTTTTAAGTTTCGTAATGAATAAATGGCCTAGTTTTCCATCTCATCTTTTTTTAATTGGGAAATCAATTAGATTTAATTCTCAAACTACTGGTTCAAGAAAAGATTCTACTTTATATAAAAAAAACTTGGTTCCTTCATGGGGAAATCCTAGTTCAGATAATCATTTTGCAGTAGGATTAGAATCCAATAAAAGAGGTTTTTCTGTTCCAATTGGACGATTAAGCGTCAATAATAACTCTGCAGTTTTAAACTACCTAAATAAGGTCATTGAAGCAGAGTCTGTCCAGGGAAATAATTCCGGTTATACTATTGAAAATAAAGCTTGGCAAAAAAATATTGCTCATTTTGCTGGCGGAAGTGATTCCTCTGAGCAGGTTTACATAAAAAATCGGTTAAAAGATTTTGAAAATACAATTAAGGATACTTTATTTGGTGGTAATGTTAAGAATTTTGGAAAGAATCCATTTACTTCTCAAATTGATTTCACAGAATTTCAAAATGTTCAAGAGTACCTGGAAGAAGGCGTTTCAATTATGACATTTTTTGGTCATTCTAGCTCAGGATACGGATTTAGTCAAAATATAGACGAGCCTAGCAACTGGAATAATCAAGGTAAATATCCCTTAGTAATTGGGCTAGGGTGCTACTCTGGGGATGTACATAATCCAGATACTAGTAGTTTTTCTGAACAACTTATACGGCCATTAAATAGTGGAGCTATAGGATTTATATCCACAATCAAACAGGGTTTTATACCCTATATTAATAACTACACTGAATATTTATATAAAAATATTGGCAAATATGGCTATGGTAAAACCATAGGTCAACAGATGCTTATGACAATAGATTCAATGGATCAAATTTCGAGTTCAATAATTTCTGGTCCTAGATTTGAATGTAATTATAATGGAATGTCCTTGCAGGGAGATCCCGCGGTTAAAGTTAATTCTCATCCATTTCCGGAATTAGTATTAGACCAACAAAGTGTTTGGACCGAGCCAAGTATTGTAGATCTTTCAGCATCTACTTTTGAATTAAAATTTAAAGTCTTTAATTTAGGACAAGCTTTCAGAGATTCTGTATTTATTGAACTAAAACAAAACCTCCCTGATGGAACTGATACAATTTACTCAAAATTTATACCTGGTATTTTAAATGAAGATACTGTAACATTTACGATTTTTAATGGCCCTAAAAGTATTGGGCAAAATATTTTTGAAATTTCAATAGACTTACCCATTTCAAACATTGAGGAAGCTTATGATGAAATAGCTAATAATACTATAAATTACACCATTAATATTTCATCTAATTCTATAAATCCTGTATGGCCATACAATTTAAGTATTATTGGTAATTCATATGATACTCTTAGAGTGTCTACCATTAATCCATTACAACCCTCAAATACTTACTATTTTCAAATTGATACTACAATTAACTTTAGTTCTCCATTTTCAAAATCTCAAAATATAGTATCAATTGGTGGTGTTATAGAAGCTAGTCCTAGTAAATGGATTAATATTAATTCTGGATTAATTGATTCATTATTTTTTATTGATAGTTCTGTGTATTATTGGAGAGTTAGGCCTGATAGCACAGTTGTCGACTGGAAAACAAGTTCGTTTCAGTACATTAAAAATAAATGGGGTTGGAGTCAAGCTCATTTTGACCAATTTAGAGAAAATGATTTTTTTAATATTAAAGTCGATACTTTAAATCGAAAGTTCAATTTTTCTCCCACATTCAAAAATATAATTTGTAAAAATTTTGTTCAGCACGTTGGTCTTTCTAATGAATGGTCAGGAACTTATTGGGGAGTAAATGGTGAAGTCGCTGGTTATGGAGGAAATATATTTCCAGCTATAATAGTTGGCGTAATAGATCCTAATTCTTTAGAATATTGGAAAACACCTTTTATTGACAATTCAACTTCACCTCCAACAGTATTAAATCCAAATCATTGTTTTGGACAATTTAATGGAGATCCAGCAATTTGTGGGAATACTACTCTTTGGGGAAGAAATAGAGAAGATGGGATATTTATTTTTGATAGTAGTGACCCCGTTCACCTAGATTCTTTAACGAGTTTATTATCTAATAAAATACCCAACGGATATTACATAATGACCTATAGTTATATTCCCAACAGTTATAATGGAAGTTTACTTTATAATAGTCCATTATATGCAAACTGGTCCAATGACTTGTTTTCAGCATTTCAAATGCTTGGGGCAAATGGATTTAATAGTTCAAACCCAGTAGATGATGGATTTATTTTCTTTTGTAAAAAAGGAGATCCTAGTTCTGCTATTGAAGTTAGAACCGATACTATTGCACCAGGATTTGTTCCATCTCAACTTATTGAACTAAATACCAACATTACTAGTTCATTAGAAAACGGGAAAATATTAACAGGACTAATTGGGCCATCACAAAACTGGAAAAATATTTATTGGAGACAAAATCCATTGGAATTTCCATCTGCAGATTCTACAAGACTGAGAGTATTTGGATTATTGTCTAGTTCCTCTACACAAAAAAATGTATTAATAGACACCATTTTTTCAAAAATTGATTCTGTAATTAATATTCGTTCTATTGATAGTAATTTTAAATTTTTGCAGCTAGAAATGGAGACATATGACGACTCTTTATTAACTCCTGCTCAAATATCTAGATGGCAAATAACATATGATCCCCTACCAGATTTAGCGCTAAACCCTAAAAAAAGTTGGTATTTAGATTCCAGTATTGTTCAACAAGGAGATTCAATTTATTTAAGTGTTGGCATAGAAAATGTAACTCCATTTGACATGGACAGTTTGCTTGTGAATATTAGATTGGAAAATAATAATGGATTAATTAATATTTCACAACCAAGACAAGATTGGCTAAGAGCAAGAGAAGTATTTGTTGATACTTTTGCCATTTCTAGTAAATTCTTAAATGATCAATATTTTCTATGGCTTACAGCAAATCCCATAACTAACCCTGGAACCCAAGATCAAGAAGAGCAATTTTATTTTAATAATATTCTTCAAACTAAAATTTCAGTTACAAAAGATAATATTAACCCAATCTTAGATGTTACTTTTGATGGGATTCATATTTTAAACAATGACATAATAAGCCCAACTCCACATATTGTAATAGAACTTGATGATGAAAATCCTTTTTTAATTTTGAATGAAGATATTGACACTTCAAATTTTCAAATTGAAATCATGAAGCCAAATTCTTTGATATGGGAAAGGATTAGTTTTTTTAATGGTCCAGTGGCAAATTTAATATGGTATATAAATGAACCTGATAATAAATTTACTATTGAATATGATCCAGAGTTTAAGGAAGATGGGATTTATAAATTACGGGTTCAAGGTCAAGATAAATCAGGAAATTCGAGTGGTGATCAACCATATCAAATTCAGTTTGAAGTAATTCTTAAATCTTCGATTACTAATATATATAATTATCCAAATCCCTTCTCATCAAAAACTCATTTTGTTTTTACTTTAACAGGTGCTGAAATACCAGACAAATTAGATATTCAAATTCTAAATATAAGCGGCAGGCTCATTAAACAAATTAATCTAAGTGAAATTGAAGATATTAAAATTGGAAATAATATAACAGAATATTTTTGGGACGGGAAAGATGATTTTGGAGACCCTTTGGCTAATGGTATATATATATACAGAGTAACTTCAAAAATAAATAACCAAGCAATAGAGCATCGCTCATCAGATGGTGATAAGGCTTTTACAAATGGACTAGGTAAAATGTACTTAATTAGATAACTTAAATGTGTATTTGGTCTTAAGTTTTAAAATTTTTGATTCAAAAAACTTATAACTTAAATGTGAAAATAATAATGTTCCACAAAAAATTAAAGTTGGAAATATGAAAATACTTGTAAACAAGGATTTACTAAAATAATCACTAAACTTTAAGACTATTGTTATCATTATACCATGATAACAATATAATCCATAAGAAATCTTTCCGAAAAAATTAAAATATTTAATCCTCGAAAGTTTAAAAATAGATTGTTGGCAATAAGTTTGTTCAAGTATAATAAATGCAAATACAAATGAGAAAAGAACTCTTTGAATAACAATGAAAAGATCATGATTTTGAAGTGAGGGGATCGCTATGAAAATTATTAAACTAATTAAATAAATTATAACTATTTGAGTTTTAGAAAAGTCTCTAATCTTAGTAATTAAAATAGAATTATTAAATGCTGCTATAGCAGCCAATGCACCTACACCAAAGTTGCCAAGGGCGCTTACAGTATGAAAATTTAGATTTAATGAATCGTCAATAAAATATATTCTAAATATTATTGAAATTAAAATGATTAATAATGATATTTTTAATAGGTGATTTTGAAACCATTTTAGAACTAAAGCCCAAAAAATATAAAATTGTTCCTCAACAGAAATCGACCACATAAAAACCATAAAAAATAAAAATTCATATCCATTTTTTATGATGTCAAAATTTAAAATAAATAAAATGAAACTCCAAAAAGATGGCAGGGAACTTATGTCTTGAGTAAAATAAGATTTCATAAACTCTATTAAAAAACCTAATAAAATAACTAAAAAATAAAGTGGCCAAATTCTTAAAGATCTTCTAATTAAAAAATTTTTAAACTGGAATTTTTTTGTGACTTTAAGTTCTTCTAGTCCCTTCCATGTAATAAGAAAACTTGAAAGCACAAAAAAAGAATCAATGGAAATAAAACCTAAAATCTTCCCATAGCTATATAAAGTAGAATAAATTTTAGAATTAACTATTTCAATATCATTACTAAAAAAAACATGTCCAAAAAAGATACCTACGAAACCTATAAATCTTAAGGCATTTAATTCCTTGAAATATTTTATCTTATAACTATCTTTGTTCAAACTTTTATTGAAATTTATATAAATTCCGATTTAAAATTCAATTTTCAAAAAAAATCTTAAAAAATGTATGTAGATACCCATACACATATTTACTTAAAAGACTTTGATGATGATCGAAAGCAAATCATTAATGAATGTAAGAAATTAGGAGTTACTAAACTTCTACTTCCCAATATAGATTCGAATTCTATGGAAGATGTTATTAAAATCTCTAATGAATTTAAAGGGATGTGTTTTCCAATGGTTGGATTGCACCCTTGTTCTGTTAAACAGAATTACAATGAAGAACTCAGCTTTATAAAGCCTTACATAAAATCATGTAATCCTATTGCTATTGGAGAAATTGGAATTGATTTATATTGGGATAAATCCACACTGGATATCCAAAAAAAAGCATTTATTAAACAAGTTAATTGGGCTCTTGAATTTGAATTGCCAATTGTTATTCATGCTAGAGAATCTTATAATGAGATATTTGAAATTCTTGACTTTTTAAACACCAGTAAATTAAAAGGTGTGTTTCATTGTTTTTCAAGTACTATAGAAGATGCTAACCGAATTTTGAAATATGGTGGATTCAAGTTGGGGATTGGGGGGGTTGTTACTTTTAAAAATAGCGGAATTGACAAAGTTGTTGAACAAATTGAAATTGAAAATATTATTTTAGAAACCGATGCTCCATACTTAAGCCCAGCACCATTTAGAGGAAAAAGAAATAAAAGTAGTTACATACCTTTGATTGCAAATAAACTTTCAGATATTTACAAAGTTAGCCCAGAAGAAATTGGAAAAATAACTTCAAAAAATGCAACGGAAATATTTAATATTTAAAATACTTTTTCTTTTATTGTGTTGCCCCATTTTTATCTTTTCCAATAAACTAGACCTGTCAAATAATGTTGGTCAAACAAAAATTAGTGTTCTCACATGTGATCCAGGAAATGAAATTTATTCGCTTTTTGGACATAGTGCCCTTAGATTACAAAATCCAGTTCAAGGGTATGATCTTGTTGTAAACTGGGGATTATTTGAATTTTCAGAAAATCAATTTGATTTTGGATATGACTTTGCTAAAGGAAGACTCAAATATTTTATGGGGCTACAATCCGCAACAAATTTTATGGAAGAGTATAAAGGCTCTAGAAGAGGAATTCGAGAACAAATTCTAAATCTTAATAAAGAAGAGAAATTTAAACTTATTACATTAATTGAAAACAATTATAAACCTGAAAATAGAAATTATAAATATGAATTTTTCTATGACAATTGTTCTTCAAGAATCAGAGATCTTTTAAAAACAGTATTTAATGAAGAAATTAAGTTTCATAGTTCTTCAAAATCAAACAAATTTACTTTTAGAGAAATCATTCATGAGTACTTGAAATATAATCCTTGGCTAGAACTTGGAATTGACCTTGTTTTAGGAAAAAAAATTGATGTCTTAGTGAATAACGAAAATCTTATGTTTTTACCTGAAAATGTTGAGCAAATTCTTGATAGTACTTATGTTAAAAATAACGAAGTCCAAAAAAAAATTGTTCTTTCAAAAAACATATTAATTAAGTCCAACATAAAAAAAGATGATTTGAAAAGTATCAAAATTTACAGTTGGATCATATTATCAATTACAATGTTATTATTAATTATTAAAAAAGAAAGACTCTTTAACTATTGGTCTGTTATTAATCTATTTGTAGTTGGCACTCTTGGATTAGTTCTACTTTTCATGTGGTTTGGAACTGATCATAGTGGAACAAAAATGAATCTAAATTTGCTTTGGGCATCACCATTACATTTTGTTTTAATTTTCTGCATATTAAAAGGCTATTTGAATAATTTCACATACTGGTATTTAACATTTTCAATAATTTTAATTTTTACAACTATTTTATTTTGGTTTACGTTAACTCAAGAATTTAACGCATTTGTAAAACCAATTATCTTACAATTGGCAATAATTTATTACTATTATTTTAAAAAATGTAATAATCAAATTAATCTTAATAAAACAAAGGCTTGATTTTAAGCATTATGTTTAAATTAGTGTCTCAATTATTTAATCATGGAAAAATACGATGTTGTAGTTATAGGTTCCGGACCTGGTGGGTATGTTTCGGCAATAAGGTGCGCACAGCTTGGTTTAACGACTGCTATTATAGAAAAATATAGCACTCTTGGAGGAACTTGTCTTAATGTTGGATGTATTCCTTCAAAGGCGCTATTAGATTCTAGTGAGCATTTTAAAACTGCTTTACATGATTTTGACAAACATGGTATAGACATTAATACTCCGAAAGTAAATCTCCCTAAAATGATGCTTAGAAAGCAAGAGGTAATAGATCAGACTTGCGACGGAGTTCAATATTTAATGGAGAAAAATAAAATCAAAGTTTATCATGGAATGGGTTCTTTCATTGATAAAAATACAATCTTAATAAATGGTGAAAAGAAAGAAGAAATATTTGGAGATAAAATTATTATAGCAACAGGTTCTAAACCCAACTACTTCCCAGGCATGGAGCCTGATGGAAATAGAATTATTACTTCTACAGAAGCACTTTCACTTAAAGAAGTCCCCAAACATTTAATTGTTATTGGAGGTGGTGTCATTGGTCTTGAATTGGGTTCAGTTTATGGTAGACTCGGCTCTAAAGTTACGGTAGTTGAATTTCAAGATGGATTATTGCCTACTATGGACAAAACTCTTGGTAAAGAGCTTATGAAAATTTTAAAAAAAGAAGGGTTTAAGTTTTTATTTAACCATGGGGTTCAAAAAGTAAATAACACTAAAAATGGAGTTCAATTAGATGTTAAAAATAAAAAAGGTGAAATTGTTTCTGTGGAAGGGGACTATTGTTTGGTAGCTGTAGGTAGAAGAGCATATACTGATAAGTTGGGGTTAGAAAATATTGGTTTGGAGACTGATAAAGCCGGAAGAGTTATTACCAACAACAATTTACAAACTTCTATAGATAATGTTTTTGCAATTGGCGATGTAGTTAAAGGAGCTATGTTAGCTCATAAAGCAGAAGAAGAAGGTGTTTTTGTTGCAGAGTTTATTGCCAATCAAAAACCACATATAGATTACAATTTAGTTCCTGGAGTTGTTTACACTTGGCCTGAAGTTGCGTCTGTTGGAAAAACAGAACAAGAATTAAAAGAGTCTAATGTAGATTTCAAAGTAGGGCAATTTCCAATAAGAGCCTTAGGAAGAGCAAGAGCGTCTATGGATATTCAAGGGTTAATTAAAATTATTTCAGATAGCTCAACAGATGAAGTACTTGGTGTTCATATGATTGCTCCTAGAGCTGCAGATCTAATTATGGAAGCGGTTGTCGCCATGGAATATAGAGCAAGTGCCGAAGACATTGCTAGAATTTGTCATCCACACCCAACTTACAGTGAAGCTGTTAAAGAAGCTGCTTTAGCTGCAACTGCAGACAGAGCACTCCATATTTAATTTTCAATGAAAAAAAAAGGTGTTTTAATACTTAATTTGGGAACTCCAAATAGTCCTTCAGTTAAGGATGTTAGAGTTTATTTAAGAGAATTTCTTAATGACCCAAGGGTAATAGATATTGGCAGAATTGCTCAACTATTACTTGTTAATTTAATTATAGTTCCTTTCAGGGCTCCAAAATCTGCTAAAGAGTATAAAAAACTTTTTAAAATTGGAGGTGGTAAATCTCCACTATTAACTTACGGTAATAGCTTAACAAGTAAGCTAAAGGATATTTCATCTAATGAGTTTGATGTAGAACTCGCTATGAGATATGGATCTCCTAGTATGGAAGATGTTTTAGGGGAAATGAGACTTAAAAACTATGATGAAATTTATATTTTTCCATTATATCCACAGTATGCATCTGCATCTTCTGGATCAACTATAGAAAAAGCATTTAAACTAATTAATAAATGGTGGGTTATCCCAGAAGTTTCTGTAATAGGGCAATTCTACAGTAATCCAATTTATATAAATTGTATGGTAAATCGTGCAAAGGAGTTTGAACTTTCTGACTACGACCACATAATGTTTTCTTATCACGGAATTCCAGAAAGACATGTTGACAAAGTGTATTTAGATGGAAAACCTTGTGCTGATCATTCCTGTGAGGATGAAATTAACGAGGAAAATACGCATTGTTATAAAGCTGCTTGTTATGCAACATCTAGATTATTAGTAGAAGCCTTAAATTTAAAAGAAGGTTCATATTCTACTTGCTTTCAGTCGCGACTAGGAAGAGATCCTTGGCTAAAACCTTATACAGATCATGTAATTGAAAATCTTGGTAAAGAAGGCAAAAAAAGAATTCTAGTTTTCTCACCCGCATTTGTTGCAGACTGCCTAGAAACCACTATTGAAATTGGTGAAGAGTATTTAGAACTTTTCAAAGAACATGGTGGAGAAAAGATACAACTTGTTCCATCATTAAATGATAATGATGATTGGGCACAAGGGCTCTATGAGATAATCAAGGAGAAAGTAAAAACTATTTAATATTTTATTTGATGAAAACCATCATCGGGGAAAATTATTATTCAGGCATTTTAGATGATTTAATAATAAATCAAGACGATGACGATGTCTTTGAAAAACTGGAAGTATTTTTAAAAAAAAATAAAGATAAAACTAAGTTGCTTTTTATTTCTTATGATCTTAAAGACAAAATTGAAAAGCTCAACTCTAGAAATGATGATAAAATCAAATTTCCTTTAATTCGATGTGTTGTCCCGGAAAAAATATTTTCAAAAAAAAAGTTTGTTAATCTCAATAAATTAGAAAATAAATCTATAAAATTTATTCCAGAGCTTAACAAAGAGGATTATCTCAAAAAAATTGAGAAAGTTAAAAGTCATATACAAAAAGGCGATATTTATGAAACAAACTTTTGCTATAATTGGGAAGCAAAAGGGAAAATAAATAATCCATATAAAGTTTATCAAAAACTAGAGGAGTTAACCAAAGCTCCATTTTCTGTATACTCTGAAATTGGGGATCATGTAATTATTTCAGCAAGTCCTGAAAGATTTATTAAAAAAAGAGGCGATAAGCTAATATCAGAACCCATTAAAGGAACTTCAAAAAGAAGTGAAAATAAAGAAATAGATTCACAACTAATAAAAGATCTTAAAAATGATCCAAAAGAGAGGTCGGAAAATATTATGATTGTTGATCTGGTTAGAAATGATTTAAGTAAAGTAGCTAAAGAAAGTTCTGTTAATGTCGAAAAACTATGTGAGGTTTATACGTTTGAAAATATTCATCAAATGATTTCAACAGTCTCTTGTAATATTGAAAAAGAGACCTCATTTTCTAAAATTTTAAAAGCATTATTTCCTATGGGTTCAATGACTGGTGTTCCTAAAGTAAAAGCAATGGAACTTATGGAAAAATATGAGCTAACGAAAAGAGGTCTATATTCTGGTGCAATTGGTATAATGAAGCCTAGTGGAGACTTTGATTTAAATGTGGTTATAAGAACTATAATTTATAATAAAGCAAATGATTTCATATCTTTTAAAGTTGGGGGAGCGATTACTATAAAAAGTAAGCCAGAAAAAGAATATGAAGAAACTCTAACTAAAGCGGAAGCGTTACTTAAAGCATGTCAACAATAAATACAATTAACAAAGAATTTTTATCCTTTTTTAAAGATCATAAAATTGACTTAAAAAGTCAATTTTTAATCGGAGTTTCAGGCGGGAACGATTCAATGGCTGTATTAAATTTGGCAATTGAATCAAAACTAAAAGTTTCTGTTGCTCATGTCAATTATCAGCTAAGAAATGATGAAAGTGAAAGAGATTACAAAATAGTTAAAGAATATTGTAAAATTAATAATCTAAATTTCTACTACAAAAAAGTTAAAACTAGATAATTTAAAAAATCTACAGAACAAGGCGAGAGAAATTAGGTACAAATATTATAATGAAATAATAAGTCAAGAAAATTTAGATTACATAATTACTGGACATCATCAAAATGACGACCATGAAACATTTCTTTTAAATACTATAAAAGGAAGTGGGATTAAAGGGTTAAAAGGTATTCCTGAAAAAAATGGAATAATTTTAAGACCAGCATTACAATTTACTAAAAGTAGACTTTTAGAATATGTTCAACACCATAAAATAAAGATTGGAATAGATAGTAGTAATTTAGCTTCAAAGTATGAAAGGAATTATTTGAGAAATGAAGTATTTAATAAAATATCAAGCAAATTTCCAGATTTTGAGAAGGGATTTACGAATTCAATTCAGTTTTTAAAAAAGGATTATTTATTATTAAATGAGTTAGTTCAAAAAGTCATTAATCCTCAAATTGAGGAAAGAAGAAATTATTTAATAATTAATTTTGATAACTCTATTCCTAAACAAGCTTGGTATCACTTCTTTAAAAGATTCGGATTTAATTTTAGTCAAGTTAATAATTGGGTAGTCAACAACTCACAATCTGGAAAGCATATAGAAAGCTTAACCCATAAATTATCTGTAGATAGAAATAAATGGATACTTTCAAAGAGAAATTTTAAAAAATTAAGTGATGAAGTTTTTGAAGTTTTTAAAAATAAAAAAATAAAAACCCCCATTTTATTAGAAGGTCATCTAACTGAAAAATGTGTTTATGAAAAATCAAAGAAAGTTGAATACTTCGACTACTCCAATCTTTTTTTTCCCTTGAAATTAAGAAAATGGAAAAGTGGAGATAGAATTAAACCACTTGGAATGAAGGGGAATAAAAAAGTAAGTGATATTCTAATTGATCAGAAAATATCCATGTTGGAAAAAAATAATATCTATGTTTTATTATCTAATAATGATATCATTTGGATCGTTGGAATTATAATTAGCGAAAAATATAAAATAGATAAAAGCTCTAAAACATTTTATAAGTTTAATACTGAGTAAGAGTTCTATTTTTCAAGCTAAATAACTTTATTTGATTTATAACGTATTAGATTTATAGAATTTCTTAATTACTAAGAATATCATTGTAAATTTGAAAAAAAGTTAATGTATTTTAAAAGTTTAAACATATCTATTTTTTGTTTTTTAAGTTTATTGTTCTTAGATAATATTAAATCTCAGAATATTGAATTTCCTGAAGATAAAGTCAATTATACAATAAAGATAATTCAAAATGCTTGTGAAGTTTCTATTATTGCTGATATTGAAGTTGTTGATGGCTGGCATATAAATGCTTCAAATTTACCTCCGGAGAGTTTTTCAATTGCAACAGATTTATATTTAGATACTTCCTCAAATTATATTATTGATGATACAATCTATGAACCTAAACCTCATATTGTCTTTGATAGCATAACTAAAGAAGAACTTTTCCTTCATGAAGGAAAAATCACCATTAAAAGAAATATAAATATTAGAACTACAAAAGATTTTACAATTAAAGGTTTTTTTACTTTTCAAACCTGTGACGATTCTCATTGCCTGCCTCCATTTGATGGCCCATTTGAATTTGTAATTAAAGGGTGTGATTTTAAGTCTTTAAGTGAAAAAGAGATGAAGTCTCAAAAAAAAAATAAAATAACGAATGAAAATGATAATTCATCTACTAAAAAATCATTATTTGTAATTTTTATTTTATCATTTCTTAGTGGGTTTGCTGCGCTCTTAACTCCTTGTGTTTTCCCTATGATTCCAATGACAGTTAGTTTTTTCACTAAACAGTCAAAAGATAAGTCTTCTGGTATTAAAAATGCAATACTTTATGGACTAAGTATTATCATTATTTATGTCCTTTTAGGGACAATAATTACAGCAATTTTTGGAGCTAGTTTCCTAAACTCATTGTCAACTAATATTTACTTTAATTTGTTATTCTTTATTCTATTGGTAGTTTTTGCAATTTCATTTTTAGGTGCATTTGAAATTACCCTGCCCAATACCTGGGTGAATAAAGCTGATTCCGCATCAAGCAAAGGTGGATTTCTTGGAATATTTTTTATGGCATTAACTTTAGCACTAGTTTCTTTTTCATGTACTGGACCGATTGTCGGAACTTTACTTGTAGAATCTGCTACTATTGGTGGAATTGGTCCATTTATTGGCATGTTCGGATTTTCTCTAGCCCTCGCGCTTCCTTTTGGGCTTTTTGCTGCTTTTCCAGGTTGGTTAAATTCTTTACCAAAATCTGGTGGATGGTTAAATACTGTTAAAGTCTTTTTAGGATTCTTGGAATTGGCACTAGCGTTTAAATTTCTTTCAAATGCAGATTTAGTTATTCAAGGGCATTTTTTAGAAAGAGAATTATTTTTAGCAATATGGATTGGAATATTTTCAGTTCTTGCGCTTTATTTATTTGGTTTCATTCGTTTACCAAAAGATAGTGAAATTAAATACCTTTCAGTCTCTAGATCTTTAATTGCTACTACTGTTCTTGTATTTGTAATCTATCTAATACCAGGACTTTGGGGAGCTCCTTTAAAATTAATTAGTGGCTTTCCTCCACCCATGAGTTACAGCGAATCTCCTTCTGGGCTTAGCAATTCTTCAAAGATTGTAGAAGATATAGAAAACACACATATTGGTCCACAAGGTTTGCCTGTATTTCATGATTTGTCAGCGGGGTTGGCCTATGCTAAAAGTATAAATAAGCCTGCATTCTTAGATTTCACTGGACATGCTTGCATTAATTGCAGAAAAATGGAGGAAAAGGTTTGGGGAGAAGATGGCGTCATTAATATTTTAAGAGATAGTCTTGTAATTATTTCTCTATATGTAGATGATAAAAGACCACTTCCAGAAGAAGAGCATGCTGAAGTTGAGATTGCTCCTGGTAAAATAATTAAAGTAACCACAATTGGTGATAAATGGAGTGCATACCAAGCTAAAAAATATAAATCTCTTTCTCAGCCATATTATATAATGCTTGATAAAAATGGAAATGATTTACCAAACAAGTCTGCTGATTATCTGAATCATGGCAACAAGAAAGATTTTCTAAATTGGTTAAGAAATGGACTTAAGCAATACAATAATTCATAAATGAAATCAACTTTTTTATTTGGTTTTATATTTTTAATTCATTCTATAATAATTTCTCAGAATCCTGTAAAGTGGTCCGTAGATTATACTACACAATTAATTACTTTTATTGCAGAAATAGAAAAAGACTGGCACCTTTATGCTGTTAAAGTCCCTTATCCAAACGAAGGTCCACTTCCAACATTATTTGAATTTAAAGAAAGTGAGAATTTCAAAAAAAAAGGTAAAACTTCTCAAGAAAAACCAAATATTAAATACGATAAAAGTTTCGGAATTGATGTAGCTTATTATGAAGAAAAAACAAAATTCTATCAAAAAATTAAACCACTATCAGATAGTTTTAAAATTCAAGGAGTAATTAAATATATGACGTGTAATGAAAATAAATGCCTGGCACTTGATTTTGAGTTTGATATAGCAGTTAATCGTCAAGATTAGGTGAAAGCCACTTTTTCATAATAGAAGTATCTACTTTTTTTCTTCTACTTAAATCTTCTACTTGATCCATTTTAATCTTTCCTAATCCAAAATATTTAGACTCTGGATGTGAAAAATACCATCCTGAAACTGATGAAACTGGCGACATTGCTAAAGATTCTGTTAATTCTACTCCAACCTTGTTTGTAGCGTCTAAAAGTTTAAAAATTGTTTCTTTTTCTGTATGGTCAGGACATGCAGGATAACCTGGCGCAGGTCTAATTCCTTGGTATTTCTCTTTTATAAGTTCGTCATAGTTAAGTTGCTCATCGTTATTATATCCCCAGTACAGTTTTCTAACTTTTTCATGTAAATATTCCGCTAAAGCCTCAGCCATTCTATCAGATAGCGCTTTAATCATAATAGAATTATAATCGTCCAATTCAGCTTCGAATTTTTTAGCTATTTTATCAATATTACTACCGGCTGTCACTACAAAAGCTCCTATGTAATCTTTAAAACCAGACGATTTTGGAGCAATAAAATCAGCTAAAGACATATTAAAAGCTTTTGCAGACTTTTTACTTTGTTGCCTTAAACAATGTGAAACTTCTAGTAATTCTTCATTTTTATCATATATAAAAATATCGTCATCAATACTATTGGCTTGCCAAATTCCAAAAACTGCTTTTACGTCTAGCCAATTATTTGCTAGTGCTATATTTAACATCTCTTGTGCATCTTGGAATAATTTTCTAGCCTCTTCGCCGACAATTTCATCTTGAAGAATTCTAGGATATCTTCCATGCAATTCCCAGGTTTGAAAAAAAGGTGTCCAGTCAATATAGGAAGCTATTTCTTTTGATGATAAGTCATCTAATTGAAAAACTCCTTGCTTATTAGGAGTAGCGGGGGTAAAAATTGACCAATCTATAGGGAATTTATTTTTTCTAGCGTCCTGAATATTAATGAAGGATTTGTGATTTTTTTTCTTAAAATGAGTATCCCTTAATTTTTCATATTCTACTTTAATTTCATTTAAAAAAAGTTCTTTTTTTTCTCCAAGTAACTTTCCTGCCACTGGTACTGATCTAGAGGCATCTAAAACATGAATTGTTGAGCTTGAAGGCAATTCCCTCTCAATTTTTACAGCAGTATGGACCCTAGACGTTGTGGCTCCTCCAATTAATAATGGAATATGAACATTATTCTTTTCCATTTCTCTAGCGACATCTATCATCTCATCTAAAGAAGGAGTTATTAGCCCACTTAGTCCAATAATGTCAACATTTTGTTTTTTTGCCTCTTCGATGATCTTTTTAGCGGGTACCATCACCCCCAAATCAATTACATCATAATGATTGCAACCCAAAACTACTCCAACAATATTTTTACCAATATCATGTACGTCTCCTTTAACTGTAGCCATCAATATTTTTCCTTTACTTAAGCTTTTATTTCCTTTTTCTTTTTCGATAAATGGTGTTAAATACGCAACAGCTTTTTTCATAACTCTTGCGGACTTAACCACTTGAGGAAGAAACATTTTTCCCTGGCCAAAAAGGTCTCCAACTACATTCATTCCATTCATTAATGGACCTTCAATAACTTGAAGAGGTTTATCAACTTTATTTCTTATTTCTTCTACATCAGAATCAATAAATTCAGTAATACCTTTTATTAGTGCATACTCTAATCTTGCTTCAACTGGCTTTAACCTCCACTCGGCTGTCTTTGCTTCTTGCTTAACTTCACCTTTAATATTTTGAGCAAATTCAAGTAACTCTTCAGTGGCATTAGAAGTTCTATTCAAAAGAACATCTTCAACTTTTTTTAGTAAATCCTTAGGGATTTCATCGTACACTTCAAGCATAGATGGATTTACAATTCCCATATCCATTCCTTCATTAATTGCATGATATAAAAAGGCAGAGTGCATTGCTTCTCTAACTGTATTGTTTCCCCTAAACGAAAATGACACATTACTTACTCCACCACTAATATGAGCTCCAGGTAAATTTTCTCTTATCCATCTAGTTGCTTTAAAAAAATCAACTGCATTATTTTCATGTTCACTCATCCCGGTTGCAACTGGGAAAATATTTGGGTCAAAAATAATGTCTTGAGGTTGAAATTTTACCTCATTAACTAAAATATTATAGGATCCTTTCACATATTTCAATTCTTCTATTATAAGAATCTGCTTGTCCTTTTTCATCAAAAGCCATTACAATAACTGCAGCCCCATACTGTTTTATTAGTTTTGCTTGATCTTTAAATTGCTTTTCTCCTTCTTTTAAAGAAATGGAATTAACTACTCCTTTTCCCTGAACACATTTTAGACCTGCTTCAATAATATTCCATCTAGAAGAATCTATCATTACTGGAATTCGGGAAATATCTGGCTCTGCAGCCATTAAGTTTAAAAAACGTTTCATAGAGGCTTCCCCATCAAGCATTCCCTCATCCATATTTACATCAATTATTTGAGCTCCTCCGTCAACTTGTTCCCTAGCAACGTCTATTGCCTCTTCAAATTTTTCGTCTTTAATTAGTCTAAGAAATTTTTTGGAACCTGTCACATTAGTTCGTTCCCCAACATTTACAAAATTTGTTTCAGGTGTGAAAATTAAAGGCTCTAATCCGCTAAGTTTCATAAACGGAAGATTCTTCCACTTAAAATTATAATTGCCTTTATATGATTTTAGAATACTCAAACTCTAATTTAAAATTCTAGGGTTATAGTTTGAAGCTAAATTTGAAATAGCTTTTATATGTTTAGGAGTTGTACCACAGCATCCTCCTATAATATTTATCAAATTATCTTCTAGAAAAGACTCTATTTGTTGAGTCATCATTTCTGGAGTTTCATCATATTCTCCAAATTCGTTTGGGAGTCCCGCGTTAGGATGAGCACTTATATAAAAAGGAGCTTTTCTAGCTAAAGTCTTTAAATATGGTTGCATATCTGCAGCGCCTAGTGCACAATTCAAGCCTACACTAAAAAGTGGGAAATGAGACATTGAAATTAAGAAAGCCTCTGTAGTTTGACCCGTTAATGTTCTACCACTTGCGTCAGTTATAGTTCCTGAAACCATAACAGGTAAACTTATATTTTTTGATTCAAAAACTTTTTCAACTGCAAATAGAGCAGCTTTTGCATTGAGAGTATCAAATACAGTTTCAATAAGAAGTAGATCTACACCACCATCAATTAAAGCATTTACTTGTTCTTGATAAGCATCATTGAGTTCATCAAAAGATGTGTTTCTAAAACTCGGATCATTTACATCTGGCGATATTGAAGCAGTTCTGTTTGTTGGCCCTATAGAACCTGCAACAAACCTTGGCTTATTAGGCTCCTTTAAAGAAAACTCATCTGCAATTTCCCGTGCAATTTTTGCACTATGAAAATTAATATCATACGCAAAACTTTGAAGTCCGTAATCAGCTTGGGCAATCTTTGTTGCTGAAAATGTATTAGTTTCTACAATATCAGCACCAGCTTCAAAATATGAGAAATGAATTTGCTTAATAATATCTGGCCTAGTTAAACTTAAAAGATCATTATTTCCTTTTAATGGGCTTGTATGATTTTCAAACCAATCCTTTCTGAAGTCTGCTTCGTCTAACTTATAACGCTGAATCATTGTTCCCATTGCTCCATCAAGGACCAAAATTCTTTTTTTAGCTATTTCTAATAAATTACTCATTTTTAAACAAAAAAAAATCTCTTTCCTAGGAAAGAGATTAAAATATATTACATCTTCAACTCTTATCTTGATATTAAAATCTGGATTTAGCACCTGCCAAAATGGGGTTGCTAAGGTTTCATAGGGCCTTTTCCCTCCACCTTTCTGGATAAGTACTAAAGAACTTATTCAAAGATAATTATAAGAAAATTAAAAACAATGAAAAAATCAATTTGATTTAATGGATCTATAGATATTAAATATTTGTTTCCTGAAAAGGAAAAAAAGAATAATGTATGGAACAATCATAAGAAATAAAATACCTGAATTTAATCCATTTCCTATAGTGAAATCCTCATTACTACTATTTATAATTTGTGCTCTACATGTAGAACAACCCTGTGAAAAAAATTCTAACCTAAAAATTAGTAAAGAAAATATAAATACTATTTTATAAAAATAATTCATGTATAGTAAGGGGAAATTAATAAGTATACTACAACACCAGTTATTGCAACATAAAGCCAAACTGGATAAACATATCTTGCAATTTTCTTATGAGCTTTAAATTCAGCAATAGAAGCTCTGTAAGCAGTAAATAATATGAATGGCAGAGACAAGCCAGCTAAAAAAATATGTGTAACTAAAATAAAATAATAAATGATTTTAATATTTCCTTCGCTTTTAAACTCTGTGCTATCTGCCAAAAGATGGTGAGCAACGTAAGAAAGTAAAAATAAAACAGATAATAAAATAGATAAATTCATGACTCTCTTATGCATCATATATTTTTTGAGTTTCACAAAAACTAATCCTAATATTAATAAGATAGAAACCGTGCAATTTATAATTGCATTTAATTCAGCAAAAATGTGAGGATTAAACCCAACCTCAATTTTTAGATTTAATTCATGAATAATAATTACTAAAATAAAAACTAATGCAGAAACTGATAAAATAAGAATATTAGCTTTTTTATCATTTTTATTAAGAAAGGCAGAAGGATAATTCATTATTAACTTTGCACTAAATTAAATTAAAAAAAATTAAAAATTAAAATTGGTTAGAGAAAACTAAAGAAGAGATTTGATATGTTGAACAATAATGGGAATATTTAAAGAATCTGTACCATCATAATATCCTCTAATTCTATTTTTTTTGTCAATTAAAATCATTTTTTCAGAATGCAAAAAACCTCCAGGGGCCAGGGCATCTTCTTGGTTTGGGACTAGAAACCCATTAACCCCTAGTTCATAGATTGAGTTTTGATCTCCAGTTAACATATTCCAGTTTTTTGAATCAACGTTATATGTAGTACAATATTCTTTAAGCTTTTCTACAGAATCTCTTGATGGATCTACAGTAAAGGAAAGTAATTCAATATTATTAAGACAATCTGTATTTATTAATTGTTGAATCTTTTTCATGTTTACAGTCATTTTAGGGCAAATAGTAGGGCAACTTGTAAAGAAAAAATCTACTAATCGAACTTTGTTTTTAAAGTCTTTAGAAGACTTACTATTTCCATTTTGATTTAAAAATGACCAATTTGGAATAACATGGTATAAAGTGTCACGATCTATAGAGGGTTCAAATTCTTTATTACCAAAAATTGGTAAATTATATTTTTTGGAACTTTGTTTTTCTTCTTTTAATAACAAACTAATTTCTTTCGTAATTCTTCTAATTTCACCAAAATTATAAGTGAAATATTTTCCTCGTATTTGTTGTTTTTTATCTACTAAAAGAGTCATTAAATGAGCCTGCCTATCAAAGCCAAACATTGTATCTGGTTTTGTCCAAGGATTCCCTTTTGTAAACTCATTATCAAAATATGGAATATACTTGGTTGATGTCATAATCCATTTATCGCTATTTATTTCATTGTAATCTCTAAATTCCTTAATTCTTTTATTAATATCTTCAGGAGATTCGATAAAGGAAGTAACTACAATAACATCATCAAAACCAGTATTATCTATTAATTCATTGTAAATTTTAATTTTAAACCATTCTAGTCTAAAAGGACATTTATCAAAATCAGTAGGGCAATCAATGGAAAGAAAGTTGTATAAGACAATCTTATCATTCCATTCACAAGAAGATATGGTGTCTGAATTATAATCAACAATATTGAAGGAAGAAGATAATGATCCAAAAACAGGTTGAGATTTATACTCTGTATCACCGAGAAGTAAAAATCCTAAGGAGGCTAAAAAGCCTCCAAAAATTAGGCCTAATAATAAAAACCCTTTTCTTCTTAAAATCACAATTACTATGGATTTATACTATTTTCACCTTGAAAGACCTCAAACCAATAACTTGATTCAGTTAAGCAAATAAATATTAGGTACAGAATAAATAAAATATAAGGTGCTAATATTACCCACTTAAAACTTTTTCTTTCGTCACCTAAATGCATAAAAACTAATACTATGTAAGCTGCTTTAACTACTGTTAAAACTAGAAATCCAATTTTCACATAAGGCCAAAGTAAATTGTCAGCACCTGAAGAATCATACTGTTTAATAAATGCCCCTATTAAAACTTCGATTACGGTTATCAAGGTTAAAATACCTGTTACTTTCCATATTTTTTTTCTTATTTCAACACCATGAGCTTCATCATGATTTGCAGAAACAGAATAACTGTGATCTTGAACTAAATCGTCTCTTTCCATTTTTTTAAAAAATTTAAAGTAAATAGAAGAATGTGAAAACAAACACCCATACTAAATCAATAAAATGCCAATAAAGTCCAACTTTTTCAACCATTTCATAATGCCCTCTTTTCTCATATACTCCTCTAACAACATTAATTAGAATTATAAAGTTAAACACTACACCAGAAAAAACATGGAAACCATGAAATCCAGTTATAAAAAAGAAAAAATTGGCATATTGAGGAACTAATGGAGCATATTCATTTTCAATTAAATTTGCCCCTTGCATTGTTGCGGTAGCGCTATCAAATAAAATAGCAGCTTTTTCTCCAGTTATAGTTAATCCCCTACCCATTCTTAGAATTAATTCATTTGCCGAATTATAGTCTACTACAGCCCAACCCTCAGAAGTTAAGATAGAACCGAAGTGAGTTCCATGAATAAAGTGATACCATTCCCAACCTTGGGAACCAACAAAGAATAATCCTCCAATAACGGTAAATAAAAGCCACTTTATTACTCCTTTTTTATCCAATCTGTGGCCAGCCTCAACAGCTAAAACCATAGTTACAGAACTAACAATTAATATAAAAGTCATAAGTGCAACATACAATAGTGGATAACCATTACCCAAAAATGGCATTGCATTAAAAGTTTCTTCGCCTATTGGCCACGATGGTGCTTGATGTCTTGCAAATCCATAAGCGGTTAAAAGACCTCCAAACGTAAGAGCATCAGAGACCAAAAACATCCACATCCATTGTTTACCATAAGATATTCTAAATGGTGATCCGTTTCCTCCCCAAAGTTCTGTTCTACTTATATTATCTGAATCTCCAGCCATTGATTTAAATTAACAATGCAAGTTTAATTAATATATTCTAAAAAAACATATAAGTAAAGCCATAAAAGGCCAACAAAATGCCAAAAAACACTAATTGCTTTTAATCCAGATGTGTTATCTTGATTGTAATGTCCACGATTAGCTCGTACTGTTACAACTGAAATCCCAGTGATTGACATTATTAGGTGTAAAAAGTGAAGAAATGTTAGAACCCAAACGAAACTACTCGAAACATTAGAAGTGGAATAAAATTCGGCATATTGATTTGGATTTAACTCTTCTTTTGTTCTTTCCCAAAAATCATTTTCAATATGAATATTAACTCCAGGTTTTAATTGAAAAAAACCATTGAAATCAGATACCTCATCTTCATTTAGGTATACCTTACTATTTTTAATCGAGTATTCATTCCCAGCTTGGTAAACTTTCTGATTTATTGCTTGTCTTTCATTGTCTGATAATTCTTTTGCTGGAAAATATAATTTCTTTTTATCATAGATTAAATCTTCCCCGTTTAAAGCAATTGAAAAATCTTTTCCATACTTCCCTTTCAGCATAAAAAAAGGCTGGTCATTACAAACTCCATATGAGAACTTGAATAATTCATCTTTATGGCCTTCAGAAATTTTTTCTCCATTTAAGGATAGTCCTATTGAATTAATTTCTAATCGTTTTTTATTATTTACATCGTACAATGTGTATGGGTCACCATAATTTAAAAGTTTTAAGTTTGAACCCTCAAATCTAGATCCATAACCACAAATCTGCCTAAGAAAGGATTTTAAATTATTAATTGAGGTTTCATCAAGAACCTTGCCTTGACAGACATAATCCTCCCCGTTGTACTCAATCGGATGATTCCCATTATACACTTTATAAGACTGACCATATTGGCCATATACAAATGTTATAAAAGATTTTACTGCATTTCCTTGATTGTAATATTCCTTCCAACCTTTAAATTGAAATGCCCCAAAAGCTATTGAAAAAATAAGTGCTAAAATTAACGAATAAACTGTACTTCTTTTATCTGCTTTTCTTGCCTTTTTTAATGCTAAGTACATAAAAACACTACTTATGATAATTAATATTGTACTTATTTTAAATGCTTCGGGAAGATTAATATTCACCCAAAACTTATCCATTTTCCTAACTAAAACTGCACTAGAAAGGCCCGCAAATAACATTAAACTTGCTACAAGTCCTACCACAACAATAGCTATGTAAACTTTTTCTTTTTGTTTATTGGAATTAAATTGTTGCATTTAATAAAAATTATATCTGGTTAAAACAATACATGGAAAATAATATGGGTAAGTATAAAAAGGACATAAACATTAATTGCGTTGCATACTTACTATCAAGAGTAAAGTAAAGCTTAATTGAAGGATAATACATCACAAGGCTTATTAAAACTGCCGCAAACATGGACCAAGTACCGGTCATTTCTGCAGCCCATGGCAACATTGAAACTGGGATTAAAAATGCTGAGTATAGCATTATTTGAAAAGCGCTTTTCTGATTTCTTTCACTACTTGGTAGTAATCTAAATCCAGCTTTTTTATAATCTTCGTCTAATTTCCAAGCAAGAGCCCAGAAATGTGGGAATTGCCAAAAGAATTGAACAATGAATAAAATACCTGATTCGAGTCCAAAATCGTTTGTTACTGCAATATAACCTAATAAAGGTGGTATACTTCCTGGTATTGCACCAATGAAAACTGCAAATGGCGTGACTTTCTTTAGTGGTGTATAAATTAAAGTATATATAACCATAGCTAGAAGACCAAGAAAAAAAGAACTAAAATTAATGTTTATCAATAAATATAAACCCAAAACTCCTGTGCTAATACAAAATAGTAAAGCTTCCCATTTATTTAATATTTTTGAAGGAAGTGGTCTAGAAGAAGTTCTTGACATTAATTCGTCGGTTTTGGCTTCAATTATTTGATTAAATCCATTTGATGATCCAGTTATTAAAATACCACCAAAAATTAGCTTTAAAAAAGTGAAAGAAGAAAGATTTCCATCAGCTAATAGAAAACCAAAAAAAGCAGACATTACCACCAGACTAGATAGCCTAAGTTTTAAAAGGGCTATAAAGCCTTTAAACTTTAAAGAAAATGATAATTTAGAAACTGTTTCCAAGTATTATATTTTCAGCGAAATTACTACAATTTATTATTTATAAAATGAAATGTTCAACGATTCAATTAATAATCTTGTAGTTGTTGCCACAATCTAGACGAAATTCCAATTCTAAGAAAATTATTGTTTTTAGATGACCCATAAGAATCTGCTGCTTTTCTTAAGTTAAATTGCAAAAATAATTTAGTATTAGAAATCCCTGCAATTAAATAGGATATTTGTGCAATAAAAAGGTGTTGATTAACCAAGTTTCCTTGACCAATTTTTTGTTCATAGTCCCCAACTCTATTAACATAAGATTCAAACATATTTCCACCAAAATTTTGGTTAGAAGAATCAATACCGTATTGCTGATAATGATATTGAATTGAAAAATCTAAATTATTATTTTGAAAGCCTATTAAAAAAAGATATTCTTTAAAATTAGATTCTAGCGGATGAGCTAATGAATGATTTTTATGTCCATAATTTTGTTTAGAGCTTATATGTGAGTAAGTAAATGGTCTTACCAAATTAAACTCTGTAATTGAATACAGTCCTGTTTTATTAAAAAGATCGAATGTTTTAATTCCAAGCTGAACACCATATTTATTACCCCACCATCCTGTTTGATTTTTAATTTCACTAAATAAAAACTCATCTAAAATGAAACTTGAGTAAAGTAAAAAATGATCATTAAAAGTAAGTTTTAAACCTGCCCCTAAAAGAGAATTATCTGATGACCCTATTCCAAACTCAACAGGCCTAAAAAAGACAAAAGGATTCAGATAATTAATATCAAATCCTCTATTTAAAAGTGTGTCTTTATCTTGCCAAATTACAGATTCAAATAAGCTTAAATTCAACCATTTGTTTACATTATAACTTAATAAATGCGAAGAAGCCCACTTTTTATTTGAAAATCCTTTTGAATATTGGTCTTCATGCAAAGACCAAAGATTAATATACTTTATTTTCCAAAAAGTAGATTCCAATTTCAAAAAAGGATAAATCGGAGCAAAATCTGAAAGCCATAAAGATCTATATCCGTCACCAAAAGTATTTTTATCTATTCCTGTACTTAATACAATATACTTATTGGCTTTAAAAGATAAAACCCCTTGTAGTATTGGCTTGTTATAAGTCATTTTCAAAGTGTCGTCAACATATCCTACAAATGGAACAAAAGGTCTTTTTATTGAGAAAAATTGATCTTCAGAATTCACAAATCCTTTTTGATGACCAACTCTTATTTGACCAAAAAATTTAGCGTTTACATAATTTATTTGTAACCCAGTAGCGTAATTTAATTTTGGGGATTCAAAAGAAATATTCGGTGACTGATTAAGAGATAAAAATGGCAAAAAAGTGAATTTGCTAGAAGATCTAACTGAAGCATAATTCCATATACCTTTCTGAAAAAATTCATTCTTTTGATTAGAAATTAGAAATGGTTTAGAAATACTGTGTTGATTTTCAGAATCAAGACTAATCAATCTCTCTATCTTATAGCGACTCTGAATATCTCCAAAAAAATATTTTTGAGAAAGCCCCTCCAAAGAAGAAATCAAAATCAATATATTTAAAAAGTATTTAGTCAATGATGAATTATTAATTTAAGGCTATTGATTTATTGGTCAAAGTAATCGTTTTTTAAGTTTGTTCTCCAAGAAAGAAAAATATAGTTCTCCAATAAATTATTATTTTTTCTAGTCATATGACCAATAGATATTTCCATGTTGGTTTCCTTATTTAGCATAATACCAATATTTGTATTTAAAAATAATCTGGTCTTATATGTTTTAGTATTTGAGAGTATATTTTCTAAGGGTTCAAAAATTTCATTTCCATTATAAATATCTTGAATCTTAGCATAGTTGTAGTTAAACCTAATGAATGACATTTTATAAGAAAATTGACCTCTTAATAGGATTTCTTGGAAACCAGAACCCAAAGGATGTGCCAACTCATGTCCTAAATGAGAATAGGTTTGATTAAGCTGGCCTTGGTTCATAGAGAACATGGTTGAAGAAGATGTATTCCATTCAATATTTAAAAATGAATTTGAGGAGTTTAGTGGATTAAGCCATTTTATTCCCACCTGAATTCCTCTTGAGGAAGAGTTGGGGTTTAAAGCTATTTGATTATAAATCTTTAAGTTCTCAAACAATAATAAAGACCAATTAAATCCATAAATAATATTATTAGTACTGTCGATATCTAACGCTTTTGCCCCAATTATTGGCAAAAAGAAACTTACGTCAGGATTAATTTTTCCATTTGATTATCAAAAGATTTATATACTCCGCCTTCAAACATAGAAATTGAAAATCTACTGTTGGGGCTAAAAGACAATATATTAAAACTTGAGGATTTTGGAATGAATAATGCTTCAGGCGTAGAGGAAGCAGGTATTCTTTCTAAATTCTTCATCCATGAAGTAACATGTTTATAAAGAATTTTTTTATTAAAAAGATAATATTGGCCACTTATATATGGGTAGTCTGGAGCATAATCGGAGATTAATAGTGATCTATATCCATCGCCAAAAAAATGTCTTCCATGACCAAGCTGAAAATTTATGACCTTATTTGGAGAGAAGCTTAAATATCCGTTAGCTAAGCTTGCGTCAGCTCCGTAAGTCTTGAATCTCTTAGCTCTTCCTATTCCAAATGCCATTCCTTCAATATTTGAAGTATTGGTTCTAGAATCTGATTTTTGCCTTAAATAATCTGGATAAAAAAATTGATTTTCGTAAAATCTTGTTTCAAATGAAAAATTATTAGTTAAATCACCTGTTATTCTAACTCCTCTTACATTTGAATAATATCTATAGTCTAAATCTTTATTTTTAGAGCCAATTGTGAAATTAAATAGTGGATCTGCAGTTATATGAATATCTTTTTTCTTAACGTTTAATAAACTTTCATCAAATAACTTTTTGTTGATTTTATTTTTTGATTTAGTTCTAAGAGTGTCTAATTCAAGCTGATGAGATTCTAAATAAGGCTGAACTGAACTATGGGCAATATTTTTATATATTAAATGATAATTTGCTGAGAAGCTCCTGTTTTTAACCTGAGCATTTAATGAATTAATCATTAGAAATCCAAGAATATAAATTATAAATCTTTTAAACAACATGATTTTTAATATTGCTACTTTAATTTAAGATTAATAGATTACAAAAAATTCAAATACTTATAAATTATGATCTAAATATGTTGCCCTCTGAAAATAATTTATTCTACAATAAACCAATTATTTTTTAAGTTTTTTCGATTGTAGGTTATCTCCTTTTTAGACACTAAATCTATTACTTTTTTTCCAGCATAATTAGCAATAGCGTGTCCTGCGGCAGTATCCCACTCCATTGTTGGGGAAAATCTTGGATAAATATCTGCACTTCCCTCGGCAACTAAACAAAATTTAAGAGAGCTTCCAATTGATAAGATTTCTATTGCGCCTTTTTCTTTTTTTAATTTTTCAAAATATTCATCTGTTTCTTTTGTATTATGAGATCTACTAGCTACAACATATAAAATTTGTGACTTATTTTTTATGGGAAGTTGTATTGTTTTTTCATTAATTTCTCTAAACACTCCTTTGTATGATCCATAATACAATATGTCTTTTACTGGTGCAAAAATTACTCCTATTATTGGAATACCTTTCTCAACTAAGGCAATATTAACTGTGAATTCTCCATTTTTTTTAACAAACTCTTTTGTTCCGTCTAAAGGGTCAACAATCCAAAGCATATCCCAATTTTTTCTTTGTTCATATTCTGGCTGGTTACCTTCTTCACTTAAAATTGGAATTTTACTATTAATTAAATGGCTTTCTATAATTTCATTAGCTTTTTGATCTGCCAATGTTAAAGGAGATTTATCTTTTTTAAATTTAACTTCAAAGTCTTGATTATAAATATCAAGTATTTTTTCGCCTGCAGCTTTAGCAGCTTTTATAGCTAATAACAACCATTTGTCTTGATTAATTCTGTCTTTCATTAAAAGTTAAATTATCTTTTTATGATATAATTTTAATTTCTAATTTAATAGCTATTAGAAGATGTAAAATCTTTTTCAATTGGATGCCAAGTTGTTTTAGCTTCCATAAACTTTTTAATAATATATGGAGACTCAATTTCTTCTGACTCAATTTTACTTTTTGGTATCTCTACTAATCTTTTTAAGTTATTTACGGCATCTAAATATATTTGGTCTCTTAGATCTTTTTTTTCTTCTGTAAATCCAATAGAATTGACATCCATATGTTTAGCCAAATGAGGGATTAGTTCGCTTTTACTCCCAGTTAGAATATTCACTACTCCACCTGGAACGTCAGAATTAGAAATTACCTCTGCAAGACTTATGGACGTTAATGGATATTTTTCAGATGCAATTGTTACAGTTGTATTGCCGGTAACTATTGCAGGAATAATTAATGAAATTAATCCTAAAAGTGGGCTTTCTTCTGAGCTAATTAAACCTACTACTCCGGTAGGTTCTAAAACAGTAAAATTATAATGAGATGATGCTACTGGATTTACAGATCCGAAAACTTGATTTATTTTATCTGACCAACCGGCAAAATAAATGATTCGATCTATACTTTTGTCCAACTCAACAATTGACTTTTCTTTATTGTAGCCCTGCAAAATAAGTTCTTCAATAAATTGCTCTTTTCTTGACTCTAGCATCTCGGCAATTCTATACATAATTTGGGCCCTATTATAGGCTGATTTACTAACCCAGGAATCAAATATTTTTCTTGCAGAGGCTACAGAATTTTTTAAATCTTTTCTTGAAGATAAACATACGTTTGCTATTGGAATATTGTTTTTTACTAGCTTAACGTATCTTCCAGATTCAGTTCTTGGGAACTTTCCATCAATAAAGATTTTATAGGTTTTTAAAACTTTTATTCTATTTGACATTATTCTATATTTAAATATGGACTTAGGCCGTGAAGACCACCTTCTCTTCCATGTCCACTTTCTTTATAACCACCAAATGGTGAAGTAGGATCAAATTTATTGTAAGTATTCGCCCAAATAACTCCTGCTCTGAGTTTAGATGTTAAATTAAATACTTTGGAGCCTTTGTCTGTCCAAACACCTGCAGACAATCCAAAAGGAGTATTATTGGCTTTAGTAATTACTTCTTCTGTAGTTCTAAATGTTTGAACGGCTAAAACAGGTCCAAAAATTTCTTCTTTTGCTATCCTGTGAGATTGTGAAACATTAGTAAATAATGTAGGAGGACACCAATAGCCTTTAGCTGGGAGATCACAACTTAACTGAAAAATATCTGCACCTTCCTTCTTTCCAATATCTATATAATTATTTATAGTTGATAATTGTTGTTTAGAATTTATAGCACCAATATCAGTGTTTTTATCCAATGGGTCTCCAACCACTAAAGATTGCATTCTATCCTTTAGTTTTCTTAATATCAACTCATAAACAGATTCTTGAACAAACAATCGTGAACCTGCGCAACAGACGTGACCTTGGTTAAAATATATTCCATTAATTACTCCTTCTACTGCTTGGTCTAAAGGTGCATCCTCAAATATGATATTAGCTGCTTTCCCACCTAGTTCCATTGTGGATTTTTTAGAAGTTGATGAGATACTTCGCATAATAGTTTTACCAACTTCTGTAGATCCAGTGAAAGCAATTTTATCAATATCCGGATGATTCACTATCATTTCTCCTGTACTTCCGGGACCTGTAATAATGTTAACTACACCGTCAGGAAGGTCTGCTTCTTGAATGATTTCTGCTAATTTAAGTGCTGTCAATGATGTTGATTCAGCTGGTTTTAAAACTACGGTATTACCAGTTGCTAAAGCTGGTGCAATTTTCCAGGCAGCCATCATTAACGGGAAATTCCATGGTATAATTTGCCCAACAACCCCTAATGGTTTTGGATTTCTGTTTGGAAATGCATAGTCTAATTTATCTGCCCAACCCGCATAATAAAAGAAATGAGCAGCCGCTAATGGAATATCAATATCTCTTGATTCCCTAATTGGTTTTCCTCCATCTAATGTTTCCAATATGGCAAGTTCTTTAGCCTTTTCTTGAATTATTCTAGCAATTCTATAAATATATTTAGCTCTTTCCTTGGGAGGCGTTTTTGACCAATGACTTTCATATGAATTTCTAGCTGCCTTTACTGCTAGATCAACATCTTTCTCATTTGCTTGGGCTACCATTGCAATTTTATTTTCGTTGGCTGGATTTATAGATGCAAAATATTTATTAGAAAGAGGTTTTTGAAACCGCCCATTTATAAAAAGTTGATATTCTTTTTTTAAAGACAAGGAATCGGTGTTTTCTAAGGAAGGAGAAAAATTTAATTTTTCGTGGTATTTAAGAGGCTTTATTTTAGAACTCATGATCTAGTCTTTTGAAAAATAATTATTGGATTGATAATATCCTTTTTTTAGTTTTAAAATTTGCATTAAAACATCATTGGCTAAACTACTTGCTCCAAATCTGAACCAATGATTGTCTAACCACAAATCCCCTAAAGTTTCTTTTACTAAGAGCAAATATTGTAACGCTAATTTAGAATTAGAAATTCCTCCAGCAGGCTTCATTCCAATCATTTTTCCAGTATTGTAATAATGATCTTTAATAGCTTCAAGCATAACCAATGTTATTGGAAGAGTTGCTGCAGGTTTTATTTTTCCAGTAGAAGTTTTAATAAAATCTGCGCCAGCATTAATAGCTATTTCACTTGCAAACCTAATATGGTCATAGTCACCTAACTCTCCAGTTTCCAAAATTACTTTTAGTCTTACATCACTACCGCAAGTCTCTTTAATTGTAGCAATTTCGTCAAAAACATAATTATATTCTCCAGAGTGAAACTTACCACGACTAATAACCATATCAACTTCATCTGCACCATTAAAAATTGCTTCTTTAGTTTCTTGAATTTTAATTTTTAGACTTGAACTTCCACTTGGGAAGGCCGTAGCAACACTTGCGACTTTTACGTCAAAGTCTTTTAATGCATTTGAAGCAGTTTTGACCATCGTTGGATAAACACATACTGCAGCCACATTAGGGAGGTCAGGCAGTTCATTATGAATATGAGTAGCTTTATAACAAAGCTGTTGAACTTTCTTATCAGTGTCCATCCCCTCAAGAGTAGTTAAATCAATCATACTTAAGACCATCTTAAGCCCTGCTAATTTTGATTCACTTTTCAAACTACGTTTGGTGATTCTTGCAATGCGGTCTTCGATACCGACTTTATCAACTTTATTATTTATTGTGAATTGCATTAGACAAATGAAGTACTATTGTTTAAAACAAAGATAACGAATCAAATTTTAGCAGTTGGAAATAGAAAAGTAATTTAACTTATTCTAAATTTAATAGGAAGGGTAAATCTTGCATTTACGGCAGTTCCTCTTTGTTTACCTGGAGTCCATTTAGGCATGGATTTAACAACTCTAGAAGCTTCACTGTCTAAAGTTTTGTGAACCCCTTTGACAATCTTTACATCTTTAATAGTCCCATCTTTCCAAACTACAAATTGCACAAAAACTTTTCCTTGAATTCCATTTTCTTTAGCCATCTCTGGATATTGGATGTTTTTTCCTAAGTATTCATAAAGTTTGGCCATACCGCCAACAAATTCTGGATTTTCCTCAACAACATCAAAAATCTGTTCAACTATAGGCTCTGGATCTTCTTCTACTTCAATAACAATGTCTATATCCGCTTCTTGATCGATAATAATGACATTTGTTTCTTCCCTCTCATCTTCTTCTTCAAGGACTTCAACTTCTTCAGGTGGTGCTGGAGGTGGAGGAGGTGGAGGAGGTGGAGGAGGTGTATTTGGGTTAATCTCTACTACTTCTTCATCTTCAAGTGCTGAAAGTGAAGATTCAATACTAGCACCGGCCATGTCAATTTTTTTATACTCGACAAGACATAAAATAAAAGCTATTACAAGGACAAGACCAGAAAGAACATAGACAGCTCTTGACTTAACATCTTCTCCATCAACTGCTATATTTTTTTTTGGCTTCATATTATATTGTAAAAATAACTAATTAAATCAAATTTTTCAAAAACTATAAAAGAATCAATTTAACTTATGGTGTTTTCATAGTCTTCAGGTGACAATAAATCATCTAACTCAGAAATATTACTTACTTTAATTTTTATCATCCATCCGTTTTCATATGGATTTTCGTTAACTTTTTCAGGATTAGATTCTAAAGACTCATTAAATTCTATAATCTCGCCGCTTATTGGCATAAACAAATCGGATACTGTTTTTACTGCCTCAACGGATCCAAAAACTTCTTCTTTACCCAAAGATTCACCAATTGTATCAACTTCAACATATACTATATCGCCCAACTCTCCTTGTGCAAAATGGGTAATTCCAATAGTAGCAATACCATCCTCTAATTTCACCCATTCATGGTCATTTGTGTATTTTAAGTTTTTAGGAACACTCATAGTTTTTAAATTTTTGACAAATTAACAAAAAAATCACTTATCTCAACTGAAATCTAAGCGCAAAACCTGCATTAGTATTTGCGGTGGGAAATGAATTTGAAACGTGAGGAGTATTTACTCTTCTGTCAAAATAAATTCTAATCATTAATTGTTTAGTTAAATTATAATCCCCCGAAAATTGTATAGTTACTGCGGTCTGACCCGCAGTATATTGATTCTGATTTTCTATAATTTTCCTGATTATTGTTTTATTATCTCTAACTGAAACATCTAATCTCATTCTTAAATCACTTGGATCAAGAGATCTCCCTGCAATCTTAAATGGCAATGATATTTTTCTCCATGTATAGCCAGAGCCAAATTTAATTTCACTTCCTTTTATTTCTGTTATTTGATTATTTGATAAACTAAGCGAAATATTTCTATCTTTTTTATATTCAAACTTTACAGACATATTATTAGAAAATGTCATATCAACCCCTAATAAAGGTGCAAATTGCTCAAGAATATTAAGAACCATGATTTGTTTTTGGGAAATGAAATTCCCTGCAATATCAGTTTCTGTAGCATTCCCATCACTATCCCAATTACCACTAAGATTGGTAGTGTAGTTTCCTAAAGAAAAATTTGATCGGTATGCATGAGTAAAAGATAATTTCTTAATGTACTTTTTAAATGCTTTAATTTTACCTAATCCATCAAAAGTAATTCTCCAATTAGGCAATGGGATTCTTCTACCTAATGGATTTATATTATCTAAAGCTGGTGTTTCACCAAGGTATGCGCACATAAAAGCCCCTATAATCACATCTTGATGTGCGCTATCGTATCCAGTGTAATAGCCATTATTTTCTAAATTATTAGGAGCGTTGGGATTAGATTGTGATATTAATGATGAAATTTGAGAACGATATGAAAGCAAATTTTCCCAAATCTGGTTTGATAATGTTGTGTCGTTCATAATGTCTGGCTTGAAAGCTGTTTTCCATGAAATAATTGAGGTGCTAAAAGACCCATTAAACTGATTATTTAAAAGTTTAAAAGAATTATTATCTCCAATTCCTAAATTTGCATTTCTATTTTCCATTAAGCTTCTATCTGCCGAAAGATCAATTCTTAAGCTTTTAATGGGTTTAATTGACACTTTAAATGTCATATTTTCAGTATGATTAACCGAGTATTGTGTGCTGATATATTGAAAATTATTAGTATCAACTAGCCAATTATTTTCTGCTGCATTATTAGCGAATATTAAATTTGTTTGATTACCAAGTAAGTCTCTTTCTTGGTAACCACCAGCAATAAATTCCATTCCAGGAGCAATCCAATTGTCATCCATTCCAAGCATGCTAGTTTTATTTGCATATCCAGGCAACATTATTCCATCATTAGTGTTAAAAGTTGCATTTACACTTTTAACAGACATTAAAACTCTGGCAAACTGATCTAAAATAAGATGCTCTTTTTTATTAGCCTTATTTTTAGAATCCTTCTCTTTTTTTGAAGATGACTTTGGCCCGCCCTTTGTAGCATTACTACGAGTCCTAGAACTTCTTGAATTTCCATATTTTTTATTTACCTTTTTTAAATAAGGAACTTTATTATAAAGTGTAATAAGATTTAACTTGCCAGACCAAGCAACAACTCTAGAGTTTTGAATGACATTTCCTACAGAAAGAGTGTCATTATCTAATGCAAGAGGAGCTCTAGTCCAGTCAAAATTTCCAGTGTATCTAGTCGTTAATGAAATCCAATCTGTAAGAGGGAATTTATTTAGTGGCCATTTATATGAAATATTACCGATCTGATTATAGCTCATATTTTCTCCAAATGTTTTTAAACTATTGTTAACCAACTCTTGATCTAAAACATCATCATATCCGAAAATCCCGTAATCAATTTTACCAGGGTTTTCTCTTACAAAAGCCCCGTTATTAGCTTTCAAATCAAATTTTAAATTCTTTGTGATGTCATACTTGAAGTCATAATTCCTGTCCCAGTTAAATTGTTTTCCATATTGGGGAACTTCAAAGTTTTCACCACCTGGGAAATTATATCTTGTAGAGAATATATTGTATGTCCTATTCATATTTGACCTTACAGCAATTTGTTTTGGTAGTAAATAGATATTAAAGTCTTTGACAAACTTTAGCCATTTAGATTTTCTTAAAAACGTATTTTTCTTAAAAGGTTCGTAGGGTTTGACTTTACTATTATATAAATAGTTTACAGATCCTAAATAGTTTTTTTGTAAATCCTTTCTTGTATTTATATCTCTGTGTGATAACTCTGTATAAGAGTAACTTAGACTGAAGTTTGAAATATCCCAAGGAAGTGCAATTTGATTGTTACTGGCATTGCTGTTTTTTGACTTGTTTTTTGAGGTTTTATCCTCTCTAAGCTCTTCTTTTGAAGAATTCTCTTTTGAAGGCTCGCTAGAAACTTCTTTTTTTACATTCTTATTTTTTTTCTTTTTATCAAACTTAACATTAGTAAAATTGATAGACTTTCTCTCTGTTAAGTCTATACCATTATAAAATCTATTATTCCAAACTTCTTCTGACTCGTTAGCTCCTTGCTCAAATATCAAATCTGGACTTAGGGGATCGTAAAGTGGTTTAATTACATTTCTTGAATACCCAACATACATTGGCAAGTTTATCCCAGACTGGTCTCCAAAAAACTTATCTAAATTAACTGTACTTGAAGCATCTAAACCATAAATAAATTCTTGTTGTCTTTCACTTACACTTTTCTCAATACTGCCAAACCCTGGAGTTGAATAGTTTCCAGAAACTGCCAAATCTGCAAAATCAGCTAGATTAGCTGTCATTCTTCCAATTGCAGCCCAGCCTCCATTTTCGTTAAAATCACTAAGTCTTAATTCGTTAACCCATACTTCTAAACATTTATCTAATCCATCATCAGGCCTCCACTGATTGTTAGGATCATTACTTTTTGGATTTCTAACTCCAATCATTATTGTTTTTAGACCTTGTAAATTTGGATTACCTACAACAGTAATATTTGATGTAGAATTATCTGGATCAATTCTAGTAAACCTCTCAAAATTACTAAACTCGTTAAAATTCCTATTTTTTTTGAGGTCCTTTAAATTATTTAAATTAATAGTCAAATTATTATCCAAAGGCCAAACATCACTAGCGGCATTATCTCCCCATGAAGAAATTTTAATTGGCATTTCATATTCATAATAATTAGAAATGAAATCTGTTCCAAGCCTTACAAATACTGTAGCTTCATTATCATTAATTGGATCACTACCTGGGTTAGATTCTCCATGAACAAACATTTGAATTTTGTTATAGTTTCTAATATCTAAATTTACATTTCTATAAATTGCTCTTGAGTCACCATCTTTTAAACCACAAACATCTAAAACCAGACTTTGTTCGTTTTGTTGGGCTAAGTTTGCTGTTTGATAATTGGTTTCTCTTATGATTCCTTCAGGCAAAACATAATTTATTGGGTCTCTAGTTCCATTGTCTTCAAGGTTAACAGCACTTACGTTAAAAAAAGTATTTGCTTCTTCGCTCTGAATATATTCACCATCAGATAATAAACTTCCTAAATACCTTCTCCACTCACCTCTTACTAACTCTAACCTAGCAAATCTTAATGTTACATTTTCACTCCATCCATGGACAAACATTCTTATAAATCTTATTGATCTAAAATCTTGGATACCATTTATTCTTTTTGAAAAAGAGGTGACTGGGACTCGAAATTGGTACCAATAAACTTCTTTTTGAGTGTCTGGGTCAACAAAAAGCACCTTATCAGTAATGAAATTTGTTCCTACTTGCATATTATTAGGCTTGAAATCAATTTTATATTGAAAATAACTTTCAGCTTCACTTAAATTATTATCAAGATTAATGTCTTCTACATTCGGTAATGTTGATGCTGAAGTTGGATAGCCACCAGCGTTTATTCCATCTGACATTTCAGATGTAGGAGAATTACCATCTGGGCTGTTATAATTTTTATACCGGTCTCTAATACTTATTTCGTTAGCATCGTAAATATCGTCTCGATAATAATTATAATTATCAGCAGATGGATCATTTAAAAAATTAGAAACTATATTTTGATCTGAAATATAATTTTCAACTTTTGAAACGTAGTCATTAAAATAAGTTAGTTCTTGAGTATCTGATAATCCATCAAAACCTATATCCTGAAATTTTCTAGAAGATAGATTATTATCAAAAGCATTTACAACTACTTGTGTGTTTGGAACAGCTCCCCAAGACGTGTAGTCTATGTCACTAGCATAAGCATCATAGTCCCCATTGGGAGGAAGACCATTTTCAAATGATTTTCTACCATCTCTTAATAAATCCTCAGAAATATTTCCAAGATTAAAATAAAACTCACCACCAGAACTATTTTCAGAGTCTTCATTAAATGGGTCCATTACCCAAAACTGTATGAATTCAATATTTGCAGCTTCAAAATCATTTGTCGTTAGAGTTCTCATAATGCCTCCCCACCTAGTTTCTGGATCTTTTAATTCGCCATTTAAAGGATTTAAGCCAGAAGAATAATTATTTGATTCTACATCATAGTTGTAAGGGCCTCTTTCCTTTGGGTAATAAGAAATATCAAACACAGGTATATTTGTCAATTGTCCTGTTCCTAATTGCTTATTAGGAAATACTTCATTAACAAGTACTTGTCTCATAATATGATTGTCTTGATCAGCTGAACCTTTAATATGGCTAGGTGTTAGAGATGAAGATCTACTGTGAAAAAGTGGGTCAATAACATACCATGAAAATTTTGCTCTATTTTTCCCATAGTCAATATCATTATAAAGTGATGCTTCAGGGAAAAGGTCTGGCTGACCCTGAGGAACAGATGCTAAAACCCAATTATTAATTGTTCTTATGTCTATAGAGCTTTGACTTCCTTCAAAATCATCAATATAAGAAGACCCATTTTCTGCTGTTATATCTATTGCTTTATTGTGACCAGGTATTAATGCCGCTACTTCTCCAGAAAAGTTAACCATTGATTTTTTCTTTGTTTCTATAAAAGGCAACATATCAACCCATTTAGTTAAAAATGGAACTTCTCGCTTAAAACCCCCATCTAACCCAAGCATAGTATTAGAAATTGGTTCATCTCCAGCATTTACTTTTGGGGTTAGTGGTCTTTCTTTGAGCTTTATTATCGTCGCGCCAATATTTGCATCTTTATTTATTTTATAATCTAAATGTGTTCCAAGGAGAGTCTTCATCTGAACACTGAATAAAGAATTACTTTCTAAAGATATTTTTATGGGAGTTCCTGAACTTAATATCCCATCATCTAGAATTTTTACTCTTCCTAAATTATAATCCACTGAATATTGAGCTCCCTCAATTAAAATCTGACCACCAGCAGTTACAACAACTGAACCCTGAGGAATATTCATTGCATTCAAAGAAATTTCCGAGCTAACTGATGATTGATAGGTTCCTTTGATTTTAAATCTATTTATTTCTGGTAATTGTTGAGCAGCTGTTTTAGTGCTATCATAAAGTTGTGTAAAAGCTATCTTGTCAACTACAGATGAAGTAATACCATTACTCAACATTTTTTGTTTTAATGTCTTTCCAAAAGGCTCTACCGTTGTAAAATAAAGTCTTCCATTTCTTGGATTTATAGTTCCTCCATTGGGTATTTTGCCTTGATTAGAGGTTATTGGGACAAAATCAAATAACCCATCTTGATATAGCTGTTGTTGTTGATTTAAGCGATCTAAATCTAATAACTGAATTAATAATTTGTCATCAACTCCAGATTTTGGAATATAGTTTATGTCAACAGAAGTAAGAGGATTATTATACCAAATATCTAGACGAAAATTTTGAGGATCTACCTGGTATGCCCCTAAAGAATAAACATTTTTCATCATTAAATCCCACAATTTTTTTTGGGGATTTCTTACAGTAGATTTTAATAACTTTAAAAATAAGGCACTTTGACCAGAAACTCCATCTGTTGAAAGTTCACCTACTTGGTAAGTTTTTCCCCTAAAAGTATACTGATAAGACACCCCTAAAACCTGATCGTTATTAAGCGCTTGATTTAAAGAAATAAAGCCCAAAACAGAATTATAAGTATAATCATTAGAAGATAACATTCTAGCATTTTCTACTTTTTCAAAGTCAATACCTTGCTTCATATTAAAAGTTGCACCCGAGAGTTCGTTACTAGCATTTACATAATTCCTCACATTTGGATTAGTAATAATATTTCCATAAAGTAAATTATGATTATTGTCAGGCACTAGGTAAGTTCCCGATGCTAAAGATTGATTTTCTAACTGAGCAGCCCTTGGCTCACCCAAGTCTGTAAAACATAAAATATTTCTAGTGTTTTGAACACTATTGTTTCTGTTGGTTACCCAAACTTCAATCCTTTGTATTTGAATTCCAGAAGTTATAATTGGAAGAGTTTTCATTGATTGGTCATATGAGTCCCGGTAATAAAAACTTAAAAAAAAGTGACGGTTTTCTTCGTAATTATCTACATTTATTTCAAACTCATTTATTTGAGCTCCACCCGAAACCTCAATTTCTTTTTTCTGTCCTTTTTGCTGAGATAAAACAGTAGTGGCAGTTAATTTTCCAAACTTTAGTTCTGATTTTATTCCAAATAAACTTTGACTTCCTGATATTAAGGTACTATTGAGTGGTAATGTTACATTTCCTGCCTCTAGCTTTTGTAAAATATCATCCTCTTTACCTGAATAATCTAAGTTTAATTGATTATCAAAGTCAAATGTCGCTTCAGTATTATAATTAAACCCAATATCCATAAGATCTCCAATCTTTCCAGTAAGATTCATTTGAATCTTTTGGTCAAAGTCAAATGTGGTAACTTTTCTATTTCTTTCGGGCAAAACTGGATTGTCAGTTCGGGAAGAATTTAGCCCAAAACTTAATTCCGCTGAACCTTGGGGCCTGATTTCAATAAAATCTTTGCCAAAAAGTTTTTTTGATGGAGGGCCTTTAATTTTAATTTCGTCTTCTGCAGTTTTATACTTATAATCAGACATTTCATCTAGGTTTTTTTTCCAGAAATCAGACATTGATTCTTTATGGCGAAGCTTTAAGTAATCGTTTAAAGAAACTCCACTTGATGGTCTAAAATTTAAAGAATCTCCTAATAATGAATTATATATATATTTCCCAGATATAGGGTCATACTCAACGTTATTTTGAATATTAAGTGGGAGATTTAAATCTATTAGACCAAGAGAAAAATTTGTAGGATCTAAAGGGTCATTAATCGGGAAAATCAAATCAATATCAGGCGTATCAACTAGTACACTTTGGACAAATAAACTTTCTTTTGCTTCGCTTCTTAATCCAAATAGAGAGATCAAAACAATTAAAAAAATTGATTTACTTTTAAAAAAATTAATTAGCAATGTGTATTTTTAAACAGCTTTAAGAGTCATTTTGATAAGCTCTTCAACAGAGGAAATTTCATTATTTTTTAAAATCGCATCTATAGTATTAGAGGCTTTTTTCTTATCTATACCCAAAACTACTAATGCAGATAACGCTTCATTTTTATAGGTATTGCCTTGAGGCGATAAAAAATCGTTGTTTGATTCAATTTTATCTAGTTTTCCTTTTAAATCAACAATAATTCTTTGAGCAGATTTTAGACCTATTCCTTTAACACTTTTGAATGCATTTACATCACTTTGGTCTACAGCCAAAATAACCTCAGATGGCTTCATGGATGATAATACCATTAAAGCTGTACTTGCACCAACACCTGATACATTGATTAATTCTCTAAACATCATTCGTTCTTCTTCTTGTGAAAATCCGTATAATATGTGAGCATCCTCTCTTACAATTAAGTGACTAAATAATCTTAATTTTCCTTTTGAGGGTAATTCATCATAAGTATTTAAGGAAATATTTAACATGTAACCGACTCCACTTACGTCAATAACTACTTGGGTTGGTATTTTTGATTCTAAAATTCCTTCAATATGTGCTATCATTTTTTTTATTTACGGTTTTGGACATCTACTACTCCCAGTGTAATCATATTTAAAATCTCTCTAACTGAAGACCCAATTTGAAGTACATGAACTGGTTTTTTCATTCCTAATAAAATAGGCCCTATAGTCTCTTGGTTACTCATTTCCTTAACTAGTTTATAAGCAATGTTTCCAGCACTTAGATTAGGGAATATTAAAGTATTTGTATTTTGCCCTGACAACAAAGAAAATGGGAAAAAATCATTTCTTAGCTCTTTGTTTACAGCAAAGTTTGCTTGTAATTCTCCATCTACTACTATTTCAGGGTGCTTTTCGTGAAGTACTTTAGTAGCTTCTCTCATTTTGATAGCGTCTGCCCCTTGATTAGATCCGAAATTTGAATAGCTTAAAAGCGCAATCTTAGGTTTAATATTATACTCTTTTACAGTTTTTGCAACCAATAATGTAATGTCTACTATTTCTTCAACAGATGGATTAATATTAATAGTAGTATCTGCAAAAAATATTGGTCCGTCTTTACTTATTAAAATATACATTCCAGCAATTTTATTGACACTTTCTTCAATTCCTATTACTTTCAAAGCTGGTCTTATAGATTCTTTGTAACTCCTTGTTAATCCAGAAATCATTACATCTGCCATTCCTGTTTCTACCATTGCAGCTGCATAATAGTTTCTTTCTCTCATTAGCTTTTTAGCTTCGTAAAAAGTTAGTCCCCTTCTTTTTCGTTTTTCATGTAAAATTTCAGCAAACATTTCTCTATGCTTTATCTCACTTTCATTTCTAGGGTCAATAATTTCACAATTTGATAAATCTAAATTGTATTCATCAATTATTTTTTGAATATTATGTCTCTTTCCTAATAATATTGGAATTGCAATACCCTCTTCATAGGCCATTGCTGCTGCTTTTAAGATTTTATAATTATCGGCTTCTGCAAAAACTACTTTTTTAGGGCTTCTTTTTGCTTTCTCAGTTAAATTCCTAACAAGCTTATTATCTAATCCTAAACGCTGCATAAGCTCTAACTCATACTTCTTCCAATCCTTAATTGGTTCCTTAGCAACTCCGGATTCGATAGCTGCCTTTGCTACTGCCGGAGCTACCCAGTAAATTAACCTTGGATCTAATGGTTTAGGAATAATTTGAGTACGCCCAAATGTGATTATTTTTGCATCATAGGCTTCATTTACTACGTCTGGAACTGGCTCTTTAGCTAATTTTGCTATTGCTTTTACTGCGGCCAATTTCATTTCTTCATTAATTTTAGTAGCTCTAACATCAAGAGCTCCTCTAAATATGTATGGAAACCCAAGTACATTATTTACTTGATTTGGATGATCAGATCTACCTGTTGCCATAATAACATCTTCTCTTGTTTTCATTGCTAAATCATATTCTATTTCAGGGTCTGGATTAGCTAAAGCAAATACTATTGGGTTCTTAGCCATGCTTTTAATCATCTTTGCATTTACAACACCTCCTTTAGAAAGTCCTAAAAAAACATCTGCATTTTCAAATGCTTTTTCTAAAGAAATATCATCGCATTTTTGTATAAAGTTTCTTTTATTTTTATCTAAATCATTCCTGTCCTGATGGATAAGCCCTTTGGAATCAAACATATAAACATTTTCATTTTTAACTCCTAAAGAATGGTATAATTTAACACATGATTGTGCTGAAGCTCCAGCGCCACTAACAACAATTTTAATCTGATTAATTTTCTTATTGGTAATTTCTAATGCATTTAATAATGCAGCAGAAGAAATAATTGCAGTTCCATGTTGATCATCATGCATTATTGGAATATCTAGCTCTTTTTTCAGTCTTTGTTCAATAATAAATGCTTCAGGGGCTTTAATATCTTCTAAATTAATCCCTCCAAATGTTGGAGATATAGCTTTTACGGTATCAATGAATTTATCAATATCTGTTTCGTTAATTTCTATATCAAAAACATCAATATCTGCAAAAATTTTAAATAGCAAACCCTTTCCTTCCATCACTGGTTTTGAAGCTTCAGGGCCAATATCTCCTAATCCTAAAACTGCAGTACCATTAGAAATTACTGCAACTAAATTACCTTTAGATGTGTACTTATATACGTCGTCTTTATTTTTACTGATTTCTAAACATGGCTCGGCAACTCCTGGAGAATAAGCTAAAGAAAGATCTCTTTGGGAGGAGTATGGCTTGGTTGGAACAACTTCAATTTTACCTTTTCTTCCTGAACTATGATAATCTAGCGCATCTCTTTTTAAGATCTTTTTTGACATATTTTAATATATAATCATCTAATTTAATCAACTGTAAAGAATATAATGAAAAACATCTAAATTTAATCGTGTAAGAGCATTTAAAATCTGCCATTAATGAAATTCTTAAAAAAATGAATTGTGTTAACTATGCTTTTTTTTAATAAATTATACATAATTTTACTGTAATATATTTATATACATTATGAAAAAAGTTTTTTTTTCAATCTCTTTCTATTTCATTGTTTTTGTAATTGTTGGGCAGCTTCCCAATATAAATCTTAAAGATGTCAATGGCAACACAGTAAATCTTTCAAAATTTTCTAATGATGGAAAGCCTATTATTGTCAATTTTTGGGCAACATGGTGTAAACCATGTAAATTAGAATTGAATACTATTGCTGATGAATATGATGACTGGGTAGAAGAAACAGGTGTTAAGCTAATTGCAGTTTCAATTGACGACTCTAGATCTAGTACAAGAGTTGAGCCATATATAAATGCACATGAATGGGAATATTTGGTTTTATTAGACCCTAATGGAGACTTAAAACGAGCTATGAATGTAAATAACGTGCCTCATACTTTTTTACTAAATGGGGCTGGCAAAATCATATGGAATCATAATAATTATTCACCTGGCGATGAAAACGAGCTTTATGAAGAACTCGTTAAATTAACTGAATGAAAAATACTACTTTCTTTTTCTTATTAATACTTTTTTTATGGTCTAATAAATTAATTTCCCAAGAAAATTCTAACCAGGGTATAATTTCGGGAAATATTCAAACAATTGGACAGTATTATCAAGAAGACACACTTATTAATGCTGCTTTGCCTGATCACCAATATGGATTTAATGGATTTGCAAATATCAACTATCAAAAAGGAGATTTTAGAGCAGGTATTAGATATGAGAGTTATCTAAATACTCTTGAGGGTTATCCAGTTTCTTTTAATGGTACCGGAATTGGGTATAGGTACCTGGCTTGGGAAAAAGATAAATTAGGAGTGACAATTGGAAATTTTTATGATCAATTTGGAAGTGGAATGATTCTAAGAGCCTATGAAGAAAGACAATTAGGAATTGATAATTCATTGGATGGAATACGACTTAAATATGAGCCAGTAAAAGGAATGTATTTAAAAGCAATGATTGGCAAACAAAGATATCAGTTTGTTGATGGCTTGGTAAATGGAACTGGTATTGTAAGGGGGCTTGATGGAGAATTAAATTTAAACGAACTTATGAGTGATTCTAATAAAAACTCAAAACTTAAAGTAATAATAGGAGGAAGTTTTGTTAGTAAATTTAATGATGACAATAAAAATCCTGTTTTTAACCTGCCAAAAAATGTTGGCGCTTCTTCAATTCGATTTAATTTAAGATATGATAAAATTCGATTTAACGGGGAGTACGTTCAAAAAATTAATGACCCTTATCCAGATAATCAAAATGAACAATTTAACTACATCTATAAAAAAGGAGAAGGGTTGTTGTTTAATTTAGGGTATTCTACAAAAGGTTTTGCTTTAGATTTTTCTGCAAAACATATGGACAATATGCTATGGAGATCTACTAATGTAAATGTTGGGCCAACTGATTTATTAATAGGTTATTTACCTGCTCTTACAAAACAACACACTTATAATTTAGCAGCTACTTTATATCCATATGCTACTAATTTTTATGGGGAAATTGCCTACCAAGCCGATCTTCTTTTTAAAATCCCAAAAAAAACTACTACTTGGTGGAAAATACGGGACTTCAGTTGCTGTAAATTTTGCAACTTCTTACACTCCAAAAAGAAAATTTATTAATGATATGGAGAGCTCAAGAAATAGCTACTCAACTAAGTTCTTCTCTTCTTCTGACAGTTTACTTTTCCAAGACTTTAATATTGAAATCAAGCGAAAAATAAATAAAAAAGTGAAATTAAATTTGAACTATTTTAATTTTAAATTTAATGATAACGCTGTTAAGGTCGCTAATTACTACAAAATGATATATGCACAAATAGTTGTTTTAGATTTGACCTATCAATTTAATAGATATCATTCTATTAGGTTCGAGACTCAAGGGATGTGGACTCAGCAAGACAAAGGAAATTGGGCTTTTGGACAAATAGAATATACATTTAGTCCTCATTGGTACTTAGCTATTCTAGATCAATATAATTATGGAAATAATAACATAGAAGAAAAGACTACATTATGGTTTAATTTCTGGAGGTTATATAGACGGGTCTCATAGATTCTCACTTCAATATGGTAAACAGAGGGCTGGAGTTTTTTGCGTAGGTGGTGTATGTAGAGCAGTACCAGCATCAAATGGATTAACATTTTCTTTTACATCAAGTTTTTAGTATGAAAAATTATTTTGGATTTATTTTAGTGTTTTTAATTCTTTCATGTGATAAAATTGAAAGTCCCTTACCAGAAGAATACGGTAAATTTAATTGGACTCTTTATCCTCAAGACCCCTCTGGTTATTCCTATAATTTAGCAGATCCTGCTAGTAATTGGGGTATAAATAATAATCCAAAAGGAATATTATTAGAAGATTATACTGGCCATAAATGCACTAATTGCCCAGCGGCAGCTCAAACTGCTAAATCTTTAGAAGACGATTCCATTAAAAACGTAATTGTTGCCTCTATTCATGCTAGTGCAGATGGATCTTTTCAAGCTACTGATGGTTTTTATATGAATAACTTCCGGACTGCTGCTGGGGATGAATATATTAGTGAAATGACTGGTTTTCTCGGAAATCCAATGGGAACAATCAATAGAAATAGTCAAGGTCTTTCAGGAAGTGTATGGTACCTAGCTACTGAGTGGAGTAATGGAGTTAATGATGAAATTAACCAACCACTAATTGCAAATATTCAATTAAAACACAACTATTTTGCATCAACTAATGGATTATTTATACATACTGAAACTTCTTTTTTAGCCCCTATATCTGGAGATTTTCATTTAATAATATACTTAGTTAGGAATGATGTTATATCCCCTCAAAAGTTCAATGGTGGAGTTGTAGATACAAACTATCACCACCATTCAGTATTATCTGCAAATATTAATGGTACTTGGGGAAGTTTAATTAATGATGGAGGGATGGCAGATGAAAATACAGTAGTTTATAACGATTTCTCCTATGAACTACCAGATCCTAATATTAACCCAACTTATAATATTGAAAATCTTTCTCTAATTGCTTATTTATGTGATAGGAATACTTATGAAGTAATTCAAGTTATTAAAACAGATATTTAACTCAATCCTCTCATAATTCCTTTGGTGGAGTTTCTAATAAAATCTAATATGACTTCTTTTTCATCTGAAATAGGCAATTTCTAAGTCTGCAACTCTTAAAGCGGTAGTCATGTTGCTATTTTGAACGTAAATCACTCGATATATATCTTCAATATTTATAATCTGCTGATCGTTAAAGCCTCTTCTTCTTAACCCTATAGTGTTCACCCCAATATAAGAAAGCGGTTCCCTTGCTGCTTTAACGTAAGGTGGAACATTTTTTCTTACTAATGAGCCGCCAGCAATAAATGCATGCTCACCTATGCTGACAAATTGTTGGATAGCAGCAGTTCCTTCAATAATTACCCAATCCCCAACAAATACGTGTCCTGCTAACTGTACTAAATTTGCTATAACAACATTATCTCCAACAATGCAGTCATGTGCTACATGGACATAAGACATTAACAAGCAATTACTTCCAATTTTTGTAGTCTTCTTATCTGCTGTTCCTTTATGAATAGTTACATATTCTCTAACAGTTGTATTATCCCCAATCTCTGTAACAGCATATTCACCATTATATTTTAAATCTTGTGATTCCGCAGAAATTATAGCCCCTGGATAAATTTTACAATTATTTCCAATTCTTGCTCCATTCATAATTACAACATTTGAGGCGATCCAGCAATTATCACCTATTACAACATCTTCATAAACAGTAGCAAAGGGTTCAATTATTACATTTTTTCCAATTTTTGCTTTCGGATGAACATTGGTTAAACTCTGATTTTTCATTTTATTATTAGTGTTAGAAGCATAAACTTAAATATTTGTAATTAATCTGTTCTATCTTTTACTAATTGGGCAAGCATTTCTGCTTCAATACATAGCTTACCATTAACATAACCTTTACCTCCCATATGAACAAGCCCTCTTCTAATTGGAGATAATAATTTCAACACAAAAACAACAGTATCTCCAGGGATAACTTTCCTTTTAAATTTAACATTGTCAATTTTCAAGAAATACGTTGTATATAAATGAGGATCTGAAACTTTACTAAGTGAGAATATTCCTCCTGTTTGGGCCATTGCTTCAATTTGTAAAACTCCAGGCATTACTGGGTTTTTTGGAAAGTGACCCATAAAATAATTTTCATTTATTGTCACATTTTTAACACCTATAATCTCAGTATCAGTTATTTCCATAATTTTATCAATTAATAGAAAGGGATAACGATGAGGAAGCATTTTTTCAATATCTGTTATATCATATAGTGGCTTTTTATTTAAATCAAAGTGGATATCTATGTTTTCTTGCTCTTTCATCGCTTTCTTAAGGATTTTGGCAAATGAAGTATTTAATTTATGTCCTGGTTTTTTGGTGATAATATGACCTTTAATTGGCATTCCAATTAAAGCCAAATCTCCAATAACATCTAACAACTTATGCCTTGCAGGTTCATTATTAAATTGTAACTCACAATTATTTAATATTGTTCCATTAATTTGTATATCGTGATTGTCTTTACCTAATAGGTGAGCTAATTTTTTAATTTCTGAAATATTAGTGTCTTTTCTATCAATTACTACAATGGCATTTTCTAGCCCTCCTCCTTTAATTAAATTTGCTTTAGCTAGATTTTCTAACTCAGTCAAAAACACAAATGTTTTGCAGGTAGCAATTTCTTTAGGATAATCTTCTAAATCTCTAATCTCAGCATACATTGTTCCAAGAGCAGGATTGTCATAGTCTAATACTACAGAAATAATAAAATTATCTGCAGGAATAAAAAGAATTTCAGAGCCAGTATCAGGGTCTTTATATTGAATAGGATTAGGTAGATTAACATATTTTAGAGGCGCATCTTGAGTTTTTAAACCAACTTTTTGGATTCCTTCTACATAATACTTTGAGCTGCCATCTAGAATTGGAATCTCTGAACTATTTAACTTAACAAGTGCATTATTAACACCTAATGCATAAAGAGCAGACATTAAATGCTCTACAGTAACTACCTTTACATTATCTTTTTGAAGAGTTGTGCTTCTTTTAGTATCAGAAACAAAATCAATGTCTGCAGGTATTACAGGCTTTCCAGGTAAATCTAGTCTTTGGAATTTTATACCGTGGTTTGTTTTGGCCGGATCAATAGTCATCCTTACTTTATCACCTGTATGAAGACCTACTCCTTCAAATTCTAAAGATTTATTTAATGTTTTTTGATTATTTGTCAATGGAGTTAGTATTAATTTCTTTTGTTAAATCTTCAATTTGTTTCTTTAATTGTGGGAAATTTTTGAATAAAATATAACTTCTTTTAAAATTACTAGAAGAAATTGCAGGACTTCCTTGAATAATTGTATTTTCTATTTTGATAGTCTTGGAGATTCCACTTTGAGCAGCAATTTTTGTCCCTTTGGCAATTTTTAAATGTCCAGCTATTCCAACTTGACCACCAATCATAACATTACTATCAATTTTAGAAGATCCTGCAATTCCTGTTTGGGCAGCAATAACGGTATTTTCACCAATTTCAACATTATGAGCTATTTGAACTAGATTATCAATTTTAACACCCTTTTTAATAATTGTAGAGCCTATAGTTGCTCTATCAATAGTAGTATTAGACCCAATCTCAACATAATCTTCAATAATAACGTTTCCTATTTGGGCAATTTTTTGATATTGATTTTCTTTATTTGGAGCAAATCCAAATCCATCAGAGCCTATTACAGCACCCGCATGAACTATACAATTAGCTCCGATATGAGTATTCTTATATAACTTAACTCCTGAAAATATTTTTGAATCTGAGCCTATTTTTGAAGCCTTACCTAAATGACAGTTTGAATGAATTTGAACATTATCCCCTATGTGAACTCCTTCTGCTATATATGTAAAAGCCCCAATGTAAACTGATTTACCAATTTTTGCACTTTTATGTATAAAAACAGGATCTTCAATACCTTCTAATGGAGGCTCTATATTTTCATAGAAGCTAAGTAATTTAGCAAGGCTTTCATATGCATTTTCAACTTTAATTAAAGTTAATGTTTTTGGAAGTTCTTCAGATGGAATAAAATTTGAATTTACTAAAACAATACTTGCTTTGGTAGTATAAATAAATGATTCGTACTTAGAATTTGCTAAAAAAGATAATGAGTAGGTGTTAGCATCCTCAATTTTTGAAAAACTATTTACTTCAATATTTTTATCTCCTAATAAAGTTCCGTTGACTAATTCTGCAATTTGTTGAGCTGTAAATTTCATTTGTAGTTAAAAATAAGAAAACTGATTAGAATCTCAACATAAATTAAAAAGAAGGTGCAAATAAATAGAATTTTTTGACAGGTTTTGATAATGCACTAATATTAAAATTATCAGATGCTTGAGCTATATCTGTCAATTTACCGTCATTTAACAAAATTTTAATCTCGTCTTTAACTGGATCGTAAGCATTATTCTCCATCTCTTTTTGAAAAACAAAGTAGTTCATTTCGTTATTATTAAACCCTAAGGATTTCTTGATGAATGTCTTTATGCTTTGCAACTTCTTCTAAAGTGAATTTTTTAGAACTAATTTTCACTTTTAATAAGTTTCTATTAATTAGCATACTACTTAGTTTAGCAATGATCTTATCATGGCTTTCTGTCCAAATTTTAATGCAAGAAAAAACATCAAAATCATCAATTTTTGAAAAATAATTTAAAAAATCAGTCTGAGAAATATTTTCTTTATTAATCCTCTGGCTAAGTAAGATTTTTAAGGTTGGAATTACAAATAAATTTGTGCCGGTATTAATTAACTCTCTTGCTCTCTCTAAGATTTTTGCTAAAAGAAATTCTGCAGAAAGAACTGTCTTATGCAAGTATACTTGCCAGTACATTAATCTTCTAGCCACAATAAATTTTTCAATGGAATAAATCCCTTTTTCCTTTACAACAATTTCATCATTTACTACAGAAAACATTTTAATTATTCTTTGACTGCTTACAACCCCTTCTGAAACCCCTGTAAAGAAACTATCTCTTTTCAAGTAGTCTAACCTGTCCATGTCTAGCTGTGATGAAACTAAATGATGTAAAAATCTTTTTGGATATTTGTCTTCAAATATTTGAATTGCCATATCCAAAGCACCTTTAAATTCTAAATTTAACGAATTCATAAAGAGTTTTGAAATTTCTTCATGACTAATCCCATCAACAAAAGAATTTTCTAAAGCATGAGAAAATGGTCCATGACCAATATCATGTAATAAAATTGCCAGAGATACAGCAGTTTCTTCATCTTCTGTAATTAAAACTCCATTTTCTTTAAAGGTTTGTAGCGCTTGACCCATTAAATGTAAAGCCCCAATTGCATGGTGAAACCTAGTATGATGTGCCCCAGGATAAACTAAATAGGTTAATCCTAATTGTTTTATCCTCGCCAACCTTTGAAAATAAGGATGATTTATTATATTCAATAAAATTCCTTTATTTAAAGTAATAAAACCGTAAACAGGATCGTTTAATATTTTACTAAAGTGGTTTTTATCCATATTAAGAATTGAAATTAAAGCAAATCTAGTTAAATCATTAATACTAAAATAAGTGGCAAGAATACTATGGGCAGATGATGAAATTGACAGTTTAAAAGCTCACCTTATTTTTTTAAAAAATAAAGGGCACATAATTCACCCTGTTAATTCAGGCAATGAAGCTGTTGAAGAATTTAAAATAAATTATTTTGATTTGGTTTTTCTTGATGAGAATATGCCAGGAATGAGTGGTCTTAAAGCGCTCGAGGAAATTAAATCCTTAAACTCAAATATTCCGGTAGTAATGATCACCAAAAGTGAAGAAGAAATGATAATGGAGGAAGCTATTGGCAAACAGATTTCTGATTATCTAATAAAGCCCGTCAACCCACACCAAATATTAACGGTTATCAAAAAAATATTGGATGGAAAGAGACTTATTAGTGAAACTAATACACTTTCCTATCAACAAAATTTTAGATCGATTAGTAACGATTTAAATAATTCCATGGATTTAAATGAGTGGATAAGCTTATACAAAAAGTTAAATTTTTGGGAATTACAACTTGAAATGTCAGATGAAAATATGTCTGAGATTTTTAATATGCAAAAAGATGAAGCAAATCAATTATTTAGTAAGTTCATTGATAATAATTACGTTGACTATTTAAATAATAGTGATTTTATTTCGAGTAAAAACATACTCAAAAAAGAACTTTTTCCAAAATTAAAAAATGAAAAATATTTTCTAGTTGTTATTGATAACTTAAGATATGATCAATGGTTGACAATTAAACCAGAAATTGAGAATTTATTCACTGTGGAAAAAGAAGAGATTTATTCAAGTATTCTTCCAACTACTACTCAATATGCAAGGAATTCTTTGTTTTCTGGATTAATGCCTCTAGATATTAAAAATAAATATCCTGAAAAGTGGATTGATGAAGATTCTAATGAAGGGAAAAACCTACATGAAGATTTCTTCTTAGATGAAAACCTTAAAAGAAATTCAATTTCAGGAAAATTCTCCTATAATAAAATCACCAACCTCAGTAAAGGGAAAAAACTACTAAATAATTTTAATAATCTTCTTCAAAACAATCTAAATACAATTGTTTATAATTTTGTAGATACCCTTTCGCATGCTAGAACTGATATGGAAGTGATTAAAGAACTTGCAGAAGATGAGTCAGCATACCGATCATTAACATTAAGTTGGTTTAAACACTCGCCGCTATATGAAATGATGAAAAAAATGAGTGAAAACTCCTGTAAAGTTTTTCTAACTACAGATCATGGTACAATAAGAGTCAAAAATCCAACTAAAATCGTAGGCTCCAAGGAAACAAATAGCAATATGCGTTATAAGGTTTCAAGGAATTTAACTTATGAAAAAAAACAAGTTATGGAATCTTTAAATCCTAATGATATAATGCTTCCTAAAAACAACTTGAGCAGCTCCTATGTTTTCGCTAAAGAAAATAATTTTTTTGTTTACCCAAATAATTATCATCAGTTTGCAAACCTTTATAATGATACTTTTCAGCATGGTGGAATTTCACTAGAAGAAATGCTCATTCCATATGTATTATTAGGGGAAAAGTAATTATTCATTTAAACTATTATTTGCTAAATCCAAATAGTTGTAAATGAACTCTATTTCACTGTCAGTACAGTTTTTACAGTAGTTTTTAGCTACGTTTTTCATGCTTATAATAGTTATCTCGTTTCGACTTAAATATAGCCTTACGTAATTAGAAATAGAGAGTAAAAAGCAATCACTTTTCTGAATTTCCATTTTTTTAATGCATTCCGAATATTCTTTAGGATAAAAAATTAAGTACTTAAAAAGTGCAGATTCTAACTTTAGTTGCTGACCTGTATTTAATCTGTCACAATAAAAAGTAAGTCCATTTAAATAATATTTTTTCCAAATATTAGAACCACTATCTAATTCATGAATTAATAGTTCAAAATTCTCATCAGAAATAGAAGAGTCTAAATGATAAATAAGTTCTAACGTATGTTTTTTTATTGATCCCGGACCATTTAAAATATTTTCATGATCTATGCCGTCAATAGTTGAATAAATAGTTGATGGCTCAGTATTACAACTCATTAAAAAAAAAAGTGGTATTGAAAAAAATAATTTCAATTACTCTCGGTTTTATAATTAACTAAAACTCCTGCTAAACAACCAAAGCAAATCATAGCTAAAATAAGGTGCATAGGTTGAAAGAATATTGGCAAATTATAATCTGCAAGAATTTTACCAACCACTGCTTCTAACAAAACACAAAAAAAGAAAAGATATATTTCAATTAAATGAATTTTTTTTAAAACCATAAATCCGCCAATAATAAAACTGTATATAACTAAGAACAATGCTAGTGATCTGTGAGATAAAAACAAATTAAAGTCTAGTAACCTTAATTCCTCTCGTAAATTATAATCTATCCACTGATCTACAATTTGACGAACTTGTGTTCCCAGAATAATTTGAAATAAAAAAAATATTAAACCAAAAAAACATATGATTTTAAGTTTTTTTGGAATGATTTCTAAAGAGTTTTTCCAAACAGAAATAATTAAAATTTGCCAGCCAATCATCAATGCTGCTATTACCATATGAACAGTTAGAACCCAAGGGACAATATTTGTAGCAACTACCATAGACCCCCACCATGCTTGAAAAAGCGTTAGAATAATTAAAGAAAATCCTAATGATATTTTTAAAGCTTTTTTTTCTTTAGCAAAAAATGATTTTAAAAAACTAGCAAAAATAAATAATCCTGCTAGAGCCCCGATTAATCTGTTAATGTACTCTAGCCAGGTGTTCCAAACATTAAATGGTTGCTCGTAGAGTAATGATTTATCTTCCTGAATTAAAATAGCTTTTTCTTCAAGGCCAATTTGAGTAAGAAAAGAAGAAAATCTTTTTATCTTTTTCTCTCTTTTAGAAGAGTAATAATTTTGGTAATTCTCAGGTAATTGGTTAATATCGGTTGGCGGGATATATTGATCAAAACATTTTGGCCAGTCTGGACAACCCATTCCAGATTCTGTAATTCTTACAATTGATCCTGCAATTACCACAAGGTAAATCATTATTAATGTAGTCCAGTGGAGTCTCAAGCTAAGTATTTAAAAAATTTATATTTCTTTTCAATCCTTTAAACTTTGTTCTTTTTACTGCAGAACTTTTGAATAAATTTTCAAATATTTCTTCATCTAATTCATTCCATTCTTTCTTTGTAAGATTTATTAAGTCTAATGGGGGCTCAAATAAAGGCTCACTATGACGAGAAGAAAATTTATTCCATGGACAAACTTCTTGGCATGCATCACAACCAAACATCCAATTATCCATCTTACCACTAAACTCATCAGGGATGATTTCGTCTTTTAGTTCAATTGTTAAATATGAAATGCACTTAGAACCATCGACAACATATGGCTTAATAATAGCGTCTGTAGGACATGCATCAATACACTTAGTACAGGTTCCACAATAATCTTTAATAGCTATATCTGTCTCTAACTCTAAATCCAGAATTAGTTCTGCAATAAAAAAATAAGAACCTTTTTGTTTGTTTATCAAGTTGCTATGTTTTCCAATCCAGCCAAGTCCACTTTTCTTTGCCCAAGCCTTATCCATTACAGGTGCAGAATCTACAAATCCTCGAATATTAATATCTCCAAAGTTTTCTATGATATAGTATTGTAACTCTTTTAGTTTTTTTTTGATTACTTTATGATAATCTTTACCATAGGCATACATTGAAATTTTAGGTGCCTCATTGTCATTTTGTTTAATCGGTGAATAGTAATTGTAAATGAATGTTATAACAGATTTTGCTTCTGGAACTAATTTTGTTGTGTCCGTTCTTAAGTCAAAATGATTTTCCATGTAAGACATCTTTCCATGATAATCATTCTTAAGCCAGTCTTCTAATTGACGTGCTTCTTGTTCTAAAAATCCCGCTTTAGAAACCCCTACATGAGAGAACCCAAGTTCAAATGCTTTATCTTTAATTTTTTTAGTTCGTAGACTATTATTCAAAATATTTCTTGTTGTCCTAGATCGTTCTTTGGTTTGTTCAAATGTTTATAGGCCATGTCAGTAACCATTCTTCCTCTAGAAGTTCTTACCATATAGCCCTGTTGAACTAAAAATGGTTCATAAACTTCTTCAATAGTCCCCGACTCTTCTCCAACTACAGTTGCTAAGGTATTTATTCCTACAGGACCTCCTTTATATTTGTCTATAATAGCTAATAGAATTTTATTATCCATTTCATCCAATCCATGTTTATCAACTTGAAGAGCAGTTAGTGCCATTTGAGTGATTTCGTTAGTGATAATTCCATCTCCTTTAACTTGAGCATAATCTCTTACTCTACGTAACAGAGCATTTGCAATTCTTGGAGTTCCCCTACTTCTTCCTGAAATTTCAACTGATGCGTCATCTTTTAAAGGGATTTTCAATATGCTTGCGGACCTGTTAACAATTGATTTTAAAACTTTTGTATCATAATAATGTAATCTACAGGTAATACCAAATCTGGCTCGAAGCGGAGCTGTTAAAAGACCACTCCTGGTGGTAGCTCCAATTAAAGTAAATGGATTCAAGTCAATTTGTACAGTTCTAGCATTTGGGCCAGTATCTAAAACAATATCAATTTTATAATCTTCCATAGCAGAATATAAATATTCTTCAATAACTGGACTTAATCTATGAATTTCATCTATGAAAAGTACGTCTCCAGTTTCTAGATTAGTCAACAAACCTGCCAAATCTCCAGGTTTATCTAATACAGGGCCAGACGAAATCTTAATGCCTGTTTCCATTTCATTTGCAATAATCTGGGCTAATGTAGTTTTACCTAAACCAGGAGGACCATGAAGAAGAACATGATCTAGACTTTCCTCTCTCATTCTAGCTGCAGAAACAAAAATTCTTAGATTTTCAACGACCTGATCTTGTCCTGAAAAATCTTCAAGATGCTTAGGTCTTAATGCAATTTCATAAGTTTTATCGGTTTTGTCTTGCTCTTCTGATCTTAAATCAAACTCTTCTATCATCTTGTAAATATAACGATGAATTTGAAGCAAGAAAAAAGTGATTGTAGATTTCTGTAAACTTTATAGAGAATCTTAATATAATAGTGGGTAATGAAAGGTTATTTCTCAATACTGATTTATCACTTCTGGTAAGTCTCAGACCCGAGCCTAATCCCAAGGTAAAGAAATTAAAACCTTCATAATTTAAAATTATAGCAGGTTCTAAAAAAGAGTAGATTCCTTTATATCTGGAATTATCTGGCAGTAGTGACTTAATATTTCCCAAGCCTAAATCTAATGTTACTTCGGCAAAAAAATTCTTTGAGACAACCCAGTTATAAGATACAAAAAAATTAGATGATTTTATGGAAATTAATGAAGAATCGGAATCTTTAAAGTGATGCTTATTATTTTTTAGCCAGCAGTATCCTAGTCCAATCTTGATGTTTTGATTATATTCAAAATAAGGCTTGATCTCTTGAATTTTAAAACGGGTTGACTCGAGAAAGAAATTTTTTATTTCGAACCTTAGACCAAAGTTAGGAGAACTAATTTCGTTAATTTGAGAGTGAAAATTAGAGGCTATAAATAATAAATAAAAACATAAAATTCGCAATTTTTAAATTTAATGACTTTAAAATAAAGTGTTAATTCTATAGTTAATGTTCTTCTTCGTCTTTATCAAGAGGTACGTTTTGAGGAACAAAATCTTTTTCTTTACCGGGTTTACTATAATCATAAGGCCACCTGTAAACAGTAGGGATTTCACCTATCCAGTTACCATGAACATGCTCTACTGGAGTTGTCCATTCTAGATGAGTTAGCATTCCAAGGATTTTGTGAGGCTTTAGGACCCCTAAAAATACTGTAGAAAAAATTAAAAAAGAAAATGATTTGAGCTAAAACACCAACAGAAGCAAAAATTGAGATTAAAACATTTAAATCTAAAAAATGATCAAACATTGGGAAATTAGTATTCTCATAATATCTTCTTGGCAAGCCACCTTCACCTAAAAAGTGCATTGGTAGAAAAACGCCATATCCACAAACTATTGTAATCCAAAAATGTGCCATACCCATTCTCATATTCATCACTTTGCCATAGAGTTTTGGGAAATAATGATAAATACCTGCAAACATCCCTAAAATAGCAGTCATCCCCATTACAATATGAAAATGCCCTACTACAAAATAAGTGTCGTGTTGGGAAATATCTAAAGCGGAGTCTGCTAGTATTATTCCAGTAACTCCTCCGGAAATAAATGCTGAAACTGCTCCTATACAAAACAACATAGCGGGTGTCATCATCACGTTACCTTTCCAAATTGTAGTTATAAAGTTAAATGCTTTTACAGCTGAAGGAATTGCAATTAATAAAGTAGTAAATGTAAAAACTCCTCCAAGGAATGGATTCATTCCCGTTAAAAACATGTGGTGTCCCCAAACAATAAAAGATAGAAACCCAATTGCCAACATAGATCCTATCATAGCTCTATAACCAAAAATTGGTTTTCTAGAGCAAGTTGAAATAATTTCAGATGTCATTCCTAGAGCTGGAAGTAAAATTATATACACTTCTGGGTGACCAAGAAACCAAAATAAATGTTCATATAAAATTGGACTACCGCCAGTAGCATCAAGAGCTCCTGAAGATGTGACAATATCACTCATGTAAAAACTCGTTCCAAAACCTCTGTCCATAAGTAGTAAAACAGCTGCAGAAAGTAATACTGGAAAAGATAGTACTCCTAAAATTGCAGTTATGAAGAATGCCCATATTGTTAATGGAAGTCTAGTCATAGTCATTCCTTTAGTTCTAAGATTTAAAATAGTAACTATGTAATTAATTCCTCCAAGAAGTGAAGAAGCTATAAAAACTGTCATAGAAAGTAGCCAAAGAGTCATTCCAAGTCCAGATCCGGGTTGAAATTCAGCAAGAACACTGAGAGGAGGATAAACAGTCCATCCAGCCATTGCTGGTCCAGTTTCAATAAAAAGAGAAGCTGCCATTAAAACACTAGATAAAAAGAAAAGCCAGTAACTAATCATATTCATCAGGCCAGATGCCATATCTCGAGCACCAATTTGAAGTGGAATTAATAAATTGGAAAAAGTTCCTGACAAACCACCAGTTAGTACAAAAAACACCATGATAGTTCCGTGAAGTGTTACTAACCCAAGATACCAATTACTATCTAAAAGGCCATCTGGTGCTGCATCTGATCCTAAAATAGATTCTAATATTGGAAACTTGTCATCAGGCCATCCTAACTTTAATCTAAACAAGGCAGACAAGGCAATACCTATAGCTCCCATAAATATAGCAGTTAGCAGGTACTGTCTAGCTATCATTTTATGATCCTGAGAAAATATGTATTTAGTTATAAAACTTTCTTTCTGGTGATGATGCGTATCATGTGACATATCGATATATTTTTAACAAATTTACAAATCAAAGAGACGCTTGAGCTTTTGTCTTACTCCAATTGACCTCTTGGCCAGAAAAAGTTAAACGCTTATTGTCTCCATTATTTTCTATCCATTGATTAAACTCATTTTGAGTTTCTACAATTACTTTCAGCTGCATGTTTGAGTGACCTGCACCACATATTTTATTACACATTAGAACATAGTCAAACAAAACCCTTTCTTCTTCTTCTCCAATTCTACGTTTTCTTTCATTATGAATTACATTTATATTTTCCCAATGCTTTTGAACATCCGGGTTGGCCCTCATCTCTTTAGTTGTTATAGTTGGGGTTAGAGCAAAGCTAGTTTCCATACCTGGCACTGCATTAATTTGTGCACGAAAATGAGGAAACCATGGGCAATGGATTACATCTTTAGATCTAAATTTAAAAGTATAAGGTTGGTCTTTTACTAGGTGTATCTCTTGAACAATGATATCATCATTACTAGATTCATAAACTGACAAATTATTAACTTTTCTATCAATTGATGCTTCAATTCTATATTTTCTTCTTTTTAATTTATCATATTCCTCACGAAGCTTAAATAATTTAGCTTCTGGAATTAAATATTTTCCCTCAACATTAATATTACTAGAAAGAATAGAGTCAATATCATTTACTCTTTGATCTATTTCTATGTAAGTTTCTTTAATTGTTTTTTGAGTAATTACTCCGAGTGGATTAGTTGAAGAAACCATTTTATAATCTGCTTTACCCAAAGTATTATCTATTCCGGAATATCGTACAATCCATCCAAATTGATAAGCATAAACTTCAACAATTTCTCCTTTTTCTTGATTATACATGATTTTATTCCATGTCATAAGTCCATATATAACAATAAATGCAAGAGCGATTGCAGGTACAATAGTCCATACTGCTTCAAGCTTGTTATTATGAGGGTAATAAAGAGCTTTCCTTTCTTCTCTGTAATAGTATTTCCAAGAGAAACCAAATAATAAAGAGTTAGTAATAAAAAATACTGGGAGAATTATATACCAGTTGATCATCAACAGTTCATCAATATCTTTTCCATGCGCACTAGCAGCTTGATAAAGTCCTGAATTAGATCCATACTTTGCAATCAACCAAATTATAAATCCAAAAAATGCTGCCATAAAAACCAACATAAGATTAGCCATTAGCATATTTTCACTTCTAGATACTTTTTCTTGTGATTTTTCACCTCTTACTTTAGCAGCAAGGTCATATATTTTCATAAGTTGCACTAATGCAATAAAGAAAAGCGCTACAGTAATAATTATAATAAACTTAATTTCCATAATTCTCTAATTAATATTCATGGTGTTTACTTTCTTCTAGAAAAGGATGATTCTTTAATAATAAGGGAGACTTTGATAACGAGTTAAGTACTGAGTAAACAAATAAACCAAGAAATAACATAAACATCCCAAGTTCTAAAAGTCCAAGTTCCCACTGGTCAAAAAGTGTTCCAGGCATAACCATGTTAAAAACATCAAACCAATGACCTATGAATATTAACATTCCAATAACAATTAGAAAACCGGCAGATCTTTTAGTATCTCTTGACATGAAAAATACCATTGGAAAGAAAAAATTAACGATGAAGGTTCCAAAAAATAAAATATTGTAATTATTTATTCTTTCGGTAAAATAAATCACCTCTTCGGGAATATTCGAATACCAAATTAGCATAAATTGAGAAAACCATAAATAACTCCATAAAAAACTTAGGGCAAACATAAATTTACCTACATCGTGAATATGACTTTCGTTGACAAAGGGTAAGTAGCCGCCTTTTCTGAGATAAAGAGTAATCATCATCACCATAATCATTCCGCTTAACCAAATTCCTGAGAAACAGTACCAACCAAAAAGAGTACTAAACCAATGAGCATCAATCGACATAATAAAATCCCAGGACATCGTAGAAGAAAAAACCGCAAAGAAAACTAAGAATAAAGCTGCTCGTCTATACATTGTGAAATGAATTTTTGTGCCACCTTGTTCATCTTCTTCTTTAGATTTATTTTTAAACCATCTCAAAAATAATATGAAAGTTGTGAAATAAGCAACTATTCTAATCCAGAAAAATGGAATATTTAAGTATGCCTTTTTCCCATAAATAATTGGATCAAAGTGACTTGAATTAGGGTCTACAAGATGAGAGTCCATCCACGCATAAATATGATGACCACCAAAAGTTCCAACAATGAAAACAATTAGCAATGCAATAATACCAATTGGCATAGCAGACATAATACCTTCAAAAATTCTAAGGAGAACTACTCCCCATCCAGATTCTGTTGCATAATGTAAAGCAAGGTAGAATAAAGCTCCTAAAGCAATTCCAAAAAAGAAAAAACCATTCACTAATAAGTTAGACCAAAAGCGTCTAAAGTGATGATCAAAAAAACTAATCTCTCCACTTTTCGCCATTTCAACAAGATGATCAGCTCCACTTTCATGATTTTCTAAAATTGCAGATTCATTTTCTTGATTAGCATGCCCTAAATGAATAAGCCATTTAAAGGTTGGGCCATGATGTTCATTTTCTTCTGGGTGAGAATTAGATTCTTCATGATGATTAGAAGGTTCTTTATGATGATTATCAGAGTGCATTGAATCATGAAATTCTAGATTATATCCATGCATTTTAGAAATTATAGTTTCTTTAAGTTGGTTTTGAGCTTCAAGGTTTGCGTGGCCATTGTACAATAATTCAACAGAATGATTATCAACTTTTTTAGCATAAACAAAATCTTTTTGTTGAAAGAATCCAATGATCAAAAAAATCAAACCAAGAACTGCTGTTCCAAGTGTGACTTTCTTTGCTCTTTCAGAAATTTTATACTCCATTTTATTTAATTTATCGACTAAACTTAATTGTCTTTTGTATTGTCAGAAACCAACTCTTCCAAGTTTAAGTCACCGTCAAATTGCATTGTTCTAACATACATAGCCAGTTTCCATCTTTCATCTTTATTAAGTTGTGAAGCATGTGGGCCCATTGCATTTTTACCATAAGTAATAGTATGAAAAACAGAACCAGGTTTTCTATCTTTAAGTGTATTGTAAGCAGGTGGGGCTGCAGGATATCCTCCGACTGTAATAACTAATCCGTCACCATTTCCTTTGTCACCGTGACAATGAGCACAAAATAATCCGTATAATCTTTTACCTTCAGCAGTATTAGCTTCCTGGTTACTTTCTTTTAAATAATAATGCTTTGGCAATGAAACTTCTTCACCGGCTCTTATCCTCTCTTCCTCACTAGAACCATAGTAAAAAGGCATGTTTGTTGTAGATGTTTGTTTACTTTTACTGTATGGTATAGTACCTTTAGTTGGTATTCTGGCAGAGATAGTATTTTTTAATGTGTCATTGACTTTGTCTCCCACTAGTCCATAATCAATATATGCTTCTATTGCTTGTGATCTAAACATATCGTCTACATATTCATAACCCGGCGAGTCAGGATGTTTTACACAAGAATTTAATAATGTTAATAATAACATTAAAAAACAAATCTGATAAAATGAAAGAATATACCTTTTCATACAATACTTTTTTCTTCAATTTCTAAAAACCCAGTGTCTTTTATTAGCTTTGATAAAACACTTTCTTTAATATGTGTATTTTCAGAAGTCTTAATTTCCATAACAAATTTATCATCTGTTGTCCTAGGATCTGGATTTCTAGGAGGCATTCCTGGAAGAGTTTTATTTCTAATCAAATAAGTTATTGCCATTCCGTGAGCGGCACATAATACAGTAAACTCAAAAAATATAGGAACAAATGACAACATATTTTCTTTTAAACTAAAGTTTGGTTTTCCTCCGATATTCATTGGCCAATCTATTATCATCATATATCTAATTCCAATCATTGCAAGGATAACCCCAGTAATACCGTACATAAAAGCAGTAATTGCTAATCTTGTGGGTTCAATCCCGATAATAGAATCAATACCATGAAGTGGCATAGGAGAATAAACATCAGATACTTTTACATCATTGGCAACAAGATGTTTTGCACCATCCATTAGTTTATCATCGTCATCATACATCGCAAATATCACTTTTTCTGCCATAACCAATTTTTAATGTCCCGAGTGTTTATCCCAATATCCCTTACCTTTTCCATAACCTTCTTTATAATTCTTCCCGGAAGACTTTAAAATTGTTTTTAATTCTGCAATTGGAAGGACAGGGAAATATCTAGAGAACAATAAATACAATGTGAAGAATATTCCAATTGTACCCATGTAAACCCCTATATCTACCCAAGTTGGATGAAAATAAGTCCAAGAGGAAGGAACGTAATCTCTATGAAGAGAAGTAACAATAATTACAAATCTTTCGAACCACATGCCTATATTAATAATAATAGACATGAAAAAAGAAAACATTAAACTGGTTCTTAGTCTTTTAAACCAAAATAACTGCGGGGATATTACATTACAAGTCATCATTGCCCAATAAGACCACCAATAGGGACCGGTGGCTCTATTAAGAAACGCATATGATTCATATTCAACTCCAGAATACCAAGAAACAAATAGTTCAGTAATATATGCTACACCCACTATTGACCCTGTTACTATAATTACAATATTCATATATTCCACATGTTTTACATGTAAATAAGCTTCAAGTTTGTAAGCTTTTCTTAGAACTAACATTAAAGTTTGAACCATAGCAAATCCTGAAAATACAGCTCCTGAAACAAAATAAGGTGGAAATATTGTAGTATGCCATCCTGGAATTACAGAAGTGGCAAAGTCAAAAGAAACTATCGAGTGGACAGAAAAAACTAAAGGTGTGGCAAGACCTGCCAAAACTAAAGATACCTGCTCAAATCTATTCCAAGCTTTTGCGTCACCAGTCCAACCAAAACTTAAAACTCTATAAGCTCTCTTAAAAATTGGTTTGCTAACTCTATCTCTAATCGTAGCAAAATCTGGAATTAATCCAATATACCAAAAAACAAGTGAAACGGAGAAATAAGTGGAAATAGCAAACACATCCCAAAGTAACGGGGAATTAAAATTAACCCAAAGTGATCCAAATTGATTTGGGAGAGGGAAAACCCAGTAACCAAGCCATAATCTTCCCATGTGAATTAAAGGAAAAAGGCCGGCCATCATTACAGCAAAAATTGTCATAGCCTCAGCTGCTCTATTAATGGCAAATCTCCATTTCTGTCTAAACAAAAGAAGTACTGCAGAAATTAAAGTTCCAGCATGACCAATTCCTACCCACCAAACAAAATTTGTAATATCCCAAGCCCAACCAACTGTTTTATTTAATCCCCAAGTACCTACTCCAGTTCCTAAAAGGTATATAATACAACCAATTCCCCATAATGCTATAACAATTGAAATCATCAATAGAATATACCATGTTTTAGGGGGACTAGCCTCAATTGGACGAATAACATCATCCGTAATATCTTTATAGGACTTGTCTCCTAAAATTAACGGTAACCTTATGTCTGATTCTTTATGCATTTCTGTTTTTTATATTAATGGTTTTCAGAATGTGATTCATCAGACAAAACATTTTCTGCTAAGTCTTCACCAATATTACGTACTTTAAGCTGGTACCATATATTGGGTTTAACTCCAACTTCTTCCAAAGCTTGATATGCTCTATCAGAACCTGAAACTTCTTTTATTTTAGATTCTGGATCGTTCCAGTCTCCAAAAGTTATGCAATCGTTGGGACAAGCATCACCACATGCTGGAACAACGTCACCATCTACTAATTTTCTACTCTCTTTTTTGGCTTCTAATTTTGCAGCTTGAATCCCCTGGACACAGAAACTACATTTCTCCATAACACCCCTAGACCTAACAACAACATCCGGATTTAAAACCATCCTAGCCATTTGATCTTGATTAGGATTGAAATTTTTAAACTTTTTATAATCTCTGTAATTAAACCAATTGAACCTTCTTACTTTATAAGGACAGTTATTTGCACAATATCTTGTTCCTATACATCTATTATAGGTCATCATATTGAGCCCTTCATTACTATGGGTTGTAGCAGCTACTGGACAAACAGTTTCGCATGGTGCGTGATTACAATGCTGGCATAGCATAGGCATAAATACAACTGAAGGATTTTCCTCAGGAACTTCTAACTTACCGTAGTCGAAATCACCTTCTACTTTGTTAGAATCTGCCCATTCTTTTCTATTGTCATCCTCAATGGAAGAAAAATATCTATCCATTCTTAACCAATGCATATCTCTTGACCTTCTAACCTCATCTTTACCAACCACAGGAACATTATTTTCCGAATGGCAAGCAGTTATACAAACACCGCAACCATTACAAGAAGATAAGTCAATAGACATTCCCCATCTGTGGCCAACTTGTTCTACAGGATGTTCGTCCCACAAAGAATACTCAGTAGCGTCAACTTCAGAATGCCCACCTTCAGCATGGCTGTGTAATTTGATTTTAGGATTATAAGCTTCTTGGTTAGATTCATGATTATCTTTCCAAAAATCATAAGTAGTTTCCTTAACAATAGAAGTTCTACCCATTATAGTATGATGAGTTTGAGTACCTGCAAGTGAATATCTTTCATCCGTTGCTATAACTTCACCAAATCCACTGTAAGTCAAGGATCCGTTTTTAAAACTACATAACTTAAAAGCATTAGATCCAATCGGAACCAACCCTCCTTCGGTATTTGTTAAATGGTTTCCATATTCATCAGCCTGAAAAGCTGCATTACCAATGTCTTCGTTATTTTCACCCCTACCGTAACCCATAGAAATACCAACAGTACCACTAGTTTGTCCAGGGAGAGGGTAAACAGGCAATTTTGTTTCTATACCATTAACATTTAAAGAAGCCACAAATGCTTTTTCTTCTTGTCCCAAATGAATTCCATCCCAAGCAGATTTTGAATCTGACGTGTCAATTCCAAACAATTTATAACAATCAGAAGGAGCCATTGTTAGATAATTATCCCAAACTATTTTAGATATAGCATCGGGCAGTTCTTGGAGCCAAGGGTTAGCAGCATGATGACCAACTCCAAGCTCTTTTTGATAGATTATATACTCCCAATCTAAATCATTTTTTTGAGGGGTAATTTTGATTGGATAATCATTGTAAACTAACGTTGAGGTTGTAGATTCATTATTGTTATTTGTGAATCCGTTGTGTACAGTCCAATTCCAGAAATCAGCAAAATTAGGATATGATTCTTGTTCTCCAATTGAATTGGCTAGCCAATGTTTTCTCATGTAATCGTAAAACGCTTGACTTTCAGAGTTTGATCTGGCAGCTTCTCCTGTCCAAACAAGTAAGCTTTCTTGAGCTTGTCTAGTGTTGTAAAGAGGTCTTATTAAAGGTTGTTGTATAGAATAGTGATTGGAACCTGGATTTAAATCACACCAGGACTCTAGGTAATTGTGATCAGGACAAACATACTCACAGGAAGAGGCAGTCTCGTCCATATATTCAGAAAATGAAAGTGAAAAGTCTAATTCACTTATTGCTTTTGTAAACTCAGTTCCATTAGGCATAGAATATACTGGATTAACACCGTAGAAAATAACACCATCAATGTCACCATTTAATAAATCAGTTTGAAAAGCTTCTAATATTTCATCATTTCCATTAAATAAGTTTACCTGGTTATCAGGATCAATGGTTGAACCATAATTGTCTAGCTGATAGTTTATTTTATTAACTAGCATTTGAATATTTGGATCATTAGACCCCGAAACTACAAGAGAATTACCTTTATTTTCTAGTAAAGATTTAACAGCTGATTGAATTTTATCGGTAGTGTTTTCATTAAGGCTGAATTTAGGGTTTTCATTATTCAAAAAACCTAAGATAGCAGAGGCAACTAAAATCTCTTCAGATGGTTTTATTTTAACACGAACGTCAGAGTTAGCACCAGTAAGTGAGAGAACTGATTCGAACTGAAAATGCTTTGACATCCATCCATTCTCAGGCTTTCTAGCTTTACTAAAATCAGTGGAAAATTTTGAGGGTAATAACCAATTACAAATAAAATCTGCATTAATAGAGACAATAGTTTTGGCTTTTGAAAAATCATAAGTAGGAATAAAACTTTTGCCGAAAATGTTTTTGTTAGCCTTTCTAATTCCAGAATAAGACTGGACATCATACTCTATATGCTTAATCTCACAACCCTTTTTGTTGTCATCAGAAACAGAAAACTTATCCATAAATTCTTTGATAACAGATTTAGTAGATGGTGAGATAACTGTATTGGACACTATTCTAACTTTACCATTCTTAGCGCCTAACTGGGTTAACTTATTTATAATTTCCTTATCAATATTATCCCAAGATTCTGATTTTTTATTAATTAAAGGTCCATTTAATCTAGAACTGTTGTAAAGGTTTAATATGGATGTTGAGATTCTTGGTATTAATCCTCCTTGAGTATATCCGTCTCTTTTGCCTTTAAGCCATATTGGCCTGCCTTCTCTAGATTTCACTAAAACATTAGCAAAATCATTACCGTCGTAATAAGTAGAGGAATACCAATTAGAAACGCCAGGTGTAATCTCTTCTGGTTTATTAACATAAGGAATAGATTTAATAACTGGAGATTCACAAGATGCTAGAGTTGCAGCAGCAACACTAAACCCCATGAATTTTAAAAAGTCTCTTCTGCCAGTTTTCAAATCATCTAACCCATCTGAGTTCAAAAACTCATCTACAGGGACATCATCTTGAAATTCTTTTTGACTAGAACTAGAAAACTCAGGAGTTTGATGTTTTTCCGAATAACCTTTCCAATATGTTTTTGTTTTGCTCATAAATTATTTATAAGTAAATTTAATAATGACATTTTGCGCATTCCCATCCACCTAATTCTTTAACTGTAACTTTATCATCCTCAAAAATTTTGTTGTTAATATCAGCTCTTAATTTAATTCTATTATGAATTTCTTTATAATATCCAGAACTTGTTAGATCAATTTCTTTTTTATTATGGCATTCAATACACCAGCCCATTGTAAGTAATGGCTTAGTTAATTGAATAAGACCTCTTTCCATCCCATCGTCAGTAGCAGCGTATGCATTTACTTCATCAATAGTTGAAACCCTACCTAATGTGTAAGTTTGAACTGGTCCATGACACTGCCTGCAATCGATATTACCGGTATTTGTGTGGACATGTTGAGCATGACTAAAATACACATGATCTGGTAAATTATGAGCCTTATTCCAAACAATTGGCTCTTCAATTCTGTCACCGAATTCATCAATATTATAAGCTTGTTTATTCTTATTGTAGCCTGATGCTTTATGCAATTTATCAATTTCTTCAGTCCCGTATTGTGGGCCTTCATGAACTATAGCATGGCAATTCATGCACACATTTACGGATGGAATGCCAGCATGCTTTGATTTTTCCGCAGAATGGTGACAATATTTACACTCTATACCCATTTTTCCAGCATGAAGTTTATGTGAATAAGCTACTGGCTGAGATGGCATATAATCTTCGTAAACTCCTAACTGATAAGCTCTTCCAAATAGTTCTACGCCTGCAAAAAGAGCAACTCCAACAACTAGCAATACAGTTACAAACCAATTTCTTAAAAACCATTGTTGGGCACTAGTTACAAAAGTACTGGTTGGATCAACCAATAATCCTTCTTTAGCTGCAACAGCCGCTGACAACTCTCTTCTGACTCCAAGGATTGCAAATAAAACAAATACTAAAATGAATGATATTATCCACCACCAATATTCTGAAGAATCAGATTCTGTAGTTATTGAATCTCCAGATGCAAGACCACCACCAACTGCAGCGACAGGTGGAGCATAATTGTCTACATATGTAAAAATAGACTCAACTTCTTCTCTTGACAAATGTCCTTGGGGGGTCATTGCAGTAGGAGACCAATCCCAAATAGCTTTTGCCATTTTAGATTTTCCGCTATTGTAAAGTTTAGAAGGGTTTTGAACCCACTTATAAATTAATTCTTCTTCACCCGCGTCTATCCATTTCTGTAGAACCCCTTGCATTTTAGGTCCGGTTGCATTCTTAACAGGGTTGTGACAAGAAGCGCAGTTAGCTTTGAAAAGTTTTTCTCCTTCTTGTGCGGAAAAATTTATTACAAAAACAACTAAAAGTAATAGTGCAAAAATTCTAGTAATAAGATTGTATAATCTAACTCTCATTCAGTTCTAATAAATTAACTAATTCAAATGATTTAACAAATGTAATATGTCAATATTATTTTAAAGACATTGTTTTAAGAATTGTCATCAAAATATCTTAATTTAGAATGTTTCTAAATAACGCCCCCTTTAAACCATAAAAATTAACATATCTAAAAAATTAAAAATTTTAAATTATTAGTTTATTAGATTTGTCTAAATGCTAAAAAAATGAAAATGAAAATATTTTATATTTTAATACTTTTTAGTTATGGGTGTCACTCTCAGGAAAATTGGACACTTTATCCTAATAAGGATTCCATTAATAGCATTAACAAAATCGATACTATTCTAAATCAAAAAAAAATTGATTCATCTGGATTGTTAAATTCTGATAAGAATAATTTAAGCTACATTAATAATAAAGGAAGTCTAGTAGAACACAAAGACCCTAGAATAGATTCACTAAATAATTACATATCTAAACACGGAAAATACAACAGTTTTACTGTTCAATTATATGTGAGTCAAAATAATGATGAAATAAGAAATTACAGGAAAAAATTTATTAGAAATTTTCCCGAAATGGAAATTTTTGACGAGTATATAGCCCCTAATATCTTTCTTTACTCAGGATTATTTCAAGACTATAATCAAGCTACTTTATACAAAAAAGAATTAGACATTATTTTCAAAAACACACTAGTAGTTAGAAAAAAAATCCCACACCAAATTGAAAAAAAATAGAGGGAACCCCTCTATTCAAAATAGTCTATTAAATAAGTTTAGAACATAGCTAAAAAATCAGAATTTTCAAAATACTTGATAAACTCTCTATCTTTTTTAGCTAAATCTTTTAAAGAAGCATCTTTTTCAATTGCTAGTTTTAAATTTTCTAGAACCATTTCAGTATTTGCTGTTCTTGAACCAATAATAGCTTTTAAATAATATGATTTAGCATTAGTCATTCCCTCTAAGGCATCAGTAGCATCATCATAATGTTCGGCAAGTATATTAGCCAAAACGAAATTGTATGACTTTGTTTCTCCCATTGAAGTAATTGACTCTTCATATTTCCCTTCTTCAATTTGAATTAATCCAACATTGTATTTAGACTCATCAGTATTAGAAGATTCAAATAGGGATTTAATTTCATCACTAGATTTTCCATTTGAAACATGTCTAACAGCACCAACATTATTTGAAACAATTTTATTGTCTGTTATAGCCATTGCCTTTTCAAAAGATTTTCCAGCTCCGTCAGTATCTCCCATCATATATTTGATGTAACCAATATTATTCATTACTCTCCAATCGTTAGGAAATAATCTTTCTGCATTATTATAATTTTTAAGTTGAATATTAATATCCTCTTCATTTAGGGAAGCTTGAATAATTTCTTCTAAGTCTAAAGTATCTGGATTAATAGAAACTAAACTTTTTAACTCTTCATCGCTGTAGCCAACTTCTTCGTAATTAACTGTTATAATTGATCTTCTTAATTGGGGTAGTACTTGTTTTTCTAAAAACGCGTAAGATTTTGCCATATTTCTGATTTCTTTTTCTCTTTTATTTAAATCAGATGTCATTTCTAAAACTCTAAGTATTAAATCTTTATCTTCATTATCAGTTTTTGAAACTTCAGTTTTGAAACCATCCCAATCTTCTCCCTTGGAGGTTATTTTGTAAAAGTCTTTATCTTTTCCAGTATCAAACTTCATTCTTTTAGACTTATTAATAAAAGCCTTCATTGTACTATTCCCTCTGTCTTGTGCAAGATTATTATTAAGATCTACCTCACCTTCAGGAGAAGCAAATGAACTAATTTGTATGGATTTTATATCTACTCTGGAATCCTCCTGCATTGAAGAAGAAAAGAAATTCAACAAATCCTTAACATCTGTATCTTTCATTTCTTTACTAGTAATATTATTTTTTCCCTTTGAAAAATTTATAGTAGCTGACTTTGAAAAAGAATTAATTCTTTTAAAATTACATTCTTTAGAATTAATTACGTGATCATCTAAATCTACAAGTAAAGAAGTAATTATTGTTCCATCAGCAATTTTAGAACTCATGATTTCTTCAGGATCTTTGGTTCCCATTTTCACTAAAATTCTAACTTTAACTTCGCCTTCAGTCATGCTTTTTTGATAAGGGATAGTACTAGTGTAAGAAAAAGATAAACCTTCAGCAGGAACAACTTTGCCATTTCCTGCAGCTTTTGGTCCTTGATATATCTCAGTTAAAAAAGGAATTTCATTTCCATCTTTACAGAAAAATATAGGTGTAATTTCAGCAATAGCTTTTGCATTAAGTCCTTTTTCAATAAATTTTCCATTGATTTGAAGAGTTACATCTCCACCTTTCATGTGTAAGGGGTTCTGGGTAACATTATACTCTAACTCTTTAATAGTTGAACAACTAGAGAAAATAGTGATTAACATTGTGATTACAGCAATGTTTTTGATTTTGAAATTATTGATTTTCATTAGAATTTATTTGATTCACTTTATAGTTAATGCAAGTATAAGGACTTTATTTAATAAAAAAAAAATCAAAATCTTATAAAATAGCAACGATAACTTGTTGACAACTACAGTAGTTTATAAAGTTTGAAATTTTTAAACGCTAATTTTCAACAGTTGAGCAAAGCTTTTTTTTAAGTTTTCAATGCTATTATAATTTATATCTTTAGTAGAAATTCTAATTATTTTGAATGCTTGAGCATTTATCCAATTATTATAATTTTCATTCAATCTTTCTAAGTAATATTTATCTATTTCTTTTTCATAAACTCTATTTCTTGATTTGATATTGGCAAGTATTTGACCAATTCCTGAATCCAAGAAAATTAAATAGTCTGGTTTGGGAAAACTTTTAAATAGCTTTACATGAGTATTTTCAATTATTTTATAATCGTCATGGTCCAAATTCATATTTGAAAAAATTAAACTTTTGTCAATGTGAAAATCAGCAAATGTAAGGGAGGGTTGGTTTTTAAAAAAATTATTCAATTGTAGACTTCTATCTAATAAAAATTGCATTTCAGTTTGAAAAGCAAATCCTTTAGATTCATAAAATAGCTTTAAAAATTTATTTTCTAAAAACTCTTCAAGTAATAACCCAGCATCAAATTGAGTTGAAAGAAATCTTGCTAAGGTTGTCTTTCCAACTCCTATATTTCCCTCAATTGCAATTAATTTCTTCATTTATATAAAATAACTTTCGATTTGTCTTTGCAATTTAATAACATTTCATCAGCAGAATTATTCAAATCTGGAATTGTTTTTTTATTGTAAATATCCTTAAGAATTAGCAATATAAATTTTCTTTCTTTAATCTTTGGGTGAGGAATTGAAAGTTCAGTTGATTGAATAAAAGTATTTTGAAAGGTTAAAATATCTAAGTCAATTATTCTGTCCTGATATGTGTTTTTCAAAAATCTTTTTCTGCCCATATCAACCTCAATTCTCTTAAGTTCTGAGAGTAACCTTTCTGGATTTAAAGATGTTTTTATTTGTAACCCCATATTTAAAAAATAGTTTTTTGATTCAAAGCCCCAAGGTTCAGTAAGAAACACCCTAGACTGAGCGGTAAAAACACTAAATTCTTTTATCATTTTCAAGGCTGTTTGAAGGTTTTTATTCTTTTCACCTAAGTTAGTCCCCAAAGAAATCACAACTTTATTAAATTTTATCATAAAACATTTTTTATAAAGAATTGGGTTTTTAAATTTTACTGATTTTATGTTTTTAATTTTATACTTTTACAAAAATATAAATTCATTATAATTATGAGACCATTCTGGAGATCATTTTGGGCGTCGATTTTAGCTTATATAGTTTTAAGCACATTGGTAATCTTTCTTATTAATGTTGTCGTGTTTTCTTTAGCTGGATCACTAATGAAAAGTGACGGATTAAAAATAAGTGACAATTCTTATCTCGAAATGAATTTGAATTTCGATATCAAAGAAAGAGGCGGAATTGAAACTACAAATGACTTTAATAATCCGATTTCTAAAAGTTATGGTATTCATCAAATTGGAAGTGTGTTAGAAAAAGCTAAAAATGATGAAAGAATTAAAGGAATTGTATTAAAAATTTCCAATGTTAACATGGGCCTTTCAACAATAGACAACTTAAGAGATTATCTAAAAGATTTTAAAAGCTCAGGAAAATTCATAATCGCGTACGGAGAGACCTTTTCTATGGGAGCCTTCTACTTAAACAGCATAGCAGATAAAATCTATTTATATCCTGAGGGAATGATTGATTTTAGAGGACTTGGCTCAGAAATGATGTTCTTTAAAAAAGCATTAGACAATCTCGATGTTGATGTTCAAATAATTAGAGGAAAAGGCAACAAATTCAAAGGTGCAGTTGAACCTTTTATGTATGAAAAAATGAGTGCTGAAAACAAACTTCAAATTACAAAATTATTAGATGATGTATGGAAAAACATGACTCATAATATAAAAGATTCAAGAGATATTTCGCTTGAAAGTTTAAATGAAATTGCAGATTCGATATATAGCTATAATTCTACTGGTTGTTTGAAATATAATCTTGTTGACAATCTTATTTATGAGGATCAACTAGATTCGATTATCAAAAAAAATATTGGTGTAAATAAAGATGATAAAGTTCAAAATATTTTATTCAAAAAATATTTGGATGGGAAATCTACAAAAACAGGAATGAATTTTGGGCAAAACAATGGCAATATAGCAGTTGTTTATGCCTTGGGAACTATAGTGAGTGGAAAAGGTCTAGATGGAGAAATGGGTTCAACAACAATTGTAAAAGCTATCAATAAAGCAAAAAATGACTCTTCCATTAAAGCTGTTGTTTTAAGAGTGAATTCTCCCGGTGGAAGTGCCTTGGCATCTGATGTTATATGGAGGGCTGTAGAAAAGACCAAAGAAATTAAAACAGTAATTGTTTCTATGGGAGATTTGGCAGCTTCTGGAGGATATTATATTTCCTGTGGAGCTGATAGGATTTTTGCAGAACCAAATACAATCACTGGTTCAATTGGAGTTTTTGGAATGATTCCTAATTTAGGAAGAATGCTTGAAAATAAAATTGGAATTACTTTTGATAGAGTAGAAACAAATGATCATGCTGCTATGACAATGTTTAGCCCACTTGACAAAAAAGAATTATCAACTATTCAGAAAGGTGTTGATGAGATTTATGAAAGCTTTATTTCAAAAGTTGCATTTGGAAGAGATGGACTTAAAAAAAGTGATGTGCATAATGTTGCAATGGGTAGAGTTTGGTCTGGGAAGGAAGCCTTAGACTTAGAACTGGTTGACGAAATAGGAGATTTACAATCAGCAATAAAATTTGCAGCAAACAAAGTTGGTTTAGAGAAAACTGAAATTAAGTTAGTTCATTACCCAAAAATTGAAAATGATGAATTATTACAAATTTTATCTTCGCTAGATTTAGAAACCAAAAGCAGTTCTGAGATTATGAATTATGTTAAAAACATTAATAATAATTTCAACAGCTTAATAAAAAACAGATCAATAGAAGATAAATTTCAAACAATATTTCCATTTGAAATAAGAATTTTCTAATATGATTATATATTTGTAAAAAAAATGTCAGAAGATAAAAATTTTCACGGTAGTACAGGGATTATTGGTTACATATACGTATCTATTGCTTTAATTATTATTACAGGGCTAATATTCTTTGGATAAAAATACTCTCCAATGATTTCATCAATTGGAAAACCCCTAAATAAACTATTTTCTTTATACTTAAAAAAGAGAATGATTGAAATAGAAAATTTCATGAAATCTCCTTTAGAGGTACAGGATCAGGCTCTAAAAAAAATAATTTACACTGCTAAAAACACAGAATTTGGTCTATCAAATGGCTTCAATTATTTAAGGAATTCTAAAGAGTTTAAAAATAGAGTCTTACTTAGTAGATATGATGATTTATTGCCTTTTATTGAAAGAGCTAAAAATGGAGAGTCCAATATTCTTTGGCCTGGGAAAGTAAAGTTCTTTGCTCAGTCATCTGGGACAACCAATAATGTCATCAAAAATATCCCAGTAACTTTAGATTCCTTAAAAGAGTGTCATTATAAAGGTGGTAAAGATTTATTATCAATTTACTATAAAAACAATCCAAATACTCAACTTTTCAAAGGGAAACATTTAATAGTTGGGGGCAACGAAAACAAATTCTCTGGGAATACTAAAACAGTTGAAGGAGACTTATCAGCTATTATAATGAAAAATTTGCCTTGGTGGTGTGAGTGGAGACGCTCCCCAAAAAAAATAAAACTTCTACTAAGCCAGAACTGGGAAGAAAAACTAAAATATGTAGTTAAGAATTCTCCTAAAGACGATGTTCAAATAATTGCTGGTGCTCCTTCTTGGGTGTTAGTAATAATGAATGAAATTATTAAAGAAAAAAAATGTAGCAACATACATGAAATATGGCCTAATCTGGAGCTATATCTTCATGGGGGCATGAATATTCAACCCTATAAAAAAAGTTTTGAATCAATAATTGAAAAAGAAATTAATTTTTATCAAAACTACAATGCAACTGAGGGGTTTTTTGGTTTACAGTTCGAGAATAATTCAGATGATATGCTTTTAATGCTTGACTATGGGATATACTATGAATTTATTTCTAAAAGTCACTGGGAAGATAGCCAACCTATTACATTAGGGTTGGAGGATGTTAAACTAAACACCCCATATGAGTTAGTAATTTCTACTAATGGGGGATTATGGAGATACCGTTTAGAGGACACAATAATTTTTACATCTATATTGCCATTTAAAATAAAAGTTATTGGAAGAACACAGCAATTTATAAATATGGCAGGTGAAGAATTAATGATTCAGCATGTAGAAAAAGCAATAAAAGAAGCTGCTGAAAAATGTAGCTGTATTGTTGGCGAATTTACATTGGCTCCTTTTTTAAAAACTACAAATAAGTCAGTAGGATTTCACTATTGGGTAATAGAATTCGTAACTAAACCAAATGATTTAATTAGATTTAGTAAGGTTTTGGATAATGAACTACAAAAAACAAATATTGATTATAAAGCTAAAAGGATTAATAATTCCCCGCTTCAAGCTCCTGTAATTAAAGTAGTTCAAAAAAACACCTTCTACTGTTGGTTAAAGAGTAAAAATAAATTGGGTGGACAAAATAAAATACCAAGATTAAGCACAACTAAACAATATATAAATGAAATATTGGAAATGGATATTAATAATTAAGACTTCAATACTTTTTTTAGTCTGTAAGAGTATAATTTGTCAAGAGATTAACGAAACGAAATTTAATATTTTTTCTAAAAGTGAAATTACAGAAATTGATCAGTATGGATTCGTTTACCATATCAATAAGGACAATCTTATAAAATACAGCCCCTTAGGGGAGGTGATTTATAATTATAGCAATAAATTATTAGGAAACATTACTCAGCTAGATATAAGTAACCCACTTAGACCATTGCTGTTTTATAAAGATCAAGGTGTAATATTGGCTTTAGATAACACTTTGTCTCTTCAAAAAAGTGAAATTTCATTAAATGAATTAGAACTTTATCAAACTAATTGTATATCAAATAGTAATTTTGATAATGGTATATGGCTTTATGATTTAGATGTTAACGAAATTATCAAAATAAATTACTTGTCAGAAATAACTTTTAAGAGTGGTAATCTTTCTGTTATTCTTCCAAAAATGAATTTTCCAATATTGAAAATGAAAGAAAAAAACAAAAAATTATACGCTGTAACTTCCGATCAAGTATTTATTTTAGATCAATATGGTTCTTTACTTAACATCATAAATATAAATGCAAAAAAAGGATTAATAATTAATGAAAAAAATTTAATGGGTTATGATGGGGATTTTCTAACTAAATATAATTATTTAGATTTTAAAATTGACACTATTTATAAAACCAATAAGTATTATAAAATCACTCAATATCAAGATCAATTAATAGGAGTTTTGAATAATAAATCTGAGGCAGATTTGATTATAATACCAAACTAGTTAATTACAAAAGTTATTAACAACTACACTTTTTAGTTCCTATTTTTCTACATTAGATTATTAAAATTTAAAGGATATGCATATAGCTATTGCAGGAAATATTGGTGCTGGAAAAACCACACTTACAGGGCTACTTGCCAAGCACTATAAATGGGATACACATTTTGAAGATGTAGATGACAATCCTTATTTAAATGACTTTTATGATGAAATGCAAAGGTGGTCTTTTAATTTGCAGATATATTATTTGAACAGCAGGTTTACTCAAACCCAGGAAATAAGAAATAGTTCTAAAACTGTTATTCAGGACAGAACAATATATGAAGATGCATTTATTTTCGCTCCAAATCTTCATTCCATGGGGCTAATGACTACAAGAGATTTTGAAAATTATTTTAGTCTTTTTAATCTTATAGAATCTTTTGTGTCTGCTCCAGATTTATTAATTTATTTAAGGGCTTCTGTTTCTAAACTCGTTCAGAATATACAAACAAGAGGAAGGGAATATGAAGAAAGCATTAGACTAGACTACTTGAAGAGATTAAATGAAAGGTATGAGGCTTGGATATCGACTTATGATAAAGGGAAAATCTTAATCATTGATGTTGACAACAATAATTTTCACGAAAATAAAGAAGATTTAGGGAAAATTATTTCAGGAATAGATGCTGAACTCCATGGATTATTTTAATTAAGTATTATTAAATGTGTTCATTGTATTTTCAATTCCCGAAAAACAAAAACTTAATACCATTTCTTTTATTTTGATCAACTTCTGGTTTATAATTATTTCATTTTCCGCTGTCCAATCACCTAAAACATAGTCTATTTGATTGCCTTTAGTAAAGCTATTACCAATACCTATTCTTAGCCTTGGGTACTGATTAGTTGCAAGCACTTGGCAAATATCTTTTAAACCATTGTGGCCTCCATCTGATCCATGTTTTTTCATTCTAATACTGCCCAATGAAAGATTTAAATCATCAGTTAATACAAGAAGATTTTTAATATCTATTTTAAGTTTGATTAACCAATATCTAACTGCTGTTCCTGAAAGATTCATAAAAGTATTGGGTTTAAGTAAAAAGATAGTTTTCCCTTTATATTTAAATGACGAGACTTCACCATGTTTCTCGGATATAAAAAAGGCACTAGATTGTTTTGCAATATAATCTAATGCCTTAAATCCTATGTTATGTCTGGTACTTTCATATTTAGAACCAGGATTACCAAGCCCAACAATCAAAAACTTCATGATGGGAGCAATAATTTATTCATCTTTTTTGGGTTCTTCAGAATTTTTCTTTTCTGAATCAGCACCTTCAGTTCCTTCAGCTCCTTCAGCTCCTTCAGCAGATTCTTCTTCTTCTTCTTCTTCTTCAATAACTGCTCGAGCAGTTAAAACTCCTACAACTACTGCATTTTCAGGATCAGAAAATTTAAGTCCCGGAATATTTAAATCTAAGACTCTAATTTTTTCACCAATCTTAAGTGGAGTAATGTCAATTTTCACAGCATCTGGCATATCTTTAAGTAAGCCCATAACTTTTAAAGTTCTAAAATTCTGGCTTAAATTTCCACCATTTCTAACTCCTTTAGAAAAACCTTCAAGTCTAACTGGAAGATTCAACTTAAATGGAGAGTTTTCCTTAACTTCTAAAAAATCTAGATGTAAAATTCTATCTGTAACTGGATGAACTTGTGTTTCTTGCAATATTGCTTTAAACTTTTTTCCATTTACATCTATTTCAATTAAATAGACATTTGGAGTAAATACCAGCTTTTTCGCTTCATTCTCTAAAATAGAAAAATGTAATTGTTCTTTTCCACCATAAACTACTGCCGGAATGCTACCCTCTTTTCTAAGAGTAGTTAGCACCTTTTTTTCCTACGTTCTCTCTTGGAGAACCGCTCAATGATACTGTTTTCATATTTGTTGTTTTTATTTATTAATTAATTACCAAACAAAAAATGTTTGCTAATGGATTTAAAACTTATGTGCTGCTTCATTATTTCAGAAAAAAGATCAGCAACAGAAAGTACTTTAATTTTAGAATTTTCTTTTTTTAATTTAATAGTGTTTGTCACTATTAGTTCTTGCAATATGCTATCCTCTATCCTTTGATGAGCTGGGCCAGAAAGTATTGGATGAGTGCAACAAGCTGAAACAGATTTCGCACCATAATCCATAAATAATTGTGCAGATTTAGTAAGAGTTCCTGCTGTATCAATCATATCATCGATAATAACAACGTCTTTACCTTTAACATCTCCTATTATGGTCATGTCTGAAATTTCATTAGCTTTTTTTCTCTGTTTGTAGCAAAGAGCTAAATCAACATTAAGAAATTTTGCGTAAGCATTTGCTCTTTTAGAACCACCTGCGTCAGGCGCAGCAATAATTAAATTATCTAAATCTTTTGTCTTTAAGTAAGGAGCAAAAAGTGTAGAGGCATATAAGTGGTCAACTGGAACTTCAAAAAAACCTTGAATTTGATCTGCGTGTAAATCCATTGTCATAACTCTATCAACACCTGCAGTAACCAACATGTTAGCAACCAATTTTGCCCCAATAGCAACTCTAGGTTGATCTTTACGATCTTGTCTAGCCCAACCAAAATATGGTAAAACAGCAACTATTTTATGGGCCGATGCTCTTTTAGCTGCATCAATCATAAGAAGCATTTCCATCAAATTTTCTTGTGGAGGAATTGTACTTTGTATAATAAAAACATCGCAACCACGAACAGTTTCTTTGATAGAAACTCCAAATTCTCCATCGCTAAATTTTTGAACCTCAACTTCTCCCAAAGCCTGGCCATAACTTTTAGCTATTTCTATGGCTAAGGGCTCTGACGAAGAGCATGCTAATATTTTAACTCTGTGTGACATTGGGGTGCAAATGTAATTGAATTTACATAAATAATAAATTATTATAAAACGATTTATATATTGAAGCATAAATATATTTTGCTAGAATAAAAACATAAGCTAAATTCGCAACTTACTTGCCGAAGTGGCGGAACTGGTAGACGCGCACGACTCAAACTCGTGTGTCTTAGGACGTGTGGGTTCGATTCCCACCTTCGGTACTATGTAATTAAATCAAAGAAAATAGAAAAGCAACTAAAATATGATTTAGCCTATTTAAAAATGGCTTTAGAATGGGGTAAACTATCTCATTGTGAAAGAAAAAAAGTAGGTGCTATTATTGTTAAAAACAATATGATTATTTCTGATGGGTTTAATGGAACACCATCTGGGTTTAATAATAATTGTGAAGATGAGAATGGAAATACTAATTGGTATGTATTACACGCAGAAGCTAATGCAATTTTGAAAGTAGCAAAAAGCACTAATAGTTGTAATGAATCAACACTTTACTTGACTTTGTCTCCTTGTAAAGAATGTGCTAAATTAATTCATCAATCAGGTATCAAAAGACTTGTCTATTCTAAAAAATATAAAGATCCCGAAGGGCTTGATTTTTTAGAAAAGGCAGGAGTAGAAATTCAACATATTAATCCCCTTTAATTTGAGAAATAACAGTCAGATTTCAATATTGATTTGTATTTTACTTTTAGGAGTATTTTCAGCTTTCACATATTGGATTGGAATAAATCATGGCAAAATATTATTCAACGAAAATCAAATTAATAGAACTAGCAATGTTGATGTTGTAATTGATAACTTATTGAGTAATTATGTTGATTCTTTAGACCCAAATAATTTCGCAGAAAAAGCAATAAATAATATCCTAAAAGATCTCGATCCTCACTCTTCATATATTCCAGCAAGAGAAAGACAAAGAGTTAATGAATCACTAGTTGGGCATTTTGGTGGAATTGGAATAAGATTCATGATTTATAGAGACACATTAACTGTTGTAGATGTAATTATCGGTGGCCCCTCAGAAGGTGCCGGCTTAGAAATAAGGGATAGAATTGTTAAAATTAACAGTGAAAATATTGCAGGTAATGGTTTGAAAAATGAGGATGTTTTAAAAAAACTTAAGGGTAAAGTAGGAACTAAAGTGAAACTTTCCGTATTGAAACCCAATAAACAGATTGTTGAAAAAAATATTTATCGAGGATCTATACCCTTGAAATCAATTTCAGCATATACTATTTTAGAAAACAATATTGGATATATTAAATTAAGTTCGTTTTCCAATTCATCAGACCTTGAATTTAAAAATGCAATTTATAGTTTAAAAAAACAGGGAATGGAAAGCTTGATTTTTGATTTAAGATTTAATGGTGGAGGTTATCTTCATCAAGCTATAAACATCGCTGATGAATTCTTATCAAAGGATAGGCTGATTGTATATACTGAAGGAGCACATTCTAAAAAAAGAACTTTTTATTCATCTTCGAATGGGTTGTTTGAAAAAGGTAAATTAGTTATTTTAGTTAATAGCTCAACTGCTTCGGCAAGTGAAATTGTAAGTGGCGCAATTCAAGATAATAAAAGAGGGATAATTTTAGGCAGAAGAACTTTTGGTAAAGGGTTAGTTCAACAACCAATAATGTTGCCTGATTCTTCTGAACTACGAATAACTACATCAAGATACTATACTCCTTCTGGAAAATGCATTCAAAAACCTTATGGTAAAAATATAGATTACGATAATGATATTTTTGAAAGGATTGAAAGTGGCGAACTTACTCAAAATGATTCACTTAATGACAATAGTATTTTTAAAGGGGGAATAATCCCTGATCTTTATTCTCCATTAGATACTTTAAATTATAGTGAAGCAATTAATAATACTATTTATACAGGAAATTGGAGAGATTTTTGTTTTGATTATTTCGAAAGAAATCCGGCACAGAACTTTACTAACATTAAAGATTTTAATGATAATTTTAAAGTTGATTTAAGTCTGATAAAAAGCTATTTGGAAGAAAATGGAAAAAATATTGATCAATTTAATAATCAAGAATTAGTTGATTTAGAGTGGAGTGTCAAAGTTGAACTAAGTAGCTATTATTATTCTGATCAATCAAGATATATATTAAATACTTATAAAGATGATGATGTAAAAAGAGCAATTAAAGAGATAATGAACCAATCTTTATAAGTTATATTTTTATAAAATGTACAGGACGCACAACAACGGAGAATTAAGAATCAAAAATATTGATCAAAAGGTCAAATTATGTGGTTGGATACAAAAGTCTAGAGATCTTGGAGGAATGACCTTTATAGATTTAAGAGACCGATACGGGATAACTCAACTAGCTTTTAATGAGGAGCTTAATAAGTCATTATCTGAAAAAGCTAGAAATCTTAATAGAGAATGGGTCGTAGAAATTGAAGGAATAGTAAGAGAACGAAGTAATAAAAATCATAAAATTAATACTGGAGAAATTGAGATTGAGGCAGAGAAACTCACTATTTTAAATAAGTCCAAAACACCTCCATTTACTATTGAAGATGAAACTGATGGTGGAGAAGAGCTAAGAATGAAATATAGGTTTCTTGATTTAAGAAGAAGGCCTTTGCAAAAAAATTTAGCCTTAAGAAGTGAAATGAGTATTGAAATTCGAAATTTTTTTCACCAAAATAGTTTTTTAGAAATTGAAACACCTTATTTAATAAAATCAACTCCAGAAGGAGCTCGTGATTTTGTAGTTCCTAGCAGAATGAATAAGCAACAGTTTTATGCGCTCCCACAATCTCCTCAGACATTTAAGCAATTACTAATGGTAAGTGGATACGATCGTTATTTTCAAATTGTTAAATGTTTTAGGGATGAAGATTTAAGGTCTGATAGACAGCCAGAATTTACTCAAATTGATTGTGAAATGGCTTTTGTTAATCAACAAGAAGTATTAGAAACTTTCGAAGGCTTAATTAAATTTCTTTTCAAAAAAATTCTGAATATAGAATTCCAAGATCCTTTTCCGATTATTTCTTATGATGAAGCCATAGAAAAATACGGCTCTGACAAGCCTGATATAAGATTTGAAATGGAATTAACTTACTTAGACGACCTTGCAAAAGGTAAAGGTTTTAAAGTTTTTGATGAATCAGAATCTGTTGTTGCTATAAATGTTCCTGGTTGTGCGGAATATTCCAGGAAAAAACTGGATGAATTATCTGACTGGGTTAAAAGACCACAGATAGGTGCAAAAGGTCTTGTATACCTAAAGTACAATCTAGATCAAACTTTTAAATCCTCTGTAGATAAGTTTTATGATTCAAGTTCTTTAATTAAGTGGGTTAATAAATGTAATTCGAAACCCGGAGATTTAATTCTAATATTAAGCGGAAAAAAATCATCAGTTCAAACGCAATTGAATGAGCTTAGATTGTTAATGGGCAGTCGTCTTGGCCTTAGAGATTCAAAGATTTTTAAACCTATTTGGGTAGTAGATTTTCCATTGTTAGAAAAAGATGAAACAACCAATTCTTTTCATGCTATGCATCATCCTTTTACATCTCCAAAAAAAAGTGATTTAGAAATGTTGGAAACCAACCCAGAGAAAGTTAGAGCTAATGCATATGATTTGGCTATTAACGGAGTAGAAGTTGGGGGTGGATCCATTAGAATTCACGATAGAAATATCCAAGAAAAAATGTTTGAGATTCTTGGTTTTAGTAAAAAAGAGGCCGAAGCTCAGTTTGGATTTTTAATGAGTGCTTTTGAGTACGGTGCTCCACCTCATGGTGGAATTGCTTTTGGATTTGATAGACTTTGTGCTTTATTTGGTGGGAAAGATAATATTAGAGATTTTATTGCATTTCCAAAAAATAATAGTGGAAGAGACACAATGATTGATGCACCTTCTCATCTTGACAAGCAACAAACTGAGGAACTTGGAATTGAGCTTCCTAAATTGAAAGATTAATTTTCTTTTTTAATAGCAATTAGTGAAATAATTCCCAATAAAATCATGAAAGCAGTCTGGGAAGTCCACATCAACATACCAAAAGACTTAGCTATTTGACCATCGTAACCATACATTTCAATTAATGCTCCTGCAACCATGATAGGGTAAAGCCCTATTCCACCAGGTGTTGCTCCGATGGCAATAGTCCCCCCAATAAAACAAGCAAAAACTGCATTTATAGTTATATTTTGAAGATCAGGAAGGGCTAGTGCCGTAATCCATAACATAGCTAAATATCCAGACCAAATAAATAGCGTATGCATTAAAAATGCTGTTTTATTCTTAAGTCTTAAAATTGCAGTAGCACCCTGAGTAATTCCTTTAAGAAAATTAATTGCTTTAATTCTTACCTTTTTAAAACCAACTAAAAGAATGATTAAAAGCACTCCAATAACTATAAATATGGGTAACATTAATGGATTTGAGGAGCTAGTAGATATTTGTCTGAACTGATTAAATTTTTCTTGATCCGCTTGAAATAAAAAAGCAATAAAAAATACTAAGGCAAACATTATTAAGTCAACTACTCTCTCAATGACAATTGTTCCAAAAATTTGATCTGGTTTTGTTTTTTGATATCTACTAAAATAGGCTGCTCTTGCCAACTCACCCGATCTAGGAATTGTTAAATTAATAATATAACCAATCATAACACTGTGATACATTAGACTCAGCTTAGGCTTTAAATCAAGTGTTTCAAGTAAATATTTCCATCTGTAAGCCCTGCTAAGGTGGCTTAAAAAAGCGATAACAAGAGCTAATAAAATCCAAAGATAATTAGCTTCAGATAATGATTTTAAAAAATAATCTTTTTCTGATTCAGATGAATTTGATATAAAATACCAAGTAAGATATATCCCAATTGATACTGGCAAGGAGACTTTTAATACTTTAAACAATTTATTTTTCATCAGTTAGTTAATAGCAATATTATCAATTAACCTAACACCACCTAATCTTGTAGCAGCAAATGCTCTCCATTTTCTATTTTGATTACCATTATTTAACAAATCATCCGCATGTCTAATTTCAAAATATTCAGGATGTAGAGAAATTTGACAACATATCAAAACAAGTTTTTTCTAACTCTTTTCTTTTATTAAACTCAAAATTACTTTTGCAAAAAGTAAGAACTTTAAATATCCCCTTCGATTTCTCAAAATCATTTAACGAAAGTCTACTATTTCTAGAGCTCATCGCTAAGCCACTTAGTTCTCTTTGAGTTGGTCCAGGTATAATTTTAATTTCCGGATAAAAATGATTTGCAAAATATTTTACTATTAAATATTGTTGGTAGTCTTTTTCACCAAAGAATGCGAAACTTGGATTAATTAGATTAAAAAAAATATTTATAACTCTAATAACTCCTTTAAAATGACCCTTTCTTTCATTTCCTTCCAAAACTTTATCTAATTGTTCTAAAGAAATGTCAATCATTTTTTCGTTGAGAAATAAGTTTTGAAAATTAGGGCAAAATACAAGATCAACTCCTTCTTTATTAAGTATAAATAAATCTTGTTCTAAACTAACAGGATAATTTTCAATGTCAGATTTATTGGTAAACTGAGTAGGGTTTATAAATATTGTGACAATCGTAAAATTTGTTTTTTTCTTTGAAGCCTTAATTAATGAGCAATGACCTTGATGTAAAAACCCCATTGTTGGGACAAATCCAATAGAAGATTTAGATATTAAAGCTAAAGCTTTATTTAATTCCTGGATTTCATTTACTATTTGCATTAGTTATAAAACTAAATTAAAGCTACTATAAATGTTGGTTTTATGTGTTTTTTTTTTATATTTTTGCAACTCATTATTTTTTAGGAAAGAGATACGTAGTTATGGAAAAAAGTAAAATTCTTTATGTCACCCAAGAAATCGATCCGTTTTTAATAGAATCTGAAATATCAAGTCTTGTTAGAAAAGTTGCTCAAGGTGTTCATGAATCTGATAAGGAAATTAGAATCTTCATGCCAAGGTTTGGGGTGATTAATGAGCGTAGGCATCAATTACATGAGGTGATTAGACTTTCTGGAATGAATTTAATTGTAAATGATTACGATCATCCACTAATTATTAAAGTAGCCTCAATTCCTCAAATAAGAATTCAAGTTTATTTTATAGATAATGAGGAATATTTTAAGAAGAAATTTCTTTTTAAAGACGCTAGCGGAAAATATTTCAAGGACAATGATGAAAGATCAATGTTTTTTTGTAGAGGGGTTTTGGAAACTGTTAAAAAACTTGGCTGGATGCCAGATATTGTTCATTGCCATGGTTGGATGACAGCATTAATGCCTGTGTACTTAAAATCTATTTATTCAAATGATCCTCATTTTTCGGGTGCTAAAGTAATTTACAGTATTTATAATAGGGACGAAAAAATTAAGTTTTCTAAAAATTTAGAAGAAAAACTAGAGTTTGATAACATTCCTGTTTCAGAGCTAGATATTAAAGGTTCAATTGGAGTTAACAAACTACATGAAATCGGAATACAATGGAGTGACGCAGTAGGGTTTTGTAGTTCTGAAATTGATATTGTATTAAAGGAACTTGTTAAATCTTTAAAAAAACCGCTTCTAGAGCATCAGGAAGAAGAACAGATAATTGAAGCTCATCAAGATTTTTACGATAAAGTGCTCAGCGAAAATGGAGTCCTTGCTTAGCCAATTGGTATTGCTCAAAAAATCACAAAATTTATTTTTAACTATAGTTTTTCTATTTTATATAGTTGGTATTAACTCTTGTAAAAAAAATAAAGAGTTTGGTTTAGAGGTTGATCCAGAATCTAGTAGTGTTGCTGCAATATATTGTGATACTTTTTCTGTGATTTCTTTTTCTGTGATTTCTGACAGTATAAATACTGATGAGCTAAACGGTCCTAGCCCTCTTGGAAACTATATAGATCCTGTTTTTGGAGAAGTAAATGCATCTATTGTAAGTCAAATTAGAATAGAACAAGCCTATGACTTTACACCTGCTAGTGGAAGTCTTGGTGATATAGTTGTAGATTCAGTGGTGATGTATTTAGCAATTGATGGCTCTTATGGGAAAATTGAAAAGCAGGAATTTTTTGTTGAAGTATTGGATGAGGATATTTTCAAAGATTCTACCTATAACAATAAAACTTTTTTAAGTACAAAAGCAGTTAACTTATCAGAATCTGGTAGCATTAAATCTGACCCTCTTTTTCCTGGTTATTTTGCAGGTGTTTTAGTTGATAAAGCTATTTTAAGAATCCCATTAAATATTGAAGAATTTGCAAATCCAATAATAAATGAATCTGGAAGTTCTGTTCTAAACGGGAATGACGGAGCTAATGAATTTTTATCTTTTTTTAAGGGTATTAAAATTTCAACTACTAATAGTGTCAACGGAGGACTATATTACATTGATTTACTTAATTCCTATTCAAAAATCAAATTGTTTTATAGAGACACAAGTGGAATTCCCTCTGAACATGACACCCTAGATTTTGACTTTAATATAAATAGTAACTGTGCGTATTTTCATAATGTTGCACATAATTACTCAGGTACTGTTATAGAGTCTTTGGTGAATAATCCAGCTAATGGTCAAAATCAGTTTTATATACAATCATTAGGTGGTGTAAATGGCAGATTGATAATTCCTGGGTTAGATTCTTTAATTGGTAAGCAAATCATTATTAATAAAGCTGAAATAAAATTACCTTTTGAAGATTATTTATATGACGACTTCCCATCTCCATCTGCTTTATTTATTTCAAGAAGAAGTGTTGATGGAAATTATGAGTTTCTTCCTGATTTATTTGAGGGAAATCAAGGTGGGGTTTTTGACCCTTTAAATAAAAATTACAATTTTAATATAACTAGACACCTGAATGAAATTATAGCAGAAAAAATCCTTAATGATACTTTAAAGATTTTTCCTAACGGCAGTGGAATAACTGCTAATAGGGTTGTTTTAAACGGCATGAATTCCACTAAAAAGGATAAGGCAAAAGTAATTATTTCTTACACTAAATATTAATATCTATGTGCGGTATCGTAGCTTACTTGGGGCCTAAAAACGCCTATGAAATAGTCATAAAGGGACTTCAAAGATTAGAGTATAGAGGGTATGATAGTTCTGGTGTGGCTATTGTTAAAGAAAAATCTGTAAAGGTCTTTAAACAAAAGGGTAAGGTTCAAGATCTAATTGATTTTACAAAAGATAAAGATGTTAATGGGAATCTTGCTATTGGCCATACTAGATGGGCAACCCATGGACTTCCAAATAATGTAAATGCACATCCTCATCAGTCTGGTGATAAAAAAATAAGTCTAGTTCACAATGGAATTATTGAAAATTATTCTATTCTTAAAGAAGAATTAGAGCTTAGAGGTCACAAATTTAAAAGTGAAACTGACACAGAAGTATTGGTTCATTTAATTGAAGAAATTTATAAAAATAGTAAGCATAATTTATTTGATGCTGTAAGATTAGCTCTAAATGAAGTGATCGGAGCTTACGCAATAGTAGTTATAAGTAATGAATATCCTGATGAATTAATTGCCGCTAGGAAATCAAGTCCATTAGTAGTTGGAATTGGTGAAGGGGAATACTTTTGTGCTTCAGATGCAACACCAATAATAGAATATACTAAAAATGTAGTTTATCTTGAAGATGGTGAAATTGCTCAAATAAGTTTGAAAAATGGATTTAAACTCAAGACTATAGAAAACCAAACTAAGACTCCTTACATTCAAGAACTAGAAATGCATTTGGAAACACTTGAAAAAGGGGGGTATGATCATTTTATGCTTAAAGAAATCTATGAGCAGCCACAGTCTATTTTAGACTCAATGAGGGGAAGAATCAGTATTTCAAAAGGAAATGTAGTTTTAGGTGGAATATCAGATTATGAAGAAAAATTAGTTAATGCTAAAAGATTAATATTTATTGCGTGCGGGACTTCATGGCACGCAGGACTGGTTGGAGAATATCTTTTTGAAGAAATTGCCAGAATTCCAGTTGAAGTTGAATATGCCTCTGAATTCAGGTATAGAAATCCTATAATTAATGAAGATGATGTAGTTATTGCCATATCACAATCTGGTGAAACTGCAGATACATTAGCAGCAATTAAGTTAGCTAAAGAAAGAAAAGCAACTCTTATCGGAATATGCAACGTCGTTGGAAGTTCAATTTCTAGAGAAACACATTGTGGCTCTTATACCCACGCAGGTCCTGAAATTGGAGTAGCATCAACCAAAGCGTTCACAGCTCAAGTGACTATTCTTACTTTAATGTCCATGATGATTGGCAAAAGAAAAGGGACTATTTCTAACAAAAGATTCAACAGGCTTCTTGTTGAAATGAGTACAATTCATGAAAAATTAGAAATTGTTTTAAAGCAAAATGATTTAATTGAAAAAATTGCTAAAATATATCAAAGTCTAGTAACGCACTTTATTTGGGGAGGGGCATAAATTTCCCATTAGCATTAGAAGGTGCTTTAAAACTCAAAGAAATTTCCTACATACATGCCGAAGGATATCCAGCAGCAGAAATGAAACATGGGCCAATTGCATTAATTGATGAAGAAATGCCTGTTTTTGTAATTGCAACTAAGGATTCTAGTTATGAAAAAATTGTATCAAATATTCAAGAAGTTAAAGCGAGAAAAGGAAAGATTGTTGCTATTGTAAGTCAAGGAGATACTGAAGTTAAAAAAATTGCAGATCACTATATAGAAATTCCTCATTGTGATGAACTTTTAGTCCCACTACTTGCTACAGTTCCACTTCAACTTTTAAGTTATCACATAGCCCTTATGAGAGGTTGTAATGTTGATCAGCCTAGAAACCTAGCGAAGTCAGTTACAGTGGAGTAGAGAAACAAACGGTTATCCTTACCCCTTAAACTCATCATAAGATTCTCATGTTCAATAACTACCACTAAATTTGGGAGTCAAATTATAGTGAATATCAACAGTATTTATTCAACGAATTTGTGAATATAAAGAGTATTTTCTTACCCCTATTGGGTATAGAAAGATATCTAAAATCTTCAACGAGGAGGGATTAAAAACACCCCGAGGAAGTACCTTTAAAAACAACCATGTTCACTCCATTTATAAGAAAGGTTTAATTCGTGAAGAAAGAATGAATAGAAAAGATATCGTAGAGGTGTCTCAACCTATCATTGAGGAGTTAAAATAAAAAGTCCGTTTTTGATTAAATGTAAAGTTTTTTTGTCATTATGTAAAAAATACTTTACATTTGTTGAAATTTAAAAATTATAATATGAGTTATTTATTTAGTAATAAGTTTAAAAAAACAAGTGGTGTGGTTTTTTATTTGTCAATACCAATCGGATTATTTTTATTGTTAACAGAAAGAATACAAGACATTTTTGTTGTCAACGTTTTTTCAATTTTTTCATATGAGTGGTTTGGATCAGAACAGAACAGGTTTTGGGTGGATAGAAAATGGTTTAGGTGACGAAATTTTTACCCTATTAATTATTGTTTCAGGATTAATAAACTCTTTTAGTAAAGAGAAAATAGAAGATGAATTAATTTCAAGAATTAGATTAGAAAGTTTGTCCTTATCTCTCTTTATAAGTTTTGGGTTAATAATTATATCTACATTTTTAGTTTTTAATATTAACTATATGTATGTATTGGTGTTCAACTTATTTTTAATAATTCTCTTATTTAATTTAATATTTAAATTCAGACTATTCAAACACTATAACTCATGAAAAATAATTTAAAGTTATATCGAACAAAGTCTGGATATACACAAGAAGATATTTCAAAAAAAATTGGTGTTTCTAGACAAACAATAAACTCCATTGAAAATAACAGATTTCATCCCTCTATACTATTGTGTTTGAAACTTTCAAAAGAATTGGATTGTCGAGTAGATGATTTATTTTATCTTGAAAGTTGATGTAAGAAAAGTTTAAGGTGTAATGTTAACCGTATAATAAAAATAAACCACCACTGTTGAATAAATTTTTAAGTTTACAATTGATTTTCTAATGAAATTTATTTATTTCTCATTTATATTATTTGTCTGTTCGTGTGTATCTAATAATGAAGAGTTAAAGCATTTTCACTTAGAGTGTAGTGGTGAGAACATTAGTGGAATCAACTTTAAAGAAGATGGAAAATTTTTACCTAATTCATCATGTAGATCTAAAGACTTTAGCAGAACAGGGCTATATGGTTTTAAACTAGGTGAAAAACATCCATATGGTCCAAGTTACAAATTTAATCATATAAAAAAAGGCGATGTTATTTACGCTTCTGTTTGGCGTAGAAAAGGAATAAATGGTGGGAAATTAGTCATAGCTTCAGAAATTAAGTTTCAATATGAAAGCTCTGGACATATTGTAAATGAAGATGGACAATGGGAGCAAATGAAATGTAGCTTTGTTGCTAAACAAGCTTTTGAAGCAGTAAATGTTTACATATGGAACCCTGAAAATTACGCCCTTTATTTTGACGATCTAAAAATCGATTGTTTTCGCAACAATAAAAAACCCGACATAACTTCAGAAAAAGACATTTTAAGGATCAATATTCCAAAGAATGTAATGAAAAATATAGTTCGATTAAGAGAAAAAGCAATTGAGCAGGACATCATAAGCGATGACATTAAATCCTATTTTAAGGCAAGTATTAGTTTAGAAGGGAAGGAATGTCCTATTTCAATAAGGATTAAAGGGGACTGGGTTGACCACCTTAAAAGTAGCGATAAGTGGTCTTATAGAATTAAAATAGTTGGCAATAAAACATTTCTTGGCATGAAAAAGTTTTCAATTCAAGATCCATCTACAAGATCTTTTATGAAAGAATGGTTTGTGCACCGCTTGTTTGAAAAAGAAGATGTTTTAACGACCAGATATAGATTTAAGGTGGTATATATAAATGGAAAAAACATGGGTGTTTATGCAGTAGAAGAACATTTTGATAAAAGGCTATTAGAGTATCGAAAAAGAAGTGAGGGACCTATAGTTAAATTTGATGAAAGTGGGTTTTGGCAAGCACAGTTTTATTTAAAAAATACAGGAGAATTTAAGAAATACCCCTATATACAATCTGCAGAAATACTTCCATTTAGCAAAAATAAGACTTTGAAAGATAAAGTTTTGCTCAATCAGTTTATTGTAGCCAAAAGTCAAATGGAAAAGTATAGAAATAAGGATAAAAATATTGAAGAATATATAGAAATTGACAAAATGGCTAAATTTCTTGCGATTTGCGACATATCAAAATCTAGTCATGGATTAGCTTGGCATAATCAACGAAATTATTTTAATCCTGTTAAAGAATGTTTAGAGCCGATTGGATATGATTGTTTTACCAATCATCCAGATTTGAAAAAATTAAAATTAATTATTCTAAAAAATGACAATGATTTTACGCTTTTAAATACACTTTTTTTATCGTCAAAATTCACAAATCTTTATTTTAATTATCTAAAAGAGTTTTCTAATGAAAAATATTTAAAAAGCTTTATTTTAAATATTAAATCAGAAATTGAACGAATTGAATTATTATTAAATTACGAGTATCCTATGGATAAATTAGACAAAAATTATTTTTTAGTTAGTAGTAAAAATGTAAGAGAAAAACTTGATCAAATAATTAATAAAAACAAACGAGTAGAAAAATTTATTGTAGCTATTAAAACATCTGTAAAATGGTTAAATGCTGTTAAAAAGAAAGCAAAAGAAAACGGAGTTGAATTAGAAGAAGAAATAAGAAGAAATGCTCTATTTATGATTTTCAATGAAAACAAAAATGAGAAAACAAATAAAAAAGGTTATGAAAAGTCAATCCAAGAAAGTTTAAATCCAATAAAAAAAGAGAAGAATAATTTTAATGATAATAAACAGGATGTAATCTTTAGTAAAGTTTCTTTGAATGTTAACACTGTTGAATCTAAGACAAACTCTTCAACTCTTCAATTTGAAAATTTCCTTTTTTCTAGAGCTGAAGTAGTTGGTTATTCAATTAAAAATAGTGGATTTATTGCATTTAAAAGTTCGTTTTTTATTAATTCTTATTTAGATGAGTCAAACATTATAATTAAAAATTTTGATTTCAAACCGAAAGAAATTTATTTTAAAACATCGATTAAAAAAGATTCTTTGATGAAAATAACAGTAAGCAAATTTCCTCCCTCTAAAAAAATAAAATGATTTTACAAATTGTAATCTTATATCTTTTTTTATAAACTATACTTAAAAAGTATCTATGCGAATTTTTAAAACGCTATTATTTTTTCTCGTTTTCATGTTCTTTTTTGCTGCTTGTCAAAGTAAAAAAGAGCGTTGGATATTTTTATCTCACACCTACCAATGGGGCAACAATGAAAAACTAGATGAGAGAATTGAAGCAAAAGATTTATCTGGATATGAAATGGTTTTAATTGGTGGAGATATTTTAGGAAATACTACGCAAAAAGAATCAAACCTTAATTACTTAAAAGAACAATTAAATATTAACTACGAAAAAGTGCTTTGGGCAGTTGGTAACCACGACACAAAAAGCGGGAATGCTCATTGGATTCCAAAACATACAAAACGTCCACTAGAATATATTTACAACCATAAAAATGTAATCTTTCAAGTCTTTAACGCTAGCTATGTAAGTGAACAGAAAACAGGCTTGCCAAAAAGCTGTAAATTAATTAAGAATCAAATTAATGTTTTACAATCTATCGCAGACACAATTAAGCAATCAAGTCAATTCATACTGCTGAGTCATTTAGCTTTTTGGGGTGATATAGATACAACTTTAAAGTATTACTCAAATTATGATCAATCTGACAGAAATCAATTTAATTGTTCGAAACATGATAATGGGCATCTAGGTTTTAGACATACTATTTGGCCTATTTTAAAGGAAATTAAAGAAAAAGGAGTTGAAGTGATTGTGCTAGCTGGTGATTTTGGTCAAAAAGCAAAACGTTACGAATGGAAAGATGAGGTAGGTATTCAATACTTAGGATGCGGAATAAATAATAGTATTTTGAAGAACCCAAATAATATTAAAAAATATAAATATATTAAGAATCTTAATAATGAGTTTTTACTAGAATTCGAATATAACCCTAAACTAAGAAAGCTAAAATGGGAGTTTGTTCCACTAAAGAATTATCTCAGCTTTATTGGAGCCAATTAGAACCTGTTTTCTTAGGGATTATGAAAACTATTAGGCGTTATACTATTTAAAAAGCTTATTGACTCTAACAAGTTCCTTTATTATTACTTTTATAACTAGAAAAAACTAGCCTTAAATGTTATTTCGCAATTCGATCACATAACAATTATTTTGTTTTTTATTTTTTAGTTGCAAAAAAAAACATGTAACACCAGGTGTTTATATTAATGAGATTTTGTCTTCAAATAATAGTGATATTGCGGATCCTCTTTCTCATAAGCAGGTAGATTGCATAGAATTATTTAATGGCTTTGATTATCCTGTTGATATTAGCGGTTATTATTTAACAAACAAGTACAATAAGCCTTCAAAATGGAAAATCCCAAAAAAAACAAGGTTAGCTCCCTATGAACATTTTTTGATTTGGGCAGATAAATTAGATACTCTTAACCATACTAATTTCAAACTAAATAGCAGTGGAGGATGCCTTCTTTTGTTTTCGGAAGAAAAAATAATAATTGATAAAGTCAACTATTTTCAACAAAGTATTAATGTCTCTTATGGAAGAATCCATGATGCAAGCGATAATTGGGCGTATTATGATGAGCCTACAATGGGCAGTTCAAATGATAATAAAATAGCCACAAGAAATTTAATTCATAGTTCCAAGCCTATTTTTTCCATCGATGGTGGAATGTATGAAAACAAACAAACTATAGAGCTTTCATCTAAAATTGAGAAATGCGAAATTAGGTATACATTAAACGGCAATCGGCCAAACAGGAATTCATTATTGTATAAAACACCAATTAAAATCAATAAAACAAGTGTGATTAGAGCAGTAGCAATTGAAGAGGGTAAATTAATCAGTGAAATCCTTACAAATACCTACTTTATTAACTTATCAAAGAAAGGTCCTATTATTTCAATTGTAGCAGACGAAAACGCATTATGGAACTCAGAAAATGGAATTTATAGTAATAGCTTACAACGAATAAAACGACTTGCTAATTTGGAGTTTTTTGAAGATTCTAAGCAAGTAATTAATCAAAAAGTAGATATGAAAATTAGTGGTAATATCGCAAAGTATTTTGACCAAAAGGCGATAGTCCTAGAGGCTAATGATAAATATGGAGAATCGACATTAAAACACCAATTTTTCAAAGATTCTAGACTGCATGAATACCCTTCTATTTTATTAAGAGCAGGCGGACATCCCGACAAATATTCTTCAATGTTTAGAGATGGATTTGCTCTTAAATTACTAGACAATTATATAAATATTGATCATCCTAATTATAGGCCTGCAATCGTATATTTAAACGGTAAGTATTGGGGAATGTATAATATTCGTGAAAAAACAAATAGTAGCTTCATCGGCAATAATCACAACCTAGCAACTAATAAATTTGATTACTTACAAAACTGCTGGCTAGATATAAATAATGGAGATGATGAAGATTTCAAAAAACTCCATGACTATATTAAACAATGTGATAAGTCAAATCCTTTAAACTATCAATATGTTAAGGAGCTTATAGATATTGACAATTATATAGATTATAATATTGCAGAAATATTCGGAGCAAATATTGATTGGCCAGCCTGGAATATTAAATTTTGGAAAGAGAAAAAAGAAGGTGCAAAATGGAAATGGGTATTAGTTGACATGGATTATTCCTTTGGGAATGGAGCAAAATGGGATTTTAACATGATAGAATATGCTACCGCTCCTACACATACTTCATCAAAAAAAGCAAATATGTCATTGGCTACTGTTCTTCTAAGAAAAATGTTAGAATTTGATGATTTTGAGGAGAAATTCATTCAGCAATTTGCTGCATCTTTAAATATAATATATAAAACAGATAGAGTTATAAAGGTAATTGAGGATTTTAAAAGTCAACGTAAATATGAAATGCCTAGTCATATTGAACGATGGAAAGAAAGTTTTTTTGATAGCCCCTGGGATTCAACAGTAAAATTCATCATTCCTCCTACAATGGAACTTTGGGATCAAGAAATTGATGTAATGAGAGAATTTGCAAAAAAAAGACCTAAAACAGTAAGAACTAACTTAATGAAGAAGTTTGATCTTAAGGAATTGGTAAATATTCAAATTAACTGTAAAGATGGCAATGTCAAAATTAATTCGATACCCCTAAATAACATTATCCACAAAGGGGACTATTTTAAAAATCTTCCAATAAAATTAACCCCCATTCCAGATCCAGGGAAAAAGTTTCTTTATTGGGATATTAATGGTGAAAGAATAGAAAGGCCTAAATTGGAATTCATTCCTCAAAAAGACACTAAAATAATAGCTGTTTTTAGAGACAATAAACACTCAAAAATACCATGCTTAATTTCAGCAAATACCACACTATCAAAAAAAAACTCTCCTTATTATGCTACTTGTGATGTGGTGGTTGAAAAAGGGGTTGATTTAATAATCGAAAAGGGAGTGCAAATTTTCATGGGAAAACATTGTTCAATAGAAATACATGGCGGGCTAAAATGCAACGGGTCTGAAAGCGAACCAATATTAATTTCGCCCAATAACCCATCAGGTGTAAATGAATGGGGAGCCATTTGCATTGATAATGCCACCTCAAAAGTAGAAATAAACTATACAAGTTTAATACAGGCTACATGGCACAATAACAAACTAAAATACAAAGCAAGTATAACCCATTAAAATCTGATATTTCATTAAACCATGTAAATATAAATAGTAGCTTTTTTCCATTTTACAGTGAGGAAGGCACTATTTCAATAAAAAACTCAACAATGAGTTCGCCAAAAACATGCGACTTTATTAATATAAAGCATACAAAAAATGCACGTGTAGAAAACTGTACTATTCTTGGAAATGATTATCCTGATACAGATGGTATTGATTATGACGAAGTTGAAAATGGAATTATTAGAGGAAATACTATTTACGGGTTTCGGGGTACAAATAGTGATGCCATAGATATTGGAGAGAATTCACAAAATATATTAATTGAAAAGAATTTGATTATGAATATTTCAGACAAGGGTATTTCAGTCGGTCAAGGATCAAGTGTTAATATTAATAATAATGTAATATACGGATGTAATATGGGAGTTGGAATTAAAGATCGCAACTCCATTGCCAAAATAGATTATAATACTTTTTATGCAAATAAATATGGCGTTGCTGTTTATGAAAAAAATTCAAAAGCAGGCGGTAGCATAGCCAACATTTCAAACTGCATTTTTTCACAAATTAAAAAAGATGCTATATGTATAGATTCTCTCTCTAAAGCTACTGTTCAATATTCAATATCTGATTCGGTGATGTTAAAAGGCAAAGGAAATATAATAGGAAATCCGAGATTCACCGACGTGGAAAATTTCAACTTGAAATTGTCAAAACAGTCACCAGCAAGAATTAAAATTGACAATAGCTACAAAGAATTAGGTGCAAATCTTACTATTTCAAGAAAGCACGACATTCCCAAAATAGTAATTAATGAAATCTATGGCTCCAACTCTGTTTCTGATGGGTTTGTTCAGTGGGTTGAACTTTATAACTATTCTTCTATTGATATTGACTTGAGTGGCTGGACTCTTAGAAATGAAAAACATCTAAACTATTCCTTTCCTGAAAAATTCATTTTGAAATCAAAAGAGTATGTTGTAATAGCCAATAAAGATTCCAAGTTTTCCAAGAGTTTTCCAAGAGTTCATAACTATAGACCGGGACTAGGAGATGAATTACTTTTAAGCGGAAGAAAGTTATTACTATATGATGGTCAAATGACTTTGATTGACCTAGTTGAGCACCAAAAAATGACTAATTGGCCAGAGAACTATAAGCAATCTGGAATAAGTATAAGGCTTAAATATCCAAACCTTGATAACAATAATGAGAAAAATTGGATTATTAATTATTTAAAGCAAGGTTCTCCAGGATTTAAAAATTCAACTATTTCTTTTGATCAAATGGCATTGAGGGACGAACGAGTTGAGAAATTTATTGAGGAAATTAAATGTTCACCAGAATGGTTAAGAGCTATAAAAAATAAAGCAAAAGAAAAAGGGTTAAATTTAGAAGAAGAAATAAGAAATAATGCTGACTATATGGTGTTTTCTCAAGATGAAAAAATAAAAATAGAAAAAGAAAATAGAATTTTTTAATCTTTCTTGAGAACTAATGAAATAGCAGGATATTTATAAAATTAAATAGCTCTTTTAGTTTAATATACCCCCTTGTTATAAAGGTTGAAAGATTATAGATTAGCAATTAGAGCAAAAAAAATCCCCAACTTTAACTTTGAGGATTTAAGGATGTTAAAACTAACTATAGTATATTTTATTTGTTTCTAATTTCTTTAACAGCAGCCAATATTGCTTTAGTTTTTTCAGAATCAAATCTTCCATTTAAAGTTTTAACCAGCTCTTTTCTAGATGCCTTATAAACTTGTTTTTTTTCTTCATCAGACAAATCATTTCCTTTAATTTTTTCTTGTTGTTTTACAAATTTGGCAATAAAAGTATCGTAAAGAAATTTTTGATCTTCTTTAGTCAATTTTAACTGAGTTGTAGCATATTCAGAAAATGAAGTAGCTCTTTTAATTTGATAGTTATTCTGAGCATTTGAATTAAAAGAAATCAAAAGCATCAGCACCAGTATATTAATCGTTTTTTTCATGATTTTTATTTTATATAATGTTAATTTAATTTTTTTAATGATAAGTAGTTATAGTTTATGGACATTAATGACAAAATTCTTTTTAATTAATTAAAATAAGTAAAAGAAAAATTTAGTACTGAAATCGAACATGAGGTATACAGTTAAGGAAATTTATTCAACTACAATTTTTTTGGTTATTGTTCCATCATCATATATTTCAATAAATAATGTGTTAGGTTGGGGTTTAATTTCTCTTCCTAATAAATCAACTATCCTTTCCAATTTTCGATTTGGGTTTGGAGTTGGAACATCAAATATAGAGGTGATATTTCCATTGCCATTTGTTTTAATTAGAAGTAAATCTCTGTCACCGTTTCCTGGATATTCTGTAAACCCAATAATTATATATCCTCCGTCTGATGTTAGCTGTAAAGAATTAGCAATATCAACACTTGACCCTCCAAAAGTTTTGTTCCATAGTTCTGTCCCATTGCCGTCTGTTTTAATTAGATAAACATCTCTTTCTCCATTTCCAAACGAATTTGTTCCTCCTGAAATAATATAACCTCCATCAGGTGTTTGTTTTACAGAAGTTCCTAAATCAAAAGCTGATCCTCCAAAGGTTTTAGTCCATAATGAATCGCCATTCCCGTCTGTTTTTATGAGATAAACATCCTTATCTCCAGGTCCATAAGAACCTGTTCTTCCTGTAATAATATACCCTCCATCTGTAGTTTGTTGTACGCTATTTCCAACGTCATAAGCTGTTCCTCCAAAAGTTTGATTCCATTGCTCTACTCCATTTCCATCAGTTTTAATTAAATAAGCATCTCTATCCCCATTTCCAAAAGAATCAGTTCCGCCCATAATAATATATCCGCCATCTGTAGTTTGTTGTACGCAATTACCCACATCAAAAACTGATCCTCCAAAGGTTTTAGTCCACAACGAATCTCCATTAGCATCTGTTTTTATAAGATAAATGTCTCTACCTCCATTTCCAAAAGATTCTGTAGTTCCTGTAATAATATATCCTCCGTCCGACGTTTGTACCACAAAAAGACCAAAATCAACACTTGATCCTCCATAGGTTTTAGTCCAGAGAGAATCTCCATTAGCATCTGTTTTAATAAGATAGACATCCTTATCTAAATTTCCATATGTTGTCCTTCCAACAATAATATATCCTCCGTCTAAAGTTAACTCTAAGGAACTCCCAAAATCTTCATTTGCTCCACCAAAGGTTTTAGCCCAGAGTGAATCCCCGTTAGCATCTGTTTTTAAAAGATATACATCCGAATCTCCATTTCCATAAGATCCTGTAGATCCAGTAATAATATATCCTCCGTCCGTAGTTTGCTGAACTGAGTTGCCTATATCAAGACTGTCTCCTCCAAATGTGCTCTGAAAACCTTGTGCAAATCCAAGGATTGGTATAGTAAGAATAAGAGTAATTAATATATTTTTCATATTAAGATTTTAAAAGAAAGTTACTAAAATTTATAATAGTTTCTTTAAAAATGTTGATTTTTACAAACTTAAAAACATTATTATTTTAATAAAAATGCTCTTTGGGGTTTAAGAACTTGCTTTACCAAATTCACATCTTCCTTTTTTACTATAGCAAAAGAAATATGATGACTTTCGTTAATTATTTCATGTCCTGAGTCAATTAAATCAATATTTTTCGATTCAAAAAATTCCTTTATATGCTTATTATAATGAGTAGCCATTTGCAAAGTATTAGTGCCCCTAAAATCCCAAATTAATTTTATTTTTTGCATTTATTATTATTTACCATCTATAAATATCATTTCCTAAATCTTTAGCCCATTTTTTTAAAGTTTCAACGCTATGTTTACTTTCAAAAAAAACTTCCCGGCTATTATTCCAAATAAAATTTCTTATGTAAACAGAATACAGTAGAATTAATTCCGATTTTAATTGCTTTTCATTATAATTCTCAAAAGAATTATTGTGTATTTCTTTTAATAAGGCCTTTACTTTACTATATCCCCCTATGTATAAATTTTTAAATTCTTTATTATATGCGGTAATTCTTAAATAAAATTTAGCATTTATCTCGTTCCGAATTTTAATATTGGAATATCTTAAACCTATTGATAAATTAAATCTATAAACATTACTAAACACAAGTAATTTTTTTTCTGCAGCTATCATCTTTCCTTTCAAAGAAGAATCTTTTTGAGAATTACCAATTTGGGTTTTGAGTTTTTTTACTTGTTTCGTGTGTTTTTTAATTTGATCTTGAAGAATTAAAATTTCTTTTTCTTTTGACTCAATTATTTTACGGTTTTCTCTAAACTTTCGAAAGAGAATTCTGTCAGTTGAATGTAATTTAATAAACATTTCATCTGGCAAATAATCTTTGAAAAATTTCTCAGTTTCAGCGCGGTATTTAAGTAGTCTAGACAAAATAAATAGTTGTGGTAAAATGCAAATTTAAAATATTAACATATTACCACAAAAAAAATAGATAAGAAATTTATTAATCTATAATTTTCTTGTGACTTTTCTAAGTGTACTACTCTTAGGAGCTGTTTCTTGAACCTTAGTTTTCAATTCTCCTTTTCTAGAATTTTCTTTTTTTTCTGTTTTATTATTGTAGCTAGATTTCTTAGAAGATTTTTTATTTTTTTGGGATTTTTCTTTTTGTGAAGAATTTCCTTTAGAATTGTAATTGGTTCTTCCTGGGGATTCTACTTCTCCTGTTGGCAGTACTGTTTTAATACCAGAACTTTTTTTAGTTGTAGTAGCTGCCTTGGGGGAATCATCACTAACTGCTTTTGCCCTGTTTTCATCATCCTCTGGCTCATCTACTTTTTCTTTCTTTGGTCTTCCAAAAGCTAAATTTATACCAAAATGAATTTGTCCATTTTTAACTTTTCTGTTATCAACAGTAAAGCCTGATGATGAGGAAGAATTAGATTCTTGTCTAAGCATACCAAAAGAAAGAATATTGTCTGTTAGGCAATATATTTCTAAGGGGCCAAAGTTTACAGTTACGCCCAATCCTACATTAGAATAACTTCTATTATAAATTGAATAACTAGCTGTTGCAGCAAAGTTATGCCCTAAATGATAGTTGTAAGCTAAGCCTAAACCTCTTCTCCACTTTCCTCTTACAAATGAAGAATATAAACTTAGTGAAACAAAATTATTATGATCCACCGTATATTCAAGAGATGCATATATTTTAGTTCTGAGAGCAGTTGAGTAACTTGGATTGGAGTACGCGTAACTATTTAATAAAGATCCTTCTGTAGAGTCTTCTAAAACATCTTTTAAAAAGCTAACACTTGAAGTGGATTCACTTCCAAGAACAGGTATTGGATTTCCAATTCCACTATAACTATAATTCCACTGTTTTAGCTGAGAATTAGCAGTATAATCATTCCAATTTATAAAGCCTAAATCTAAAATTGACCCTTCTAAAAGAAGTTTGTCACTTAAACGGTAGTTAAATCCAAAATCAATACCTACTCCTTTGTTATTCCTATTAAATAAATAATTTCTAATAGAACCTTCGGCAAACCCAGCTCTTTCCATCTGATCTGTATCATCTGTATTCAAACCACCAATTGCAGTGTCTGATCCCAACATAACCATAGGAATACCAGATGATCTAAAATCTAGAGAGACATCAAAGTCTAGCGCATGAGTATTTGCATTTGTCTCAATTCCCATAACACTAACATCTGTAGTAAAGTTTTCCATACCATATAAATACTTTAGTCTAGCCCCATAAGAAAAATGACGCTCTTCATCATTATGTACCCAATGAATTGCGTATTCTCTCCAGTGAGTAAAATCAAATCCTAATCCATCTAAAGACGCTCTTTTCCCCAAAAGGTTATTTCCATTTCCTTCCATTAATAAAGTGATTAAATCCTGGGGATAGTTAAATGTAAAATCTATTTTTTCTGTAATATTAAATGAGTAATAATCGTCTCCTTTTTTAAATCCAACAAAAAGTAAATCTGTGCTAGCGTTTAGAATTAAAAAGTTTTCAGATCTCATTTTAGAAATTGCATTCTCAACATCTGGCATAACAATACCATTTTCATTTTTGTAAAATATATCCCCTAAAGAAAATCCTGTATTGAAAGCTGATCCATAAATACTTGAAATTATTGGCAATCCAATATTAAGTTTTGAATCTGGAATAGATGCTGGGTCAACCTGCGTTATTTGAGGAATAGACGGCATGTGGTATAAAATAAAATCTTGCTGGGCATAGGATTTAATCAGTAAAAAAATGCTAGATATGAAAATTAACAACCTCATTAAAACATTCTACCTGAAATCAATAATGCTATGTCAAGTTCAATTTTATAATCTTCATATATTTTAACTGATTGACTAGCTAACACCCAGTTGTACCAATAGAAAGTCTTAGAACAATAAATCTAGTGTTATTTAAATTATCTACACAAGTTCCATCACACGGTATTGTAGTAACTGCTTGTGCAGTAGTTATCTTCCCATTTGCATCAATTACTCCAGATTCAATAATCAATTCATCTAGAAGCTATCGTATCAATTGGATTTAAACCTGTACTATCTAAAAGTATTAAATCTATCTTAACATCAAGAGGAAAGTAGTTGGTGGTTGTAAACTTAATAATTGCAGAATCTATGCTAGTTTCAGAGCTAAATAATTCATCAACTTTTGCATTAAAAGGAATTGTATCTTGCATTACCCAACCCTTGGCATAACCTACTAAAGGCAATGTTATTTCAGTTGAAACAGAAATTTTACTAGAACTCAAAATATAATTATTATTTGAAGCTGTTGGGTCTGGATTTATTTCAACAAATGGCTTACTTATAATAGTTTTTGGAGTAGCATTAATTAAAGATGATATGGAACTATTCGTATTGTCCATAAAAATAATAGTTGTTGCGCTATCAAAAGCGTTAATAGGTTGTTGTATTGAGGGAAAATAAAATGGGGCTATTTTAGGAGATAACCCTGTTGAATCATACTTAATATCATCAATTTTAATTCCAGACAAATCTTCATAATACATCGAATCCATTCCCATATTTGCAGAAAATCCAAAACTATTTACAATTGTATGCTCAATTTTAGGATTAGTAAGTGAAAAATCAAAAGCACCATCAGAAAGATTAAAAATAGCTAATGTTACAGGTGAAGAGCCCAAATCAAACTTTTGATATTTAAGATCTCCATCAATTCTAGCAAATTCTAAACCATTCCATCGATAAAACAATTTTAAATCATCTGCAGATGTTACAGAAGCTCCAGAACCTTTAATTTTAACTGAATAAATTCAACAAGCAATTTGATTATATCCTAAACCCCTGTGGTCCTTGTGTTAAATCAAATATATAATTACTCAAGAGCTAGTTTGTCCTGTTTTTACTATTTCCTGTAGGATGTCCAATAGAATCTACGTAGTAAAATACAGTAAGAATTGGTAGAATTTTGAAACAAGTGATGGGATTTTAATTGTAACTTCTACTTCATGGCGTAAATTATTGGTAATTGAATAATCAAGAACACCAGAGAAAAATCTATGGAATCTAACTCTTCACCATTTGGCACAACAAATGATTGATTAAATGTTATTGTAGTATCTATAGAACTGCCAACTGGAATTATAGAAGTGGGGCCAGCAGGGATAGAAGCTGAAAATGTTTGGTCTATTATGTCTATTATTTCAGAAGCATCAATTGACATTGCAGAACTTTCATAAGCCAATAAAATTTCACCAGTTTGTGGATTTGTAGTTACTAAACCACCTGTGTCTTTTTTTAATAATTCATCAATCCCTATTTGGGCGTTAACTAATGGAATAGCAATGTGATGATAAGTCTGTATAGTTGACAAATCAAGCTTCTCTCTTTTTTTACATGTTAAGAAAAATAAAAAAATTGCAATGATGTAGATTATATATTTTAAACTATTCATATATTATAAAGTTGGCTAAGTTACAGAAATTCCAACAATTAATTCTATTGATAAAATCTTCTTGGATAAACTTTAATACTTTAGTGCGTTTTAAAATGCAATTAAAAGTTAATGTATTGACAAAGAAAATTTTTAAAAATTGTTAGATAAATACCGATATCATTTTATTCTCCATTTTACAATTCTTATTTGGGGTTTTACTGGGATAATAGGTAAATTACTGTTTATAAGCGGGTTAACTGCAGAAGAAATTGTTTTTTGGAGAATGCTTATAGCGTGGGTTGCTTTATTTTTATATCTTATTTTAAAAAGAGAAAGTTTAGTTGTCTCTAAAAAAACACTCTTTAAGCTTTTAGGAAATGGGGTTTTAATTGCGATGCATTGGTACTGTTTTTTTGAAGCAATTGCGTTATCGAATGTTTCAATTGCCTTAGTTTTTATGTCAACTACTGCCTTTTTCACATCATTTGCTGAGTTTATTATTTACAGAAAAAAGATAGATGTTAAAGAATTATTTACAGGGCTTTTGGTCATTTTAGGAGTAGCCATAATAATAAATGATTTAAATTATGAGAATGAACCTCAATACTTCAAAGCTATTATTCTAGCTTTAACAGCTGCTTTTCTGGCTGCTTTTTTCTCTGTAATTAATAGCGTCTTGGTAAAAGAAAATGATTCAGCTATAATATCTTTTTATGAGTTAATGGGAGGGTTTTGGGTAATCACAATTCTTTTTTGTTTGAATGGAGATATTAAAATTAACGAACTTTCAATTGATACTTTTCAGTTTTTTTGGCTATTAATACTTGGAATAGTATGTACTTCTTTTGCTTTTTTACTTGGGGTTTACGTAATGAAATTTATAGCCCCATATACAGTAAATCTGTCTGTTAATTTAGAACCTATATATGCTATAATATTCGCGCTTTTAATATTCAAAGACTCTGAGTTTATGAGTCTTAATTTTTATTTTGGTTCTTTTATTGTCGTTGGTTCTATCTTATTAAATGCTTTTTTTAAAAAACAAAAAAAGCCACACAAAGTGGCTTAATTTTAATATTGGCAAAATATTAACTATCAAATCTTTTTTGAACTTCTTCCCAGTTAAGAACATTAAAAAAAGCTTCAATATAATCAGGTCTTCTATTTTGATAATTTAAATAATATGCATGTTCCCAAACATCAATTCCTAAAATTGGTTTTCCGCCACAACCAATACCAGGCATTAATGGATTATCTTGATTTGCAGTGGCGCAAACTTCTAATTTACCACCGTCGTGAACGCACAACCATGCCCAACCAGAGCCAAATTGAGTAGCAGCTGCTTTAGAAAAAGCATTTTTAAAATTCTCGTATGAGCCAAAATCCCTGTCAATTGCAGCAGATAATGATCCTGAAGGTAATCCTCCACCATTTGAAGACATTGATTTCCAGAATAAACAATGGTTGAAATATCCACCGCCATTATTTCTTATCGCTCCATTATTTACATCCATGGTGCTCATTAAATCATCTATAGATTTTTCTTCATGACCAGTTCCTTCTAAAGCAGCATTTAGCTTAGAGGTATATCCAGCATGATGTTTGCCATGGTGTATCTCCATTGTTCTTTTGTCTATATGAGGCTCTAAGGCATCATAACTATAATCTAAATTTGGTAATTCAAAAGGCATATTTATTGGTTTTAATTCATTAATATTTATTTTTCAAAGCTATTGAAAATTTGTTATTAAATTTGAAAAAACATACTTAAAATGAATATGTTCGGCCACGAATATTTTATGAGAATTGCATTAACTCAGGCTCAGATTGCTTTTGACAATGATGAAGTTCCGGTAGGAGCGATTATAGTTCACCAAAACAAAATTATAGCTAAAGGCCACAATCTTTGTGAAAAACTAATCGATTTTACTGCCCATGCAGAAATGCAAGTTTTAACTTCTGCCAGTAACTTTCTTCAAAACAAATATCTTAATGAATGTACTCTTTACGTAACTCTTGAACCCTGTACTATGTGTGCAGGAGCTACATTTTGGACTAGAATTGGAACAATCGTATTTGGGGCTCATGACAGAAAAAGAGGATTTACTAGAATAAAAGAAAATATTCTTCATCCAAAAACCAAGGTTCTAGGGTCAGTTATGGAAAATGAGTGTGGCAGTTTAATACAAACTTTTTTTAATCAAAAAAGATAACTTTTTAAAAACTTTAACATATTAAATGAATTCTTAATTAAATTATTAAGTAATTTCAATAAAAATAAAAAAATGTATCCACCAGAAGTAGTAGCCCCATTTAGAGAAGATTTAACATCTAAAGGGTTTAAAGAATTAACATCCCCAGAAGAAGTTGACAACCACTTAAATTCTTCTGAAGGAACAAAATTAGTAGTCATTAATTCAGTATGTGGCTGCGCTGCAAGAAATGCAAGACCTGCCGCTAAAATGGCAGTTGAGAGCAAAGTTAAGCCAGATGAAATTTTAACAGTTTTTGCAGGATTTCATAATGAGGCTACAAATCAAGTTAGAAAATACTGTCTTCCCTACCCCCCATCTTCGCCAAGTATGGCGCTTTTTAAGGATGGTAAATTAGTTCATTTTATAGAGAGACATCATATTGAAGGCAGACCAGCAGAAATGATTGCTGACAACCTTAAAGAAGCTTTTAAGGAGCACTGCTAATTTTTATCCAAGACTTTAGGTATTTTAAAATATGTGCCATCTTTCACAGGGCTGTTCTCCAAAGCTTTAGTTTGGCCTAACATTTGATCTAATTGGTCTTCTCTCCAGTTATTAATTTCTTCGTTCATGTGAATCAAAGGCTCAACACCTGCAGTGTCAACTTCTTTCAACTTATTAATAAAATCTAGCATTTTAGAAAGGTCCTTGGAAATTAAATTAGTTTCTTTTTCACTAAACTTTAATTTTGACAAAGCGGATAGCTTTTCAATTACTTTAATATCGATTTTCATATTCTATCTCAGTTTTAATAACTTCATATGTTTTATCTCTCAAATCTACTAAATCTTCACGAGTTAAATTATCTGTAGATATAGAATCGTGGACAATAACTTTAGCTAGTCCAGGCTTAGAGTTTCCAGAAAAATCTTTATGATCTGTAAATAGATCGTAGTTATTTTTAAATGTAACAGGCAAAATTGAACATTGAGTATCAATTGCAAGCTTAAAAGCTCCATTTTTAAACCTTCTCATCCCCTTTTCTGAATTATCCCAACCACCTTCTGGAAAAAAGACTACAGATCTTCCTTTTCTAATTTCATTTTCAGCTAAAATTAAACATTCGGAAGCCCTTGTTTTACTGTCTCTATATACAGGAATATCAATTAACTCTTTAAAGAAAATATTTATTACCGGCCATTTTAATAATTCCGATTTCCCTAAAAACGAAAAGTCTTGATCTATAACCAAATACATTAAAACGATGTCTAAATAAGATTTATGATTGGCGCATATTACATAGCTTAATTTAGGGTCTGGGTTAGAACGAAATTTAATTTCTGTTTTTATTCCAATCAAAAATGACATCCATTTCGACCAAAATAATTTAATTTTTCTAGCCGCTTCATATTTGTTTTTGCCTCTTACAAATACAATAATTGGTAGCCATAATAACAAACAAAAAAGTAAGTACACAAATCCAAAATATAAATAATATGACGTAGAGAAGAGTTGTTTCAAAAAAAAAAATTATATTGTATTCTTAAATATTAATTATAAAAACAAAAATATGAAAAAAATATACCTTTTAACTTTAATAGTGGCAATTTTTGGGGAATAAAAGACAGAAAAGGAGAACATTAACTCAATAAACATATTTTAAGTATTTATGAAAATAGTCAGAAAATCCAGCATTGAGTAAAATTAAAACATAATTAAAAAGATTTTTTTTTATATATTAGTTTAATTAATAAAAAATAAAATTATGAAAAGAATATCTACACTTATTTTAGCATTAGCTTTTGTATTTAACGCTAGTGCATCAAACGCTGATTTATTTTCTTACGACCTTTCTGAAATTAATACTGAATTATCAGATTTAGAAGTTGTGGAAAATGTAATAGCACAAAATCAAAATTCTACAATTGAGGAGGTAAATAGAAAAATTATAAATAATAATTTTCTAAATAGTTCTTTTGACACCAACTATAAATCTTCTCTTATGTCCCGTAATGCTTTTACCAGTGACGATATGGATTGGGGAGCTTTTGCTTGGGGATTCTGTTGCTGGCCTGTTGGGTTTTTTGTTGTTGTGACAAATAAAGACAAAGAAAAAGCTCAAAAAACTTCATTTTTTGTTGGTTGGCTCACAGGTTTAATTGTTCAAGTAATTTCATATGTTGCCACTGCAGGGTAAATAACCTTTATTAAATAATAAATCACTTAATGAAAAGCTCGATTATTCGAGCTTTTTTTTTTATAAAATTTCTTAGATTTATACTATTTTCTGTAATGTTTATGTTTGACCCTAAAGGGTTCGACTTCAAAAAGCATTTTCAAGAATTGAAAGGGGAATTACAATTAAAGAAGTTGATTCAACAAGTAGAATTACAACAAGTAAAATGTTCTATGATAAGAATTTTGGGGCAATATATTATTCTATCAAGTTTCCCAGTAATGAAGTTGTAGTATATACAGATTTAATGATATAAAGGTTAATTGATGATAAAATTGCTGAAAATTATAAAAGTACAAATGGCTTCAAATTTAATATTTTTAATTTAGTATTAAATAGCCAAATGGAATATTATGGTTTAAATTCTAGCTCTTATGAGCTGGTTAAAACTAAAAATGACCAAGATCAAATTATTAATACTTGGGAGCCAAAGTTTAAAAATAAAAAGTACAGGTCTAAAAAAATTATGTTGTATATTAAGATATATTATTAATTAATCTGAAAAAAATCTGCAAGAGAATCCAGCATTGAGTAAAATTTAAAACATCATTAAGAAACCAACGAAAATTTTAAATTAAATTATTTGTTAGTAAACAAGATTTTTTTATTATATTTAATTTACATTAATAAAAATTATGAAAAGAATTTTTACAGTTGTTTTAGCATTTGCTTTTATATTTAAAGCTAGTGCATCTAATGTTGATTTATTTTCTTACGACCTTTCTGAAATTAATACTGAATTATCAGATTTAGAAGTTGTGGAAAATATAATAGCACAAAATCAAAATTCTACTATTGATGAAATAAATAGAAAAATTATAAATAATAATCTTCTAAATAGTTCTTTTGACACCAACTATAAATCCTCCCTTATGGTTCGTAACGCTTTTACCAGTGACGATATGGATTGGGGAGCTTTTGCTTGGGGATTCTGTTGCTGGCCAGTAGGACTTTTTGTGGTTGCTACTAATAATGATAAAGAACAATCCCAGAAAAAATCTTACTGGATTGGTTGTGGATCCGCTATAGCACTTGATGTTATTGCATTGGTAGTAGCTCTCGTGTTGGATTATAATTATTATTATTAAAAATTATAAATTAAATCTATAAGCTCGAATAATCGAGCTTTTTTTTTATGAAATTTCTAAGACTAACACTATTTTCTGTAATATTTCTGTCTCCGCTCTTATATATTGGACAAAAAGTATTTTCAAGAATTGAATCTGAAATTACAATTAAGGAAATTGATTCGACAAGCAGAATTACAACAGGTAAAATGTATTACGATAAAAATCTAGCGTCAATGTATTATTCTATCAAGTTTCCTAATAGGGAGGTTTTGATATATACCGATTCAATGGTATACAGGTTAATTGATGATAAGGTTGTGGAAAATTATAAAAGTACAACTGGTTTAAAATTTAATATTTTTAATTTAGTGTTAAATAGCCAAATGGAATATTATGGTTTAAATTCTAGCTCTTATGAGCTGGTTAAAACTAAAAATGACCAAGACCAAATTATTACCACTTGGGAGCCAAAGTTTAAAAATAAAAAGTACAGGTCGGGAAAAATTATAATGAGTCAGAAAAACAAATTAATATTTGGCCTTGTAAGTTTTCATCCAGATGGGTCTATTATTAGCAAACAGTTTTTTGAAGATTATACTAATATTGACGGCTTAATGATACCATCTAAAATCACTCAAATTGCGTTTATTAATGATAAACCTGAGTACAAAATAACTACATATAAAAATATAAAAATCAATAATTTTGATGACCAAAAAAATTATAGTTCTGAGTTTTATTTTTCTGATTAACTTTTCTTTTGCTCAGAATAAAGAAGACATTACTTTTTCTCAAAGTTTGAATGAAGAAAATGTTATTACTAGTTATAATGTTAAAAAAGACAAAAGCACATCCTATGGATTGTTTTCATTTTATAAAAAATTTATTTCATCTCAGGATTCCGGAGATTGTAATTTTTATCCATCTTGTTCTGTATACGGAACTCAGTCTTTTCAAAAATTAGGATTTTTAAAAGGCTTATTTAACACTTTTGATAGACTTACAAGGTGTAACGGATTAAACAGAAAGGATTACCATATTCATAAAACATCTAATCTACTGTATGATCCGGTTTTGTAATTTAATATTATCACTTTTTATATGCGTATTCTCCTATATTGGACAATCAGATAATTATTTCAGTTCAGAAAATACTTTGAAATATGCTAATTATTTATTTAATAATTTCGATTATGAACTAGCAATGAATGAATATTCAAAGCTGTTAAATGATGATAATATCATTCTCAAAAAATATTTGATTTCAGCCAATAAATCAAAAAATTACTCAAAAGGAATTTCATCTTATAAATCATTAAGTCAAAATGAATATAATAAAGAAGTTTTAGATGAATATCTGAAATTACTTTTTTTAAATAGAAATTTTGATACTCTTTTTAAAGAATTATCTAATTGTAATTCTCAGACATGTATGAAATTAAAACTGTCATTAAATATTTTAGACGATAGTTTAATTCAGTCAGCCAAATTAGAAGATTTTCCTAAATTAAAAAGTGCATTGTTATATAGAAATATGTATAAGAAAAAGAGCCCAATTATAGCTGGAATAGCTTCATCAATATTGCCTGGTTCTGGAAAGTTATATGCAGGGTATAAAAAAGATGGAATTATTTCTTTTTTATTTGTTGGATTGAATTCTTATTTGTCTTACAGGGGATTTAAAAAGAGAGGTGTTAAAAGTGGTTTTGGATGGGTTTATTCATTTGCAGGATTAAGTTTTTATCTTGGGAATATACATGGATCTTATAAATCAGCTAAAACTAGAAATAAAAAATTACAAAAGCATTTAAATGAAAAATTGGATAATATATTTAATTAGTTTTTTATCATCTGTAAGTTTGACAAGTCAAAACCAGACTGAATCTTTTCAATTTGCATCAAATAATTTTGAGTCAGAAAATTATGATCTATGTATTCCTTACTTTAAGAGAATTGCTTTTTTTGAGTCTGATAATATTACAAATTTAAATTACCTAGCAGATAGTTACTATAAAACAAAATCCTATGATAATGCATTAGTTCACTACTCGTTAATATATAATCTTCTTACAAAAGATAGTCTGAAAAATGAGGTGTGTTTTGAAATGGCAAAATGTTATATGTCACAAGAGAAATACGAATATGCTGTAATTGAAATTTTAAATATAAAAGAAATTAATAATTACTTTAAATCCAGAAAAAATTATTATTTATTTATTATTTATTTGTACAAGGGAGACATTGAGTCGTCAAAAAAATATTTTTTGAAAATTAATGAGTTTTCAGACTCAAATATTAATCAAGTTGAAAGCTCATTTTCTCGTTTAGAAAAAAAGATTAGAAGAACAAATCCAAAAGTAGCTTCTACTTTAAGCATGGTTCTCCCTGGGTCCGGTCAGGTATATTCAGGCAATTTTAGTTCAGGACTAAACTCACTTTTACTAACAACAACAGCTCTATCTGTGTTTACAATAATCTCTATTAGATATTCCTTTATAGACGCAATACTTAGCGTGTTCCCTTACTATCAACGATATTACATAGGAGGTGTAATAAATGCCATTAATTTTGCTGAAGAAAAAAACAAGTTGATTACAAATAAGACAATAATTGATCTGAATAATATTATTAATCTAGATAATAATAATTAGAGATTAATTTCTGTATCCGTAACAACATTACCTTCAATAATTTTCCCTGATTTCAGCACTCCGTCTCCGCCCTTAATAAAAAATACTGCTACTATTCCAATCCCAAATAATAAAACACAGGCCCCTATTCCAATACCCCATGCTAAAGTAGTTTTATCCTCTCCTTTATTTTTTATAGGCGAACTAGATAATGGGATTGTAGAACCATTTATTCTTAAATTTGAAATATCAACTCCTACTTCTCCGGGCTTACCTTGGCCTTTCGAAGCAGTACATAAAGAAACTATACCAGTTGCTCTTGTTCCAGCTGTAATCAATGTTTTGTCATTGGATTTAACATCATATAAAACAGATAAATTAACTATATCACCTTCACTACAATCGGTAGAGCTTACACTTTGTATTAATCTTAAAGTTACTAATGTTCCAGCAGGAATTTTAACTTTTTTCGGGACAAAACTAAAACTTGAAGTTAGTATTATTACGTTGAATGCTAAGAAGATACTTAGTGTTTTTGAGAGATAATTATTTCTAAAGATTTTTAACATTATATTTAATTTTTAATTAATTTATAACATATTTATCATAAATCATAAATAATTATGTGATTATACGTTAATACACCTACTTTAAATACTATTTATTCAAATTTTATTTCCTCAAAAATATTTTTAAAATAATTGGATTGATTCAAAACTAATTGTGAATTATTATTAATTGACAGCATTGCTTTTTGTTTTTTTTCTAGTAAAACCTCCTCTGAATAGTTGGCTTTAATCATTGCATTTAGTTCGTAGTATAAATAAATTAAATTATTAGGATATAATTTTGTTAAAATATTGTAATGATAAATAGCCCTATTTATTTTCTGTTCATTATCATGATATATTCTTGCTAAAAAATAATTTGCTTCAGCACTAATTATTAAATTTTCGCTTTTAGCAGCTTCATTTAATAACTTAATACCGTATCCTGAATTAGATTCTGGATAAAACAATAAACCTGCTTTAAAAAAATTACTTTCATTTCTTGCATATTCAATGAAGTAATGAAATAAACCAGTTGTAAATTTAAAACAATCGCAATCATCAACTTTAATTAGTGTTTTCTCAATAATATTTAACATGCTTTTAGAATGAGAAAGTAATTGCAAATAGTTTTTAGATAAAGTGTGTAACCTTGTTAAATAACCATGAGAAATAAAGTGACTGAACTCAGAGCTCCAAAAACATTCTCTTTTAGTGTCGTTGTATATTCTAGTATTAGAGAGAGTGTTTTTAGCATTAGATTGAATTAAAGCCCTAATATTTTCATTATCGTTTCCAGTAATTAAAATCCACCAATAATAATTAGTTTTTAATTGAATAAATAAATAATCATTTCTAGACTCTTTTTCAATTATGTTAATTAATGAATCAGCATTTCGAAAGTTAAAGGACATAATTTCAATTGAAATATCATTAACTTTTCTATAAATTAATTGAGTCTCTCCTTTAATTGAAATTAAAAAGAAAATTAAATATGTAAATAAATGTTTAATTAGAGATTGGATAATAAATAATACTTAAATATACATTTAAGAATTTAGAACTATCCACATAAAAATAAACTAAATAGTTTATTAATTAATGAAATAAATCTAATAAGATTATTAATATTAATGCTCCTGTTTCAATAAAAGATTTAAAAAAAGAATTTAATCTAATAAAAAAGAATTAAAAGAAGCTATTAAAACGCTTGTCAAGTCTGGTAAAAAGCTCCTGTTTCAGGACAAAAAAAACAGTTGCTTTAATTTTACTTTTATTAGTTGGAGCATTGGGTGCTCACAAATTTTACTTAGGTCAAATTGGAAAGGGTTTCTTATAGCTATTTACAGTTGGATTATATGAAATATGTCTTATAATTAATTTAATAAAATTACTTACTGATAGATATGAAAATTAATAATTAATCTAAAATTCTTTATTATTATAGAGCTAATAATAACTTCTCTATCTTTATTCTTTTTGCCAGCTGACTATTTTGACCAAGGACAAAGTGCTTGTTTTTCAGTTGTTTTTTTTGATTTAGAATGCTACGGATGTGGAATGACGAGAGCAATCATGCACCTAATGCATTTTGAATTATTTAAGGCATTAGAATATAATAAATTAGTAATATTAGTTTTTCCACTACTTTTATTATGGTGGTTAAAATTAGTTTTTTCGTTATTTGGAAAAAAGATTTTAAAATGGTTTTAGTAATTATCTAAATTCAAATTATATTTACTAAATCATACTAAAAAATTAAAATGTCAAGAATTTTAACTGGCGTACAAAGCACAGGAAGACCTCACATGGGAAATATACTAGGTGCAATTATTCCAGCTATTGAATTAGCAAATAATCCCGAAAATGATTCTTTTCTTTTTATCGCAGACCTTCACTCTTTAACACAAATTAAGAATCCAAAAACTCTTAGTGAAAACACTTTGCAGGTTGCAGCCGCTTGGTTAGCATGTGGTCTAGATCCAAATAAAACTACTTTTTACAGGCAGTCTGATGTCCCAGAGTGTACTGAACTCGCATGGTATTTAAACTGTTTTTTTCCATATCAAAGATTAAAGCTAGCCCATTCTTTTAAAGATAAATCAGACCGTTTAGAAGATATTAATTCGGGACTTTTTACCTATCCAATGTTAATGGCTTCAGATATATTATTGTATGATGCTAATTATGTTCCCGTTGGAAAAGATCAGCTCCAGCATCTAGAAATGACTAGAGATGTAGCCTCTAGAGTTAATAATAAATACGGGGAAATATTTGTAATTCCAGAAGTTAAATTGCAAGAAAATACACAATTAATTCCAGGGACAGATGGGGAAAAAATGAGTAAATCCAGAGAAAATACAATAGATCTTTTTCAAGATCCAAAACAAATTAAAAAAATTATTAATAAGAATATCATTACCGATGACACCCCTTTAGAAGCTCCTAAAGATCCTCAAAGTTCTACTGTTTACCAATTATTTCAACTTATAGCTTCATCTGAAAAAAGCTTAAAAATGAAAGAAAATTTAAAAGCTGGAGGGTATGGCTGGGGGCACGCAAAAAAAGAGCTTGTTGATGAGTTAGTGAATTCATTTGCTCCACAAAGAGAAAAGTTTAATTACTATTTAAATAATCCATCTGAGGTTGAATCCGTCTTAATTAAAGGTGCAGAAAAAGCAAAAAAGGTGGCAAATACCACCTTAAATAGATTTAGAAAAACATTAGGATATAATATTTAAAGTTCAAATTTTATTCCCTGTGCTAAAGGTAAAGATGTTCCCCAATTTATAGTGTTAGTTTGCCTTCTCATATAGACTTTCCAAGCATCAGAACCAGATTCTCTACCGCCTCCAGTTTCTTTTTCTCCACCAAAAGCTCCTCCTATTTCAGCGCCTGAAGTTCCTATATTCACATTAGCAATTCCACAATCTGACCCTTGATGTGATAAAAATGCTTCCTGCTCTCTCATATCAGTAGTCATAATTGCAGATGATAAACCCTGAGGAACATCGTTCTGAAGTGCAATAGCTTCATTGGCATCTCCGTTGTATTTTATCAAATATAAAATTGGTGCAAAAGTTTCGTGCTGTACTATTTTAAAACTATTTTCTGCTTCAATAATTACTGGCTTAACATAACAATTACTCTCATATCCTTCTCCTTTAAGTTGACCACCTTCAACAATTACGTTTCCACCTTCTTGTTTTGCATTTTCAATTGCATTTAAATACATTTTAACAGCTTCTTGGTCGATTAACGGTCCAACATGATTAGATTCATCTAAAGGATTTCCTATTTTTAATTGCCCATATGCGTTTACTAAGGCTGCCTTAACATCGTTATAAATACTTTGATGAATTATTAATCTTCTTGTTGAAGTACATCTTTGTCCTGTGGTTCCTACAGCTCCGAAAACCAATGCTGGAATAACCATTTTTAAATCAGCATTAGGGGTGAGTATAACAGCATTATTACCACCTAGTTCTAAAAGTGATTTCCCTAATCTTCCTCCAACAACTTCACCAACTGATTTTCCCATCCTTGTAGATCCAGTGGCAGAGATTAATGGTATTCTTTTATCAGAAGACATTAATTTCCCGATTTCTGCTCCGCCAATAACTATAGTAGAAATTCCTCCATGGAGTTTGTTGTTTTCCAAAACTTCAGCAATAATTTTTTGACAAGCTACTCCGCAAAGAGGAGCTTTTTCAGATGGTTTCCAAATACAAACATCTCCACATATCCATGCCAAAGCAGTATTCCAGGCCCAAACTGCCACCGGAAAATTAAATGCTGAAATTATACCAACAATACCTAATGGATGATATTGTTCATACATTCTATGTAATGGTCTTTCAGAGTGCATTGTTAGTCCATGAAGTTGTCTTGATAGTCCCACTGCAAAATCACATATGTCAATCATTTCCTGGACTTCACCTAAACCTTCTTGATATGACTTCCCCATTTCATAAGAAACTAAGGCGCCTAAATCTTCTTTTTTAGCCCTTAATGCTTCGCCAAATTGTCTAACGATTTCACCTCTATGAGGCGCTGGCATCATTCTCCAATTTGAAAATGCTTCTACTGCTGAGTCTATACATTGATGATAATCTTGCTCACTTGCTGAAATAATACTACCAATTTCCTTGCCATCTACAGGAGAGTAAGAAATTATTTTTTCACCGTTAGTATTTAACCAATTACCACCTATTGAAGCCCCTGAGTTAGTTGATTCAATTCCTAATGAGATTAAAGTCTTTTTAATATCCATATGATTATTTATAATTACAAAAAAACAAAAGTAACAACTATTGGCTTCAAAGTAGTAGTGACTAAAAATTAATTTATTGCAGGTAATATTATTTCTAAAACTGTCCCTGAATTTATTTTACTTGAAGCAACATATATTTTTCCATTATGGTGACCTTCAACTATTCTTTTAGCTAAAGATAGCCCCAGTCCCCATCCTCTTTCTTTAGTTGTAAATCCTGGTTGAAAAATTGTTTTTTGGACAGCTAAAGGAATCCCTTTTCCGTTATCCTTTATTTTAATTATAATATTATTTTGATCTCTTTCTGAATACAATATAATTTCCCCATTTCCATCCATTGCATCAGCAGCATTTTTAATAATGTTTTCAATTACCCAGCTAAATAAAGGAGCATTAATGTTAGCCAAAAGTTTTTCTGTTTTAAATTCAGTCGTTAACGATACCGTCTTAGGAATCCTTTTCTTCATGTAGTCAATATAAATTTTAAAGAATTGAATAATATCCGTTTCAATAAGCTCTACTGACGATCCAATTTTAGAAAACCGCTCCGTTACAATGGACAGCCTTTCAATATCTTTTTCCATTTCAATTAGTGCTTCAGAATTTTCTTTTCCGCTTTCCTTTAATAATGTAATCCATCCAAAAAGTGAAGAAAGAGGGGTTCCTAATTGATGAGCAGTTTCTTTGGCCATTCCTGCCCACACTTGGTTTTGCTCTGAACGCCTAAAAGAACTAAATGAGAGGTAAGAAACTAATAGAAAAAGAGTAATTATAAGAATTGTAACAATAGGAAATAATTGTAACCAAAATAATATTTTAGAGTTACTAAAGTATATTACTCCACGATGATCATTGCCAAGATCAATTTCTACTGGAAAATTATCCTTAGTCATACTTTGAATAATTTGTTTTATTTCGCCACTATTCATCGTAGAGTTTATAACATTGGAAGAAATTAAAGAGTCTCCTGTTTTGCTCCAAAAAACAACTGGAAGTTGAGCTATATTATTCATTATTTCAAGAGAGAAAGAGTTCAAAAGTGAATCACGCTGATCTTGTAATTGGAAATATTTTGAGGAATTTGAGTAGTATATTTTTTGAATTCTATCTTGGTAATAATTAAACTCTATGGGTTCATTATAATCTGTCCATTTTAAAATTATTGAGTCTGAAAGTAATTGCTTTTGGATGAGCTCTGAGTTATCAAGTAGCTTAATGTTTTTGTGAGAAACATACTGCCCTTGATTATCTGTTAAAATCAACGGGATGTTTTTATTGTTTTGAATAATCTCTAAAGCCAACCCAAAATCATTTAAAGATTTCTGAAATTCCTTAGTAGCTCGAGCCCATAAATAAACGTTATTAGACTCATTTTGAGCCAACTCTTGAAAAGCAATATTGGTTAATCTGACAAGCTCTGCTTTCTTTTTGATTGCTCCACTCCAAAAGTGTATTTTTTCTAATTCAGATTCTTTTAAATTAGAAACGAGTATAGAAGTTAACCAAAAAATTATTCCAATTATCCCCATACCAGCTAAGAATAGTACTTTCTTCCAACGCTGTTTTTTAGAATATAACTTCATTCAAAACAAATATAATGCTAAATGATCTCTTATTTAAAATATTATTAAATTGAATTTAACAGAATTAAAGAGATATTTATCGTGAAGTTGGTTATTTTAGCTATTGAATATTTATATAGAAATATAATGAAGATTTTAATACACAACTTTTTTATAATATTAGTTTTTTTTTTAACAATGCCAAGTTGCAATAGTGAAGTAACGTCAACAAAAAAAATTGAAAAAAAAATTGAAAAATGGAATAAAAGTGGGGTCTTTAATCAAGACAGCGCATATAAATTTATAGCCAAACAAGTATATTATGGCCCAAGAGTTCCAAATACCATAGGTCATAAAAAGTGTGGAGACTGGATTGTGACAAAATTATCATCATTAGGATTCAATGTTAGAGAGCAAATTGGTGTAGTGACTGCATTTAACGGAGCTAAGTTGCCCGTCAGAAACATAATTGGGAGCTTTAATGAAAAAGCTAAAAAAAAAATAATGCTTTGTGCTCACTGGGATACAAGACCTTTTGCTGACCGAGATACTTTTAATATAAATCAACCAATAGTTGGGGCAAATGATGGAGCTAGTGGAGTTGGTGTTTTACTAGAAATTGCAAGAGTTGTAGAAAAGGATAGCATAGAAATTGGTTTAGAAATTATATTTTTTGATGTTGAAGACTATGGTGCCCCAAATTATAATTCTAGCTTTTCAGATTTGCAAACATCTAATGATACCTGGTGTCTAGGATCTCAATATTGGAGTTACAATATTTCTAAGGATTATCAAAAACCTGAATTTGGAATTTTATTAGACATGGTTGGTGCAAAAGATGCTGTATTCCCAAAAGAAGAAATTTCAAGACAATATGCTGGCTATCATCTAAATAAACTTTGGAAACTCGGCAAGTATTTAGGTTATGGTAATTATTTTAAGAAAAAAATCGCTCCCCCCTTAACAGATGATCATACTTATATAAATCAAATTGCTCAAATTCCAACTATGGATATTATACATTATGATATTAGTCAATCTACAAATAGATTTGATTTTGGTCATTTTCACCATACCCATAAAGATAATTTAGAAATAATTGACCCTCAGACATTAAAAGCTGTTGGTCAAACAGTATTAACTTACTTATACAATATTTAAATGGAGAAGAAGCTATTTTTATTGGATGCATATGCTTTAATATATAGAGCTCATTTTGCATTTATAAATAATCCAAGAATAAATTCTAAGGGGCTTAATACCTCTGCAATATTTGGTTTTTGTAATAGTTTATTAGAAGTAATAAATAACCATAAACCTACGCATTTAGGTGTAGTTTTTGACCCTCCAGGTGGATCAAATAGAGAAGAAGTCTTTTCAGAATATAAAGCAAACAGACAAGAAATGCCAGAAGATATTAGGAAATCTATCCCTTACATTTTTGACATTCTAAATTCAATGAACATTCCAACAGAAATGGTTTCGGGATTTGAAGCAGATGATTTAATTGGAACTCTTTCTAAGCAAGCAGAAAAACAAGGTTATAAAGTTTTTATGATGACTCCAGATAAAGATTTTGGTCAACTGGTTAGTGAAAATATATTTATCTATAAACCTGGAAGAAGCGGCAATCCAAGTGAAATACTCGGAGTCAAAGAAGTTTGTGAAAAATTTGAAGTTGAAAGGCCAGAACAAGTAATTGATATTTTAGGTCTTTGGGGAGATGCTGTGGATAATATCCCTGGAATTCCAGGAATAGGAGAAAAAACCGCCAAAAAACTGATAGGTATTTATGGTAGTGTAGAAAATTTATTAGCCAATACTCAGGATTTGAAAGGCAAACAAAAAGAAAATGTTGAGAATTTTGCAGATCAAGGTTTAATCTCTAAACAATTAGCTACAATTATTCTTGATTGTCCAGTTGAGTTTAATTCTTCTCAATACGAAAGAAAAAAAATTAATGAAGATTCCTTAATTAAAATTCTTAAAGAATTAGAGTTTAATCAATTAGGAAAAAGAATTCTTGGCAAACCAATTTTCCAAGAAAAACAGATGGATTTATTTGCAATTAATGAAGTTGAAAATACGACATCATCTGATTTTCAAAGCTTTTCTTCAAAAAATACTAACTACCAATTAATTAAAAGTAAAGAAGAACACGAGTTATTCGTCCTTAGCTTAGTTTCAAAAGAAGCTGTTGCATTTGACACAGAAACAACCTCTCTTGAAATTAATGAAGCAAAATTATTAGGAATTTCATTTTCATATTCTAAAAACAAAGCATTTTACTGTGATGTTTCTAAAGATGAGTCATTAATTAAATTATATAAAGAGTTTTTTAATTCCAAAACTTTAAAGATTGCTCATAATTTAAAATATGACTATGGAATACTTAATAAATATGGTGTTCAAGTGAATGAACATTGTTTTGACACAATGATAGCTCACTATTTAATAGATCCTGAGAAAAGACATAGCTTAGATCAGTTATCAAGAACTATTTTAAATTATAACCCAATAGCAATAGAATCTTTAATTGGAAGTAAAACTAAGCCAACAAAAAAAATGGAAGATGTAGATCTTGAAGAATTAAAAGATTATGCATCTGAAGACGCTGATTTAACTTTTCAACTCTACTTGAAATTTAAGAAACAGTTAAAGGAACTTGATTTAGAACCACTGTTTTATGATATTGAAATTCCTCTTTTAAAAGTTCTTCACGATATGGAAGTCGAAGGAATCAAAATTAATATAGAATCTTTAAAAGAATTTTCTAAAAAGTTAAATGTCAGCTTAGCTAATTTAGAGCAGTCTATATATAACTTTAGTGGACATGAATTTAATATAGACTCTCCTAAGCAGCTTGGTGAAGTTGTTTTTGGGGAGCTAAATCTAGACCCAAAAGCAAAAAAAACTAAAACAGGACAATTTAAAACCGATGAACCTACTCTAAATAAATTAAGCGGTTCTCATCCAATTATAGATGATATTTTAAGCTACAGAACTAGAAAAAAATTACTTTCCACATATGTAGATGCGCTTCCAAAATTAATCTCCCCTTTAACAAATAAAATTCACACTAATTATATGCAAACTGTGACTTCTACTGGAAGATTAAGCTCAAACAAACCTAATCTTCAAAATATTCCTATACGAACAGAGCTAGGAAAAGAAATAAGAAAAGCTTTTTGTGCTTCTGATGATCGCCGACTTTTAATGTGTGCGGATTACTCTCAAATAGAACTAAGAATAATTGCAGGTCTTAGCGAAGACAAATCCATGATTAATGCGTTTACTAGTGGTCGCGATATTCATACTGAAACTGCTTCTAAAATTTTTCATGTAGTATTAGAAGATGTAACAAGAGAAATGAGAAATAAAGCCAAAATGGTGAATTTTGGAATCATTTATGGAATTTCAGCATTTGGCTTATCTCAAAGACTCAACGTTAAAAGATCAGAGGCTAAAGAAATTATTGATAATTATTTTTTAGAATTCCCGAAAATTAAAGAATATATGGACTCTAACATTTCATTTGCTAGAGAAAACGGATACGTTGAAACAATTTTTAAGAGAAAAAGATTTTTGCCAAATATTAATAGTGGAAATGCAACTATGAAAGGGTTCGATGAAAGAAATGCAATAAATGCTCCAATTCAGGGAACCGCAGCGGACATTATAAAAATTGCTATGGTAAATATTCATAAGGAAATCTTGAGCTCTAAAATGGAATCAAAACTTTTATTACAAGTTCATGACGAACTGGTTTTGGACATGGTAATTGAAGAAAAATTGGAATTAAAAAACCTTGTTCGAAAACAGATGATGAGTGCTGTTACTTTTAATGTTCCGTTAGAGGTTGAAATTGGGAGTGGAGAAAATTGGTTAATTGCACATTAATACATTTGGTTTCTGTAGAAATTGTAAAAAAATGGTGGTTTGTGGTAATTTTAATCTTAATTTGTGTGGATATTGAATACTCACTTTTTTAAGTAACTGTTCTTAAAATTTATGAAATATATTTTTAGCATTACGTTTATAATACTAAGTTTTACCTTTTTTTGTCAGTGTAAAGGTCTTTCTAAAAAATGTATCAAAACTATCGGTGATGGTTATATGCATACTGGTCAAACAAGTGCATTAGAACTGTCCGAGGGGAAAAAATTTCAATTTGTTGCAATTTTTTACGAAGGTCAAAATTATAGAATTTCATCGTGTTCTGATATATTGTTAGGTGATTTGCAGTTAACAGTTAGAAATTTAAACCGACAACTTTTTTACGATAATCATGGAAATGGAAGTACTTCATATGATTTTAAAGTAAGTAATACTCAGAAACTAATAATAAGTTTAATTGCTCCAAAAAAGGAATCAAATAACAATTTAGCTAGTTCTGAAGATATTATTGGTTGTGTAACTGCAATAGTTGGAGTTAGACTTTAAGAAAACATTTTGTAAATTTGCTTTAAATAAATTAAAATGAACACAATTTTATTAGGGATAATAGGCCCGCCGCAAATAATTATAATTCTGATAGTTGTACTGTTACTTTTTGGTGGGAAAAAAATTCCTGAACTAATGAGAGGATTGGGAAAAGGAGTTAAGGAGTTTAAAGAGGCTACTAAAAACGAAGAGGAATCTGATAAAAAAGATTAAGATTGGATATACCAGAGTCTTTAACGGACATTCAAAAACTTATTAATAGCGGTAATACTACATTGGTTGATATTTGCCAAGAATATATTTCAAGAATAAAAACTTCAAAGACTAATGCATTTATTGAGATATTTGAAAAAGAAGCTTTATTAAAAGCAGAGGAAATTCAAAAAAAAATCATTAAAAATAAAAGTGGTTTATTAGTTGGTGCATTTGTAGGACTGAAGGATAATATATGTTATAAAGATCATACATTAACTGCCTCGTCTAGAATTCTTCAAGGTTTTAAATCTATGTTTTCTGCAACTGCAGTTGAAAAAATAATTAATGAAGATGCTATAATAATTGGAAGGTTAAATTGTGATGAATTTGCAATGGGCAGTTCTAACGAAAATAGTTTTTATGGTCCGGTTAAAAATCCAAACGGAGAAAATAAAGTTCCTGGAGGCTCTTCAGGAGGTTCTGCTGCTGCTGTAGCTGAAGGGTTGTGCAATATTGCTCTAGGTTCAGATACTGGTGGGTCTATTAGACAACCCGCCTCTTTTTGTGGGGTTGTTGGAGTAAAGCCCACTTACGGAAGAATATCAAGAAACGGGTTGATTGCTTATGGTTCTAGTTTTGATCAAATTGGTGTTTTTTCTAAAACTGTTCAGGATGCGAATATTTTTATTAGCATCATGAGTGGAAACGATAATTTTGACAGTACAGTTTCGTCCCGTCCTGCAAATAATAAAACTATTAAAATTTCAAATAAAAAGTTTAATATTGGGATACCTGAAGAATATCTAAATTTTGAAAAATTAGATGTTGAAGTCTCCACAAAAATAAAATCTTTAATTGATGAATTAGAGAATAAAGGACATAAAATAGAATACTTGAAATTTCCTTTTTTAAAATACCTTGTGCCAACCTATTATGTTCTAACAACCGCAGAGGCAAGTTCTAATCTTGCAAGATATGATGGAGCTCACTTTGGTTATCGAACAAAAGATGCTAAAGATATAAACAGCACCTATGAAAAATCTAGGTCCGAGGGGTTCGGAATTGAAGTTAAAAGAAGAATTATGCTTGGTAATTTTGTATTAAGCTCTGGTTATTATGATGCATACTTTACAAAAGCTCAAAAGGTAAGAAGGTTAATCAAAGAAAAAACAGAACAAATGTTGAAAAGAAATCATGTTCTCCTGCTCCCTACAACTCCAACAACAGCTTTTAATATTGGCGAAATTAAGGATCCTATTTCAATGTATTTACAAGATATATTTACTGTTCATGCAAATATTGCTGGTCTTCCCGCAATTTCTTTACCACTAGGCAAACATAGTAATTCACTTCCATTTGGAATACAATTAATGGCAGGAAGATTTGAAGAAGAAAAGCTATTTGAAATTTCAAGTTTATTAATGCCTAAAAATTGATTATTAATGAAACATCTTTTAGAAGAAGTATATGAATTTGATTTTAGTCTTCTTGGCATAAGCTGCCACGAAAAAGATTACAGGCTATGTTGGGCTGTTAATAGCACATTAGATTTGAACCTCTCTAAGTCTGGTGAAGATATTGAACTGATTTTTAATAAAAAATCAAAACAAAATGCAAGTTTTCCAGTTTTTTCATTTGTTAATGATTTTAATTCTGATGAATATTATTTAATTGGAAATAAGTTTGAAGGAACATGGTTAATTCCTGAAAAGTCTCATGTTGATTTTTTTCTGATGGTGAAATCAGCGGAGAAAAAAAAATATGATTATTATTTAAAAAAACTTAGAGAAATACCGTTTGTGTTAACTGCCCATAATGTTATTGTCGAGCAATTAAAATCAAAAGAAAATTTAATATTTTAGAAAATGAGTAAAAGAACAAAAATCGTTGCAACTATTGGACCTTCATGTTCTGAAGGGGAAGTTTTAAAGTCCATGATTAAAGAGGGGGTAAATGTTTTCAGAGTAAACTTCTCTCACGGAAGTCATCAAGATCATATAGATGCGATAAAAAAAATCAGGCTTTTAGACAAAGAACTGGGAACACATTCGGCAATATTAGCAGATCTTCAAGGACCGAAAATTAGAATTGGAGATATGCCAAAAGAAGGGCTTTTATTAGAAAATAATCAGGAATTTATTTTAACTACTCTAGAAGATCATAACTTTAGTTCTGCAGCTCAAATTTTTATAGATCGAATTCCTAAAGATGTGAAAGTTGGAGAAAAAGTTTTGTTGGATGATGGGAAAATTCACCTTGAAGTTTTAGAGACTAATTTAAAAGATACTGTAAAAACTAAAGTAGTTGCGGGTGGATTATTATTTTCAAAAAAAGGTCTCAATTTGCCAGATACTAATATCAATATTTCCAGCCTTACTAAAAAAGATAAAGCCGATTTAGTTATAGCATTAGAACATGAAGTAGACTGGATTGGATTTTCTTTTGTAAGATCTGCAAGGGAAGTAATTGAGCTAAGACATCTTATTAATAGCAATAATGGAAATGCTAAAATAATTGCTAAAATTGAAAAGCCAGAAGCTGTTACCGACTTAGAGGGAATATTAAGTGAAACTGATGCTGTGATGGTAGCTAGAGGAGATTTAGGTGTTGAGATTCCACTTGAATCTGTTCCTCTAATTCAAAAACGGATAGTAGCACTCGCTCAAGACTTAGCTAAGCCTGTAATTATAGCTACCCAAATGATGGAAAGTATGATGGATAATATCACTCCTAACAGAGCAGAGGTGAATGATGTTGCAAATGCTGTAATGGATGGTGCAGATGCTGTAATGCTCAGCGGTGAGACTTCTGTTGGAAAACATCCTATTGAGGTGATTAAAATAATGTCAAGAATTATTAATGAGGTTGAAATAAATTATTCCAATATTTATGTTAGAGAAACGCTACCAAAAAAAAACAACGAAAGATTCATAACAGATTCAATTTGTTTTAATGTCTGTAGACTTGCTCAAAGAGTTGAAGCAAAAGCAATAATTACAATGACTCACTCTGGTTATACAGCTTATAAAATTTCAAGCCAGAGACCTAAATCTGAAATTTTTGTGTTTTCTAGCAATGAAAAACTACTAAGTACATTATCCCTAGTCTGGGGGGTGAGTTCATTCTATTATGATAAAACAATAAGTACGGATCATACTATTGCAGATATTAAAAACTTACTTAAAGAGAAGGGCTATGCTGAAAGTGGTGATTTAATAATCAATACCGCAAGTATACCTTTAGGTGAAAATGGAAAAACTAATATGCTCAAATTAAGTTATATAGATTAATTATGATTAATGTTAATTTACTTAAAAAAATCTGTGAAACAGCAGGTGCCCCAGGGTTTGAAAACCGAGTTAGAAGCTTGGTCTTAAAAGAAATAAAAAGCCACGTTGATAATATTGAAATTGACAATATGGGTAATGTTATTGCCTTAAAAAAAGGTAAAAATTCTAAAAAATCTGTAATGATAGGAGCTCATATGGATGAAATAGGTTTTATTGTAACTCATATTACTCCAAAGGGGTTTTTGAAATTCCATCCTCTTGGTGGCTTTGACCCTAAGACCTTGACATCCCAGAGAGTAATTGTCCATGGTAAAAAAGATGTTATTGGTGTAATGGGTTCAAAACCTATTCATGTAATGACTCCAGAAGAAAAAAATAAAGTTCCAAAAATTAATGATTATTATATTGATCTTGGTCTTGACGTTAAAGAAGTAAGAAAAATAATTTCTGTTGGTGATTCTGTTACAAGAGAAAGAGCACTTATTGAAATGGGAGACTGTATAAATTGTAAAAGTTTAGATAATCGAATAGCCGTATTTATTTTAATAGAAACATTAAAAAATTTAAGAACCCCAGCATTTGATACTTATGCTGTTTTTACAGTTCAAGAAGAAGTTGGCATAAGAGGGGCTCAAGTCGCTACTCAAAAAATAAAACCAGATTTTGGGTTTGGCTTAGATACTACAATAGCATATGATGTGCCAGGAGCAAGTGAGGATGAAAAAATAACATCTTTAGGAGATGGAGTGGGAATTAAAATTATGGATGCTAGTACAATTTGTGATACTAGAATGGTTAAGTTCATGCAGGAAACAGCTAATACCAACAAGATATCTTGGCAAAACGAAATTTTAACAGCAGGAGGAACAGATACAGCAAGTATTCAAAGAATGACTCCAGGAGGGTCTATTGCTGGTGCTTTCTCAATTCCAACTAGGCATATACATCAAGTTATAGAAATGGTTCATAAAAAAGATGTTAAAAGTTGTATAGATCTTTTAAATATTTGTCTGTTAAATATGGATAAAAATAATTGGGAACACCAAGAATTTTTTTAAATCTCAGATCTAAATTGTTTTATAAATCTTAAATCATTCTCAGAATATAGTCTCAAGTCGTTTACTTGATAAATTAACTGTGCTATTCTTTCAACGCCCATTCCAAATGCATACCCACTGTAAATATTGGAATCTATATTACAATTTTCCAGAACATTTGGATCAACCATTCCGCAACCCATGATTTCAAGCCAGCCTGAATATTTACAAACATTACACCCTTTTTGACTACATATTGTACATGAAACATCAACTTCTGCAGAGGGTTCTGTAAAAGGAAAATAAGATGGGCGAAGACGAATTTTTGTATCTGGTCCAAACAATGATTTTGTGAAATATAAAAGAGTTTGCTTCATATCTCCAAAAGAAACATTTTTATCTATGTAAAGGCCTTCAACTTGATGAAAAAAACAATGGGCTCTAGCAGAAATGGCTTCATTTCTATATACTCTACCTGGTGAAATTGTCCTAATTGGAGGTTTGCTATTCTCCATAACTCTTACTTGAACAGAAGAAGTGTGAGTTCTTAAAGCAATATCATCAGTAATGAAAAAAGTGTCTTGCATGTCTCTTGCGGGATGTTCTTCAGGAAAATTTAAAGCAGTAAAATTATGCCAATCATCTTCAACTTCTGGCCCTTCAGAAATTGAAAATCCAATATGAGAAAAAACATTTATAATTCTGTCTCTAATTAAAGTAATTGGATGTCTAGATCCAAAGTTCGTAGGTTGTCCAGGAATGGTGTAATCCGTATCTGTTTTTTTTGATTTAGAATGGTCTTTTAAGGAAGATTTTAATAAATTTATTTTTTCTAAGGCCGAACTTTTAAGGATATTTAAGCGAGCACCAAACTCTTTTTTTTGTTCAACAGGAATCAACTTAAAATTATTAAATAATAGAGTAATCTTTCCTTTCTTTCCTAAATAAGAAATTCTAAACTGATCTATTTCTTCTAAAGATTTACTTTGAAAATTCTGAACTTCTATATTGATATTATTTATCTCTTCAAACATATTAATTGATAATTCTTGCAGATAAAATAGTTACATTATTTATTGGTTTATTTCCATTTGAAGTCTCAACAGAACATATTTTGTCAATGATTTCTATCCCTTTTATAACTTCTCCAAAAACAGTATATCCATTATCCAAAAAAGGAGTTCCTCCAATTTCTTGATATAATTTTTTAGCGGACTCTGAAAATGAAAATACATTTTCTTGATTTTGATTAATTCTATTTTCCATCTGGCTCAATTGTTTTAAAGAATGTTTTTTTCCCTGAACTATATAGAATTGGCTACCGCTAGATTTCTTTTCAGGATTTACATTATCTCCCATCCTTGCTGCAGCTAATGCCCCTTTTTTATGAAATAAATTATTAGAAAATTCCGCAGGAATTGTCTCTCCCTTACTGTTTTGACCTAGCTGACCTTTAAAACTTTCATCTTTAGAGTTTGGATCACCAGCCTGAGCCATAAAATCTTTAATAATTCTATGAAAAGTAACTCCATCGTAAAAATTTTCTTCTACTAATTTTATAAAATTATCTCTGTGTAATGGTGTTTGATTGTACAGTTTAAAGATTATTGAACCTTTTGAAGTTTGCATTTCTACGTGAACTTCATTAGAAATCTTATTCTTGTTCTTAATCACTGAGCAACTGCAAAATAATAAGCTAAAAAGCACGAAAGAGATAATATTAAGATTTTTGAACATTTGAACTATACGTATTTATTAAAATTAATTTAAAATAAAAGTTTTTAAACAGACATAATTCTAAATTAGAATGTAATTTATTATCTTGCAATTTAATAAATTAATATATTATAATTAATATTAAATGAGTTATATAAAAACATTTCATAGGTCTTTTATTTTAGGGAGTTTGATTTTATGTTTTTTTTCTATTAACTCTTGCTACAAAAAAAAAGATACTATAGCTGTTGTGAAAGTACTAAAGAGCGTTTCTAATGATCCTCTTGTAAATTCTAGTGTTCGCCTTTTTTATGTTGACGCTTCAGGATCATCAAAATTTGACATAACAAAAAACACTCTTTCAAATGGTTCTGCAAGCTTTGACTTTAGCGACTCTTTTAACGAGGGTCAAAGTGGATTTATAGTCTTAGATATTGAAATTGACAACGTATTCATGGGCGTAATAAATATTCAAGAATTGACAACTACAGAAAAAATAATTTACGTTTTGTAATTTATTTTAAATTGGGGAAAAAATCACTTTTCATACATCTTTTATTTACGCTTTTAATAATTCTTTATAAAGCATACAATTTAATATTCATTTCCGGATTTTTTGGAAATTTAATTTTTAACATACTAAAAGAATCTTTTTTCTTAATCTTTATTTATTGGGTTGGCTTAGGTATTATCCGTCTATTTAAATCAAAGTTTTTAAATAAAATGTGAAATTGTTCCTTAAAAGACTTTCTATCTTTGAGTTTTATGGTTTATAAATCCTAAATTTATAAGTATATCTACAATAATGATGAAAAATATCCAAGCTAAAACTGATGACGGTATTGCCTTATTAAGTGTAAATCGTCCAGATCAGTTAAATGCACTTAATAATGAGACAATTGAAGAGCTTCATTTAATACTTAATGATTTTAATAACGACAAAGAAATTAAAGTTGTAATAATAACAGGATCTGGTAATAAAGCTTTTGTAGCAGGGGCTGATATTAAAGAGTTTTCAAGTTATTCAAAAAAAGAAGGTGAAAAACTTGCAAGAAATGGGCAAAAAAAATTATTTGATTTTATAGAAAATTATTCCAAACCAATTATTGCTGCTATTAATGGGTTTGCACTTGGAGGAGGGCTAGAGTTAGCTATGGCTTGTCATATAAGACTTGCTTCAGAAAATGCAAAAATGGGTCTTCCCGAGGTTAGTCTAGGGGTAATTCCAGGTTATGGCGGAACTCAAAGGCTTGCTCAATTAGTAGGGAAAGGAAAAGCATTTGAAATGATTACTACCGGTAAAATGATTAGTGCTGAACAAGCCCTTGAATATAAACTAGTAAATTATTTAGAAACTCAAGAAAATTTAATGTCAAAGTGCTATAAAATTGCAAATCAAATTATTAAAAATTCACCCAAAGCGATATCTGCCGCATTAAAATCAATAAATGCAGGTTTTAATTCTGAAATAAACGGATTTGAAGTTGAAATAGACTCATTTAGCAACTGTTTTCAAAGTGATGAATTTATTGAAGGAACCAACGCTTTCTTGGAAAAAAGAAAACCTAACTTTTAAATTTTGAGCTCAATAAAAAAATTAATAAATCAAACGGCTATTTATGGTACTAGCAGTATAATTGGCAGATTTTTAAACTTTTTATTGACCCCATTATATGCTCTTCAATTTTCAAACGAGCAATATGGTATTATTACAGAAATGTATGCATATGTAGCTTTTCTAGTAGTTGTTTTGACTTACGGAATGGAAACTGCATTTTTTAGATTCTCAACTATTAACAAGCAAAATAGATTAAACATCTATTCCAACACTTTATATTCATTAGTATGTACTTCAGCTCTTTTTGTTGCTATGTCTAGTATTTTTGCAGAGAATATTGCAGATTGGTTAAAATACCCTAATCATAAAGAGTATATAATATGGTTTAGTTTAATTGTAAGTTTAGATGCTATTTCCTCTATTCCGTTAGCTAAATTAAGATTGGAAGAAAAAGCAAAGAAATTTGCTTTAGTAAATATTCTAAATGTTGCTGTGAATATTTTCCTAAATTTATTTTTCCTTATATATTGTAAAGAGGCTTACGAAAACGGGGAGCAAAACTGGATTCTTAAATATCTTTATAATCCAGAAATTGGTATTGGATATGTATTCATTTCTAATCTAATTGCAAGTATTATAAAATTTAGTGTCTTAATTCCTATAATGAATTTTAAAGGGTCTTTTGATTTTACGATTTTAAAACAAATGATTAAGTATGCCTCTCCAATGTTATTGGTTGGGCTGGCCTATGTAATTAACGAAACTTTAGATAGAGCAATGCTGAAGTCATTATTATTTAATCAATATCTAGAAAATGGTGAAGCTAAAACTGAAAATCAGGCGCTAAGTATGGCGCTTTCTCAAAATGGAATTTATGGTGCTAATTATAAAATAACTATGATAGTAAGTATGTTTATACAGGCATTTAGATATGCATCTGAACCCTTCTTTTTTAAAAATCAATCTGATAAAAACTCTAAAGAGACACTAGCTAAGGTGATGAACTATTTTGTTATTGTTCTTGTTTTTACTTTTTTAGTAATGACTTTATTTCTTCACTTATTTAAATACTTCATACCTAATCCTATATACTGGAGTGGATTAAAAGTTGTTCCTATTTTATTAGCAGCTAATATATGTCTAGGGATATATACAAGCTTGTCAATTTGGTACAAGCTTTCTCAAAAAACTATATATGGAGCAATTATTTCAATTATTGGAGTTTTAATTACACTTTTAATTAATTTTATATTTATACCAAAGTATGGATATGAAGCATCTGCTTATGCTACATTAGTATGTTACGGGTCAATGGTAATAATTAGCTATTTCACTGGCCAATTTCATTACAAAGTCCCTTATGATTTGAAGAAAATTTTTATCTATTTTTTAGTTGGCGGTTTGATTTACTGGGTTAGCCTAGATTTTAACGCCAATATAAATTACAGTTTTAATGAATATTGTTTTCATATATTTCTTGTGTTGACCTACCTAGTTCTAGTATATTTCTTGGAAAGACCTAAAAAAATAATGCTTTAAAAAAGTTTAAAATGATTTCTATCAAAATTGTAAATAATTCTAATAATCCAAATCCTAACTTGGGATCAGCTGGTTCAGCTGGTGCAGATTTAAGAGCCTTTATTAAGGATGATAAAATAATTCTAAAATCAATGGAAAGAAAGTTGATACCTACTGGAATTAAAATGGAAATTCCGATGGGTTATGAAGTTCAAATTAGACCAAGAAGTGGGCTCGCAATCAAAAATGGGATTGCGGTAATTAATAGTCCAGGAACTATTGATTCTGACTACCGTGGAGAAATTGGAGTTCTTTTAGTAAATTTATCTAATGAATTATTTGAGATAAATAATGGGGACAGAATTGCACAAATGGTTTTGGCAAAATATGAACCACTTAATTTTATTGAAGTTTCAGAAATATCAATTAGCGAAAGGGGAGAAAAAGGTTTTGGAAGTACTGGCAATAAATAACTCTATTATATAAAATAATGACAAGACTATTAGGGTTATTTTATTTCATTTTTGGAGTTCTTAATATAAATGCTCAAGAAAGTGGAAGTTTTGATGAACGGGAATTTACAAAATATCTTATTCAAGCTACAGGTGCAAAAATTAGCGGTGATATATATGCTGCTGACTCTATCTATAAAAAATGCCTTTTATTGAATCCTGAGAGTGGAGTTGTTAATTTCGAATTGTCAGGGTTATATATAAGCTTAGATCAACCTCAAAAAGCATTAGAATATGCAAATAAAGCTGTTATTTTATCCCCTGAAAATGAGTGGTATTTAGCCAACTTGGCTGTGCTTTACAAAAAAATTAACAATCATAAAAAAAGTGCTGAAAGTTTTTCAAAATTAGTGGTTTCTAAACCTGAAAAAATATCTTACTTATTTTCCTTAACAGAAGAACTATTAAATAATAATTCTTATAAAAAGGCCATTAAGGTATTAGATGTTATTGAAAAAAAAATCGGAATAAAAGAAGAAATCTCTATTCAAAAACATCAAATTTATCTTTTCTTAAAAAACAAGAAAAAGGCTGTTATTGAACTTGAAAATTTAATATCGAATGAACCAGAAAGTATAAGCCGCTTAGGGTTATTGGCGGAATATTATGAAAATGCCAAAAAATCAGAATTAGCCAAAGCTATATTAAATAAAATGCTTTCTATTGATTCTTCAAACGGGTTGGTAAGGCTTTCATTATTTCAACATTATTATAAAAATAAAGAATATAAAAAAGGTTATAAGGAATTGCTTTTAGTAATGAATTCAAACAGTATTGAAATAAATTTAAAAAAACAAATTTTAATGCAAATATCTTACGACAAAAGTAGTCCATATAATATATCTGAAGTATGTAATCTCGCTCAAAGTTTTCTATCTATTGATTCAAAAAATAGCGATGTTTTGCTTCTGATGGGAGATTTCAAAATGCTTTTAAGAGAAGAAGATACTGCATGTTACTACATAAGAGAATCCTTAAAAATCAATCCTTCACCTTTCAATGCTTGGTCTAAGTTAATTACCTCAACATTATCAAGAAATAAATTTGATATTACTATTAATGATGCTAAGATGGCAATAGAAAGTCACCCAAATCAACCTTTCCCTTTTTTGGCTATAGGTATTGCCTTAAATAGAAAAAAGGAATACGCTAAAGCACTTAAAGAATTATTAAAAGGCAAGGATTTAGTATTTGATGACAATTTTTTGGAGAGTAATTTTTTACAGGAAATTGGTAATTCATACTATGGAAAAGAAAAATTTAAAATTTCGTTTGATTATTATGAAATGTCTATAGCTTTAGATTCAAATAATTTTATTTTGTTAAATAATTATAGCTACTATTTAGCTTTAAGGAAAACTAATCTTGAGAGAGCGGAAGAATTAATGTTAAAAGTGATTGCAAAATTTCCAAATAATTCCACTTATTTAGATACTTACGGATGGGTAATGTTTCAATTAGGAGCATATTCTGAATCGGAAAAGTTTCTATTTAAAGCTATTATTAATAGTGATGGACAGTCTGGTGAAATATTAGAACATTACGGTGACGTGCTATATAAATTGAAAAAGATTGATGAGGCAAATGTGTTTTGGAATAAGTCTAAAAAAACAGGAAACTACTCAAAAAAATTAATTCAAAAAATAAGTGAAAATAAATTTATTGAATAATATTTTACTTAGTTGTTTTTTGCTAATTATCTGCTTTTCTTGTATCACCATAAAGGATATAGATGAAGGAAGAATTGTAAAAGTTTTACATGAAAAAAAACTTCTTGATTCTATAAAAGCCCATGAACCAAATATTGACTGGCTAAAAGCAAGAGGAAACTCTATTATTACCATAAATAATGAAGAAGAACAAGAAGTTGAAATTAATATAAGATCAAAAATTGACAGTATAATTTGGCTTAATATCACAAAATTTAAAAAAAAAATTTATCGGGGCTATTTTAAAGAGAATTATTTAAAAATGACTCTTGATTATCCTGAAAAATTATATTATGAGGGATCACTTGATGAATTAGAAAAAAATATTAATATATCACTTTCTTATGACTTGCTACAGGAAATAATAGTTGGTGGATCATTTATGAACTATATGGATAATAAATTTATACTACAAGTAAAAAACAATGAGTATCATTTACTGTCTCATAGGAAAAGAAAAACAAAAAGAATTACAAATAATAAAACAAAAAAAACAACAGATTATATTTATCAGTCATGGATAGATCCATTTACATATAAATGTAAAAGAATAAATATTATATATCCGTTAAGTGGATCTGAAATTAATGTTACTTATAAAAACTGGAAAGATATAGCGAATGAAATTGTTCCAATGGATATTGAGATTATGGTAAATACCTTAGATGCCAATTATGAACTTAAAATACACTATAAAAATATTAAGTTTAATTTACCTCAAAAATTTCCATTTAATTATGTTGATGGGGAATACAAATCAATAAATTTAAATGAACAGTAAATTAATCTATATATCTGCTTTTTTTATTTTTTTTATTCCTTCCATTTTTTTTGGTCAGAAGAAAAGTGCTTTACTTAAAAAGCAAGAAAAAAATTTAATTGAGAAAATTAATCATACAAAAGATTTAATTAAGCAGACTCGTGCAACAAAAAAACTCACACTTAGTGAAATTAATATTGTTGACAAACAGATTAATTATCGTCAAAAGCTTATTGATAATTATAATTTTCAGTTAAGGAAAATGGATGAGAAAATAAATAAAGTTAATAGACAGATAAATTCATTAAGTAATACTAACAAAATTCTAAAAGAAGAATATGAAAAAATGTTATTGTATGCTTTTAAAAATAGAGATCCCAACTATAAATTCCTCTATATTGTTTCATCTTCTACTTTTTCAGAGGCCTTCCATAGGATGAAATATATTCAACATTATAAAGACTATCGTTTAAAACAAATTGATAGAATCAAGAAAACTCAAATTAACCTTAAGTTAAAAAAAGAAGAGTTTGGAAAAGAAATTATAAATAAAAAAAATCTTCTCAAAATTAAAAAAGATGAGAAAGTTAATTACCTGGTTGATAAGAATGCCCAACTAGTGTCATTAAATAAAATAAAAAATAATGAAGAAAATTTAGCCAAAGAATTAGAAAAGAGTAACCTTAAAAGAAGAGAAATTGCAAAAGCTGTTAAAAAAGCTATTGAAGATGAAATTCGAGCTTTAGAAAAATTAAAAAAATCTAAGTTTGATGCTACTCCTGAAGGGATAGCATTGTCCAAAAATTTTAATAAAAATAAAGGGAGATTAATTTGGCCTGTAGAAAAGGGGGAGATCACTAGTAAATACGGCAAACACCAACATCATTTGGTTACTACTGCTACTGTAGACAATAATGGAATAGATATTACAACTTCGAAAAATGCAAACGTTAGAGCAGTATTTGGAGGGGAAGTAACTAGTGTTTTAATTATTCCTGGAGCAGGTAAAGTAGTTATGGTAAGTCACGGTGAATATAGAACTGTATATGCAAATCTAAAAGAAGTTTATGTTAAAAAGGGAGACCGAATTAAAGTTAGAACTAAAGTTGGTAGACTACTAGCTAAAGAATCAGGTATTTCAGAAGCCCATTTTGAAATTTGGAGAATTCTTGCTGAGGGATTAAATACTGTAAATCCAGCGATTTGGTTGTTAAAATAATTACCCTATTTGAATTAAAATATCAACCCCTTCAAAAGGGTTATTTCCAATAGGTTTGTTTTTCAATGTTATATGTACATCACCAAATTTATTAATCATTTTTTGGACAACGTTATTTATTGAACTATTTAGATAGCCTAGTTTAAATCCTTTGTAAAATATGGCTAAAGAATTCTGCTCCCAGAATCTACTATTATCAGATTCTATACTTAAAATATCATTTATTTTAAGACGATCTTTTACATATATGTAATCGTGTCTTGTTAATTCTACTAAATGAGTCATTATCCCCATTTTAGGTAACATAACTTCTAGATTTTTTGTAATTGCTATTGTTTTCATTTTATGCTGTTTTTAATTTAAATAATTGTTGGTTTAAGAATGACTCATTTGTAGAAATAATTAAATCGTTTCCTAAGAAGTTTTTAGGTGCAATTTCTGAAACTTGGTCATTATTATTAAGAAGATTATTCCAAATAATATTAGTCTTTTTAAATCCAATGGTTTTTTCACATAGGTAACTAAAACGTACTAAGTTTAAGGGAATTGAAGTAAAGTAGGCTTTGTCGTTAATATAAAAAGCACCATCAAGTAAAATTGCAGTATCATTTTTTTCGTAAATAATATAATTTACTTGGAAGTTGATTTTAGAATGTTTCTTTGTTGTCATTAGTGATAATTTTAATACACACCAAAGATGAGAAACTACAACGTAATCATTTTACGTACAAAGCTATTCTGTAATCGCTATTGATTGATTGATTAAAATATTTTTTGAAAACCCCAATACTTTCACATTAAGTATTCCATCAATTGAAAGAACAACTTCAGATCCTGAAATATAATTAAAAATCCCAGCTGCTAAAGGCATGAAACTATTAAGTTCACTATCAAATTTTAAATTAATATTCGAAAGTGTCATTTTTTTTAAACTATATAATTCTGAAAAATTTAATTCCCCTAAATTATGTTTACCTACAGATCCTTTTATAATGGCAGATTTAAAAGTTATATCGTAAGGGTTTGGATTATAAATATTTAGCTCAATACAGATTGGCTTACATCCATCTTTTTTAGAAAATGAATAATTACTTATCCCTTTAAACTCTACAGGCTTATAAATACTGCAAGAGGAAAATATTATTAAAAATAAAACAAAAAATAAATTTTTCATTTTTCAGAGGCCATGATTTCAGCATAATTTTTATAAAAACAAGGAATTGTTTCAATACCCTTATAAAAATTAAATAATCCGAAATGCTCATTTGGAGAATGAATTACATCCGAATCTAAACCGAACCCCAAAAGGATTGTTTTAAGTCCTAACACCTCTTCAAACATTGGAACAATTGGAATGCTTCCTCCACTTCTTACTGGAATAGGAGTTTTACCAAATGTAGTTTCCATAGCCTTTTTAGCAGCTAAATATGCTGGGAAATCTGTTGGAATAACAACCCCTTCACCTCCATGATGCGGAGTTACTTTTACTTTTACATAATTAGGAGCAATCTTTTTAAAATGGGTTTCAAATAAATTAGTGATGTTTGTAGACTTTTGATTGGGAACAAGTCTCATAGAAATTTTAGCACTTGCTTTTGAAGGCAAAACAGTTTTTGCCCCTTCTCCAATATAGCCTCCCCATATTCCATTTACATCTAATGTTGGTCGTATTGAATTTCTTTCATTAGTTGTAAACCCTTCTTCACCATAAACTTCTTTAATGGATAGATCTGACTGATATTCTTCAAGATTAAATGGAGCTTTGGCCATTTCTTTTCTATCGGAATTACTTACCTGGATTACATCATTATAAAATCCAGGGATATTGATTGTTCCATTTTCGTTGTGTAAAGAAGCAATCATTTTAGAAAGAACATTGATTGGGTTGGCAACTGCACCGCCATAAAGTCCAGAATGTAGATCTCTGTTAGGCCCTGTAACTTCCACTTCAACATAACTTAACCCTCTTAATCCAACACAAATTGAAGGTGTAGAATTATTTATAATGCCGGTATCCGAAACCAATACTACATCTGCTTTTAAAAGATCAATATTTGATCGAACGAATTTTTCTAAATTAGAAGACCCTACTTCCTCTTCACCTTCAAACATGAATTTAACATTACAATAAAGCTCATTAGATTTATACATAGCTTCAAAAGCTTTTAAATGCATAAACATCTGTCCTTTATCATCACAAGCTCCTCTTGCGAAAATAGCTCCCTGAGGGTGTATTTTAGTTTTTTTAACTACTGGGTTAAATGGGTCTGAGTCCCATAATTCGTAAGGATCAGCAGGTTGAACATCATAATGGCCGTATACTAAAATTGTAGGTAAATTAGGGTCAATGATTTTATCTGCATATACAATTGGGTATCCTAAGGTTTGAAAGACTTGAACATTGTCAGCCCCAATTTTTATTAGGTTTTCTTCCAAAAAACTTGCAGCTTTTAAAACTTCCTGCTTAAATTTTATATCCGCACTAACCGATGGGATCTTAATAAATTCAAAGAGTTCATTTAAAAATTTATCTTTATTTTTTTCGATATAATCTTGTGTCATAATTAATTCTAAACTTTATTATTAAGTTAATATACGAGTAATAAAAATTAAACTTTATACTGTCTAAGTATGATTTAAAATTTTATTATAATAATCTCAAATGACTAAATAAGACTTTTACCAGACATCTCTTTAGGTTGAGCTATTTTCATTAAATCTAGAATTGAAGGAGCAATATCTCCAAGCTTACCATTTTTAACTACACTTACCTTTTTATCAAGTACAATTATTGGAACCATATTAATTGAATGGGCAGTATGTGGAGAGCCATCTTTATTTTTCATTAACTCAGCATTGCCATGATCCGCAATAATTATTGCAGAATAATCGAGCGCTTTAAGAGTGTGTACAATTTTTTCTAAACATTTATCTACAGTTTCACATGCTTTAAGAATTGCTACTGGAACTCCGGTATGACCAACCATGTCTGGGTTTGCAAAATTTAAACAAACAAAATCAGGAGTTTTTTTATTAATAAATTCTATCGCACTGGAAGTTACTTTTAGAGCACTCATCTCTGGCTCTAAGTCGTAGGTAGCTACTTTAGGTGAGCTTACTACAATTCTAGATTCACCTTCAAATTCTTTTTCTCTTCCACCACTAAAAAAATAAGTAACATGTGGATACTTTTCTGTTTCAGCAATTCTTAATTGTGTTTTGTTATTAATACTTAAAACCTCCCCCAATGTCATTTTTAAGTTGTCCTTGTCATATATAACTTCAATATTTTTAAATCTTCTGTCATAGTTTGTCATGGTGAAAAAATTAAGAGGTTTTGTTTTCATCCCATAATTCTTGAAATCTTTTTGAGATAAAGCTGTGGTGATTTGTCTGCATCTATCTGTTCTAAAGTTAAAGCATATAACAGTGTCATTATTATCAATAGTTCCATTGCTATCTAGAATTTTAACTGGCTCCAAAAACTCATCTGTAATATTATTAGAATAGCTTTCTTCAAAAGCTGTTTTATAATCTTTTTTCAATTTTCCTTTACCTTCAATTAAAAGGTCGTAAGCCTTTTTAATCCTATTCCACCTTTGGTCTCTGTCCATGGCAAAGTATCTTCCAATAATTGATGATAAAACTATATTAGAATCTTTGATGTGTTCATTAAGCTTTTTGAAAGATTCGATTCCAGACCTTGGACTGCAATCTCTACCATCACTAAACCCATGGATAAAAACATTGCCAGAAAAATTTTCTTTTAAGAATGAGCACAATGATAATAAATGATTCAATGAAGAATGGACGCCGCCATTAGAAACTAACCCCATTAAATGAATATTAGAGTTGTTTTTATTTGCTGCATTAATTGCATTAAAAAGTTGAGGATTTTTAAAAAAGGTCTCATCTTTAATTGCATTATTTATACGTAACAAGTCTTGATAAACAATTCTTCCGGCGCCTATGTTTAAATGGCCAACTTCAGAATTTCCCATTTGTTTATCAGGGAGCCCAACATCTTTTCCAAATGTTTTTAAAAGTGCATTGGGGAGTTTTTTAATTAGATCATCATAAAAAGGAGTTTTTGCTAGATAAACTCCATCTGAATCATCTTTTGCTCCTAATCCCCATCCATCTAAAATTATTAACCCTACTTTTTTTGCCATTTTATTTTTTAAACTGAATTTGAAAGATGCATCCATTAGGAATATTGTCTTTACAAGCGATTTTCCCGCCGTGCATTTTTACAATTTGATTGACTAAAAATAATCCCAATCCAGTTCCTTTTGAAGACCTTGTATCTTCATCTTCAATTCTATAAAACCTATCAAATATTTTTAACTTCTCGCCATCCTTTATACCAACACCTTGATCTGAAATATATATAATTATTTTGGTTGGGTGGTTTTCGGCATAAAAATTAATTTCAGAATCTTTTGGAGAGTATTTTTTAGCATTATCCAACAAGTTTTGAAATAACGATATTAAATAAAAATCGTCCCCGTTAAATACGATGTCATCTGGAATTTTATTGGATATTTTATGAGAGTTTCCTCCTTCTTCAATTACTTGATTAAGTATATTATAAAACGAAATTGGTTTTATATGAATGTCATTTTTCATTTCATCGATGGTGCTGACTAATAAAATTTTTTCTACCAATTCATTCAATCTATTTTGCTCATAAATAATTTTTTCTAAACTGGTTTTTACTTGGCTTTTACTAAGATCCTCTCTCTGTAATAGGGTTTCAGCAAATAATTTTGAAGAAGCAATTGGAGTCTTTAGTTCATGAGTAACTGAAAGTGCAAAGTTTTTTTCTTTTTTTGATAAGTTAATGTCTTTGTAGAACGATCTAATGACGTAAATGGCACCTAAACAAATTATTATAATAAATACAGTTCCCTCACCTGCAATCATTTTTAGCCTGCTATCTATATAAGCTTCGCTATTATTTAATTGCCCTGTAAGTGAGTAAATATGATATCCCCACCAAATGAACTGTAAAATTACATAGGCAATTAAAAAGTAAAAGATTAATATCGTTTTATTGTTCTTCATGACCATTTTGAAATCATACAAATTTAACTGATATAATAATTGAATTAGTAAAAGCTTGAAAAAATTGAAAAAATATTTGTTTTCACAAAAAAAAGCTCTCATTTATAGAGAGCTTTTAATAAGTGGTGCCTCCAGGAATCGAACCAGGGACACATGGATTTTCAGTCCATTGCTCTACCAACTGAGCTAAGGCACCAACTTTAAGAGCGCCAAAAATATAAAAATTTTACATCATCATACATATTTTAAACTAATAGTTGAATATACTTAGAAAGTATTTTATTGCTCTTATTTTTTGTCACCCAAGAAAAGCAGTTATTTTTACATTGTAAAACCTTTTATTTTTATGAAAATTTCTTACAATTGGTTAAAAGATATTCTAGACTTTAAACTAGCCCCCATAGAAACATCTGAACTTCTAACTGATATTGGCTTGGAAGTTGAAAGATTGGAAATCTATGAAAGTATTAAAGGGGGTCTTAAAGGCTTAATAGTTGGAGAAATTAAAAGTGTTGAAAAACATCCTAACGCAGACAGGTTAAATATTACGCAAGTTGACCTAGGAGAAGAAGAAAACTATAAAATAGTTTGTGGAGCACCTAACGTAAAAAAAGGTCAAAAAGTAGTTGTTGCTAAACCCGGAACAACTATTTATCCTTTAGAAGGTCCCTCGTTTGAAATTAAAAATGCAAAAATAAGAGGAGAAGATTCTTTTGGGATGATTTGTGCCGAAGATGAAATTGGATTGGGAAGTAGCCATGACGGTATTATAATTCTAAGCGGCGAGACTCGGACAGGAACACTTGCTTCAAATTATTTTGATGTGATAAATGACACTATTTTTGAAATTGGATTAACTCCAAATAGAGCTGATTCCATGAGTCATTATGGAGTTGCAAGAGATTTATTAGCAGCTTTAAAATTTAAAAAATTATTACCGTCAAATTCTGCGCTAATTCCAGTCCCAGAAAAACAAAAGAAATCAATTCAAAAAAATGTTAAAATAAATATAAACATCCAAAACTCAGATCAATGCCAAAGATACAGCGGTATTGTGATAGAAAATATAAAAGTTAAATCAAGTCCAAAATGGCTAATAAATAAATTAGACTCTATTGGTGTGAAATCTATAAATAATATTGTTGATGTCACTAATTTTATTCTTCATAATTATGGACAGCCTCTTCATGCTTTTGATTTAGAAAAAGTAAAAGGCGGTGAAATAAATATTAAAACTCCAAAAAATAAAACAATTTTCACAACTCTTGATGGAGTAGAAAGAACTCTAAATAAAGACGACATTATGATTTGTAATTCTGAAAAAGAAATGTGCTTGGCCGGAGTTTTTGGGGGTTTAGAATCAGGCGTGACGGAAAATACTAAAAGTATATTTATTGAAAGTGCTCTTTTTAATCCTGTATCTATTAGAAAAACTGCTAAAAGACATGGACTAAATACAGATGCCTCTTTTAGATACGAAAGAGGAGTTGATCCAGCTATGGTAATTCCAGCATTAATTAAAGCTGCTGAATTGATAATAGAGATTTCTGGGGGAAATGTTGCATCAGAAATATTTGATATTTATCCTGAGAAAATTAAAGATTTATCTTTTGAAATAAACTTTGAAAAAATCAGAAAAATTGGTGGAATTTCCCTTGACAATAAAACTATAACTGAACTTTTAAGTCATTTAGATATTAAAGTAAGTAATACTAAATCTAATAAAGCTAAAGTAACTGTTCCCGCATTTAGAAACGATGTTACTCGTGAAATTGATATTTGTGAAGAGGTTCTAAGAATATATGGTTATAATAATATTCCAATCCCTGAAAAATTCAATGCTTCCGCTTCAATTCCTAAATTAAAAAGTCTTCATTCTATTCAACAAAAAATTAGTAATCATTTGGTTAGTATAGGGGGTTTTGAAATAATGAATAATTCACTAACAAAAAAAGAATACTTTAATATTGAGGAACCAGATTCCAAAGATTATATTTCTTTACTAAATCCACTTAGTAAAGATACTGCCTTTCTTAGGAAAACTTTAATTCATGGCGCTTTAGAGTCCTTAAAACACAATCAGTTTAATGGCAGTCCAAATATGAGGCTTTTTGAATGGGGAAAAGCTTATTCTTTTAAAAACAATGAATATTTAGAAGATACTAGATTGCTAATCGCAACAGCTGGGTTGCAAAATGAAGAACATTGGTTTAATGGAAAAATAAAAAGTAGCTTTTTTCAACTTAAAGGAATTGTAGAAAGTGTTTTTAGCTCTTTGGGAGTGGCCTTTGAAGAGGAAATAATTGTAATGGACTCTTATTGGAATGAAGGAATATTAATTAAAAAAGGGGGGCATATTCTAGCTAAACTAGGAACTATTAAAAACGAAATCTCTAAATCTATAGGGATAAAAAATGATTGTTTTATTTCAGAAATTTATTTTGACAACATAATTAAGTTAGTGGAGAATAATAAAATTAAATTTAAACCTATCAACAAATTTCAAAAAGTATTTAGAGATTTATCCATTTTAATTAATGAAGATGTCTCATTGAAAGATATTTTAAATTCTATAAGCAAAGTAAATAGCTCAATATTACAGTCATCTTCTTTATTTGATATCTACAGAGATGAAAATTTAAAAGGTAAAAAAGCGTATGGGTTTAGATTTGAATTTTTACATCCAGAAAGAACTTTAAAAGATGAAGAAGTTGATGCAATTGTAGCTAAAATTCAAAAAAAGTTAGAAGTAGATTTTAAAGCTGTTTTAAGATAAGTTATGAAAAAAATTTGGCTTAATTACTGGATTAAGGACTGGCATTTTTTTTATAAAATTGGATATGCTTTAGTTACTACAGGATCTAGAGCCTATTTCAGGGGATTTCAATATGAAGGCAAGTCCAAGATTCCAAAAAATGCTGGAATAGTTTATGCAGTTAACCATCAAAATGCTTTTTTAGACCCTATAGTTCTTGCTGGTCAAACAAATGCTCCTCTTTACTACCTAACTAGAGCTGATATTTTCAAAAAAAAATTAGCTAATAAGCTTTTAAGACAGCTTTACATGCTTCCAATATTTAGGCAAAGAGATGGCGTAGATACAATCTCAAAAAATGCAACGACATTTATAGAGTGCTATGACATTCTTAAAAACCAAGGAAACCTTGTTATTTTTCCAGAAGGTAATCACAATTATAAAAAATTAATTCGCCCATTAAAAAAAGGATTAGCTAGAATCACTCTTGGAACACTGCATAAATATGGAAAAGAAACTCCTATTTATATTATTCCATTAGGGATTGACTATGAAAATCATTTTAATATGAATTCTGATATTCTATTAAATGTGGGTAATCCAATAGATGTTAGTAAATATTACGATCAATTTCAAGAAAATAACGTTGAAGCTATTAATAAATTAACTTTTAAAGTTTTTGATGAATTAAGAACTCTAGTTATTAATATCGAAGATCAAGAAAACTACGAAGAAATATACTACCTACTCCATAGGTTCCCATTAAGTAAAAAAGTTAGTTCCGTAATTGAGAAATTCAATTTAAGACAAGAAAAATTAAGAAAAACTGAACAAATAAAAATTCAGGATCCATCCGTTTATAATAAGCTTCTTTCTGACATAAAATCTGTCCAATCTTTCACTAAAAAAAATAGTATTAGACCTTATTTATTAGAAATTCCCGAAGATTCTTTTATTAAATTATTTGGAATAAGCATTATTATGTTCATTCTGTTGCCTGTTCATTTATTGGGGTTAATTACAAACTATATCCCCTATAAAATCCCAGTTTGGATAGTTGAAAATAAAATAAAAGACAAACATTTTCATAGTTCTTTAAAACAAGTAATTGGAGTAGTTCTTTTTATATTGTATTGGCTTATTATTACCATATTTATTTTTGCTTATTTGGACTGGAAGATAGGATTAATATGTGTTTTTTCACTTCCATTAATTTCATTACTTAATTTTAGATATTGGATTTTATACATCAAAATTAAAGGAAGATGGAATTACAGAAAAGCAATAAAAAAAGAAGATTTCTTAATTATAAAAAAAGCGTTTGACAGTGTTCAAAGTCTAGTTGGCTAGCTGTTTTGAAATTCCATTAATCATCTCTAAAGTAGTTTTTCTCAAATTATAAGCCGGATTCCAGTTCCAGTCATTTCTAGCGATTGAATCATCAATAATTGAGGGCCAAGACAATGCTATTTCATTTCTAAAATCTATTTCATATGAAATACGAAAATCAGGGAAAATACGCTGAATTTCTTTGGTTAATTCTTTAGGATTAAAACTCATTGCAGAAATATTATAACTAGAGTTTACAGTTAGTTTTTTTCTATCTACGTTCATTATTTCTACAGTTGCTTGGATCGCGTCATTCATGTAGAGCATTGGCAATGAAACATTTTCGCTTATAAATGATTTATAAACCTGATTATTTATTGCTGCATGAAATATTTCTATTGCATAATCTGTAGTACCGCCACCAGGTGGAGATTTATAGCTAATTATCCCTGGATATCTTAAACTTCTAACATCTACACCATATTTTAAAAAATAATATTCACACCATCTTTCTCCGGCCATTTTACTAATACCATAAACAGTTGATGGTTCAAGTAATGTAGATTGAGGAGTGTTAATTTTTGGACTGGTTGGGCCAAAAACAGCGATGGAACTGGGCCAAAAGACTTTATTAATATGCTTTTCTTTTGCCAAATCTAAAACATTGAATAATCCTTGCATATTTAAGTTCCAAGCTGATTCAATCTTCTTTTCGGCTAATGCAGATAACATTGCTGCAAGTAAATAAACTTCAGAAATATTATGCTCCTTAATGACTTTCAATAATTTACTTTTATTGAGAACATCAAGAGAAATATAATCAACACCTTGGGTTTTAATTTCTTTAGATGGTTTAATATCGGAGGCAATAACTTGACTAGCTCCAAAAATTGTTGACAAGCTTTCAATTAATTCGACCCCAATTTGTCCTGAAGACCCAATGACTAATTTCTTTCCCATTTTAATTTAGTATAACAAAAAATAATTCTTAATAATACACAGAAGTCTTGTTAAAAGGAAATCTAGTGTAGTGAATGTCTTTAACTTTGTTAAAAAGTTCTTTTTTTAAATTGTCTATTCCAATTTTTTGAACTGCTGAAATAAAAACAACTTGAAAATCTTTATTTTTCCAAAACTCTTTTAATGCTTTTAATTCTTCGCTTTTAATCCTATCTATTTTATTAAAACAAATAATTGTGGCTTTAGATTTTGGCAATAACTCATTTAATGTTTCGTTCACTGAATTCATTTGATCTTGATATACAGAATGTGATAAATCAACAACGTGAATTAAAACATCAGCATCTCTTACTTCGTCTAAAGTTGACTTAAACGATTCTATTAGTTGATGAGGTAATTTTCTAATAAAACCTACAGTATCACTTAATAAAAATGGTACTTGATCTACCACAACTTTTCTAACTGTAGTATCCAGTGTAGCAAATAATTTGTTTTCTGCAAAAACTTTTGATTTACTAACGATATTCATAAGCGTAGATTTTCCTACGTTGGTATAACCGACTAGGGCAACTCTAACCATATTGCCTCTGTTTTTTCTTTGAGCAAACTTTTGCTTGTCGATTTTAGTTAGCTTAAGTTTTAAATTACTTATTTTCTGATTTATAATTCTTCTATCGGTTTCAATTTGTGTTTCCCCAGGACCACGCATCCCAATACCTCCTTTTTGTCTTTCTAAGTGAGTCCACATTCTTGTTAATCTTGGCAATAAATATTGATATTGCGCCAATTCTACCTGGGTTTTAGCATGAGCAGTTCTAGCTCTACTTGCAAAAATATCAAGTATTAAATTACTTCTATCTAAAATTTTACAACAAAGCTGTTTTTCAATATTTCTTAATTGAGAAGGGGTTAAGTCATCATCGAAAATAACTAGATCAATTTCTTTTTCTTTTACAAAAATTTCAATTTCGTTGAGTTTTCCTTTTCCTACGAATGTAGTTGAGTGGGCAATTTTTAAAGATTGAGTAAATCTTTGTGTGGTTTTGGCTCCAGATGTAAGAGCTAAAAAAGCTAGTTCATCCAAGAATTCTTTTGTTTGATCGTTGGTTTGAGAACTATAATTTATCCCTACTAAAACTGCTTTTTCCAAAAATAGGTTAGATTGTTTTAAAGATTAGTTGTTTTCCCTTGCTTTTCTTGCGTTAATAAAACTTTTAATAAAGCCAAATAAAGAAAATGCAGCACCAGTAATCATTATAAATATTCTTAAAGCAGCTCCATTATCTTCCCTGCCAAAAGCTCCCTTAAGGGGCATAAATAGTGCTAAAAAAACAAGTAAAGTTAAACTGACAGCAATATGTGCAATAATCTTATTTTCTTTCTTTATTCCAGGATAACACAAAATAAGTATTACTCCAAAAAATAATGGGATTAAAGCGGTAACTGAAGGAGTTTCTGAAGAAAGATAGCCCCATGTACTCATAACTATTAAAACAAGTGAACTAACAAGAGATATATTATGAGATTTCATAGTTGTGAAATTATTTTGTTAAATATTAATGCAAGATATAGTTAATATTTTTAAATTCATTGTCAATGAAAAGATACCTACTCTTTGTTTCATGTTTTTTTGTGGTTTTTCTATCGAATGCTCAAAACAGTAATTATTCTCCTCATTTTGGAATTAAAAAAAAAGCAGAATTACCAGAAGTTTTTATCAATGGGACTATTCATGTTAATGAAAACACAATAATTGAAAATGGAATTTTAATAGTAAAAGGAAATAGAATTATTGAAATGGGAAAAAATATCTCTATTCCTAAAGGCGCTATTATTCACGATTTAACTGGTCAATTTATTTACCCTTCATTTATAGAATTGTATAGTGACTTAAATATTTCTAAAGAAAAATCTAAAGAAAAATTAAAAAATCCTCAATACAAAACCTCTAAAAAAGGTCCTTACCATTGGAATGAAGCTGTTAGACCAGAATATAATGCCATTGATAATGTTAAGTTGGTTTATAATGAAATAGAAACGTTTCTAAAAAAGGGATATGGAATGGTGTTAAGTCACCAAAAAAATGGAATTGTTAGGGGGACAGGATCTCTACATTTACTAGGGAAAAGTTCTAATTCTAAAATTTTATTAGATAAAGCAGCTAACTTTTATTCTTTTAATAAAGGGAATTCCAATCAAGCTTACCCAACTTCGTTAATGGGTTCCATAGCCTTATTGAGGCAATTTTTTATAGACTCTAAATGGTATGAAAAAAATAATTTAAATAATCATCCTAAAATAAATTTGTCCTATGAAGCACATGTAAGTAATAAAAAATACCCGAACATATTTGTTCTAGATAGAAAATTAGATTTGATGAGAGCCTCTAAAGTTTCCGAAGAATCTGGAATTGATTTTATTTATAAGGGTAGTGGAAAGGAATATGAAAATATAGAACAAATAAAATCTATATCTCCAAAACTAATTATTCCTTTAGATTTTCCAAAGCCTATGGATTTAGAAAACCCATACGATGCAATTTCAGTTAGCACATCTGACTTATCTCATTGGAAGTATGCTTCATTAAACATAGCTACTCTAGAAAAAGAAAATATTTCATTTTGTATTACTTCTGAAAATTTAAAAAGTAAAGTGTTTTTTAAAAATATTCAAGAGAGTTTATTGAGTGGTGCTAAAAAAGAAAAGATTTTATATGCTTTAACGGAGCTTCCTGCAAAATGGCTAGGAATTGATTCTATATGTGGAACAATTAACAAAGGAAAGCTAGCTAATTTTTTGATTACTGATAAAGAATTGTTTACAAAAGATTTTAAGATTTTAGAAAACTGGGTTCTTGGGAAACAAGAATTTAAATCCATCACTAACTCTAAAGATCTAAGAGGGAATTATAAATTAATTACAGGAAATAATGAAAAAAAATTATTAATCAGTGGTTCTATAGATAAGCCAAAAGCAGAATTAAAATTTAGGATTTTAAAAGACAGTTTGTTAAATGGGCGTCCAGTAATTAGTCCAAGTGGTGATTTTGTAAAGATTAAATCCGAAAAAACTGTTAAAGTTAACTTTTCACTTTATGAAAATAACGTAACTATTAGCTATTCCGAGGGCGACAATTTAATTAGGCTGAATGGCAAAATTGAAAATGATGGTCAAAAATGGAATGGTGAAGGAAGAGATAAATATGGAGAATGGTTTAATTGGAAAGCTGAAAAAAGTAAAGTTCTAACTATCACCAAAACAGATACTGCTAGCAAAAAAATTATTAAAAAGAAATTTATAAAAAATAAACACTTAGATTTTTGTCCATCAGAACAAGCTGAATTATCAAACGTATTATTTGAAAATGCAACAATATGGACAGCCGATCATTTAGAAACTTTCAAAGGTAAACTGTGGATAAGAGATGGCAAAATAATTGATGTTGGTGAAAATATTGATCTTGGAAATTATAATAATGTTAAAGTAATTGATTTAGAAGGCAAACATATTACACCTGGGATTATTGATGAACATTCACATATCGCTATTCAAAATGGTGTTAATGAAGGGTCAAATGCTGTAACTTCAGAAGTAAGAATTGGAGATGTGATTAATCCTGAAGATATTAATATTTATAGACAACTTGCAGGTGGAGTAACATCAGCTCAATTACTTCATGGTTCAGCAAATCCAATCGGAGGGCAAAGTGCAATTATTAAAATGCGATGGGGACAGACAGCAGAAGAAATGAAAATAAAAACTGCTCCAAAATTTATAAAATTTGCGCTAGGAGAAAATGTAAAACAATCTAATTGGGGGTGGCGCTACAGCATAAGATATCCTCAAACAAGAATGGGAGTAGAACAAATTTATTATGATGCTTTTATAGAGGCTAAAGAGTATCAAAATAAAATAGATGATTTCAATAATTTACCAAAAAAAGTAAAAGTAAAAAAGATTGAACCAAAAAAAGATTTACAGCTTGAAGCTTTAAGTGAGATAATTAATGAAAAAAGATTTATAACATGCCACTCTTACATTCAATCAGAAATAAATATGCTAATGAAAATGGCAGATTCTATGGGCTTTAAAATAAATACTTTTACACATATATTAGAAGGCTACAAAGTTGCTGATAAAATGAAAGCCCATGGGGTTGGTGCATCTACTTTCTCTGATTGGTGGGCCTATAAATATGAGGTAAGAGATGCAATTCCTTATAATGCTTGTCTTCTAAGTCAAATGGGGATTGTAACAGCTATTAATTCTGATGATGCGGAAATGGGACGAAGACTGAATCAAGAAGCTAGTAAAGCAATTAAATACGGTGGCTGTTCTGAAAATGAAGCAATTAAATTAGTCACAATTAATCCTGCTAAATTATTACATATTGATGATCGTACTGGTTCTATTAAAAAAGGTAAAGATGCAGATATCGTAATCTGGGATCATTCTCCTCTCTCTGTTTATGCAAAAGTAGAACAAACTTATGTAGACGGGCGTCTACTTTATGACTACATAATTCAAGAAAAATTATTTGAAGAAAATCAAAAAAATAGATCTAATATTATTAGCGAAATGATTTTAGCTAAAAAAAATGGAGCCCAAACACAAAGAATAAAAAAGCAAGATAATAAACTTCATAAGTGTAATGAATTTGAAATAGATGAATAAAGCCATATCAATATTATTTATAATTATTAGCTGGATAAGTGGTATTGCTCAAATCACACCTGCAGAAATCCAAAAAGAAAATATTTTATTGCATGGAGGAATACTCCACAAGGGAGATGGGAAAATTATAAAAAATTCAGCAATTGGATTTGAAAAAGGATTAATAAGTGAATTGATGGATCTTGATCAAGATACGATTGATAGTTCAAAATACAATGTTATAATTAATATAGCTGGCCAAGATGTCTACCCAGGTTTTATTGCAATGAACTCCACATTAGGGCTAATGGAAATTGGTGCAGTTAGAGCTACTAAAGATTACAGAGAAACTGGAAATTTCAATCCAAATTCAAGAACTCTTACTGCTTTTAATACAGATTCTAGAATAACTCCTACGGTTAGGTCTAATGGTATTCTTTTAGGTCAAATATCTCCTAGAGGCGGGTTGATTTCCGGAACATCATCCGTAATGAGATTTGATGCTTGGAACTGGGAAGATGCCGTTGTTAAGGCAGATGAAGGAATTCACATGAACTGGCCAATAAGTAGAATAAATAGAACTGGAGCATCAGAAGCAGAAATTAAAAAAACAAAAACAAAAGTTAGAACATTGAAAGTTGAGATTTATAATTTTTTCAATAGATCTCAAGCTTATTGCGAGGGAACATCTTTTGGCATTGTTGATTTAAAAATGGAGGCGATGAAAGGTATCTTTTTAGGTTCCAAAAGATTATATATTCATGCCAATGAGGTTTCACAAATAAAAGAAATTATTGAATTTAAAAAAGAATTTAAAATTCAAAAACTAACTCTAGTTGGCGGAAGAGACGCTCACTATATTGCAGAATTACTTGCAGAAAATGATATCTCTGTTATTATTAAAAGGGTTCATTCTTTACCTAAATACAAACAAAGCGAATTAGATATTTCATACCGATTGCCATCAATACTTTTTAAATCTAAAGTGCTATTTTGTTTTGATAATCAAGGAGACATGGAGCAAATGCAAAGTAGAAATATTCCATTTCTTGCAGGAACTGCTGTTGCATATGGATTACCATATGAAGAAGCAATAAAAGCACTTACTTCAAATTGTGCTAAAATACTAGGGATTGAAAAATATGGGACAATCAAAAAGGGGATGTCTGCTACTTTATTTGTTTCTAAAGGGGATGCATTAGATATCATCTCTAATAAATTAAGCTATGCCTTCATTGATGGAAAGAAAATAGACTTATCTAACGAACAAGAAAAAAATTACATTAAATATTGCAAGAAATATGGTATAGTTCCTAAACCATAAAATATAATTTTAAATAGATTTTATAATAAAGATTATACTCTTTATTTTTTTATATAAGTTCCTAAATATCATTTTATTAGCTATGAAAGTTGGATTTATTTCCAAAAAAACCCCATTTTAAAAAAAAATATTTTAGAAAACCTAATTTTTAAGGGGATAATAGCTATGTTTTTATTATATTCGGATAGTAATCAATTAAAAACTTAAAAATGGCTTATTCACATACTAACAGTAAGGGTAAAACTTACTATTTACACACTAAAGATGTTGAACTTAGAGGTGGAAGAAATCAAACTATTTATTACTTCTGTAAAGACGAAAGATCTAATGCTTGCGATTTACCAAGTGGTAAAAATGTTGTTGAAAGTCCTAAAACAGGTCTTCCTTTCGTTAAAGGTTAATTAACACTTTTATATTTTTAATATTAAACCGCCAATAGGCGGTTTTTTTATTCTCAATAAAATAATAATATGAACTAATGTTAATCATTCAAAATGGTATAGTATTTGGGATAATCATAAGCTTTATGTTAGGTCCTGCTTTTTTTATTTTATTAGAAACAAGTATAAAAAAGGGATTTAAAGCAGCAGTTTTTTTAGATCTAGGTATTTTACTAAGCGATGCCATTTATCTACTTGCAGCATTTTTTGTTGCTGAAAAAATAAATATTTGGTTAACAACTAATTCGTTTGTAAAATATATTGCCGGTTCTGTATTTATAACCTTAGGAATTACTTTTATTTATAAAAATTTACTCCAAATTAAAAAAACTAATGTTGCAGCCAGAGATGTAAAAGAAATTGAAGCTGTTAAAACAAATATTATAATATATCCATTTCAACTAATTATCAAAGGACTAGGGTTAAATGCAATAAACCCTGGAGTTCTTATTTTTTGGATTGCAGCAAGTACATATGCTACAAAAGAATTGAATCTAGGAGACTTACAGCTAATTTCATTTTTTGGGATTACACTATTGACGATGTTTATGGTGGACATTTTAAAAATCTACTTTTCTAGCAGACTTAAAGAGAAATTAAACAATAAAGTTTTGTCTATTATTGGAATGCTTATTGGCTGCTTAATGGTGTTTTTTGGGGTCGCAATTTGCTTTAAGGACATTCAATTATAAATGAAATATGAATTTTTAATTGTTGGTCAAGGAATCACAGGTTCTGTTTTAGCAACACAATTAGAAAAGCTCACTAAGACATTTAAAATAGTAGATGATTTCAATAAAAATACCAGTTCTAGAGTAGCCGCCGGAATCATGCATCCAATGTCTTTAAAAAGAGTTAATCTTTCTTGGAATGGTAAAGATTTCTATGACTTTAGTGATGATTTCTACAAAAAATTTGATTCATTAAATAAAACTAAATTTTATAAAAGTTGTAGTATGATAAGAGTTTTCAACTCTTATCAAGAGCAAAATAATTGGATTGGTAGATGCTCCGATATTAAGTTAAAGGGAATTATAGATTTAAATCATCAAAAAATAGATCCGATTAATGATGCTTTTGGAAGTGGAGAGGTTCTTAAAAGCAACCATTTAAACGTAAATTTTTTTCTAAAATATCTTAAAAATAAATATGAAACCCGAAATATTCTTAAAAAAGAAAAGTTTAACCCTCTAAAAATTAAACTAGAAAACAATATGTTTTATTATGGCGATGATAGTTTTGAAAATATAATTATGTGCGATGGATCAAGCTCATTAAAGAACCCAATATTTGATTATCTACCAATGATTCCAAATAAAGGAGAAATAATGAATATTTTTTCAGATGTATTACCAAAGAAAATAATTAATTGCGGAGTTTTTTGTTTGCCAATAAAAAATAAAATATTTACTGTTGGGTCTACCTACAGTAACGAAGATTCTAAAAGACACATAACAAATAATGCTAAAAATTATCTTTTGAAAAAATTAAGTAAAATTATTAATATTGATGATATTAGTATTGTAGATCAAAGCTTTGGCTTTAGGCCAACAACACCAGACAGAAAACCTTTTATTGGGGAACACCCATTGATTAAAAATATATATACATTAAATGGAATGGGGAGTAAAGCTCTTCTGATGGCCCCACTTCTGGCTAAAGAATTACTTGATCATATATTTAATTCAAAATCTATTAGTCCACTTGTTGATATTAAAAGATATTCCGATAAAATTAAATCAGATAATAAGGCATTTGCTAAATCGATTATGGGTCAATGATAATTACAATAGCCAGTTTATAATTAATATTTAATTATTTGTTTCCTGCTAAAGCTCCAACTGTAATTTTAATTTTTTTTGTTTTTGCAAGAATGGCTTCAACACAACTATTAATTGTTGCTCCAGTAGTAACAACGTCGTCAATTAATAAAATATTCGAATTTTCAATTAAAGGTTTTGCTAATTTATATTGCTGATCGACATTCTTCCATCTTTTATATTTATCACTATTTATTTGAGATCTTAAATTATTTTCTCTTAAAAGGTGATTAATTAGAATTGGTTTTTTAATGATTTTTGAAACCCCATTTGCAATAAGCTCACTTTGATTATATCCTCTCTTTAATTTTTTAATTTCACTTGTAGGTACTGGAATTATGAAATCAAATTCTTTGTAGTTACAACTATCTTTAATTAAATATCCTAACTCAATTCCTAAAACATAAGCAGTGCCTTTATTACCATTATATTTAATCTCATGAATCATTTTTTGGAGCAATTTATTCTTAAAAAAATTACTTGCATATATTTCTTTGTTAATCAATTTTCTTCCATAATAACGATGATTATTTATTTTTGAAGACATTCTAAACTCAGATAGACATGATGAACAAATAGATTTTTCTGAAAACAACAATTGATGTTTGCAGCCAGAACAAAAATCAGGATAGATAAGTTGAATAAATTCTTTAATCAAGATATGTTAACTTTGTATTATTATCATTAATATGAACGAAAATACATCATCAAAAAGAAACTATTCTACAATTTTTATTTTTATATTAATACTTATTCTAGGATATACTGGATACTTGATAAGTGATTTAAATAAGCAAAACTATAAAATCACCAAAGAGCTATCCTTATTGCTTTTGGAAAATAACGAAATGAATAAAGTGTTACTTAATGAAGATGCTTTATCTAATTCAAAATCAGGAAATCTTAAAGACAATTTAAAATTATTACTATTCTCCTACGATAGTCTTGAAGAAAGTAATACTATGGTGGTCGATAGTATCAATCAACAAAGAGAAAAAATTAAAGATTTAATGGATAAAGTTGATAAACTAAATAGTAAAACTAAAAGAGACTGGAGAGCAATTTTTAAATTAAATAAAGAAGCAGAAACACTTAGAGGGATTATGAGGGATTATATCCATACTATAGATTCTTTAAACACCTTAAACATAAATTTATCTAATACACTTACAGAAAAGACTAATAAGCTTAACACTGTTTCTAATCAAAATGAAAAGTATAAAAAACAAAATAAAGATTTGATAAATAAAGTCGCATTAGGAGCTGTTTTACAGACGGGAAATATTACGGTTTCTGGCTTAAGAATAAGAAGTTCTGGAGCTCAAAGTGAAACAACAAGAGCTTCTAAAACAAATATGATTAAAGCTTGTTTTACATTAATTGAAAATAAGCTTACTAACTCCGGAGATAAAAATATTTATATTAAAATAATTGATGAAAATCAAAAAACACTAAAATCTGAAAATCCTATTAATATTCTTAATTCAAATGGAGAGAAAATTGAAATGAGTTCTAAAAGAACTGTAAACTATCAAAAAGAAACTATGGATTTATGTGTGTTTCATGAAATTGAAGGCGGAATTGGCCCTGGAAAATATGAAATTGAAGTTTATAATGACAGTTATTATATTGGATCATCTTCATTTTCATTGAGGTAATTATAAAATAAAAAGCAACCCAATTAGAAAAATTAAAATAATGACAAGATATTGCCATATATCTATGAAATATACTTTGTATTTTTTCCAAAAAACTTTTGTTTTTTCAACAAATTTCATCTTTCTATTATTAGTAAGCACTACAATTAATGCTCAGTTTAGCGACACTATTAAGTTTAAATTAAAGCAATCAAAAGTACTAATTGTTTCTAAGAGTCTTGATCAAGATGAATGGGGATTTGAAAAAGAGCTTCTCGAAAATAAAGATGACCAAAATTTAGTTCGTTTAAGCTTTTCATTAGGGAATATGCAATTAAATTATAAATCTATAATAAATGGGATAGTGCAATATAATGAGATCGATTATAAAAAATTAAACTCTAGAAGCTTAAGTATTAATGCCTACCTAAAGTCTTTCAATATTAAAAAACAATATTTGAAAGTGTTTTTGGGAATAGGATTTGAGAAAAAAAAATTAGTATTGAATCAACAAGAATTATCATTGTATAGCGATACTATGATTTTTAATAACTCCAATCAAAAAGATATATCTAAAAATATCTTAACCCATAATTATTTGACAGTTCCCATAAATCTTAGTTGGGTGCTATTCCCAAAACAAAATAAAAGATTGAAAACACAATTCGTTCTTATTAATCATTTACTATTAACAGGTAAATCTAAATTTCACTTTACTGAAAATAACATATTGAATCAGCAAAACATAAGAAATGATTTTTTTAATACTAGGTATTATCTTGACGGAAACTTGACAATAATTTGGAATAAAATTGGAATTTACTTTCAAACAAACTTTTCTAAGTACTCTAATCTTTATAAAGATTTATTTAATTATTCATACGGAATAACAGTATGTATATAAAAATAATCTATAGGGTTATAGTATTCATAAGCCTATTTTGGTTATTAGGTTGTAGAAGCGATTATAACCCCAATCTTTTAAAGCCTAAAGCAAAGAATAATTTCGGGGAGATTCTTTTTGCATTGGATAAGAAATACTGGAAAGATGATTTGGGACAACAAATTAAAAATTCCTTTGAAAATTTAGTAAAAACAACACCACTTCCCTATGAAAAGGAATACATTACTGATTTCGTTGTCCCTAACAAAATTTTAAAAAACATAAAAAATAACAACTGTTTTATTTTTGTTGAAATTGAGAGTTATAATCCAAAAAAAACAACTCCAATTATTAAAACTGATCTTTGGGCTAATGGTCAATTAATCATTGAATTAAAATTTAATTCTAAAAACTCTGCGATTAATTATTTTAAAACTAATTCCAATGAAGTAAAATCAATTTTAAAAGATTTTAATCTCAAAAAAATAACTAGCAATTTCTCGAAAAACAACATCTTAAATCTAGTACTTAAAGATTTTGTTGATTTAAATTTTAAAGCTCCAAAAGGGTTTAAACTAAATAAAAAAAGTCAAAATTTTTGGTGGTGGAGTAAATTAGAAATTCAAAAAGATCAGAATGGTTCTCATGAAATTCAAAAAGGAATAATCTTATATGAAACCCCCTATTTAAATAAAAATCAGTTTGATGGTGATTTTATCATTAGCCTAAATGACTCTATTGGGAAAAAATTCTTGTTGGGGAAAGATAGTAGCTCATTTATCCAGACTGTAAAAAATGATTTTAGCAGCGTTATTGACACCTCTTTTCACATCAATAACAAATACGTTAGACTACTAAAAGGTTGCTGGACAATGACAAACGATAAAATGGGAGGTCCCTTTATAAGTTACAGTTGGTTAAGCAGCAATAATTCTAAAGTAATTACTGTTCAAGGATATATATATGCTCCAAACTTTAAAAAATCCAAGTTTTTAAGAGAGCTTGAAGCAATAATAGTTAGTGGTATAAAGTAGATTTAGTTCTGGATATAAATTCCTTTGGACATCGACTCTTTTTCAATTTTTTTTTTCCAAATTAAAAAATTTTCAAAATCAGATTCTCCTATATAAATTTGTCTTTTGTTCTTTAATAAAATAACCATTCCCTTTTGCTGAAACGAGATCATTTTTATTTTAGCCCAAAAAATAAAATGTTGATTGTTGTTTAATATTATTAGAGCTTGATCGGTTAAAACCATTTTAAATGCTTTTTTACCAACCTTCATAAAAAATAACCCTTCAAAAACTAGTAAATAAAGAGTAATTATAAAAAATGTCGTGTCTTCTACAAAAAGCAAAAGCATAAAGCTTAATGGTAAAAAAATAAAAAAAGGTAAAACCTCATATGTAAAAGCTTTTTTCCATCCAATTTGAGAAATGTTAAAGCCATCTTTTTTTTTTACTAATTTCAGTTTCCCCCAACGAGAATAAGCTTTAAATAAAAAAATTAAAAGAATAATAAGAGGGAAAAAAATTGTGAATTCTCTAAACATGGGGATTTCAGTTCCAAAATCTTTATTGTGGACAAGAAAAGAAATAGATGCAAATCCTAATATTAATATATTAGAAAGAAAATTTAGAAATCTATTCATTAATTTTCTATCGTATTATAATTATTATAATCAAATATATAATTACAATCTGATACGACAATGTCTTTTAATGTTAACATAGCAGCAATTGCTATTTGAGAGTAATTTTGAGAAGAATTTTTAAAATTTCCATACTCATTAGTCCACATCCACTTTATTAATTCCATTCCTTGGATTGGTTGGTCTAATTGTGCTAATAAAGACTCGACATTTTTAGCCCCAGCATGATATATATGGAGTACTAAAAATTTAAACCATAACTCACTTTCAATAGGTTCAATATCTCCCATTTCACATAGTATTCTACGGGCTTGAGGTATACAAATTCTTTTCAAAAGTTCACTAGCTGCATAAGCTGATTTATTAAAATCTTTTCTTTCATCTACATATTTATTTACAATTAAACCCATGTTTCTAGCCACTCTTTTCATGATCTGAAATGGTCCATAGGCGCCTTTGGAAGAATATTTTAATTGTGCAGGGCTTTCTATCAATAATATTGACTGTGCAAACCAGGGATCAACACTGTTTTCTTGAAAAATCTTTATTGCACTTTCAATGGATGGAATAACTTGCTCAATTTGATAAAATTCTTTTTTTCCCGTTGTGATATAAAGTCTAGTATTAGAATCTAAACAATAATAATCTATTACAGAATCCTTAAATATTTTTTTTTCAGATTCGGTTTGATTGAACCAAACTGATCTTTCTATATAGTTCAATATTTTTCGATTACTTGCAATATTAATTAAGCAAGTGTCTTTTGTTGTGTTAATAACTGTTTTCCAAAATTTGGATTGAGCGAGAGTATCCCATCTTTCTACAAAAAGCATTTCAGGATCTATTACTTCATGAAAACAACTATCCTCGTAACAATAAACGTCTATTATAGTTTGAGCATTTGAGTTACACCCAATAAACACTAGTAAATAAAATAATAATCGCTTCATTTGAGTAAATGTAGCTGAAAATGAAAAGTAGAATATTTTAAGCCAACTCAAATCTTAAGAATGAATTGTGGATAATTAAATTTTAATTAAAATATCACCAGCCCTTTTTAAGGTTTCTACTTTTTTAGCAAAGCAAAATCTTAAGTTTTGCTCATCTTTTCCATAAAAAGAAAATACAGAAATAGGAATACTAGCTATGCCATTTGATATTGTTAATTTTTTTGCCATTTCTGTATCTGAAATAACTGAAATATTTGAATAATTAAGCAATTGAAAATAAGTTCCTTTACATGGAATAGCTTTAAATCTTGAAGCACTAACTATTTCTAAAAATAAATCTCTCTTTTCTTGGTAAAAACTATTTAGACTTAAGTAGTGATCTGGAGTTTGGAGATAGTCTGCAATTGCTAATTGTATTGGATGATTGCATGAAAAAACATTGAATTGATGTACTTTTCTAATTTCTATCATTAAATGTTTTGGCGCCAGAACATAACCTAGTTTCCATCCTGTAATATGAAATGTTTTTCCAAATGAGAATGTAGCAATTGCATTATTAAATAATTTTGGATATTTACAAATTGATATATGTTCATTTTTGTCATATACCAAATGTTCATAAACCTCATCACTTAAAATTAAAGTATTATACTTTTGGGAAATATTTTCTAAACATTTCATATCGTGTTCTGTAAAAATAGTCCCAAGCGGATTGTGAGGATTATTAATTATAATCATTCTAGTTTTAGAAGAAATTTTCTTTTCTACTTTTTTCCAATCAATTTTAAATTCTGAGGGCTCTAACTCTATAAAAACTGGGACTCCTCCATTAAGTTCTACAGCTGGTTGATAACAGTCAAAAGCTGGAGAAAAAATGATTACTTCGTCTTTTGGATGAATAAATGCTGCTATAGTAGTGAATATTGCTTGAGTTGCACCGGCAGTAACAGTAATCTCTTCATTTATATCATAATACTGATGGTAAATACTTTCAATTTTTTCTGAAATTGCTTCTCTTAATCTTATCGCTCCTTGCATTGGAGCGTATTGATTAATGCCTTTATTCATATACTTGTTTACTAATTTTATAAGAAAAGGGTCGACTTCAAAATCTGGATAGCCTTGAGATAAATTAATTGCTTTATTTTCACTTGCTAATTTAGACATAGAAGAAAAAATATTAGTACCTAAATTAGGTAATTTAGAATTTATTATGTTTTTCATAATATTGCTTTAAAGAATTAAAGCTTTTTTATGGGCTTTGTTATTTTTAATCCTAAATTTTTAACTTCCTTCAAGACCGTATCTCTCATTGCTTGAACAAATCTAAATTTGTATTTTCCTTTTATTGGAAACTTAATGTTCTTATAAAGAGAATAATTATAATTGACCATAATACCAGATTTATTTCCTTTCCAATGTCCTTTTTTGTCCATTAAAATTATTTCGAAAGTATCTGTCCTTGTTTTACTATTTGGAAAATTTATTTCTGAGAAAACAAACATATTTGACCATTTATAATCTGTGGAAGTTCTCAGCTGTAAAAATATATTGTGAGTATTAGAAGTATCTAAAATATTTGTTTGAAAAACAATTGTATCTAAATAAGAAAGCTGGGAATTACTAATTTCAATATATTCATTGAATAATATATCTTCATCCTTACAACTAACAAATAAGCTTAAGATTCCTATGGCAATAAAAAAATTTAGTCTCATGAATTGTATATAAAATATTAGGTTATTTATTTTCTTAATAATTTGTAAAGCTGCAATGAGACATCAAGCATTAAAATTTTTGGATTTGCATTTCTCTCTAAATGATAATATGCTTCATTCATTACTGAATTAATTTCCGAAATATTTTTATGATTTACAAATGGCTTAAATTTTTCTAAAAAACTTTCTTCACTTTCATTTAATCCTTTCATGGAAAGTTTGAAATTACCAAGAATACATTGCCTGTACATTTCTAAAGCATAGCTAATAAAATCTTTAATCTGTTCTCGTCCTATTTTAGAAAATTCGTTGACCCAGTCTATAGTGTCCGCAATATTTCTTGAGTAACAAAGTCGCATCCAGTTAACGAAAAGAGACCTGTTTAGTTCGGAACTACCTGATTCTAGGTGAGCGCAAATTGCTTTGTTTAAATTTCCGTTTGAATTAATTGCAATTTTTTCAGCTAAAGCAGAGTCTAATTGAAAATTAGTTTTTAAAAATGTAGCAATCTCAGTATCGATCATTTTAGGGACACTAATATTTTGAAGTCTAGAATTTATAGTAGGTAAAATTTTTGATTGATCATTAGAAATAAAAATAAAATAAGTCTCTTGGGGCGGCTCTTCAATTAGTTTTAAGAGCTTATTGGCAGCTTGAACATTCATTAGCTCAGGCATCCACATAATAAGAAGTTTACGACCTCCAAAAAATGATTTAAGGTTAAGTTTATTTAGAATTGATTGACTTTCTTTAACTCCAATAACCCCTTGCTTATTTTCATTACCCATTTTAGAATACCAGGTTTTTTTTCCTAAGCATTTGAAATCTTTTAGGATCTCTATAAATGAAGCTCTTTGATCATCTGATATTTCTGAATGTTCTGTTTTTGAAAGATGAATTGGAAATGAAAAATGTAAATCTGGATGTTGAAATTTTTCAAACATTTTACATGATGAACAGTTTTTACATGAGTCTGTTTCATTTGGATTCTCACAAAGTAAGAGTCCAGAAAAAGAGAGCGCTAATTGTAGATGTCCACAACCCTCTAACCCGGTCAATAAAAGGGCATGAGGAACCTTATTAGATTTAAATAAATCTGTTAATTGAGTTTTAGTAGTCTCTTGTCCTGGTAAGTCTGAAAAATACACCTTTCAAAGGTAGTTAAAGTTTAAATTATATAGTTAAAATATTTTGATTCGGTAAGTGATCTAAAATATTTTGATCTTTGAGCTTAGGCAAAATTAAATCTCCTATATTTTTAAAAATCGGATAAATAATGGATGTGGTTTTTATCTTTTTTTTAATTAAGAAACTATGAGAATCCCAGCTTTCAATCATAAAAACTATTACTATTAAAAACGATAAAACCTTAAATATTCCAAGAACTACTCCTGCAATTTTATTTAGAAATTTTAGCTGTACTAAGTTGATGAACTTTTCTATAATTTTAATAAGTATTGCCCCAATGATTAAAGTGCTAAAAAATAGAATTACAAAACATATAATTGATAGATACTTAACCTGTACTTTATCGATAACCAAGAATTCTACCAGTTCTTGATGCTGAGTCCCTATCCAGACACCAGCAGACAAACTTAAGAGCCCTAATATTTGTGCTACCAGTCCTTTTTTAAACCCACTATATGCTCCCCACAACAAAGGAGCTAATAAAACAATATCTAACCAAATCATAATTCAAAAATAGATGTAAACTAAACAATAAAAATGAGAAGAAAAGATAGATATTCACACTTTAAAGATTAAAACTATCTTATTATAAGAACCTTTGATTTAGCCTTTGAATACCCATCTTCTGAAGTTGCTAAAAAGTAATAAACGCCACTTCCTACTTGTTGATTGTTATTGTCTAATCCGTCCCAAATTGCCTGGCCTCCGTTAGAAAAAACTGTTTTAACTGGGAATCCACTTGCGTTAACAATTTTAACCTCTGAATTATTCATCATCCCTCTTACGGCAATATTTCCTTGATATTCTGGTCTAACTGGATTTGGAAAAACTTCCAAAGTTTTAAACTGAATATTTGACGAGGTGGCAGTAGATTTAAACCCTATAATCCCATCTGGAGATCCCATGTAAACTTCACCAGTATTGTCATTAATGGCCAAAGAATTTATTACGTCGCTGTAAAGTGGGCTATTATTTTTTGAGAAAGAATATATAGTTTGTGTACCTTCTTCAGATAGTAAAAATACTCCTCCTCCATCAGTTGAAATCCATTTTCTATTAGCTCCATCAATTTCAATGTCTGTTATTCTTTCGTTTTCTAATAGGTATTGTAAGGTTCCATCTTGTTCTATCAATATTTTTTGCGCATCATAAGTTGGTTCATTCATAATGGGGTATGAGCTGTAAAATATTACTGGGCCTTGATCCGTTCCAATCCATATTTCTCCATCTCTATCTATTGCTAAAGTATTTACAAAAGTACTTGGTAATGATCCTGTTCCACTGCCGCTGCCAATAATTTTATATTGATCATCCGATTCATCGAGGGGAGTTTGATTAAAGTCATATACTAAAATTCCAACTGATTTTATTGCCATCCATATGAATCCGTATTGTTCATCTATAATTAGATCCGTACATAACTTGTTAGTTGCTACCCCTCCGCAATAAAAGGATTTCCAACTACCGTCAAGAGTTTTAACTGATAAAGGAGATGAAGTAAAAGAATTTGAAACCCATAAGTTTCCCCTTATTATCAAAACTTGTTGCACCAGCAAAAACAAAATAACCATTTCCGCCAATTCTAGTTTGGAGTGAAGAATTATGAAATGTAAATCTTTCTTCTAGATCATTATTATTAAAAGAAAGTAGTCCTCCAGACCAAGACGAGGCAACAAATTTATTTGGATCACTAGGGTTTGGCGTTACCCAAACAATATCAGAAATTGTATCTATTTCTTGTTGCATAATGGAGTTAGTAGTTCGGTTGTAGGTAGTCCAAGAACTTTTAAATCGATAAATTCCATTCGTATTATATGTTTTATTCCAATTAGTTCCATCTGTTCTTCCAGAAGCAACATATAATTGATCTCCCTTTGATGACAAGATGAAAACAATCATTTGAAAAAGGTCCACCATTAACAATTGGATCAGATTCCCAATTTTCAGAAAATCTATTAAACCCTTTTTTATTGTCCGCTATCCAGTAATATCCATCCTCTTTAATAATATCGTTAGGGGACATGTATGTAGTTGCATCATAAGCAAAAAATTCATTTAGGAGCTGTAAGTTTTGATCATAAATTTCAATAGAATTTAGTGAGCAAATAATTAAATCTTGGTTGATTACTTTAAAATTTCTAAGACTTTCATTTGGTTGATAAATTAAAGTATCCCATTGATTATTAGAGTATTTAAAAATTGTTTTAGAGCTTCCAAAAGCAAAAAAATCATTTCCAAAAGATTCTAGTTGATCAATCTGAGAACCATTTGGCAAATCATGCGAACTCCATACACTGGAGTTGGATAAAAAACCATTATTTAAAGGTGCATACTTTATTTCATCTTCTGTCAAAGCATATATTGTATCATTAGAAATATGAATGTCTTTTACTTTTAGTTGAGAACTTAAAGCTCCAATTATATAAGTGTCTTTAATTTCTTCTTTATCGAGGTCCACAACTACTATTCCAAAGCCTGTACATACATATATATATTTACTATGACTATAAAGATTGTAAATGGTTTTATCTCCAATTATGGAGCTGTTAATAATGGAAGAAATATTAATAATTTCACTATTTTTAATTAGGTCCATATTGCTAGAATTATAAGCAACTAATAAGGCATTTTGAGATTTATTAGCACTAATACAGGTAATACCAATTTCACTTAATCCATTTACAGTACTTAATTTCGTTATCTCATTGGTAGAGTTATCAAATTCTACTAATGAAAATTGAGTTGCAGCATAGATTATATCTCCCAACTGAAGCCACTTGAGTAAACTTTGAATATGGCAAATGATCTCTCCAAGTTCCAACGGAAAAATCTTGTGCATTTATTAATGAAATAAATTGATTTAAAAAAAGTAAAGTATATAAAATCCTTTTCATATTATACAAACTAACTAAATATTAAAATAATTATTACAAATAAACTATTTTTGTTTGAAATGGCTCCGTAGTTCAACTGGATAGAATATCAGATTTCGGCTCTGAGGGTTGAGGGTTCGAATCCTTCCGGGGTCACTTTTTTTTAAAAAATTACTATTTAGATTTATTACTAAACACCAAAAATAGCATTTTCATAACTTAGTTACATCTAATAAATAACCTTATAAAATTATGTTGTTTGTATTAGACAATAGTATATATACTATATTTAACTTAAAATAACTTGAATAACTTCTCTAAATATATAATAGGCTTTTCAGGTGTAATTATCATATTAATTTATGGACAGTCTATCCTCATTCCATTTATTTTTGCACTTCTTTTATGGTTTACCATTAGAGTTTTTACCACTTTTTCTCAACAAATACCAGTATATGGTAGATGGATTCCCGATCAATTAAAGAAGGTCTTTACTGCTTTTTTTATTTTTGGAATTCTTTATTTTTTTTCTCAGCTAATTTTATCAAGTTTTAATTCAATTATTGAATCCCATCATGATTATGATAAAAATATAACAGATTTAGTCACTATTATTAATGATAAATTTAAAATCGATGTGCAATCCTATATTAAAACACAATATACTGAAATCAGTATTTCTGGGCTAGCAGAAATGCTTTTTGATGCCGTTTCAAATATCATAAGTAGTACTTTGATGATTTTAATGTTTACAGTATTTATATTTATTGAGGAGCTCCACTTTGATAATAAACTAAAACAATACTTTGCAAACTCGTCTTCAAACGTTAACAACTTAAATAAGACACTTAATAAAATAGAATGGTCAGTTGCGCAATATTTAGGGATTAAAACTATATCTAGCTTTATAACTGGGTTAATTAGCTTTGTTGTCTTCTATATTTGTGATTTAAATTTTGCCATATTTTGGGCGTTTTTAATTTTTATTTTAAACTTTATTCCTACAATAGGTTCTTTACTTGCAACTTTATTTCCGGTAGTTTTTTCAATGCTTCAATTTGGTGACTTCTCCAATGCTTTTATTATTTTATTCGTAGTTGGATCTGTTCAAGTAATAATTGGGAATTTTATTGAGCCAAAATGGCTAGGTAATTCTATGAATATAAGTCCGCTATTAAGTATCTTATCTTTAATGTTTTGGGGGCTAATCTGGGGCACAACGGGTATGATTGTAAGTGTTCCTTTCACTGTTGTAATTATTATAATACTCTCTGAAATAGACTCCACAAGGCCTTTGGCAATTTTACTATCTGAAAAAGGAAATATCAATGAAAAAGAAAGTACTTAGTATTTTTTTAAATTATTCTTTTCATAGTTTAATAAACCCATTACTTAAATACTTAATAACTAATTATTAATTCATGAAATATTTAATATTCACAATCACAATAATAATCGGAATTTCAACCAAAGGACAACAAAAAACTTACGTTCCGGATGACACTTTTGAAGATTTATTAGAATCTTATGGTATGGGAGACGGTATAGCTGACAATGATTCAGTAACTACTGCTAGTATTAGTACAGTTGATTCACTTATTATTTTTAATGATTTTATTTCAGATTTAACTGGAATAGAAGATTTTACAAGTCTACAATACCTTGACTGTCACAATAATTTTCTATCAACTTTAGATTTTTCTAATAATACTACTCTAAAAAAACTTCTTTGTTCTGATAACTTAATAGATACTATTGATTTAAGTAATTGTATAGCTCTTGAATATTTAGATTTAGATACCAACTTCATAGAAAATGTGGATTTAAGTAGTTGTGTAAATCTTCAAACACTGTATTTAAACTATAATTTTATAGAAAATATAGACTTAAGAAGTAGTACAAAACTTGAATATCTCTATTTAGATGACAACTTCATAGATAGCTTAGATGTAATTCAGAATATAGCATTAAAAACATTTTGGTGTTTTAATAATTATCTTACAAGTATTGATTTAAGTAATAATTCTTTATTAGAAGTGATTTATCTTGATTCTAATTTTTTGTCTTGTTTAAACTTAAAAAATGATAATAATACTAATCATCACAAGGGTTTTTGCTCAAGGAAATTCTAACCTTACTTGTATTGAAGTAGATGACTCTTCATATTCAAATACAAATTGGATAAATAATTCTAATTTTTATTTTGATTCCAATCATTTTTTTAGTGAGAATTGCAACTATTCATCCGATTGTTTTAACAGTCTTAATGGTGTTATTGTAAATAAATCATCTAGCCTGACTGTTTTTCCTAATCCAACTAATAATATTGTCAATATAAAATTAGATAATTATGCTGGTGAAATTAATTTACAGCTTTATGATTTTACTGGTAAATTTATACGCTCAACTAATAGTAGAAGTTTAAATATCGAAGATTATCCAAGAGGGATTTACTTACTTAAAGTTTCTTATAGCGATGTTATAAAGAGAATTAATGTGGTTAAATATTAGTATGAATTAATACTCCCGCTAAGGAGTTTAGCACTACACTAGTTTATTTTATAATTAAACTAAAGTGAGTTTATTAGTTCTTCTGTAATTTCAAGATTATGATAAACTGCATTGACATCATCATCTTCCTCCATTTTATCAATTAATTTCATTACTTTTTGTGCATCATCAAGAGCTAGTTTTGTAGTGTCAACTGGAATTCTTTGAAGTTCTGCATTACTAACTATCAATTTTTTATCATCTAATTGAGATTGCATTTTGCCATAATCATCGAATGAAGTTTGAATAATTACTTCATCTTCAAAAGCAGTTAATTCTTCTAACCCAAAATCAATTAAATCCATCTCTAGTTCTTCTAACTCTTCTATCTCAATAGTCTCTTTTTGTAAAGTGAATATTCCTTTTCTTTCAAATAGAAAACCAAGAGACCCATTGGTCCCTAAATTCCCGCTATACTTATTGAATATTGATCTAACTGATGCTACTGTTCTGTTATTATTGTCGGTAGTTGCTTCAACAAATACAGCTATTCCATTGGAAGCGTAACCTTCAAAAGTGATTTCAACTAAATTAGCGCCTTCTCCTCCAATTCCCTTTTTAATAGCGCGCTCAATAGTGTCTTTTGGCATATTGGCGCCTTTTGCATTTTGAACAGCCAATCGCAAAGAAGGATTAGTGTCCAATTCTCCACCTCCATCTCTAGCTGCAATTGTTATTTCTTTAATTGCTCTAGTAAAAACCTTAGCTCTTTTATTATCTTGAGCAGCCTTTCGGTGCTTAATATTTGCCCATTTACTATGTCCTGCCATAAAAGATTTTAATGTGTAAAAATAAAAAAAATTGCATATCTAATAGATGAGGTTATTTTTGTTTAATTATTTAAAGGTGAAACAAAAATCTAACTTATATAAAAACATTCTTAAAGACATCGATAATATCATAGATTATTCAGTTCCTACTTTTACCAATTTAGGAAATATAACTGCATTGTTAAAAAATAATTTTAATTGGTTTTGGGTAGGATTTTATAAAGTTGAGGGTAATTGTCTTATATTAAATGCATTTCAAGGCCCAGTTGCCTGTGTGAAAATCCCAAAAGGTAAAGGTGTGTGTGGGAAATCTTGGGATAAAGAAAAATCAATAATAGTTGACAATGTTGAGTTATTTGAAGGTCATATTGCCTGCAATAAAGAATCAAAATCGGAAATTGTAATCCCAATTAAAAACAAAAAAGGAGTAATTACTTATATACTAGATATTGATCATGACAAAATTAATGCTTTTAATAAAATTGATGAAATGAATTTAAAGTCAATTAATAATTTAATCCTAGAATTAGTTTGAAGTATTTATTCATATTCATATTGTCCTTTTTAGTTAGTTGTGCTCAACAAACCGCTTTGACAGGTGGTGAAAAGGATGTAAATGCTCCAATATTGATAATAGACTCTACTAAAGAAATTATAAACTTTAATCAGTCCTCAATTTTATTAAAATTTAATGAAAATGTTCAGTTTATTGATGGTAATAAAGGATTTATAACTAATCCTGAAATTAAAAATATTGAGGTTATTCAAGACAAGAAAAATTTAGAAATCAAATGGGAAGATTCCTTGACATCAAATACAACATACTCATTTTTATTTCTTAATTCAATAACAGATATGACCGAGTCTAATAAAATAAGTTCCTTTAATTATATTATTTCAACTGGATATTATTTAGATTCTGGGAGCATAAGCGGACAGGTCGTTAAGTATCCTGAAAAAAGTATTTTAGAAAATTCTTTAGTTAAACTTGTAAGTATTTCTAATAGTGATTTTTTTTATAAAACTTATTCAAATAAAAATGGAGAATTTAAAATAGATAATATTAAAAAAGGGGAATATTTAATGTCTTCTTTTATTGATGAAAATGACAATCTTATATTAGATACAACAACAGAAGTTCATGGGTTCTTACTAGATACTATTTTTATTAAAGATAGCTCAGGATTTAAAAATATTATTAACTATGAGCCTCAAAAGAGCGCTTCTTTGGACAAGGTGAAGTTCAATAATTTAGGGCATCTAGAGTTAGAGTTTAATACCCCCACTGACTCATGCACTGTTATTGATATAACAACTAATAAAACTTACTACTCAAATAGAATAATAAATAAACATCATTTTTATTTCTCAGATACTTTAAAAAAACACACGATAATTATTTCTTCTCCTAATAAGTTTTATGATACATTAAGAGTTGCTGTAGATTTAAAAAAACCTGTTAATTCAAAACTTTCTTATAAAAAACATGAAGACAAAACACTAGAATCAAAATTTGGATATACACTAGATTTTAATCAATTTATCAAAGGGTTTGATAGCTCGCTTATAAAGATAATGGCTGATTCTATAAATATTAATTCAAGGTTTGAGTATAGTGAAAACTATCTTACAATTTTACCAATGGAAGAACATAAAAACTATAAAATGACTCTTTTCCCAAGTAGTATAGATGGGCTAAAAAAATCAAAAGAGGATACAAGTGCTGTGAATTTTAGTTTACTTCAGGATGACGATTTGTCCTCTTTAGAGCTAAATGTTTTCAATCTTCCATTTGAAAATTCAATCTTACAAATTTTAAAAAACGAAGAGGTTGTTAAGCAATTTAATATTAATGGTGAAAAATTAGACACTACTATTTTAAGATGTTATCCAGGTGATTATAAAATAAAGATAATTGCAGACCTAGATGGGAATGGATACTGGTCTAAGGGCGATTTAGTTAATAGGATTTTACCAGAGCCAATTTTTATTTATCAAGAAGTTCTAAAACTCAAAAAAAATTGGACTTTAAATATTCAATGGGACTTTACTAAAGAAGATTAAAATCATCTGCATCTTGTAAAACTGGGAATTTCTCTCTGTATGTATTCAGTTCTGTTTTTATAAAAATACTTTTCTCAATATGAAAATTATTAGCCTCAAATTTATCTATTCTATTTCCTTGAAAATTAAAAACTCTTGAAGAACCATCATAATCAATTTTATTATTGTCTTTACCAATTCTATTTAGCCCTATAACATATGATGCATTTTCAATGGCCCTAGCTTTCAAAAGAGCTTTCCAAGCATCCGATCGGGCGGCAGGCCAATTCGCTACATACACTAAAATATCATAACTAAATTCCTTGTTTTTATGCTTATTTTTACTCCAAACTGGAAACCTCAAATCATAACAAATCAATGGTTTTATTTTCCAGCCTTTTATTTCAAAAATAAGTTCTTTTTCTCCCCTTGAGAAGTGTTTGTCTTCGTCTGCCATTGAAAAAAGATATCTTTTATCATAGTACTGGACTTCATTAGGTTTAACCACATAAAGCCTATTATAAAATTTGTTGTTTTCCTTTATTGGCAAACTGCCTACAATACACGTGTCAAGTTTTTTAGAGTGTTGCTGCATCCAAGAAAGTGTTTCTCCAGAGCTGTTTTCAGCAATTTTATTAGCCCTTATTGAAAACCCAGTTGTAAACATTTCTGGTAAAATTATTAAGTCAAAAGCTTCTAAAGAAGGAAATAATTTATCGTACTCCCGCTTATTGGTTTTAGGATCTTCCCAGAAAATATTGGTTTGAATGGAGGCTATTTTTATCATTTATATTTTGAAAACTATTATTTAAAAATACATATAAGTTTTATATTTTAAGGTAAATTTAATCACTAGCTTAAAAAAAATGAACAACACTTCATTAGATAAAAAAGAAAAAAATAAAGCTGTAATATTTCTAATATTATCTGGTTTATTCTTGGGTTCAATAACCCTACTGAATATACTAGGAACCTCAAAATTTATTGACTATTCGTTTGAGTTTTTAGGTTATGACATTCCATTTGTAATTGCAATTGGAGTCCTTCCTTACCCAATCACTTTTTTATGTACAGACCTAATAAGTGAGCTTTATGGGAAACAAAGAGCTAATTGGGTAGTATGGATGGGGCTAGTTCTTAATCTTTGGGTTTTATTTTTTATTTGGATTGCCGGTGCGCTAGACCCCCCCAATGAAATTTTAAACAATTCTCCGCTTTATAAAATAAATAATAATGAAGTTTATATTCATCCTGATTATGCTTTTTATCACATAAGAAAATTAAGTATGGGAGCAACTTTAGGATCTATGATTGCTTATATAAGTGCTCAATTTATTGATGTTCAAATATTTCATTACTTGAAAGAAAAAACTGGTGATAAGAAACTTTGGCTTAGAAACAATGTGTCTACATTGATTAGTCAATTAGTAGATAGCATAGCTGTTATATTAATAACACATTTTGTTGTAGATGGACTACCAAAAAATATTAACGGAGATTTAACTCATTCTTTGTTCTACTTTATAATATCAGGATATATTTTTAAACTAATGATAGCTCTTTTAGATACTATTCCATTCTATTACTTGACAAAAAAATTAAAAAAATATTTTTAGTTATCTAGCTTCTTTAGTATCTCTATATCTTGGATTGCTTGCTGCATTTGAACTTCATCGGTTCCGTCATAAAAAGCTCTTATTCTTTGCTTTTGATCAATTAAAACAATATTTTCAGTATGAATAAAGTCAGCTGCGCTTCCATGTTGGAAATTTGGGTCATTTACATCTGGAACCACAAGATAATCTTGTCGTGCTAGTCTGTATAACTCTTGTTTGCTTCCGGTTAAAAACCTCCAATTTTCATGATTAACATTATATTTTTCAGCATAATTAAAAAGAACAGAAACACTGTCTAACTCTGGCCAAACAGTATGAGATAAAATTAAAATAGAGCTGTCTGTCTTATAATAGTTATGAATTTTTAAAAGGTTATTGGTCATTTTGGGGCAAATAGAAGGGCAGGATACAAAGAAAAAATCAGCTAAAACAATTTTATTTTTCATCACTTTTTTAGTAACCTTTCTGTTGAGTTGATCTAAAAGATTAAAGTTAGAAATGGAATGATCTCCACCATTAATACCTCTTCCTCTGCCATGTAATGAAGAATCTACTAACTCTGGATTAATATCATTAGGTTGAAAAACTGGTAACTTTTTATTATTCTGCCAATCGAGATTTAAAAAAATTATAATCCCAGCACCAATAATAAAAATTAAAAAAACAACAAAAACTCTTTTCATTAATCTATAATATTAATATACGTTTTCCCTGTAAATTGAGCATTTTCCATTCCATAATGGGCTTTTGAAATTTCTTCCCAAGTAAATTTGTTGAAAGCAATAGGTTTTATAACATTACTATTTTGTAAAGTAACTAACTCTTTTAATGCCTCTAAAAGTTGTTGAGGTTTTTTATCAGCTATTTCTAAAAGATTTAATCCTACAATGGTTTGTGATTTCAAAATAAGAAGTGCTGGATGAATTTTTCCAATTTTCAGCATTTGCAATAGTGTTTGGAAAAGCCCTTTCTTTTGATTTATTCTATCAGAAATACCAAAGAATACTAAAGTTCCACCATTTTCTAATAACTGAATGTCTTTTTTAAATGTTTTTCCGCCAACAGAATTAAAAATTGATGTAATTTTTTGGTTTGGAAATATTTGTTGAATTTGTAGTTTATAATCTTTTTTTGAAGTGTCAATTGGAAAATCAACTCCATTACTTTTCAAGTAAGGTATTTTAGATTCAGATCTTGTTAGTCCAATTATTTTACAACCTTTTTGTTTTACAAGCTGGGTTAAAGCGGTTCCAACTCCACCAGATGCTGAATGAATTAATACTAAATCATCTTTTTGTAAAGAAGTTTTTTTTAATGCTAACAAAGCAGTACAGTACTGCGTAGCTAATGCTAGAGCTATGCCATTTTTTAAGGTATTTGGTATTTCAATCAAGGCTAATGCACTTGTAACTGCATATTCTGCATAACCACCAAATCTTGTCAATGCTAATACTCTTTTCCCAATTAAATTTTTGTATTGAGGATTTTTAGTTTTTTCTACAATTCCAACAACTTCATATCCTAGAACAGCAGGAAGTGCTGGAGATGCTTTATAAAGGCCTTTTCGAGCCATTATATCTGCAAAATTAATTCCGAATGCATGCACTTTTATAAGTACATCATCTTTATTTACTCAAAATTGGTAATGGTACATTCTTCGATAAAAATGAATCTTTAGATGACCCGTATTTAATTAGCTGGATAGCTTTCATTATTAAAACATGGAATTAGAATTTATAGAATGTTCATAGCCTTTGTCAATTAATAATTCTTTATGATCAGATGCCTCAACAGCTAATTGGTCACATTTCTCATTTTCAGGGTGGCCTGCGTGACCTTTGACCCATTGAAATGAAACATTATGTTTTTGATAAATTAGTAGAAACCTTTTCCACAAATCTGCATTTTTCTTTCCCTTAAAACCTTTTTTAACCCACTGAAACACCCATTTTTTCTCTACTGAATCTACAACATACTTGGAGTCTGAAAAAACTAAAACATCACACTCTTTACTTTTTAGATGTTCCAAACCTACAATTACTGCCAATAGTTCCATTCGGTTATTAGTAGTGTGTCTGAATCCTTGTGAAATTTCTTTGTAGTGTTTCCCAGAAATTAAAACTAATCCATATCCTCCCCTGCCGGGATTCCCTTTAGCTGAGCCGTCTGTGTATAAGTTAATCTTCATCAGTTATTAGGGCTAAGTTCTTCACCACATTTTTTACAAAATAAAGCATCATCTTCATGGTTGTCTAAAGAACAAGAGCTACAGTTTTTTGTGTTTAGTGAAGTTTTGGATAATTCTACAGAAATCATTCCAGTAGGAACTGCAATAATAGAATATCCTAAAATCATGATAAGAGAAGCAAAAAACTGTCCTAATGGAGTTTGAGGAGCAATATCTCCATATCCAACAGTGGTAAGAGTTACAATTGCCCAATAAATACTTCTTGGAATGGATGTAAAGCCATCTTTTGGATCTTCTAACATATAAATTATGGTTCCCATTAAAACCACTATTGAAAATACCACAAAAAGAAAAACAACAATTCTTTGCTTGCTTGCTATAAAAGCTTTTTTTAAAGCTGCTGCTTCTTTAATGTATCTAATGAGTTTTAGAATCCTAAAAATTCTAATCAATCTTACGGTCCTAATACTTTTAATTGATGAAATATTATTTGTACCTATGCCAATACCAATATATGACGGAATTAAGGATAATAAATCTATTATACCATAAAAGCTAAATATATATTTAAAAGGATTTTTAACAGAAAATATCCTGAGTAGATATTCTAAAGAAAATAAAAAGGTAAATGTCCATTCTAAAATTTCAAAGAGCCAGGCCCATTCGTTTCTAAAAGACTCTACACTTTCCAGCATCACTACTGCAACACTTAATAAAATCATAACCAGAAGAGCAATATCAAATAATTTGCCCATTGGAGTGTCCGCCTCAAAAATTATTTCGTGTATTTTTCTTTTAATTTTATTCATCTAAAAACGAACTTATAATTTTTGGATAATTTAGTAATTCTTCTTGACTTATTTTTTTCTTAATGGATTTTAATGTTTCAAACTTATCTACTTGGATTTCAAACTGAGCTATAATCTTCCCTTCATCATAGTTTTCATTTACATAATGAAAAGTAATTCCCGTTTTTTTTTCTTTGTTTCTTAAAACCAAATTATGAATATTGTCTCCATACATCCCTTTACCACCATATTTTGGCAATAATGATGGGTGAATATTAATTATTTTTCCATCAAAATTATTGATAAAAAAAGCTGGTATTTTTAAAAGAAATCCGGCTAGTACTAATAAATCTATTTTAGCATGATGAAGCTTATTTATCAACGTTTTCGATTTGGATAAATCGTCTTTTGTTAAAAAAAAATGAGGTATTTTATAGTTTTTAGCGTGTAAAATAGCCCCACTACTTTTATTATTTGAACAAATAAGTGAAATATTTATTCTTTTATTTCCATCAAAAAATCGAATAATATTTTCAACATTACTCCCTCTACCAGAGGCAAATAAAGCTACTTTCATCTCTTAGTTTTCCGAAATATAGACATAGATTAGTAGTTAATCAACTATAGTTGTTGAATAAGTTTAAAGTAAAGAATTTTGTTGAATTCAGGAAAAGTTATTTATTTGCATTGAAAAACAATTAAAAAACATAATATGTCAGACGTACAATCTAAAGTTATATCTATTATAGTTGATAAATTAGGAGTTGATGAAGGTGAAGTAACTACAGAAGCTAGTTTTACCAACGATTTAGGAGCTGATTCCTTAGATACCGTAGAATTAATTATGGAATTTGAAAAAGAATTCAATATTGCTATCCCCGATGAACAAGCTGAAAATATTCAAACTGTTGGTCAAGCAATAAAATATATTGAGGAGAATAAATAATACTCCTTATAATTACGTCTCAAAACTAGTTTTATGAATAAAAAAAGAGTTGTCATTACTGGTATGGGTGCATTAACTCCAGTAGGCAATTCTGTTGATGAATACTGGAAAAACCTTATTAAGGGTGAGAGCGGTGCAGCAAATATTACAAAATTTGATACTGCTTTATTTAAAACTCAATTTGCCTGCGAAGTTAAAAATTTCGATCCTTTGGATATAATGGATAGAAAAGAGGCTAGAAAATTAGATCTTTTTTCTATTTATGCTCTTGCTACTGCAGATGAAGCGATTTTAGACTCAAAATTAGACTTAGAAAAAGTAAATTTAGATAGAGCTGGAGTAGTCTGGGGTTCTGGAATTGGAGGAATGGGGACATTTCAAGAGGAGTGTTTTAATTTCAAAGACGGAGACGGATCACCAAGATTTAATCCGTTTTTTGTGCCTAAGATGATAGTCGATATTGCTGCTGGGCATATTTCTATAAAACACGGATTACGTGGACCTAATTATGTTACCGTCTCTGCATGTGCTTCATCAACAAATGCTATTATTGATGCTTTGATGTTGATTCAGCTTGGAAAATCAGATTTTATTGTAACTGGAGGTTCCGAAGCTGGTGTAAATATTGCCGGAATTGGAGGGTTCAATGCTCTTAAAGCATTATCAACTAGGAATGATAGCCCCAAAACTGCATCCAGGCCATTTGATTCAACTAGAGATGGGTTTGTACTTGGGGAAGGGTCAGGGTGCTTAATTCTTGAAGAGTTAGAGCATGCAAAAAAAAGAGGAGCTAAAATTTATGCAGAAGTTGCCGGAGGAGGGCTGACAGCTGATGCCCATCATATTACAGCCCCACATCCTGAAGGAAGGGGAGCAATAAGCGTTATGAAACTTGCATTAGAAGATGCTGGAATGATCCCAGAAGATATTGACTACATAAACGTTCATGGAACGTCTACTCCTTTAGGAGATATCGCAGAAACACTGGCAATTAAAAAAGTTTTTGGTGAACATGCCTTTAATTTAAATATTAGTAGTACTAAGTCAATGACAGGTCACTTATTAGGTGCAGCAGGAGCTATAGAAGCCATTGCTTGTGTAAAGGCTATTGAAAATAATATTATACCTCCTACAATTAATTTTGAAAACAAAGATGAAAATATAGACTATAATCTAAATTTAACATTGAATAAGGCTCAAAAAAGAACTGTTAAAACTGCTATAAGTAACACTTTTGGATTTGGGGGTCACAACTCATCTATTATTGTTAAAGAATACAATGATTAGTTTTTTTTTTAAAAAAAAGAAGTCTTCTCTATTATCCGAAAAATTTTTAAATTTCTTAGCCCTTAAACTAGGCGTTAAGCCTGTTAATGAACGTTTATATCTCGAGGCAATTACACATAGTTCATATAAAAATATACAGAAAAATAATCTTGATAATGAAAGGTTAGAATTTCTTGGAGATGCATTTATATCTTTAACCGTCGCTAATTATTTGTATGATATTTATCCTAATGATAATGAAGGTTATTTAACTCAGCTAAGAGCTAAAATTGTAAGCCGGGAAAATTTGAACAAAATTGGACAGGACTTAGGTCTTCAAGAGTTTATTCTTTATCAAAAAAGTTCAAATAGTTATAAATCATTAGTAGGAAATACTTTTGAAGCCCTGTATGGTGCTATTTTAATAGACTTAGGAATTGAAAAAGCAAAAAAAAGTATTGAAGATTTCATATTAAAATCAAATTTAGACATTGATAAAATTATTTTAGAAAATCAAGACTATAAAAGTGAAGTTTTGATGATGTATCAAAAGAAAGGCTCGAAAATTAGTTTCAACACTATACGTGATGATAATACGGAAAAAATATGGTTCAGTTCCACAATTTTAGAAAGAGAAACTATTATAGGCAAAGGTAATGGTTCATCTAAAAAATCAGCTGAACAAAATGCATGTAAATATATACTTAACGAGATTTCGTCATTTTAAGATACCCAACTTCTTTAGGGTCTAAAAATCTCCAATTTCCCCTTTGCAAATTGCCTTTTTTTATTCCTGCAAATTCTATTCTGTCTAAATGAAGTAACGTTTTGTCAAAATATTCCATTGTTCTTCTAATAACTCTATTTTTTCCAGAATGAAGGGTCACAATCAGTTGTGTTCTGTCTGTTTGTTGCCTGCCGTATATAACATCGTCATATTTTACTTCTCCATCATCTAATTGAATTCCTTTTACCATTTCTTTTAAAGAGTCTGGGTGAATACTATTTTCTAATTGAATTACATATTTTTTCTTAATCCCGAAACTTGGGTGTGTTAATCTTGTGGTTAGTTCCCCATCGTTTGTCATCAATAATAAACCCGTAGTGTCTCTATCCAATCTCCCTACAGGGTAAAGGCGTTCATCACAAACACCCTCAATTATATCCATCACTGTTTTTCTTTCGTGGGTATCTTTAACGGTAGTTATACAATTTTTGGGTTTATTAATTAATATATATTTATGATTTTCAGCTTTGAGTATTTTTCCATTATAGATTACAATATCCTCTTTATTAACTTTCGTTCCTAAGGCAGTAACAACTTGGTTATTTATTTTAATTTTTCCTTCTGAGATTAAAACGTCAGCTTCTCTTCTTGAGCATACTCCTGAATTTGAAATATATTTATTAAGTCTAATCAATTGTGGGTTTAAAAAATTCTTTAAAGTGCGTTAATTTAAAAGAATTTAAAGATCTTTCAACAAATATCATGTCAAATCTAATATTATAATCTAATTCATTTTGTTTGACAAAATGGTCTGCAGCATTAATTATTCTTTTTTGTTGAGAAATAGAAATTAGGTTTTCTTCAGATAAAAGGGAACTTGTTCTTGTCTTAACCTCAACAAAAATAAGTTCATTATTTTTTTTTGCTACGATATCAATTTCACACTTTTGAAATCTCCAATTTGAAAATAAAATTTCATAGTTATTTTCCATCAAAAAATCTAATGCTTTTTGTTCCCCTATTTTTCCAGTTTTATGACGATTGTTAACCAATTTTTTATTTATTCTAATTTGAAATAATTAAGATAAAACTTTTAAATTTGAAATCTAAATACATAAATAATGAAAAAATTGATTCTAATGACTGCAATTCTGTGTTGCAACAGCTTTTATTCTCAGATTAAAACTCCTAAGCCAAGCCCAACTGCTACGATTTCTCAAGAAGTTGGTGTTTCCAATGTGATAGTTGAGTACTCAAGACCTGGAGTAAAAGGAAGAGAAATATTTGGAGAATTAGTTCCATTTGGAAAAATTTGGAGAACAGGAGCCAATAAAGCTACAAAGATAACTTTTGAAAATGACTGTATTTTTGGTGGTAAAGAAGTCCCAAAAGGGAGTTATTCTCTCTTTACTATTCCTGGAAAAGGTGAGTGGCAAATACTTTTAAATAAAGAAACTGAACTTTGGGGATCTGGAGAATACGATAAAGAAAAGCAAGTTTGTAGTATTACTGTAGAAGCTAACCAGACAGAAAATTTTACAGAATCTTTCACTATAGATTTTGAGACATTTAAATCTTTTAGTACTATAATGACCATGAAATGGGCGAATACAAAAATTAGTATTGATGTGAAATCTCAAGGAGCTAAAAAACTACAAAAAGATTATATGGATTTATTAAACGAAGGTCCTTCAGCAAATGACTATTACAATGGTGCTAAATTTTTAGTTGATAACACTTCAGAATTTGAATTGGCTTTAGAATGGATTAACATAGCTATTGATAAAAGACCTGATGCATTTTGGATGTCATATCACAAAGCAAGAATTCTAAATAAGCTTGGAAACTTGGATGGGTCTATATCTACTGCGAACTATGTAATTGATATAGCTAGCGACAAAAAAGATGATTATGGATATATTAAAAAAAGTAAAGAGTTAATTAAAAAAATTAAATCTAAATAATACTTTTTGAATAAAATTCCCAAAAAACAACACTAGAAAACAACCTACAACATTATACCATAAATACCCCATTTGAAGCCAGCTAGGGGCGATCTCCAAGTGATTTGCAAAATGTATTGACATCACTAGTAGTTCTGCCATTATCGCACTGTAAAATACTGCATTAGATTTTATTTCTTTGAAATAAAACGCAACAACGAAAATACCTAGAATTGTCCCATAAAAAAGAGAACCTAAAAGATTGACAGCTTGAATAAGGTTTTCAAAAAGAGAAGCTGTAGTAGCAAATATTATAGCTATTATTCCCCACAATAATGTGAAGAATTTAGATGATAATAAATAGTGTTGGTCATTTTCGGATTTTTTAATTGATCTTTTATAGATGTCAATTGTGGTTGTTGATGCCAATGCATTTAATTCTGAAGCTGTTGATGACATTGCTGCAGAAAACATAACTGCAAATAATAATCCAATAACTCCGTGAGGCAAATAATCTATTACGTAATTCATAAAAATGTAGTCTTTATCATTAGTCTCCGCCGAAGGATTATTTTCTTTAACTAAGGCCTTAACTTCATTATTAATATCTGTCATCTTCGAATTACTTACTAGAGCCTTTTTTTTCCATTGATTAACTTGATTGATTTTCTCTTTTCTCTGAGATTCTATAAGACTATATAATTCTGCAGACTTTTGTTGGTGAATTATTTTAAACTCCTTTTCCAAATCATCTATTTGTTGAGAATAAATAGAGTTTTTAACATTATTAAGTTCTACTTTATTAAATAATATTGGAGGGGTATTAAACTGGTAAAAAACAAAAACCATAACACCTATAAACAATATAACTAACTGCATAGGGATTTTTAATATGCCATTCATAATAAGTCCTAGCCTACTTTGGGCTAAAGATTTTCCAGACAAGTATCTTTGAACTTGAGATTGATCTGTTCCAAAATAGGAAAGAAATAAAAATAATGCTGCAGTTGTTCCGGTCCAAAAATTATATCTATCAGAAAGATTAAAATCAAAATTAATTAAGTTCAGTTTTCCCATCTTTCCAGCAACATGCATTGCATCGATAAATGAAATGTTTTGTGGTAACATATTAAGTAATAAAAAACCCGCAAGAATCATTCCCCCCATCATAACTGCCATTTGTTGTTTTTGGGTCTGAGTAACTGCTTTTGTACCACCTGAAACAGTATATACAATTACTAAAAATCCAATAAAAATATTAGTCAAAGTGAGATTCCAATTCAATAAAGTAGACAGAATTATTGAAGGTGCATAAATTGTAATACCTGCAGCCAGCCCTCTTTGAATTAAAAATAAAAGAGCTGCTAAAGTTCTTGTTTTTAAATCAAATCTAGTTTCTAAATATTCATAAGCGGTATATACCTTTAGACGGTAAAAAATGGGTAAAAATGTAACGGATAGAATAATCATTGCAATTGGAAGTCCAAAATAGAACTGAATAAATCTCATTCCATCTGAATATGCTTGACCAGGTGTTGACAAAAAAGTTATTGCGCTTGCTTGGGTAGCCATAATTGATATTCCTATACCCCACCATTTAGCATCATTATTTCCTTTTAAATATGATTTTAAATCAGTTGCTCCTTTTGTTTTCCAGACTCCATATACTACTATAGACAGTAAAGTAAATATTAATACGAACCAGTCTAAATTACTCATGAAAAGTATTTAGTTATAAAACTAAGAACTAGTATTATTAGAACTAATATTATTAAAATTGTAAAATACCACCCATTCCAGGATTTAAAAATTGGGGGCTTCTCTTTTTTAGTCATTACTTAAGCTAATTATGTTAACCAATAGTTTGTAGGCGCCACTAACTCCCGCCGGTAGTTGTCTGAAAAAAGAAATTCCAGTGTAAGTGTAAAATCCTTTTCCGTATTTTGCTATGAGCAGAGATCCATTTTTAGGTTCTTCATCTGTATCATTCCAAGAAAGAATTGGCTCGTACTCTTTACTCCATTTATTAGGAAAGTATAACCCTCTTTCTTGAACCCAATTATTGAAATCATTTTTTATGATTTTGTTAGGGTAGTTCATGACTTTGTGAGTTTTATTTAAAAAATTTACCTCAGCATCTTCTTCAGTGACTCTGTCTCTAGATATTTTAAGTGGATAAGGGAAAAACTCTTTAGTTTTTAAGCGATAGCTTGTATTATATTGGACAACTAAATTGCCTCCTTGGTAGACATAACTAAGTAATTTAGAAACAGCCGCTAAAGATTCTTCTTCCACATTAAAGAACCTAACACCAGAAATAATAACATCAAACTTTATTAAATCATCAGCAGAAATTTCATTCAGTTTAATTTGCTCAATATTATAATTTAAAATCTTTAAATGTTCAAACACTAAATCTCCTGCTCCCATTAAATAGCCAATTTTTTTAGGGACAGTTTTTAAGTTTAGATTTACTAACTGAACCTCGGCCCTAGGAAACCAACTTTGCGATGAAATATGATCATAATTAATAGTATTTATAGCGTGAGCATCTTCGTTATTTATTTGAACTTTTAAAGTGCCAGAAATCGTATTATCCATAGGAGTTATATTATACTCTAAAACTTCTTGGTCATCAGCATTATTTAAGGTAAACTCTTCAGGACCAACAACACTCCATCCATCGGGGTGAATAATTTTTATTTTGCCTTTTTGATTATTAGAATGTGCAATTACAGAAACAGAAATTTTTTGAGGATTTTTGTCTGAGAAAATCATTACTTTTTGATCAATGTTAGCCGTTACTTTTGGGGTAACTACCCAGCTTTTTGTTTGCTCTCCTTTAACCGGATCATTCCATTTGAAAATTAAAGGTTTTTGAAGCTCTACATATTCATTTCCAATTTTAAGTTTAATACTAAATTCTGCAGATGGTTTATTTTCTGAAGAACCTATTAATTCTTGAGATTCAACATTGTGTGATCCTGTAAGACCTGGGGTTAATAACCAATATGGTTGACTGATTTTTATTTTCTCAGGAATGAGAATCTTATTTTTCAAGTTATTAGTTTGATTTTCATTAAGAACTTTAGTGTAGTTTTTATAGAAGTTTAATTCATTACAATTAATAGAATTTAATTGGACTTTAAGACTACTTCTATTGTTAATTTCTATGTTAAAAGACAATGAGTCTGAAGCTGAATTTTTTGAAGATAACGTACTTACTTCAATATAAATCCCTGCACATTGAAAAATCAAATCTTCAACTTCTTTTAACTTTATTTTTCTCCAAAAATTATTTTCAATCTGATTTATTGATGCTCTTAATTTTAATAAATCAGAAACAGTCTGGGACGGATTATTAAAATTAAAACTTCTTACAATATTTTTTATTAATTTACTTATCTCATTATTATTTGAAATTCTATTCCAAGAAAAATCTAAACCTTCAAATAAATCGTTTTTGGCGCTATCGCCTTTTAAATATTCAAAATATTCTAAATATTCACCTCTTTTCCCAGTACTTCCAAAACCTTGAGTTTTATGCATTGATCTACTTAAGGCAGCTAATTCATTGTAGGAAGTCCCAAGCAACTTATTATATCCTCCAATATCTAAGGATACAACTCCTGGCTCTCGATCTGAAATATCCTTATTCCACCATCTACCTGTATTAACTACTATTCTTTTAGTTTGCCATGGATCTACAAATTTTAATTGTTCTTTGAAAATCGTAGAATCTGCAGCCAAATCAAAAGCTTCCATAGCTAAAATTGCCGATGCTGTATGGTGACCGTGCCCCCCTTTTCCGTTAATTGGGAAACGACAAACAATAACGTCAGGTCTAAATTTTCTTATTACCCAAACAGCATCTGAAAGTATTTTATCCTTTCCCCAAATTTTAAATGTCTCTTGTGGTGTTTTTGAGTATCCAAAATCATTAGCCCTAGTAAAAAACTGTTCTCCTCCGTCAATTCTTCTGGCTGATAGAAGTTCTTGTGTTCGAATAATACCTAGTTCTTCTCTGATCTCTGTCCCAATTAGGTTTTGACCCCCATCACCTCTGGTAAGAGATAAATAACCAGTATTTAATAGTTTTTCATTAGCACAATAACTTATAAATCTTGTGTTTTCATCGTCTGGATGGGCAGCTAAATAAAGTATATTTCCAAGAACGTCTAGTTTTTTAATCTCATGTAGAATCTCAGCGCTATTTAACTGCTGCGAAGAAAGATTTAAAAAAAGTAAATTAAAAAAAAGTAATAGGTTGAGTGATTTAATCATCTGTAATTAATAATAAAACTATATTCTGTCTTGGAAAGAGTAGCTTATACCCAAAACCAACATGTCAAATAAGGACCCTACTTCTTTAGAAAATATTTTTCCGTTAGAAATATGGTTATACCCAATTGAAATATATGTATTAGCATTTACATAAGTTGAAAAATGCCAAAAATGATGGAAATTTATCCCACTTTTAAGGCCGTCATTTTTTTGAGAACTAGATTCAACCCAAGCTACAGCAAGTTGAGATTTTACAAATGTTTTTTTTGCTATTTTAAAAGACAGTTCTTGCCCTAGTCCTAGAGCATTGCCTCCCTTTTCAGTAACATGGAAAACCGCAACTGGACTTGTGGTAAATAATCGATCAAAATAATTTAAATCCGTTTTAGGTTTCTTAAAATTTTCAGGTTTATCAAGTGATCTTTTAAAAGGGAAGTACACTTGTGCAAAAATTGAAAAATTTTGAAAACTATTTACATTTGCATCAACTGGTAAGTCAAATCTAGATCTATAAACACCCGTATTTAAACTTATTTTAAAAGGTGTTTTTTCTAATTCAAATTCTACTTTTTCAACCTGAGTATAACCATTAAAAGCGATAAAAATTGTAATTAAAATAGTTAATGATATTATCTTCATATTTATAATAAATTGATCTATTAATTGTAAAGTTCAGCTGTTTTGGAATTTACTTTTAAATTCATTTCAATACCAAATGGCAAAGTTAAATTTTCATTTTCATGTCCACAAGGAAAGTTGAATATTACTGGAAAATCAAACTCTTTAACCTTTTGGAGTATTATTTCTTCAATACTCATTCCAAAAGCTGTAGAATTATCTTTTATGTTGGTAAAATGTCCTATAATAAGCCCCTTAATTTGATGAAAAACACCAGCAAATTTTAATTGCCAAATCATTCTATCAATTTTATATAAATATTCATCTATATCTTCTATAAATAGAATTTTATTTTCAAAATCAGGTTGGTAGTTGGTTCCTAAAGATGAAGTTAAAATTGAAAGATTTCCGCCAACTAAAGGAGCTTTTACATTTCCGCTTATATTATCGGTTGAAGATTTAATTTTATAGTTTATTTCCTGTTTGAAAAGGAATTTTTTTAGGGAATCTAATGTAGTAGGAGTATTTTTTGAAACATTAATAGGCATAGTTGCATGAACGGAAGCAGTATTTAAAATAATATTTGAAAAACAGTGGATATTAGTAATATCAGAAAATCCAATAATCCACTTAGGATTAATTAAAAAATTAGCTGGGTTTAGTTCTTTTAATAATTGTATGGAGCCATATCCTCCTCTAAAGCACCAAATAGCTTTTGCAGATTTATGGTCTCAGTGCCCATTGAAGGTCTTGCTTTCTTTCCATCTCAGTTCCTGCAAAAATCCCAGAATTGCACATTAAATTTTTAGATCTTACAGGCTTCAACCCCCATTTTAATAATAATTTTTCAGCAAATTCTAGAGATTCTAATTCTACTTTTCTAGCTGGAGCTATTATAATAACCTCATCGTTAAGTTTTAATTTTTGGGGTAAATTCATTTCATTTAAATTCTTAATGCTAAAAATAGCATATTAACTTATATTTGGCCATTATAAAAATAGATTTTGAAATCTCCAAAGAGACATACTATTACTGCTGCCTTGCCATACGCAAACGGCCCTTTACACCTAGGTCACTTGGCTGGGGTTTATATTTCAGCCGATATTTATGCTCGTTTTTTAAGATCTAGCGGTGAAGATGTTGCCTTTATTTGTGGGTCTGACGAGCATGGAGCAGCCATTACGCTTCGTGCTAAAAAGGAAGGAAAAAGTCCAAAAGATATTGTAGATGAATATCATTTTTCTAACAAGGCTATTTTTGAAAAATTGAGAATTAGTTTTGATATTTATGACCGAACATCTTCAGATCACCACCACAAAACAGCTCAAGAATTATTTTTAGAGCTGGAGAAAAAAGGGGCTTTTGTTAAAAAAGAATCCGAACAATATTACGATGAAGAATTTAATCAGTTTTTAGCAGACAGATACGTAACAGGAAAGTGTCCTAAATGCAGTGCAGATGGTGCTTATGGAGATCAATGTGAAAAATGTGGAAGTACACTAAGTTCATTAGAACTAATTAATCCAATTTCAACATTAAGTGGGAAATCCCCTCAACTTAAAAATACTACCCACTGGTACTTACCATTAGATAAGCATGAGAAATGGCTAAGTGATTGGATGCAAAATGGAATTTATAAAGGCACCCAAGTTCACGATCCAAAAGCTTGGAAAAACCAAGTAATTGGACAGTGTATGAGTTGGATCAAAGGCGGACTTCAGCCAAGAGCGATTACTAGGGATTTGGATTGGGGAATAAATGTTCCTCTTGAGGGAGGTGAAAACAAGGTGCTTTATGTTTGGTTTGACGCACCAATTGGATACATTTCTGCAACTAAAAAATGGGCAGAGGAAAAAGGAAAGAAATGGGAAGATTATTGGAAAAGTAAAGACACTAATTTGGTTCATTTCTTAGCCAAGGATAATATTGTTTTTCATACTATTATATTTCCAGCAATTTTGTCTGAGTTAGATGACTATATTCTCCCTACAAATGTCCCTGCCAATGAGTTTTTAAACTTGGAAGGTGAAAAGTTAAGTACTTCCAAAAATTGGGCAGTATGGGGAAAAGATTTTATTCTTGATTTTCCGGAACAGGAAGATGTTTTAAGATATGTTCTTTGTTCAATAGCCCCAGAAAATAAAGACAGTGATTTTTCTTGGAAAGACTTCCAGGCTAGAAACAACAACGAGCTGTGTTCTATTTTTGGGAATTTTGTCAATAGAACATTGGTTCTTACTCAGAAATATTATGAAGGTATTGTTCCTAAAGCCAACGAACTATTAAATATTGATCTCCAAGTTCTAAAAACCATTAAAGAAACACCTAAGAATGTAGGAAAAGCTATAAACTCCTTTAGATTTAGAGATGCGCTTAGTGAGGCTATGAAATTAGCTAGAGCGGGCAATAAATATTTAGCAGATACCGAGCCATGGAAATTAATTAAAATAGATCCTGAAAGAGTAAAAACAATAATGAATATCTCTCTTCAGATTACAGCCAATTTAGCCATTGTTTTTGAGCCTTTTATGCCTAAAAAATCCTTGGATTTAGCACAGCTTTTAAATATTGAACTTCCTAATTGGGAAAAAGCAGGTGGCCATAAAATAATTCAAGGTAATCACACTATAAATAAGCCTTATATTCTTTTCCAAAAAATTGAAGATGAAAAGATTGAAGAGCAAATAGAAAAATTAAAAAATAAAGAAAAAAAAACTTCTAAATTCCCACCTATGAAAGATGAAATTACGTTTGAAGAATTTTCTAAAATGGATATACGTGTTGGTACAATAACTGCTGCAGAAAAAGTAGAAAAAGCAGATAAATTGCTAAAACTTACCGTAGATACTGGAATAGATATTAGAACAGTTGTATCGGGAATTGCAGAAAGTTTTGAAGCTAAAGACATAGTGGGGCAAAAAGTAAGCATTCTTCTAAATCTTGCTCCAAGAAAAATTAGAGGAGTAGAATCTCAGGGAATGATTTTAATGGCCGAAAGTGAAGAAGGAGAATTGGCTTTTGTAGCTCCAACAAAAGAAATAAATTCAGGAAATACAATTAGATAAATCAATTACTATTTACTCCCATAGTTCAACTGGATAGAACAGTCGCCTCCTAAGCAACAGATCTGGGTTCGAGTCCCGGTGGGAGTATTAATTTGATTTCTATTTCTCAAAATTCCTTTCTATAAATACCATTTAAAAGGTATTGGAAAATATATCAAATGTGTTTAAATTACAATAAAAATAGAAACTTTGAGTGGCATAATTATAAATTAAACTGAATTACTTTTTCAATAAATAAAGAAAAAAAATAATAGGTAAATTAACGTAATAACACCTATATTTTTTCATCTTTTCAAAACACAGTTGTATATTATGTAGTTTTTAAATCAATAAGTAAATAAAATGAGGAATATTATTATTATAATTAGCCTATTTTTAGCAAATTCTTACTCAGCATATTTTGATTCAACTAAAATTGATATTGAAAAATTATATATCAAATTTAAAGCTTACAATGATTCATCTATAATTAGAGATTTTAAAACTAAGTTCTTAAAAAGTTTGGTCTTTACAAATGATACCACTGCTTACTTTAATCCAAATGGAACTTTACATCTTTTTAAACTTAATTGCGGGAAAGATATTAAAATTGAGAAAATTAGTAAGGGAATTTATCATGGTCATAACTTTCATCGCTATTTATTTATCTATAACTCTAAAATATACCTGTATGGAGGGCAAGGTCTTTGGAGTTCTTTTGTTGGACTACTAGAATTTAACAAACAAAATAAAGAATGGTTTAAAAAGGAAATTCAAGATTACCCTTTTGAAGCAAAGAAAGTTGTCTCTTCATGGTTAATTGGTGATAAAATTAAAGTTTTACTGTCTTTAGATAGAAATTATAATAAAATAACCAGTGAAAGTTTATTATTTGGAGAGATAGATTTAATCAATTGGAGATTTAAAGAAATTGGCCGGTTTAGCTCTATGATTTCTAATAGAATGCAAATTGGAAAAATTAATATCATTCAAGAATCAGAAAAGTATATGATCATTGAAAATCGCAGCGCATCAGAGTGTTCTTATGAGTTGTTTGACAAAGAAAGTGGAGACGCTCTGTACGTAAATTTACTAAAAGATATACCCTGTTTAGATGGCAATAGCTATGCTTATATTAAAAAAGATACTTTATACTACAGAAATTCAAATAGAATAACAAAATCTGTTTTATTAAATAATGATGCTATTTATCATAAAAAAGATATCCAAGGTATTTACCTAGATGGCATAAAAAAACAAAGAGTTAGTAAATTATTTCTGTATTTAATAATTACTTTATCGTCAATAATAATCACAGTAATATTAATTGTTTTAGCAATTAGATTTAAAAGAAAACATTTATATGATTTCCCTGTATCAATAGAAAAAAATCTTATTCTTTCTAAAGGGCAGGTACTTAAAAAGGATGAAATAGACTTGATTTTAGAAATTTCTCATATGAGCTTTGACTCTATAAAATCAAAAAGAAGTAACCTAATTAAAATAATTAATGACAATGGGAAAGTAAATATTACAAGAAATAGAGATAAAAACGATAAGAGATTTATTGAATACTTTGTTAAATAGCGAGAAGAAGAATATTTATAAAAATAATCAAACTCAACCATTATTATTTAAAATAATTAAATTTAAAAAAGTCTAGTTTTTTGTGCTTTTTTTAGTGTTTTAGAGTAAAAAATACTTTTTTTTCCGCTTTTTTAACCATTTCTTCTCTTTTTCAGTTTCTTAATTGAAAAATTATTTTCCTTAAAAAATCATAAAATTTGCTGGAATGAGTTAATATATTATAGTTTTATAATTAGTCCATATTATGAAAAATACAAAGGGGGTTATATTTAAAATATTTGAAGCTAAAAAGGAGCCTTTATTTGATAAGCTTTTTGATATTTTTAAAGAGCTTCTAACCCATACATCTGGAGATTTTGATGAATCTATAAACTGGTTGAAAGAATTGGATAAAGAATATAGCCTAACCAACGAAAATTATACTATTGATGACTTTATCGAAGAACTTAAAGAAAAAGGGTACATTAAAGAGGAAATTGATAGTAGTGGAAATGGAAATATAGCTTTAACATCAAAAACCGAACAAGCTATTAGACAGCAAGCCCTAAACCAAATATTTGGGAAAATTAAAAAGAATGGAATTGGCAATCACAAAAGCAACAAACAAGGCTTTGGTGACGAGCACACTGGTGATTTTAAAGCTTTCCAGTTTGGCGATTCCATAGATAAAATTTCAGTGACAGAGTCATTAAAAAACGCCCATATTAATCATGGAATTAATGATTTTAAACTTAGCGAAAATGATTTAGTAATTGAGGAGTCTTACCATAAAAGTCAAATGAGCACAGTACTTATGGTAGACATAAGTCACAGTATGATTCTTTATGGAGAAGATAGGATAACGCCTGCAAAAAAAGTAGCTATGGCTTTATCTGAGTTTATAAAAACTAGGTATCCAAAAGATAGTATTGATATTCTAGTTTTTGGAAATGATGCTTGGGCTATATCAATAAAAGATCTTCCTTATTTGAAAGTTGGTCCATACCATACAAATACGGTGGCTGGACTAAGTTTAGCGATGGATATGTTAAGAAGGAAGAGAAACACCAATAAACAAATATTCATGATAACTGATGGTAAGCCCAGTTGTTTAAGGCTAAAGGACGGCAGGTATTATAAAAATAGTAACGGATTAGATCCATACATAACCAATAAGTGCTATGCAATGGCTCAACAGGCAAGAAGATTACATATTCCAATTACTACGTTTATGATCGCCCAAGATCCATATTTAATGGAATTCATAAAGAAATTTACAGAGGCTAACAAAGGAAAAGCATTTTTTACTGGTTTAGAAAACCTGGGGGAAATGATTTTTGAAGATTATGAAACTAACAGAAAAAAAAGAATCAAATAAAATGAATTATCAAAAAATAAAAACTTTAGGGGAGCTCAAAAAAGCAAGCTATGTTCAAAAAGGTATTAAAGATGAGTTAAGAGAAAATTTGATTTATAATATTCAAAATAAAATTAATGTTTTTGAAGGTATTTATGGTTATGAACTAACTGTGATTCCTGAACTAGAGCGCGCTATACTTTCAAGACATAACATAAATCTTTTAGGTTTAAGAGGACAAGCAAAAACAAGAATTGCACGTTTAATGGTAAATCTTCTGGATGAATACATCCCTTATGTAGAAGGTTCTGAAATTTACGATGATCCAATGGCTCCGATTTCAAGAGCTAGTATTGAGCTGGTTAATAAAATGGGTGATAAAACACCAATTTCTTGGCTTCATAGATCAGATAGATTTGCAGAAAAATTAGCAACTCCCGACGTAACAGTTGCCGATTTAATTGGTGATATTGATCCAATAAAAGCTGCAAATTTAAAATTAAGTTATGCCGACGATAGAGTAATACATTATGGAATGATTCCTAGAGCAAATAGGTGCATTTTTGTGATCAACGAATTGCCTGATTTACAAGCTAGGATTCAAGTTTCTTTATTTAATATTCTACAGGAAGGTGATGTTCAAATTAGAGGATTTAAATTAAGGCTTGAACTAGATATTCAATTTATATTTACTGCAAACCCTGAAGATTATACCAATAGAGGAAGTATTGTTACTCCACTTAAAGATAGAATAGGATCACAAATCTTAACCCATTATCCAAAAGATATTGAAACAGCAAAAAAAATAACGAGTCAAGAAATTAGTTCTTCTTTAAAACAAAAAGAAAATATTCACATTCCTTTACTAGCCAGCGACTTACTTGAAGAAATTAGTTTCGAGGCAAGAAAAAGTGAATTCATTGATGAAAAAAGTGGAGTTAGTGCAAGACTTAGTATTTCAGCACTAGAAAATCTTTTGAGCAGTGCCGAGCAAAGACTTCTTAGAAATAATGAATCAAAAACTACAGTAAGATTATCGGACTTTTCAAGTATTGTCCCCGCAATTACAGGAAAAGTAGAGTTAGTTTATGAAGGAGAACAAGAAGGTGCAGAGTTTGTAGCTAATAAACTAATAGAAAGTTCTATTAAAACACTATTTGAAAAACTTTTTCCAAAAATTGAGAAATTAGAAAAGCAAGATGGGAATAGCCCATATGATGATTTAGTTTCATGGTTTTTTAATGAGTCTAAATTTGAAATTTTAAATGGTATTTCAGAAAAAAAATATAGTCAAAAGCTTCTATCGATAGAGCCTCTAAATAAACTAATTCAAAAATATCAACCCAATACTTCAAAGGATGATTTATGTTTTCTAAGTGAATTTGTTCTTTGGGGACTAGTTCAATTTAAAAAACTTAGTAAAGTTGAGTATTCTGAAGGTGTTGAAATACAAGATCCTTATGGTGACTACATTAAAAACATGTAAAAATAAATGGGATATCTCCTTAAATTTTGAATATTAATAGCTTTAAAGAAAAAATAAAAGAGAATTTTAAGTTTTCCTTTACAAAGGAACAGGAAAAAATAGTTCATGAAGTTTCTGATTTTGTGGCCTCTATAAGTACTCGAAATATTTTTTTATTAAAAGGTTATGCTGGTACTGGAAAAACTAGTTTAATTTCTGCACTTGTCAATAGTTTGTCCTCTATTGGAAAAAAATCTTCTTTATTAGCTCCAACTGGAAGAGCAGCAAAAGTACTTTCTAAATATTCAAAGAAAAGTGCATCAACAATTCACAGAAAAATATACTGGATTAACAGCAATAAAAGTGGGAATACTTATATTAAACTTAAGGAAAACACCCATTCAAATACAATATTTATTGTTGATGAAGCCTCAATGATTCCCGAGTCTTCCGATAAAGGGTTTGGAAATAGATCACTACTTGATGACTTAATAGAATTTGTATACGATGGTATAGGTTGTAAACTTATTTTGATTGGTGATACTGCTCAACTTCCTCCAGTAAATTTAGATATTAGTCCTGCCTTGAGTGAATCTTTTTTAGCTGAAAATTATTCTAAAGAAATTCTTTCCTTTAATTTAAGTGAAGTAGTTCGGCAAGGTAAGGCCTCAACTATTCTTTTTAATGCCACTGAAATTAGAAATCAAATTTTAAACTCCAATGTTAATATCCCAAAATTTAAAGTTAGTGACGATGTGATAAGAATTCAGTCTGGAGATGAATTACAAGAAAATTTAGAAACTAACTATGATAAAAGTGGGCTAACTAATACCATAGTACTTTGCCGATCTAATAAAAGAGCTAATATTTACAACCAGCAAATTCGATCTAGAATTAGATTTCTTGAGGAGGAAATATCTACTAGTGATTTATTAATGGTGGTAAGAAATAACTACTTCTGGCTTGGGGAAAAAAATTCCTCAGAGCTCATAGCTAATGGCGACATTATAGAGGTGCTAAGTGTAAATAAAATATTGAATAAATATGGGTTTAAATTTGCAGATATTACTATAAAATTAGTTGACTTCTTAGAAGAAAAAGAAATTGATGTTATTGTAATGTTAGATACTATCAATTTAGAAACCCCATCTCTAAGCTATGAGGATTATCAAAAACTTTATCAAGAAATAAGTAAAGATTATAAAGGGGACAGAAAGAAAATCAAAGAAGACAAATATTTAAATGCTTTACAGGTGAAGTTTTCATATGCAATCACCTGTCACAAGTCTCAGGGGGGGCAATGGGAAAACGTTTTTGTAGATCTTGGATACTTTAAAAATGAAATGTTAGATGTTTCTTATTTAAGATGGCTTTATACGGCTATAACTAGAGCCACTAAAAAATTATATTTGATAAATTTTAAAAACGACTTTTTTTAATTTGTCAACCCAATTTAAAATAGTTCATTCCATTAATGATGTTGATGAAAAGTCTTGGAATCACCTAGTTAAGGGTTCGTCCCCATTTTTAGAAACCTCATTTTTAAAAGCATTCGAAATTAATAATGACAGCTCACATTTAGTACCCTTTTATATAAGTTGGGAAAAGGGAATTATTTATGGTCATTTAATTAAAATAGATGGGCAAAAAGTTGGGAACTATTTAAATTCTAAAAAATATAGCTTAAAGAAACTTTTTCTAAACCAGATTAATCTTCAATTTTTTTGTTTTGGGAACACCCATTTATCTAATGTTTCTTCTGTTAGTTTTAAAAACAATAAATTATCGGAACATGATTTTAAATCTCTTATAGCTCAACTCAAGAAAGAATTTAAGATTAATTTTTTCTTGTTCCCGGACTATTTTTTAAATCGATTAGACTTTGATAAAAGTAACTCAAACTACATGTCCTCTGAATTTAAAATTGATCCTGATATGGTTTTAAAATTAAATTCTAAATGGAGTTTGTTTGATGACTATAAGAATAGTGTCTCTTCTAAATACAAAAAAAGAATTAGTAGTGTATTAAATAAGAGTAAGGATTTAGTCATTAGAAAAATTGAATCTGAAGAAATTGAATCCTTACTACCCGTATTACAAAATCTTTATAATAATGTACATGGTAAATCTTCATTTTCAGGTGCTCCCATGAATATAGCTACCTTTAAAGACTTATTAAATCAGTCTGCTATTGAGTTTTCAATTTTTGGATACTTTCTAAATTCTGAAATCATCGCTTTCTCTTCTGAGTTTTTTATTAATAAATCTTTGTACTCCTACTTTATTGGACTTAATTATCAGCATAATAAGAATTTTAGCTTGTATAATAGAATCTTATACGACTCTATAGAGCATGGAATTAAAAAAAAGGCTGAAAAAATTATTTATGGTCGAACCGCGTCAGAATTTAAAAGCACAATAGGGGCAATACCTCTAGAGTCTAAAATTACAATTCATATTAATAATAAAGTGTTGAGATTTATAATCTATCCTATAATTAAGAAAATTTCACCCAAAAAATGGATACAAAGGAATCCCTTTAAGACTCGATAAAAAAAGATTATAAGGTGTTGTTAGATACTTAACTAATGTCTTTCAAATAGAATTCTAAAAAGTAATTCATGTGATCCCCCTGAATAATTTCTTAGGTTAGAGGTTGTGAAATCATAGGAATAGCCAAATGAAAGATATTCTTTAAAGGTATAGCCAAATAACATAGAAATAGCGTCACCTGTTCTATATGAAAATCCAGCCCAGGCTAAATTTTTCCAAGTTACCTTAGATCCAAATTCTAATTGTAGTGGGACACTAGAAACATATCTTAATAGTATATAAGGATCTGCAACTAAATCATAAGGTAAAATAAAGTCATATCCTCCATGAATAAAATAATGGTCTTCAAGCTTACTCCCCGCTGTTGTTGAAACATCTTTAAACTTAATCTTGTTCTGTAATAAGTTTGGTGCAGCACCACCTGCATGCCATTTATCATTATAAAATAAAAATCCAAATTTAGCATCTGGCATAATTGTTCTCATTATTCCACTTGATGCAGCTGGGTCATTTTGATCAGTAAATGTCAGTCTATTTCCGTCAATTTTCCATTCAATCAACCCGCCACTTAAGGAAAGAGATACATTTATTTTATCATTAATTTGCGTATGGTATGCATAAGACGCCTGAAGTCCAGTTCTCCTAGTAGGTCCAACATTATCAGTATAAAGAAATGCCCCAATTCCATTTTTTAAATCTTTAGTTGGGCCGTTTAAACTAAGTGTGTAGGTTCTCGGATAATCTCTCATCCCCACCCATTGATATCGATGGTTAGAGGTTACACTATACAAATGATCCATCCCTGCAAAAGCTGGGTTTTGGGTGTACTTATTCATGAAAAACTGACTGTAAACAGGTATTTGTTGAGCTAAATAAGAACTACAAGAGATGCAAACAGCAACAGCTAAAATAATAATATGTTTAAAAAATATTTTCATTACCTAATTATTGTTACTGGCCCATTTAAACTAGCTTTTTTACCGTCATAATCAGTCCATTCAATGACATAATAATAAGTTCCTACAGGTATTGGCTTATTATTGGCTCCGTTTCCAGACCAGTCTTGCCCTGCTTTATCTTTATCATAAATTAATGATCCCCATCTATTGCTATAAACTCTTATAGAATTGCTAGAAAATTGTGAAATGTTTGCAATTATCCAAGTATCGTTTATTCCATCCCCGTTAGGTGAAAATCCAGATGGGACTACGATATCTGGAATTAAATCAACAAATATTTGATCGCTACTAATACAACCATTAGAGTCTATAACAATTACAGTATAGGTTTCGCTATTAAGCATTGTAATCTCTGGATTTTCAAATGTAGCGTCTCCTAAATTACTAAAGTCTGTTAATGGAGACCATAAATAACTTGATCCTGGTGGGCCCGTAGGAGCTCCTCCTAAATTAAAAGTAGTTCCTAACCCTATAACAGCATCTGCACCAGCATCTACTATTGGAAGAGCAGCAACACTAACTTTTATAGAGTCTTGAACTATACAAGCTTGATCAGAAACAATATATACAAAGTCATAAATAGATGCGTAGTGTCATCAAATAAATAATTAGTAATACTATCAGTACTTATTGACGATCCCCTAGTAAATTCCAAGAAACTACTGGGCTCATTGTTCCACTACTAGACCCTACTAGGTTAAGGCTATCTCCAATACAAACTAATGTATCGAATCCTGCGTTAACTATAATTTCTATTCCTGGAATAAGAGTTACTGTATCTTTTGCATTACAATTATTAAAATCTAAGACATTTAAATAATAAGTACCTGGAAGTAAGCTATCTAAATCTTGAATAGAGTCGATGAAATTCCCAGATAAGTTTGTCCAATTAAACGAATATGGACTTACTCCGCCATTGACATCCATAGTTATTGAACCATCATTAGTAGATGTGCAAAATGGTGAAGAAATACTAAGAGTGTCTACTTTAAACTCTATAGGTTGTAAAACCTGTATAATAGTACTGTCACTACAACCAAGGCTATCCTCAATAATTCCTTTATAAGATCCAGCAGGAAGGTTTATTGCTAAGCTGTCTGTCAAAGCTGCTAATATATTTCCTAAAGTGTCTGACCATGAGTAACTAACAGCGCTATTCCCGCCGCTAACTAGAGCAATTAAGGCGCTTCCTGTACTATCTCCAAAACATAAAACACTATCTTGTCTTGTGGAATCTATTGAAAGACGTCCCGGCTCAAGTATGACAAAAGTTGTGTCTTTTTCACATCCTTTGTTGTCAATTAATGTAAATGTATAAGTGCCAGCATTTAGGTTAGTTGCCAAAGTATCAGTTTGATTTGGTGTTAGATTCCATGAGTACAGATAGCTTCCATTACCACCAGTAATATTACCTACAAATGCACTTCCGGTAGAATCACCAAAACAACTAACATCAGTTGTCCTTAAAATTCCAAAAACTATTGAATCTGGTTCTAACACATTTATGTCAACCGTATCCTTACATCCTTTTATATCAGTTATAATACTTTGATATAATCCTGCAGTAAGATTAAAAATTGTATCTGTACTTTGAGTTGGCAAAGTGTTCCACAAGTAATTGTAGCCGCCATTTCCACCACTGATATTATCTACAAAAGCATATCCATTTGAATCAGCAAAACAATTTACACTATCTTGACCAAAACCAACAATAATCATAGGTGCTGGCTCTAAGACATTAACAGAAGAATCATAACTACAACCTTTATAATCTTTCAATGTTACTGTGTAGTTTCCGGCAGTTAGATTGGTTGCAATAATTGATGTATCTCCACTACTCCATAGATATTCATATCCTTTATTACCTCCACTTAAGCTATCTATAAAAGCCTGTCCTGACGAGCCTCCAAAACAAGACACACTGTCTTGATCTATGCTAAAAATAATAAGTGGCTCTGGTTGTAATACTCTAATGGTATCAGAAGTGCTACAGCCTTTTGAGTCCTCTACTGTTAATGTGTATGTTTTAGCTTCTAAATTAAAAATAGAATCATTATTAGCATTGGTTGGATCTAAAATTTGGGCAAATAAATCCCAAGTATATTGATACGCACCATTACCTCCACTAATACTGTCTACAAAAGCATATCCATTTGAATCTGAAAAGCAGGTTACACTATCTTGACTTAAGATTAAGTATATTGAATCTGGCTGAGTGATATTTACAACCATTGAATCTTTACATAACAAGGAATCAGTAACAGTTAATCTATAAGAACCTGTAGGTAAGCTAAATGCTGTATCGGTTGTTTGATTAATGGGTCATCCCATAAATATTGATACCCGCCATTTCCTCCAGAAATATTTTCAGGCCATGCCTTCCCGTTTGATAAACCAAAACAAGTTATAGCATCACTTTTTGGAGTTAATACGATTGGGCCTGGGTCAAAAACAGTATCGCTGTGAACTGTAATACATTGATTGAGGAATCTGTTATTCTTACGAAATAAACTCCAGCAGCTAAATCTGTTTGGACAATGCTATCCTGAAGACCATCTAAATCTGGTGGTGTAGCACCAATAAAATTATCAATATCCCAATCTATACCATAAGTATTTCCTAATGGTTGTGTAGTAACTGTTAAGAATATTTTTCCGTCAGTATCATTATTACAAGTTACATCTACCGTAGAGTCTGTCACTATTGGACCATTAATATCACTAATATTAATTTCTTTACTTCCAACACATAAGCTATCATCTGTTACAGTAACTTCATATAATCCAGCTCCTATATTATCAAGAAGAGCTACATTTCCTATTACTCCCGGTCCAGCGCCTAAATCAGTCCAG
>CAJJBV010000001.1 GCA_905182525.1 Cryomorphaceae bacterium | reverse complement strand
TCTTGTAATCGAAAAATATTTCCTTTTCTAAGAAATGACCTATATAATTGTCGATCTGCACCCTTTGTAATTGCCAAGTCATGATAATAATCAAGTACAACAAGTACCGAGTCAGGAGAAACGAGAGAGTATAACTCTTCATATTCTTCTAATGCATTAAATCTTAGAGAATCTGACAGCTCTTCATTTTCCCAAATTAATCTTAGATGAATCTACTTGAGAAGAGTAAAGAGAGTTACTCGTTAAACAAAGAAATATTAATCCTAAAAAATATAGATTCTTCAATTATTTTGAAATATATTTCCTTTCTGTTGTTCCATCACTATAGATATAAAACAATATGTGATTATTTTTAAAAGATGTTTCTCTGCCAAGAATATCAACAATTTTTACAAGTTCTTTCTTTTGATAAGAGAAATCATCAACAGCTAAAACAACATTTAGATCTACTCCAGGATTAGAAAAATCTCCCGTAATAAACTCCCATCTTCCCCATGGTGTGCCAGATGGATATACTCCAACCTCCCAATATATTTGATCTTCAAATAAACAATTAACTATATTGCCACCAGGCAAAATAGCAGAATCATTTCTTAGATAAACAGTAACATTCATTGTGTCACTAATTGGAAAACTGTGAGAAAAACTAACAATTGCATCATCCACTATTGTATCTTCAAATATTATATTGCCTTGCTGGTCTGTAAACTCCCACGCAAAAACATTAAATTCTTGAGGATGGGTTAAATATTGTCCTGCATGATATATATTAAGATAATTGGTATCAGATACATTAACAGTCATGCTCAATTGATCACAAGGAAGACAAGTTACCGTTTGTGCTTTTGTTATTTGAGTTAGCCCAAAAGCAATAGCTAATGTTAGTAAAATCTTTTTCATCATTTTTGTTTTTTAATTAATAATATGCAATTATGCGGCAAATATCTAAAATTCACTTCACGTCTAAGGGTGAAGTTTCTAATTATTTAATTTATTAAAAAAGTTCGAAATAAGTACCGATAAGCCCACTTAGTGATTTTCACCAAGAAAAAGATTTTAAATATTTAATTAGTATGTCTAATAATAGAATATCTTTTTTCTTCAGGACACAGTTGCAATTCTCTTGTTACTTTGCATTTTTAATTGGCTACAAAGTGGGGATAAACGTATTACGTTTATTTATCTTCTTTAAATTCATAAATAAAACGAATTAGTCTTTTCAAATCAGATTTCAAAGAGTTCGAGATCTGTCCCTCCGGCTCCACTTATTAGTTTTCTTGAGGAAAACGACTTCACATTAGTGATTGCTAACCAGTGTAACCTATAATCTAAAGCTCTTTTAAAAGAGTATTCGCTGCTAGCTTACCCAATTCATTTGAAGCTAAAGGACTTGCGCCTGTTATTAGGTCTCTATCTCTAACCGTTGTATTGTCCGATTCAGTGTTTACAATAATTGCTCCTAAGTTTTTTAATCTTTCGCTTACACCTGCTTTCATGTGCCCTGGTAAATAACCTACCATTGGAGTCATTTCGTCCACAGCATCTGGAAAAACAGCCATTTTATATCCTTTATAGGTAAACTCTTGGTTATCTAATGTTGTTGATAACAACGAACCTGGACCGTGACAAAGTGTTATAGTAAACAAATTGTTATTATGTGCCCAATTTATTGTTTTGGCTACGTTTCTATTTTCTGGTATACCGTTCATAGCACCATGCCCCCCCGGAATAAATACAGCCGCATAAGCACTATCGTTTGCAAATGAACTAGTTATGAAATCTGATAAATTTCCTGGATTGTCAAAGTTTGATTTATACTCTTGATAAATAGCTTTTACATTTTCATCTTTATTTGGAAAAGCCCACATTTCAAAAACAACAGGGTTGCCATTTGGTGTTACAATATGAAAATCGAAGCCAGCATTTTTAAGATGTAACATAGGAACTAATGCTTCAATTGGGTGATTGCCTGTAGAAAATAATTTACCATTTTTCATTTCTAAGTTCTTATTTTCAGTGAAGATTATTAAGATTTTAGACTTGTCACCTTCATATTTGGTGTATTTGACTTGTTCATAATCAGAAACAGAAACAGTTCCTAATTTTATAGCTAAGGTCGATGGGCTATACGAACCATCTTCCTCTAAAGTTGGTTTGGCTAAAAAGTAGATAACACCAAATGCAAGTAATATGATACTTACTAAACCAATTAAAATTTTCTTAATCATAACTTTTTTTTACAAATGTATATTTAGGAGCTTAGAAAAATATTACCCTATGTTAAGAAAGCTACTTTTTAGTATTTTCAATTCGGATTCTACTCAAACTTTGTTGTGTAATGCCTAAGTAGGATGCAATGTGATAGTTAGGTGTATATTGCTCAATATCTGGATATTGTTCTAGGAACAAATCATATCTTTCACTAGCCGTTAGTTCAAGTTGATTTAGAATTCTTTTATGTAAACTCACAACATGTCGTTCAAGATTCATTCGTTGAAAAGGTTCAAATTCCGGAAAAAGTGAATGAATTTCGTTTAGGTCTTTAGGGTTGAATTCAACTACTTCAGAGTCTTTAAGGCATTCCACAGTTAGTGATGCAAGTTCATTATTGTAAATAGCTATAAAATCACTTATCCACCAATCTTTGATAGCAAATTGAAGCGTATGTTCCTTTCCATTTTTATCCAAACGGAAAGATCGTAAACACCCATCAGTAACAAAATAGGTTTTATTAACTACTTGTCCTTGGTGAATTAGTTTTTTTCCTTTACTAATTAATTTCTCTTTGGCTATAGAATAGACATGCTTTTCTGCTTCATCGGAAAGTATTATAGCTTTTTTTATTTTATGAATTAAACTCTGCAATGTTTAGTGAAATTTTAACTACTTACAGCTTAGAAATAATTGGGTTAAGTTTTTTTTATTAATATATGCAAAAGTAAATAGATTTAAATAAGCACAATTAGCGACTTAAAATGTTTGACCTATGTTTGACATACTAATATAGATGTTTGATTAACGTTCTTGTGTGTGGTTTGTATCGTGGTTTAAGAATTCAATTCAGTAAATAATTACCGACCAAGAAAGACCGGGAGGACTTTCGTAAGTAGGCTAGAACTAGAAATAAATTATATACTTTATTGTGTGCAGTATTTCTTATTTAATTTTTTGTTAATTTCTTCCAATTCAAAATCATCATTTAAGAATTTTTCTAATGTAATTTTTCTTTCCTTAAATAAGTATTCTGTGATTATTCTGTATTTAAAATATTTAAAAGATGGAGTGTCAGAATTATCTTTATTATTACAGATATCTTGCAATCCCTTTTGCTTGTTTAAAGAACTTTCATTCGCAATAAAGTCGCAATACCCTTCATTTTTCCACGAAGGAAGTAATTTGTATTTTACAATTCCTAAATTATTTTCCAAAAGTGAATGGGCAGTTTCATGAGCGATAACTCCACTTAACGTTCTCTTATTATTTTCTTTTCCGTTTCTTAAAATAGAATTTTCAGTTATTGAAGATTTAGAAAGAAAAATATTTTGTGTAATCGGATAGTTTACAGCAAACGCTTTTCTTGAAAATAAAGCAAAAAAAGTAAATTCATTAAAACTGTTACAAATAAATATATCTTGATTTATTACGGCATTATACAATTCAGTATTGTTTAATAAATTTTGTGATTCGTCTAAAACTGATTTTAGTTTTTCTACATTAATTTCGCTGGAATGGTAATAAACATTAAAATTCTTGTATTCCAAATTATTCGCAAAAAGAAAAGAAGGAAATATTATTATCACAGCATAAGTCAAACTTATTCCTCCTAAAAGCCAGTTTATAATTTTTTTTGTTTTTTTCATAGTGAATGGGTCATATTGCACACAACGTTTAGTATAAAAGCAGTGGCCCATAAATGCACCTACTTTTCGGAGTCTAGTATAGTTAATTAAACGAAAATCGATTTGGATTAAGATCCAAACCACTATTGCTTTTATAAATTGTTGTATGTCGTTTTAATTACGATTCCTTTTGTTCGTTTTGCGTAAAAATAGGTTTTCCATTTAATGCTTGAACTAAAGTTGTGGTAGCAAGAAGTCCATAAATTATTGAAATAACTATTGTTGCTTTTGTGTTTTTAAAAATATAGAAGGAGAGTAATGGCAAAATTTGTAAAGCGTGCATACCAATAAAGTGCGATACTCTTAAATCACCGACAGTTTTGCTCCAACCTAGAATCCACCAATTCGAATTATCATTTATGGCTCCAACGCTGTGATTCATTCTAGAACCCATCAAACCTCCTTCAAATGAAAAAACAATAAAAATCAAGATTCCCAAACGAATTGACCAAACATAATAATTAGGTAAATTTGGAAAAGACTGTGTTAAAAATAGAAGGCCAATATAAGCAGTATATAGTGTGACAAGTACTGCTATTAAACCCATTAATGAATATATAAGTGAATGTGTTGGTGTACTAATATTGAAGTGAGATAATTGTCCTTTTGATGCTTGAAAAATAATATATATAAGTTCAAAACCGAACAGTGTAATTACCGTCCAATTAAAAGGTGTAACATTAAAATCGGATAGATAATCACAGTACAAAGCCATAGTCCAAGAGAATAACCCTATTGAAACTGCAAATTTAAAAGGCTTGAACCAAGCGTTTACTCCATGAACTTGTGTTGATGTTATTTTAGTTAGAACAAGAAATATTATTGAAAGAGATAAGCACAATAAACCAAACCAAAATAAGGATTCATTCCGAAATTTTAATTCCTGGATAAAATTTAATATTCCTTCAATCATTTCCTCATTGTTTTTTCAAGCTTAAACTTCGGAACGAAATAATTTAAGCAATAAATCATTGCGCAGTATGTGAAAATTAGCGTAGGCATATTGGTGTTAAACTCTAAGTCAAATTCTGGAATAACGAATAATTGTCTAAAAGATTTTGTTGCAATAAGTAGCATAAAAATTATTCCATAAGCAAAAACAGAAATAATTGAAACTCTATTTTTTGTAGTTCTAATAATTCCTTTTTTTGCTTCTTCTGCAAAGAAATACCATAAAGCTCCAATACTAAATAAGGCTTCTATTAAAATTGCTAAATAAGGATTAGAAGCATATAATCCAAGACCGGCTTCCATTGAATCTGCTCCAAAAATATGGTGTATATGTCCTGAAAAGAAATCTAAAACAAAATGGATTGAAACTAGAACCACACTTACTAACCCTATTTGGTGCTTTTGAATAGAATTTTCCAATTACGAAAACAATTGCCAACCAAAATAATTGAGGTAATAAATCGTGACTGTATAACATGTCTACCACCATATTACTTAAAGTGGCATCAAAGGCATCAGTTGGATAAGTTGGTTCAAGGCTTATATAGTGAAATGTAAACCATAAAAAATCTTGTAACTGTGATATAATTAGAAAATATAGTAAAGTCCCTTTAGGAAACTTTTGCCTTGCTATTAATGCCGTTGTAAAATGTCCTGCTAACATAATTTTATTTATATTGTTTTGAATTGAATGTAAAAATATAAATTACTATCGAAATAATAGTTATAATTTATAAAAAGTGAAAAAAGAATTTCGTTCTAGCTGTCCTATTTCATCTGCATTAGATATTGTAGGAGATAAGTGGTCTTTGTTAATTATTAGAGATATGCTCATTAAGCATAAAAAGACATTCAAGGAAATTTCTAATTCAGATGAAAAAATCGCACCAAGTATTTTATCTGCACGATTAAAATTGTTAGAGTCATATAAACTGATTTTCAAAACAAAAATGCCAGATAACAAAAAAGAAAATATTTATTTGTTAACGGAAAAAGGGATTCGTTTAACTCCAATAATTACTGAATTCACTTTGTGGGGAAATTCCAATATGCGAGAATTTAATCAAATAGATAGCATCAAAGGACTTAAAGTCGATAAATCTGTTATCATAAAAACTATAGAAGATAACTATAAAAGTATACTAGTTATATTCAAATAGTGATTTTAATGCAGTTTTATTAGATTTTAATCTACAATATTTAAAGAATAACTCATTTTTAATGGAGAGATATCTAAATCTAATTATTAGTAATACAGATGAGCTCATATGTAATATTAGTCTAGAATACATCCTAAAGCAAAAATCGGAAAGAATTTATTTATTGATTCCATCAAAAATGAATCACTCAATCGAGTGGGTATTAATAATTTCTAATGCTCAAACCTTTTAATTATACTTCCATCAGTGTAAATATCAAAAATTATTTGATTTTTTAAGTCTCTATTTATTTTTTCACCAAGTATGTTAATTGAATATAAGTACTCTTTATCTTTATTATTAAATTCAGAAATACTCGTAGTTGTAGGTAATAAAACAGCATCAATAACATGTACTACTCCATTATCTGCAGTTAAATCTGGACCTGTTACTTGGGCATCGTCAATGAAAACTCCCATAGTATTAATAGTTACTAATACATCTCCATTAAGGGTTGTTACAACCTGATTATTTGATAACATTGTTGACATTACATTAGAATTAACAACATGATGAGATAATATTTTATTCAATTGAGGAATATCAAAATTTAACAAGTTAGTTACAGTGCCAGATGGCAATAAATTAAATGCTGCATCTGTTGGCGCGAACAATGTTAATGAACCAGGATCAGACAAAAAAGCATCTAATGAACAAGCATCAATTGCAGCCTTTAACGTTGTGTGGTCAGCAGAGTTTGCTACTATATCATAAATTGTATTTGAAGAAGCTGGTAATAAAACAGCATCAATAATGTGTACAACTCCATTATCTGCTAGTACATCAGCATTTGTTACTTGAGCAATGGATCCATCACTAGACTCAATAAAAACTCCCCCGTTAGTAATTGAAACTAACACATCTCCATTCAAAGTTGGCACTACAAGATTATTTGATAACATTGTAGACATTATACTATCTCCAATAACATGGTGCAATAAAATATCTGTTAATTGTGGTATATCCGCTAGCAAAGCAGTAACTGTACCTGCTGGCAATAAATTAAATGCAGCATCAGTTGGTGCAAATAGTGTAAATGGTCCAGTCCCTGATAAAGTGCTATCTAAAGAACATGCATCAATTGCAACCTTCAATGTAGTATGGTCTGTAGAATTTGATAATATGTCATATATAGAGTTTGGAGATACAATGCCAATATCACCTGCAACTATAGAACTTCCATTGTCTTCAAATGCGTATCCCTTTATAATTAATTCAAGTCCAGGGACAACATCAATCATTATCCAAGCATAATTATTATTATCTGTTTTAACACCAACATAATGAATTCCTGCTGGTTCTTGACCCGGTTGTAATGGATTTGGTCCGAATGCAGTTGCACCATCAATATTCAAAAAATTGCTTCCATCAATTGGATCATTAAATTGATACAACTTTAGTCCATCTGAATATGTTCCAGCTGGAGTAACTGTAAAAATATTCCCTGTTGGACTATTATAATTTTGAGCTTTAATACCCATAAAATTATCATATGTAAATTCTATATCTGTAGCATCAATATTTAATGTAATTGGTGTAGGAAATCCTCCTCCGCTAGAATATGCTATGGTTGCGTTTACATTTGGAACATGTACAATTGATGCATTAATTAGGTTAGAAATTGTCAGCATGCAAAAAACAAGTATAAGTTTAATTTTTTTCATAAATTTTAGTTTAAAATAATTTTATTATTTATTAATTAAGTACGAATATATAAAATATTACTATTGATTCGATAGTAATATTAAATTTTAAATATTTAATTATTATGTCTAATAATAGAATATATTATTTCTTCAAGGGACACAGTTGCAATTCTCTTGTTACTTTGCATTTTTAATTGGCTGCAAGGGTTATATTCTTCCATTTTAATGTCACTAATGTTGGGGATATTTAGAATTATACCATTTACACTTCTAGAATATTTTCTGTAGTCAATATCTAAAGCCTTATAAATATATTTTCTTTCTTCTGAATTTTGTGTGTGAAAATTTAAATACCTTCTTTTCTGTTTTATGATTTTTTAGATTTCTTTCTCTTGGCATTTTTTCTTGCGTCTGTTTAAAATATCAATAGCCTAATTAGACTTGTAGTCTCCTTTCCCTGGAATTAAATTCCTTACTCCACCTATAGGATTTGAAACATCATTTTTTCTTCTTGGTATCAAAGACTTTCGAAACTTAGACCTTGATTTGATCAAAAAATAACAGATAGTCTTCAAGGCTGTTGCTAATTACTACTAACTTCTAAGGACGATGGTCAAATTTCATATGCTTTACACTATCGCCAGAGTCACGCAATTCTTCCAAGGAGCGTATGCCAATGTTTATATGTAAGGTTACAAATTTTGAAGTAACCGATTTGTCACTTTCGCTTGTTTTTATACCACTTGGTATCATGGGGTTATCGCTAACCAAAAGTAAGGCTCCTCTTGGTATTCCGTTTGCAAAACCAGCTGTAAATAGGGTTGCCGTTTCCATATCAATTCCAATAGCTCGAGCCTCGGTTAATCGGTTTTTAAACGCTTCGTCATGCTCCCAAACCCTTCGGTTAGTAGTGAAAATAACACCCGTCCAGTAATCAGTTTCAAACTCTTTCATAGCCGATGAAATTGTTCGTTGTAATCTAAAAGAGGGCAGGGCAGGTATTTCTTGAGGCAAGTATTCATTACTAGTTCCTTCGCCACGTATAGCTGCCATAGGAATAATAAAATCGCCCAAAACTGTTTTCTTTTTTAAGCCTCCACATTTTCCCAAAAACAACACTGCTTTTGGTGTAATGGCTAATAGTAAATCCATAACAGTAGCGGCCATAGCGCTTCCCATTCCAAAATTAATAATGGTAATATTACCATGGGTTGCAGTTTGCATGGCTTTATCGGTGCCTATAATTTCTACACTATACTTATGTGCAAAAATATTGACGTATCCAATAAAGTTGGTGAGTAAAATATATTCCCCAAAATTTTCGAGTGGAGTCCCTGTATATCTAGGCAACCAATTGGTAACAATTTCTTCTTTTGTTTTCATAAACGGGATTGATTAATCTAGAAATTTAACTATAAATATTTAGTCGACACCAATGCTATATGTTTTAATTACGCAACAACGTTTAGGGTTGCCTTTTCCTGGAAGTTTAAATTGAAAACTAATGCAAGAAAAGAATACCAAATACTTAGCAAATTCGGTCTTATGAAAAATGTATTCTGAAACCAAGACAAATACAATTAGCACCAAAAGATAACTTAAAACAGGATTAATCCCCGCCTCTTTAATCTTTGGGTTAGTCACAACTAATTGCAAGTCAAAGTAGTCTTTCATTTTATCTACGGTCTGTCTTTAAAGTGGCTTGTAACATTTAGTGTAAAAAGTCATTTCAATGCTTTTTACATAGTGTTACAAATGATTATTGTTTTATAAATTTCATTATAGGTTGTTTATTGCCTAATATTTTAATTATATAATTTCCTCCGATTAAATCAGAAATGTCAATTGCTTTATTGGTTTTTCCTGACATTATTAATGAACCAATAAGATTATAAATTTTGTATTCGGTTTCAGAAGAAAGGCCATCTATATTTAAAATATTTATAGAGGGATTTGGATAGATAATTTGATTGGTTATTTCGAAAGAGTTGTTGTTAATAACTGTTGGTGGGTTATATGTTAATATACAAGTGTCTGCTACAAACGCACCAGCACTATATTGATATACAAAATACATACTTAAAGGATATGTAGGATTAGTGTTACTAAGAATAGAATAATTATACCAAGTTGTATCTAATCCGAAAGCTCCAAATAAGCTTATGTTACCCCCTTGGATAGTGTCACCATTAGCATCAATTGTAAAAGCAACAAAAGGATAGTTTATAAAAGAGTTAAATCCATTATATATAGCAATATCCATTGTTAAATTAGTGTTATCAATTATAACATCAGTCACCTCTAATGAATCTGCACAGCTAAATGCATTAGAACAATTAGTGCTAAAAGACATTGTTGAGTCAATCATTCCTGTATTAACGGTCCATGTAGCATTAGAATAAACAGGATCATCTACATTTATGCAAAATAATTGTGGATTATCACTAAATGTATACCAATTAGAGTTAAGGTTATTGCCATTCCTTACATCTGCATTATTTAGTTGGTTAGAATGACAAATCAAAGTAATTAAATTAATATTATTAGTTACATCAATAGAATTAAGTAGATTTTCTTCTGCACCAAATTGTTTTAAATGAATATTGTTGCTTAAATCAATAGACGTAAGCTGATTGTAAGAACAGCCTAGCCATTTTAATTCAGTATTATTAGATACATCAAGGGCAGAAAGTAAGTTGAAGTTACAATTCAAGGTATCTAATAATATAAAATCTTCAATTCCAGTTAATTCAGAGATATTTAAATTACTAACATTTAAATATTTTACTCCAGCAATATTTGAAGTAAATACAGAGTCATCTAAAACATTGTCGTAACCAAAATCAATAAGTGCCTGTTCAAAATTATTATCGGGCACATAAGTCTTTTGCCCAAACCCAATCATAGGAATATATAGTAAGATTAGTAATATCTTTTTCACCATCAACAAAGGTGCAAATTATTTAACAATTTAAGTTAATTGTTAATAATGAAAAGTTGATAAAATTTAAAACAATATTTTTTTGTTTGATTTAAAAATCTAAATTTCGTCTAAAAATAAATGAAAAGTCTAATTGTAATAGGTCATCCTGAAGAAAATTCATTTTGTTACAATGGAATTTTTAAAACAATTTTAAAAGAGCTGAAAGAAAATTCAAGTGAAATTGAAGTCATTGATTTATACAGATGCAGTTTCACAAGACCTAGAAATAAGTTAATAGATTCATTTAAAAAATTAATAGAATGGTCTGAAAACATCTATATTATTTCGCCTGTTTGGTGGTTTAGACTTACGCCAAGAACCGAAATCTTTTTTGATGAAGTTTTTACTCCTGGCTTTGCTTATAAATTTATTAATATAACTAAAACATACGCATACCCTAAACCTTTTTTAAAGGATAAAAAAGTTAGAACCTATATTACTCATGGATCTCCTTCTTTACCTGTATTAACATTATACTTAAATTCAGTGAAATTAAGATTAGTTATGGGTGTATACACATTTGTTTTTGGTTGGAAATTATCTCTATTTACTAAGACCAAACAATTTTGGTCAGTTCCTTTTGTATCGGAAAAAACCAGAATTAAATATTTAAAATCTGTTAAAAAAGATATTAAAAGAGACATTTTAAAATATTCAAAATGAAAAAAATATTTATTTACTCAATCATAGTTCTTTTGGTTTCATGTACTTCAAATAAAACAAATGAATCCCCTAAAGAGATTATGGCAAAATGTCAAATAAATTCCGCAAATGGAAGTTCAGTATACGGAGAAGTAAAATTTGTACAGATAAATAACAAAGTGAGCATTAATGTTGAAGTAAAAGGATTAAGTTACGGACTTCATGCAATTCATATTCATGAATTTGGCGATTGTAGTTCTTTTGATGCTAAATCTGCAGGTGGACATTGGAATCCTAATAATAAAAATCATGGTGAATGGGGAAGTGGGTCACATCATATGGGTGATATTGCTAATTTATTTGCTGATTCTTCAGGAATTAGTAGTTTAAAATTTGAAACTGATTTGTGGTGCCTTGATTGTAAAGAAGAATCAAATTATATTATAGGAAAATCTATAATAATACATCAAGGATTAGACGATTTCTATTCTCAACCATCAGGAAACGCTGGAAAAAGAATTGGCTGTGGTATAATAAGTTTGATATTATAAGTTTATATCTAAAACTCATTAAAAAAATAATGAATTTCCTATCTTTTCCATTAGTTATAAAATGGCATGGAATTGCTACTCTAGCTTTTGATTTGACAATAGTTTTTTATGAGCTTTATTAAGTTTTTTGATTCCTTTTTTACTGCTAAGTACACAAGAATTAATTGATTTAATTATCTTACTATTACTTTCTACCAGTTCCGTATTGCCTATCAACCCCCAACTTACGTCTAACTCGCTCTTATCATTTTACAATAGCACAAACAGTAATATTCTTCTTTTTAGATTGAGCAAGAAGGTTAATAAAAAGTGTTGTTTTCCTGAGCCAAGGAAACCATTTATGATAACAATTGGTACTTATTTAAATTCGTTCATTTACTGGTAGTTTAGAAATATAGATTTTAGCTCGATAAGTAATCATCCATGAACTTAGGTAGTTTGAGAAAAAATTTCCTTAGTGATTAGCTTTAATTCTTATCGCTACAACATTTATCAGATTCACATTGACAATATTTTAAATTATAAATATGTAATGTAGCTAGAGTAAGTGCAGCAGAGTATTTATAAAAATCTGATAAATACAATTGAGTATTATGTTCAATAAATATAAAAGTGAATAAGCCAAGATAAGAAGCCCACAGAGCAGGCTTTATCCACAATTTAGAAGTTGACTTTGTAGAACTATAAACTGCAAAAAATGAGATTATTAAAAAACAATAATCTAACCACAACCACCAACTTGGAGCACCACTACAACAACTCTTTGAGCAAGAAGATGCCAAAAAAATAAATGGTGTTGCTAGGCAATGAATAGTACATAATGTACTTGCTGAAGCACCAATTAAATCAGAATTAATTTTTAATCTTATTTCCATTAATAACTCAATTTTTAAAATATGAGACTAAACTCCACAACATTTTTTAAATTTCAGACTGCTTCCACAAGGACAAGGATCATTTCTGCCAATTTTAAAATATGTTCTTTCATAAGGGGATGATGGCCCGCAACAACTAGAATTATTACAACATGACTTATCTTGTGACATAAGAAATTATTCTAACACAAATTTAAATAACTTTTTGAATAATGCAACAATGTTGCAATTGGTGTTTTGTAAAAATTGATATTTCAAGTTTATTTGTTCTAAATATTATTTAATTTACCAAAAACTTCATAACTGGTTTTAAGCTTTCTTTAGGATTCTCTTCCATAGGAACATGCCCTGCATTTTTTAAAATAACAAGGGTGTCGTTTGGTAAGTCGTTATGAAATTGGTAGGCCATACTTAATGGAATTAATTCATCATCTTCCCCCCATAAAATTAATGTTCTCTGATTTATTAATTTAATTTTTTTATAAGATACTGTATCTGTTTTTACTTTGAATCTGTCTACAAAAGCTTGTCTATTACCTTTTCTTAATGTAAGTTCAAAATATCGATCAACTAATTCTTCAGTGACCTTAGCTTTATCTTTATATACATTTTCAACACTTACTTTTGCTACAGTTCGTGGTGTTATATAAGTAAACAAGTTTTGAATAATAGGAATCTGAGCTATCTCAAAAGCTAAGGGAGTACTCTTAGACTTAATTGGATATCCAGCTGCATCAATTAAAATTAACTTGTTTACAATATTGGAATATTTAAGTGTAAATCTCCAAGCAATATTCCCACCTAACGAATTTCCAGCTAGAATACATTTTTTAACTCCTATTGATTTTAGAAAATCCTTAAGAAAAGTAACATAATTTTTATAAGAATAATTTCTATTTGGAAAAGGACCGGTAAGACCATAGCCTGGTAAATCCATTCTAACTACTCTATGGTTTATTGCTAATTCATTTGCCCAATAATCATAGGTGTGTAAACTAGAACCAGTTCCATGAATTAGAACTATTGGAATTGAATTTTTTTTATCTCCTTCGTCTCGATAATGAACATTCATACCATTGACTTTTAAGAACGAAGAATAGGAGTCTGTATATTTTTTCTTTAGCTGCTCAATTGGTATATCTTGATATCCGAATAGTAAAACAGTTAGAGCTACAAAAAATCCAAAACTTAGAATTATTTTAAAAGTACTAATGGCGCTTCTTTGCATGACTTATTGGTAAATAGCATAATTGTTAACCTTGTATACTAGTTGCATTAAGATAAATATATATTTAAACTAATTTAGTAGCAAATAATAAACTAAGCTTTCATGTCTATGCTACAATATAAGAAATTGCCAAGTACAGTATATTAATTAGATTGATTTTAAAATTGGAATAAAGATTTTGGATTTTTTATAAGTAAATCTGTCCAGAAGTTGACTTTTTCTTCACTCCATATGGGGAAAGCGACATGAAGTAATTCGTGGACGATGTCATCTTCATTTAATTTTCTTGTGTGGTATATGGTTCCAATCTTTTTTTTGAAATTTATATGAATCCCAACGAATTCATGACCCGAGGTATTTCCCTCGGACTCATCAACAACCTGGTTTTCGGAAATGGGTTCAAATAATATGACCCAATCCGAAATACCAAGTAAAGCTTGCCACTTATTAATTAGTGAAGTACTTTTAACTTTGACTTTATTCGTAGTCTTATCTTTATTTAAGACGTTCAGCATCAACTTTAGATAATACTCTCCAACACTCATGAGAACCACTTTGAGATTTAGTTACAGCAAAATATCTGCCGTTTTTTTCTCTTACATCGTACTCATTTGCATCAAATTTTGATTTACTTTTTACATCGTAAAAACTTAATTTATCTTTCATTTTTTTTGTTTTTGACTAGCTTGAAAATTAATATTCTTCATGAACTAGCTAGTATGATTAATAATTTATCATTTAAAGTTATATTTTTTTTTATGAAACGCAACCCTGTTGCGTTATTTATTATATATTTGTTGTGAAAGCAGAGGAAAACTCTTTTAACTAGTACAATAACCTTCCAAAATAATTGTATTTAATTGAAATATCCTCTGTTTTTTTTTGAATAAAAGAATTTAGTTGTACCAAATGATTGGTAAGACATCTTATACTTAAAACGAAATTATACTGTGTTTTTATATTGATTCTTCTGAATTTTTTTTCTTATTTTCTATAAAACTCGCTCTGTAAAGTTGCTGAATTTCGAGGGGTTTGGTTCTTGTAAGAAAAACTATTTTTTTACCATTAGAATAAATATCGCTATATGGAATTATTATTTGAATATTTTTTACTTCACCATCCATTTTTACTTTAGCAATTAACCCAAGATTATAGTTTTTTAAATTTATATTAAGACTATCGTTAAGTATAGTTTTGCCCCAAATAATTCCATATTTTTGTGTAATGCTAGTGTAGGCACATTCTTTAACTATTATTCCATCAACATTTTTATTTTCAATTAGCTTAATTACTTTTTTATCATTGTTTATAGCGGAATGGTATGGGAAGTATTCTTCAGTGTTATAAAATTTTTCTAACCAAGATTTTTCAGATTTTCTTGAGGGAATTAAATCTTGGTATTTATTATCTATGAAATCAACAAGTTTTTTTGTACAGGCAAAACTTCCATCTGCTGTTGTATGATGTGCTGCCTTATATACATTATCAAAATGAGAGGGAAGAAAGTCATAATTGTTTTGCAGATCCAACCAATTTCGATTTAGTGGTTTAATTATTTTTCCAAAATAGTTTCTAAATACATCATGATTTTTAATGCTTCCACTATATACAGGAATTGTTAGAAACATTAATTCTACATTATTTTCTAAACAGAGGGTATTAAGTTTTTTAAGATATTCTTTATGAGTATCACTTACGAATCTCTTAGCACCATCAGTTAAAGGACCTTCTTTTTTATATCTTTCAATGACCTTTTTTTTAAGTCCGCTATTTCCATTGTATTTACCTAGATACAATTGGTATTTTCCTACATATTTATTATCACTTCCCTTTTTTATACTTTCTTCTATTTGAGGAGTTTTTTCAATATTCTCTTGTAGATTTTGTTTTTCATCAAATATGTAATTATGATTTCTTATACTTGTTAGCCATGCATAAGGCCAGTCATTAACCTCAAATAAAAATGGTGTAGACTCCAGTTTAGATTTAAAATTAATCTTAGCACTAAAGCTTTTCAAAATAGATTGAAGAGTTCCAGAACTATTTGTATAACTAAAATTATTTATACAATATGTTTCAATGACTAATAGCTTTGGTTTTGTTCGTTTTAAAATTTCTTTAAAACTAAAGTAAGTGTCTTTAAAAGTAGTTCCAGGGGCACCAATAATAAAGGATAATGAAGAAGTAGCACATGACAGCTGTTTAGGGTTTATACCATTATAACTTCTAGAATTACCCATGATTAAAACATCAATTGTATCTTTTTCAGTTAAGTCGTATATTGAATTCCATCTAGCATGTGTGTAGAGATCTGTTCCGCTTATTGGGTTAAAAGCATTTGTACTTTCTATTTTTAGAACAACAGCAATTATTATGGAAGAGATAATAAAAAACTTAATAGTAATTCTTTTCATAATCTTAAAATTGGAAATAAATAAAAGATGAATCTGAAGAGTCTAAACCGTATGCTCCAAAATATAGTGTGCTTAGTGAAAGAATCAAATATATGAGCCACCTTATTATTATTGGTGCATTAAATATTTTATTTTCTGTAAAACCCAGTTCTTGAAAAAGTTCTATTACATAAACAAGAATAAGTAATCTAATAGTTATTTTAAAGGTCAATTCATTGAGTCCAAAATCATATAAATTCTCAATTCCAGAAAAATTCATATTACTGTAAATTGTCAATGCATCTTCAAAAGTATTAGCTCTAAAAAAAACTAAAGATGCAGACCACAGAAGCATGATTAAAGTTCCGAAAAATATTTTTCCAAATAATTTTTTCTTTTTTTTCTTTTTAGATTGTAGAAATCGGTCAATTACAACTAAATAAATACTGTTAATTCCGCCCCAAATAACAAAATTCCATGAAGCACCGTGCCAAAGCCCACTTACAAGAAAGATTATAATAATATTTCGAATTGTTGTTATTCCTTTTTTCTTATTTCCTCCAAGAGGAAGATATAGATATTCAAAAAACCAAGCATTAAGAGTAATATGCCATCTTCTCCAAAAATCTTTAAAACTAACTGATAAATAAGGACGTATAAAGTTTATGGACAATTTATAGCCGAAAATTCTTGCTGAACCAATGGCAATTTCAGAGTAGGAAGAAAAATCTAAATATAATTGAAATGAAAACAATATTGTAGCTATTATATTAATTACGCCGTAGCTTTCTGATGGAGCATTATAAACTTCAGATACAAAAATTCCAATTCTATCTGCAATAACTACTTTTTTAAATATTCCCCAAACAATTAATAAAAGCCCACTACGAACCCTATCATAATTAAATATTTTATTTTCAGAAAACTGTGGTAAAAGATTAGATGCTTTTTCTATTGGACCAGCAACTAACTGAGGGAAAAAAGAAACAAATAGAGCATATTTCCCAATGTGTTTTTGTGATTTAATTTTGCCATTATATACATCCATAGTATAGCTTAATGCCTGAAAAGTATAGAAAGAAATCCCTACAACAGGTAATAAAGAATCAAAAAATGGTAAAGTATCTTCATTTAAACTATTTACTGTAGTTGCAAAAAAGTTGTAGTATTTAAAAAAAAATAAGATGCCTAAATTAATTGCCAGGCTCGAAAATGTAATATTTTTTTTTTGAGAAGGTATTTTCTCAATTAGAATTCCGCTGTAGAATGTAGTTACAGTTGAAAGTAGTATAAGAATTAAATAAGAAATATTCCAACTTCCATAAAAGAAATAGCTTGCTCCTAAAAGTAATGCCCACCTCCATTTGTCCTTTAATATAAAATAAGTGAATGCAACTGTGATAAAAAACAAAAGGAACTCAAAAGAGTTAAATAACATAGCTTATATAATTTATTACAATTTAAATATAATATTTATTTAATTTAAAAAGATTTAAGTGAGTCAAATACAATTTTTATTAAAATTTCGTCACTTATTTTTTCAATTACAATTGAAACATAGCCCTGTAGCATTTATAGAAAAATCGTGAATTTCGTAATTAGGAATTTTAATATTAATAGATTTCACTTGTTCAACGCAGGTAACAGAGCTGCAATTGGAACATTTAAAATGAATATGTTCATGGCTATGCGTATCAGTGTCGCATGTAGTTCCACAAATAGCATAATAGGTTTCATTATTTTCCTGAAATGCTTTATGAATAACGCCTTTTTCTTTTAAACTTTCTAATATTCTGTAAAGAGTAACTCTATCAATAGGTTTCATTTCGTTTTGAATTGATGAGTACCCCATTGCAGAGCCATGTTTTTGCATTTTCTCCAATAAATTAACCCTATTAACTGTAGCTTTTAGTCCTCTTTTCTTCAAAAGATCACTAAGATTAGTAGTATTCATAATATTAAGGTAATTAAAATTTAAAATTTAAACCAATAATTACACTTAAACCTAAATCATTTGCAAAATATCTTTGTCTATTTAAATAATCGCGGTATTTAACATTAAATAAGTTATTGAATTTAGTAAAAAATCTGATTTTGTAATGGGGGAGAATTAAATTAGTAGAAAACTTTAAACCAAATAAATTATAACTTGATGGGGGAGAAACAAAATCTTGACCAATAAGAATATTTTTCTGCTCAAAAACAAATCTATTGTTAATTTCAATTTCAGTATTTTCAAATTTTCCTTTGTTAAGTATCTTACTTTTCTTTATTTGATATTTTAAACTTCCAAAAATACTGTTGGATGGCATGTAAATAAGTGGAATTTTATTTTTGACATCTTGGCCTCTTAGAAAACTATATTTTATTAATCCAAAAATTGAATTTCCTGTAGAAAACTGTGATGAAATATCAAAACCATAAATATTGGCATTAGTTTGTTGATACTTAAATACAGGGAAAGCTCCTCTTATAGTAGTTCTTATTTCATTTACTAATTCTCCATCTAGCGTTCTCTTTTTGCTTTGGAATCAAATTGATAAAACCATTGAAGGATTGGTGATAAATAAGAGTATTAATGCTAAAGTTAGAAGATGGGTACCAAATATATTCTAAAGTGTTTTTTAATGCTTTTTCTTTTTTTAAATTTAAAGTTCCTTCTTCTAATCCGCTAACTCCTTGGTGTAATCCAAAGCTATATAATTCATTTATTCCTGGATTTCTTTCAGAATAGCCACTATTAATAGTTAATGATTGTTTAGATGTCATACTAAATTTAATAGAACTCAATCCACTAATATTATGAAAATTATTTTCATACCTAATAATCCTTCTAGGTAAATCATTGCTAATTTCCGCTACTTTTTGGAGTTCAGCATCATACCTAAAACCAATTTTAAAATTAGTTTTCTTTTTTTTCTGGATAATGTGGTGAAAAGTCCATTTTTCCAATTATTATAGTCTGGAATCAAGGGTAAAATCCATGTATTTGGATCGTTAGTATTATTAGTAATAATATTTTGATTACCAACTTTGAATTTCCATGAATTTTTGAATGAATGTGTATATTTAAGTTCAGAATTATATGTGTATTGTAATAAGTCAAGAGAAGGGATATCACTTCTTCCAGCTCTTCTAAGTCAAATTCTTTGCGATGATTAAGTTGACCTGCAAACTAAAAATATAATTGAATTGTTTTCGTTAAAAAAATATTTCAACTTAAATTTAGCTAAATGGTGATTTATTTCTTGTTTTGGAGCATCTATGTTATACTGAATAAAGAGTCAGTTTTATCAGGTATTTCTGCATTAAGCGCATTGTTCAATGCAGTAATATTTCCAACTTGAGAACCTCTTAATATACCAAGCTCTAGTGTTAAATGTACTTGCATATATATCCAAGAATAGCTTTTCCTTCCAAGATTTTTGAAGTGTTAAAGAAAAATTTGCTTCTTGATATCCAGTATTATTTAAAAAGTAAGTAGAAGATTTTTTGTCACCATATTTTTTTAAAGTTCCATTGATTCTCCAGGCAAAACATCTAGAATATTTTTCTAATCTTAAGTTTACATTATTTCCTCTTCCATTTGATTCATAAGTATAATTTGTTTGGCCATGAAGATGTGGTTCTTTTTCAATTTTTTTTTGTTCTAGTAATACTACACTTCCTAAATTACCAGCTCCATACTCAATTGCACTAGCCCCTTTAATAATCGTAATTTTATCTGCACTTAAAGGATCTATTTCGGGGGCATGACCATTTCCCCAAACCTGACCACTTTGAATGATGTCGTTGTTTATGATTTTGAACCTATTTCCATATAAACCATGAACTATTGGTTTTGAAATTCCACTTCCGTTTTTCATTAGGTTAACTCCAGACTCGTTTTCAATTAATCCACCCAGAGTTTTATTAGCTATTGTTTTCAATTGTAGTCCTATTCAATGAAGAGTTGATTGAAAGTCAGAATTGTTTGTTGTTCACCTTCAACAACAATAGTTCCCAAAAGAGTATGTGGCATTGGAATTCTTAATATAGTATCCTTTTTTAAATCAATAAGTATTTTTTTTGGGTCACATCCAATATGAGAAATTATTAAATGAATTTCCCCTTGACATAAGTTGTCCAAAATAAAAAATCCATCCTTATCAGATGTTGTTCCTATTAAACTTTCCTGTATTAATATATTAACAAAAGATAAGGGTAAAGAAGTTCCATCATCGAACACCCTACCCTTAATATAATTATTGCAATTTTGAGCCTGTAAATTAAATACTATAAATAAGCAGACAAAAAGTAATAATTTTAAATTACTGTACAACATTTATTGGAAATGACACTTCAATATCTGTTTCTCCACCAGCGTCTAGCCACTGTCACCATCTGAAACCCCCATTGCGTCTTTGTTTGGTTCGTGAATTAGTGTAATTTTAAGGGTATCTAATCCAGCACTCTCCAGCATTTAAAATTGTTTGTAGCCCAACAGGATTATTATTGGTGTCTACATCACTGTAATTAACTGTAATAGATGCAGCTGAGAAAAAGAATTGATGGTCTTCATCCTCTTCTAAGACTTCTTCTGTAATATCTTCTACATCAGCAGGATCAGTTTCATCAAGTAATTCCATTGTACCATTGTAAGTTTTATTTGCATTTAAACTTCCCCCTGTAATAGTTGGCGCAGTACCACCATCACCATCTAAGTCTACAAATGTTAATGTAACAACGTCAGTGCTATCAAAAGCATTTGTAAGAGTATAATTAAGAGTAGTTATAACTTCTTGTTCATTTGGAATAACAGGTGTAACTGGATCGTCTTTTTTACAAGAAGAAAAAGATACAAATCCAATTATTGATAATATTAAAAGGTTTTTTAGTTTCATAGCTTAAAATTTAATTTTTGCAAATATATAATTTAAACCATCTAATTGCAACATAGTTGCATTAATTTAATGTATTTTATTCATTTCGAATTATTTCTATTTCATTTCCATAGTCATATTGAAGGTCAGCATCGAGTTTGGTAACTATTTTTTCTACTCTTAGAATCTCTCTTTCAAAAATTCTAGTTAGAGGTATACTTTTAGAAATAGGTGGACTTAAGTTTTTTAATTTATTGCAGTAGAACAGAATTAATTCAACCTCAGTTTGTTTTTTTTTAGAGTAACGAATATTTTTCTTTGTGTTTCTTAATATTTTCCTGATACTTTTTTTTAAGTAGTAATAACTTGTTCGATTTATTTCTTTAAATGCTAAGTCTATTTCATCTTTGATACTATTAATAAAAGAAAGCTCGTCGCTAACTTCGTAAAGTAAATAGGTGAGTAGCTCTTTATTTTCCTTTTTAAATTTTGAAAGACTTAAGCACAACTCTACAAGTTCTTCTCTAGAACGCATGTTCAGTTCTTCCTTAATAGCTTTTACGGTAGCTGCCTTCATTATATTCTATAAATATTTAAAGCAATAATTTTAAAATAGATATTTAGAATTTATTTAGTTCAAAGTGAAAACGATTATTGAAATACTAAATAATAAACGTTGATTAAAATTAGAACCAGCCTCTTAAATTATATGTGTTTTCTGGTTGATTTTCTCCCCAAGCTACACCAATATTATTATAGGCATTAATCAATTCACTTACTTGGTTTAATTCTTTTAGTTTATAATCCCATTCTCTTGAATCTATAGTTCTAATCCTTGTAGAAATCTCATCAAAAAGTGTTTGTACATCAGAAAAACATGAAGAGTTAGGCTCTATACTAGCTAATATCTCTGCAGCTTTTTTAGCAGCTTCATAATTTTGATTGGCATTCCATATACCTTTTGCTCTTATTAGCAACATTGCACATTGTCTATCAATATGCTTTTGATACATAGGTTTAATATTGTCAATACATTTATCATAACATTCTTTGGAAACTTGAGGAACACTAAATAATTTAAACAATGCTTCTTCATACCTATTTTGATCAGCTAGACCTTGAGCTTCCTTAATTATAAAATCACATTGATTATTAAAATAATTAATAATTTTATTTTTTCCCTCTTCAATCATCGATGAATAGATATCATCTTTAGCTTTTATAGCTTTTACTGCTTGAATAAATGCAACATCTTCTGTTTTACCAACACCTTTAATTGTTTTTGTTGCACTCGAAAATTTTATTCCTGAAACACCATCCCCTATTACAAATGTAACATCAAAAGTATATGCATACATTGGAGGAGCTGTTGGAGTAATGTTTTTATTTGCAATATCAATATTTGCTGTAAGTATAAATCTGTTTGAAAAATTAATTCCCGCAAGGCTGTTTTTAATTACGATATTATCTAATTTCCTTTGTAATATATTTCTTGCTGAGGATGGTATATTTTCAAAACTGTTTGGAAGATATGCACTTAGGACTATTCTATTTTTATCAGCTTCATTACTTTCTTCTTGAGAATAAATGCTGTTGAAAAATAGTGCCGTTATAATTATAATTAAATTTAATTTTTTCATAACCTTTTAAATTATTTGCTACCAAGAATTAGTTGAACTTGTCCCAGCCCTTGAGACATTAATTTTGATTCTATTTCAAATTCTGTTTTTAAATATTTTCTTAATCCATTACCCCATCTTCTAGCATCAATTGCTCTACCTTTTTCGTTAAAAAGAGGAATTCTAACTTGATCAAAAAACATCATTGATTCAGTAGCGTCAACTGTACTAAATTTATTATTAACTGTATTGTCACCCATCCAGTCTTCAATTAATATACCTAATTCTTCATTACCAAATTCTTCTGTTTCTAAGTCGTAATCCCAGTCATCCCATACTTTAATTCTAAAAGATATGACTCTTCCATTTTCAAACATGTCATCAAAGTGTGACAGTAATTGTCCATTAAATAAATCAAGATTTGCTAAAATTGCTTCTCTTAATAATTCAACCGGCTCAACACCCATTGCAAATTCACCAGTCCCAGATGATGTTGCAACTTGGTTATTTGTATAAGCATCTATCCCTCTTATAGTGAAATCAACTTTCTTTTTAGGACCTTTAGTAATAACTTTCCAATTTACTTGCATCCATATATCAGCTTTTGCAACCTTTTTAAGTCTGTCTATTGGAGATTCAGATGTCTCAGCACCACTTTTGCTAGACAGCATTGCATCTTCTGCTTGTTGGGCTTCAATTGACTTTAATGAGGCTTCAAGATCTTTTGTAGGGAAACCTCTTTCAGACATTAGTTCGCCAACTTTCGAAATAACATTTATTAAGTCACTATTTTCTAAAGTTGCCTTTCTATAGTCAGGATATGAGATCTCTTCGCCCATGCTATTTATTTTTGTCATAAAACCGTTTTCTTGCATCCAATTATCCATAGGAACAATCATAATCGAAGGTTTTTTAGCTTGAGAAAATATTAAATTTATTGATATAAATAGAAGAACAAATATTGAGATTATTTTACTTTTCATAATGTGTTATTTACTTTTTAAGAATACCATCTTTGATAAATTTCGATTTTAAATTAGGCCTATCTACCCTAATCATGATGCTATGAGAAATACTTTTTCTACCACTTTTTCGATCCCTTATAATTTTATTACCTATTCTTTCATCTCTTAGCGAAACAAAATTTAAATATTCTCCGTCGTCTTTGAAAAATAAATTAAAATAATCATCATTCTTCTGACGTACATTGACTTCATTCAATATTGCAATTGTATTACAACCGTCCTTACCTTCTTTTATACCTTGAAAAATAACATCTCTTACTGCATTTTTTTTTGCTTGTTCAGTTGCATCAAATCTATTTCTTCCATTTCCCCAAGCAATTACAGTCTGAGATCCATCCCCCTCTACACCAGCACATTCAGTCTTATAAGTATAGTTCCCGCTAATATTTCTTTGTGGATTACCTATCCATTTTATATTTCTAGGGGGTGTACATGAAATTTGAAAAAACAAAAGTGATAGAAAAATTATAGTAATTTTTTTGTTCATTTATTTTAAATTAATTAAAATCCCGAGTTTAATCCTCTAATAATCCCAGCATCTTCAAGATCTTTTCTAAGGAGATCTTTTTTAACAGAAACCATAATACCGATTTTGTGTTCTCTGGCTAAAAACCGACCAAGTTTTTGTCTGTCTCCAGGCGAAACAGCTCCATTATTTGTTAAAGAAACAAACTTCATATATTTACCTCCATCTGCAAAAAACTCATTAAAAAACATTTCTTTTTCTTGTTCTAAATTAGATTCTTTTGTCAATGGTTTTTGTGGCCTCACCCCTTTTGTACTTCCTTGATATCCTCTAAAAATAACTCCATGAACTGCATTTTTCTTTGCTTGTTCAATTGCTACTTTATTTCTTTTAGAAAAAGACCAAACTTTAATTAAATATGTTCCTTGTACGCCTTGTGATACACCTTCAATTTCGTATCTCCATGATCGAGTGTCTTTATCTGCTTTTTTTCTGGCATTTCTCATCTGACCAAAATTGAATAATGGACAGATTATAAAAGTTAAAATTAATATAGATAAATAATATTTTCTTGAAATTTTCATATTTACAGTTTAAATTTTACACCAAAAAACATAGGGAATGTAATACTTCCATTTAGCTTGTCAAACCCCCATGAACTATCATCATTACCATCTAATATACTAACTTTTGCATTATTTTGTGAATTACTTTCATATTTTAATCTGCTTACTAAAGAAGGTCTAAAAGAAAGAATAATTTTAGGTGTTAAATGGTATCCAATTTCTATCGAAAAAACAATAGTTCTTGATTTTAAAGTATAAAGATTTTTTATTTGATTATTTGGTATAATATTTTCAACCGAATCTGAAACTAAATTATCGTATTTAAATTTATATTTTGACCATCCTAGTCCAATTCTAGGTTCCAATATTATATTTCCCCTATCACCAATTAAAAATTCTTTTCCAAAATTAAAATTATATGAAGTTGCAGTACCTTTCACATCGGATGATTTTTTAATTAAAGTGTCAGAAAAATATATGTAACATTTGTAGAATCAGTGTATTCTAATGGTTTTTCAAGTTTTAACCCAACAAAATCGTCAATTTTAAATCCCGTAAAAGTATAATCGTAACCTATTTTTATAGAAGAAAATAATCTGAAACCAATGTCAAATGTTGTTCCTTGTAAAGATTTATTAGTTGATGAATAAGTATTACCAATACCAAATTCAAAAAATCCTCCATGTTTGGGTTCTAGAAGCATTCCACTATAAGTTCTTTTGCCCCCATGTTGTCTAAAAATAGATGTTGCACTATTTCCTGAAGCAATAGTATCATTTTGACCTATTTCTGTTATTCTAGCGTATCCAGATTTATGTTTTTTTTGATGTCCATTTTTGTCGATTTTTATTTCATAGATAGCCCATCTTTTATTTTTTTTAATTCCTTCTTTAGTTCCAATTTTAGCTAATATTGGATATGCTGAAAAAACAGGCACTTTCAATTTAAAATCTTCAATATTTTTGATGTTTATATTTAATACTTTCGATGTTAGATTTACAGCACCAATCCTAGGGATTAAGTTTTCAACTGGAGGAATACTTTTAATTTTTTTATTGTAAAGAACGATCATGGCTGGATTTGACACCATCATATTTAAATAATATTGTTTTGATATTTGAGAATTATTATGATTGAAATTATAAATACTAAGATTATTTACAGGAAAAGTAGCGTTTTTCCAATCTGCAATTTTCTCTTCTCTTCCAGTTTTAATGTATTCATCAAGCCAATATCTATCATAAAAATCTATTAATAAAGAGTCGTTAAAATCTAATTTATATAAGTAAGATTTATATTCCGATAAATAACCTTCTTTTACTCTTAAAATAGGTTTATTTTTTTTCTTTTGGTATTTTCCTAAAATTTCATTTTCTCTATCTTTATTGTCATAATATTTTTTGTAAGTATATATTTTATCAACTAAATGTATAATTACATAAGTTTTTTTTATAAGATCTTCTCCTAGTAATGTTGTTCTATTTATAGCTGAGTTTTTTGCAAGATTTACATGATCATCTGTTTTAGCATGATTTACTCTTTCATTCCATAAATCTGAGCTCATGTTACCTAAAGAATCTCTAGAAAACCATGTGCCTATTATATCTCTTGAGCTTTGTTTTACAAATTTATCAATCTGTTTATTTTGAGATTCATTTCTCTCCCTTACTGCAGTGTTAAATTTTCGAATATCAGATTTGTATTTAGATTTATCTTTTAAGAAACTTCTAACTTGCTCTTTATATATAGAAATATCTTTCTTAGTAGCATTAGAATCTGGTTTTACTGGCATTTTAGGAAGTACTGGTTTTACTGGCAATTCAGGTAGATTTTCAAGTATAAGTTTAGGATAATCTACAGTTAACTTATCAAACCTTTTAAGAGGACTTGAATATTTTTTCAAGTTTTTTAATGCAATATTGTGTTTATTGCTTGGTTCTGATTGACCATATAAGTTTACAATAGAAGGTCTTAAATAAGTAGTTTGAATTTCTTTTTGACCTGTTAAAAAGTTACAATAAAATAGTAGAAAAAGAATACTATATATTTTTGATGTTTTTAATAGATCCATAGTGAATTTTAATAGTTTAAAGAGATTATTAAATTACATCTAAAATTTGATTAACAGATGCTTTAAATGTAATATAAAATAATTTATAGATAAAAGTAGAGTTGAGTTCTACCTTCTTGAAGCATTTGCTATTTTTTCAAAATCAAGATTTTTATATTCAAATCTAACTGGTTCGAAGAAATTATTGCCAATTTCTTCTTTCCAGTCCATGTGCAAAGACACTTCGTATTTTGATGGAGGAGAAATTGTATAACTAACGGTATATAAATCATTAATTTTTCCAGGTAATGATATATTCCTAGCATAATGAAAATTATCGGACAAATTAATATGTGGAATTAAGTCAATAAATGTTTTAAGGTTTGTATTTTGATTAGTGACTGTTGCAGTTATATGAAGGTAAGGAACAAAACCACCACTAGGAGTCCCATTAGGCACATTTTTTGTATCCCAATTCACTCTTGCTTCGATATGGACATCAGTTAATTTCTCGTTTAAATTTGTAGATGAAGGCATAATCATATCTTTAATGGCACCTTCAAAAATTATTATAATCCCTGGCTCAATTCTTTCTTCACCAATAATTAATTCTTGCGATATATAATTAGAAAAATTTAAAATAAATACTGAAAGTATTAATTTGAAAATATTCATAGTTAATACAATTTTAAATTTTATTTACTCTAACTGCGTTTAAGCCTTTAGGTCCTTTTTCTAATTCAAATGAAACCTTGTCATTTTCTCCAATTTCACCATTTAAAGAACTTACATGAACAAAATATTTTTCGTTGGTTAAGTCTTCTTTGATAAATCCATAACCCTTTTCATCATTGTAAAAGTCAATTTTACCTGTTTTGATAGGATCACTATTATCAGCTTCTCTGGTTGGAATTCCAATTACAATATCTTCTGCTTTTATTACAGTCCTCTTTGTTTTGTCAGGTGGAGTTTCTGTGAAATTTCCGTTTTCATCAATGTAAGCAATTGATTCTTCAAATGACTTTTTTGGATTTGCTTTTCTTTCTTCTCTTTTAGCAAGTTTATCTTTTCTTTTTTTTAGACGCTTTTTTTCTTTTTCTTTTTTGCTAAAAGTTTCTTGTGACTTACCCATTTAATTATTTTTTATGTACAAATATAAGGTTATTATCTAAAAACTATCTTCAAATGTGACCATAAAATCTAGGTTTTTATGAATTTTAATGTCTTTAGTGATATTACGATGAATAAGTAGCTAAAAATAACATCTTAAAATATTTAATGCTAGATTTTTTTCCCATAGCTGACAACCTAATTTTTATCGTATAATATTTAACAGTAACTAAACGTGATAAAAAATTACATAAGAAATAAAAGAAATATACATCGATAAAAGTATTATCGCTTTCCAAATTCCAATACTTTTTCCTGATATAAAAATTATAAAAGTTAAAATTGTAAGAATTAATAGTACCACTAAAATATTCAAACTAAAAGATAAAGTATCCGGGTTCATAACTATTGGTCCATATAATAATGTATACAAAAGAATTGGTAAGCCTAGGGCAAAACATATATCAAAAATATTACTTCCTAAAGCATTTGAAATAGCATCATTATAGTTTCCTTTTTTTGCATCTTTTATTGATAATATAGTATCTGGAACACTAGTAGCAGCAGCTGCAATAATTACAGCGACAATTGAAATAGGAAGATCTAGCCCTTTAAGGTTGTGTAATCCCAAAAATGAATACTCTGCTAGTCCAATTAATTCACATGCCTTAACTAAAAGCAAACATGACAAACCAATAAAAAATAAAGAAATTAATAATAGCAATATTGAGTTTGATTTATTTAACTTTTTATTACCAATTATAGATCCATGAAAGTCTAATTTTAAAAAAAGTACTAATCGACTGCTGTTAATTTCATTAGTAACTTGGTCATCGTTATAATTTGAATTTTTAGATGAGGCCTTAAAAAACATGTAGAAAACGTATATTCCGTAAAGTAGCACTAAAATTAATCCACCTATCCACGACAATAATTCAAAATAAATAATTAGAATAAGAGTAAATTGAGCAATGATAAGTGCTAGACTGTCTCTGTAAACTACATTCTTTGAAATCTTTATATTCTTAGAAATTCCATAGTAATATACTGCTATTACAGAAAATGCAGGAATTATCATTGCGTTAAAAACAGCACTTCCAGCTACTGTACCTATACCACCAGAAAATCCTTCTGCGTCTTTCAAGAAAATTAAAAAGAAAATAGTAGTTAATAACTCAGGCATTGAACTTGATATAGCGTTTATTGTTGCACCCTTAACCCCGTTTGAAAGGTTTCTCCCTAAATAAGATGATGCTACATCAAAACCATCAGATGATTTCCAAATGATAATACTCGTAATTATTATTAAAATTATTGGAATAATTATCCCCATAAATTTTTTGTTTTAACAGACCAAAAGTACATTTTTAATTTCTTTTTAATATTTATTAAACAATTATCACCTTAAACCAATTTCTTGCTTATATTCATATTGTAATAATTAGTGCTGTGACAACAGCTTATGTTAAATTAAAATAGAAAGGAGGTGTCAAATGTCTATAATAAAAAATTCTAAGGAGTTGGTTGGACAAATGGTGCCTTTTGTGCACCTTTTCTAATCACTCTTTTCTAAATTAAAGCAGGTCGATGGACCTGCTTTTTTATTTCTTAATTATTTTATGAGAACTCCCACCAATCATTAAGATATATAATTGAGGTTCAAGATTAGAAATATTAATCTTGGGATTTGATGTATTAATATTTCCATTCATTACCATTTTTCCAATGGTAGAAAAAACACTATAACTTAAGTTGCCTTTATCTAATGAGTTAATTGTTATAAAATCGGAGGTTGGGTTTGGAAATATTTTTATTTCTAGATCGCTTGTCGAAATTACATTTGTAGAAGCACAATTTATTAAGCCGTTAATATCATACTTAGATACAAAGTTCCAAATTTCTGCTGAGGCACTAATATCCATATTTCCAAATGATCCTGGCCAATCGTGATCACCGCCAATTCACTTTCATTCTTCAACTGACTGACACACAACTAGTCCCATTTATCCACTCACGCTGTTCAACAGTACTACCATCGTTCAGTACTAATATTAGCTATTGGAGTTATGATAGGATTTACAATCAGTATTATTATAATCAGACCAATAATTGTAATTTCACTTACCGACATATAATAGGGCTGAAAACCTGAATACTGTAGAATGAAGAATTACCATCGACTAGTTCCAGGGATGAGCATAACTGCAGTAGGATGAGATGGTGTACATAGAACCAAATCCGTAATCAGGATCCTGTATGAATCTGTGAGCATACTTCCTGAAACCGAAGCAAATGCGGCAATTTTGTTATTTAATCTACAACCCAGTTCGTAAGCAAAAAATGCCACCTTCAGAGTAACCACAGGCATAAATTCTTTGCAAATCTATTGAGTATTCATTAGATAATGTATCGATAAGTAGCTGATATAAAGTTAACATCATTATGTGAAGTAGGTATCTTATGTAACCATGATGTTGAACGGTGTGGTTCCAGGATCAGCTCCATTAATATCAAAGCGCCTTGTGGATAAACAGCAATAAAATTTGCAGTATCTGCAATGATCGCGTCGTTACATTATTTAAATGATAATTTGAAGTTCCACCACCACCATGAAAACTAAATAACACAGGATAGTTTACACTTCCATTGTAAGATGCTGGGATGTATATAATATAATTTCGGTTTTGACCATCAAAAAATAAAGTTTTGTTAATTTGTTGTTGACCAAATAAATTAAACATTAGAAATATTGCAAATAGAAAGAGAAATTTTTTTTTCATGATCTTTTTTAATTATTTCTAATCTAATTATTTTTTTTAAAAAAAAATAAAATGTCAAACTTTAATCTTAAAAAAAAATGTGAAATCCAATATAGGTTGCTAAGTCAATCTCCTTGTTCTGCTGCATATATCTTAGTATTTGACATAGTATGAAATGCGTAATCATAAATTGTAAGTGTATCGTTATGTTGACTGCATTTTAATCTAATCCAACCATATTTATAATTATTTCCATCTGGAATTCTAATTCCTAGATATTTTTGGCCTTTACCATTAAATTGCCCAGCATTTGCAAATGTTCCGAGTACAACACTATTGGAACTCCAAGATGAATTAGAATCAATAATAGTATGTTGATCACAAGCATCAGGATAATTAAAAGTAGAATTATCTAGAAATTCAATAGTTGGAGAAATTGCTCTTACAGCTAAAGAGTCAAAATTAGCAGGTAAAGCATTTGGATTAAATAAATTAAGATCAATTATTTCAAAATAAAGATCAGTAACCTCATTTTGATCAATATCCATATATAATCTCCCAGTTGACACAATGGAAGTATTAATATCACCGGATAAAATACTATCTATATGATTTGAAATAGGATCGTTACTCGCCATAATAGAATCAATACTAGTCAGAAATATATATTCTCTATCAATATTTTTATACAAAATATTATAGTTGCATGTTCCATCATTATTATTTGCTTTTGCATTATAATTAACAGCTGTTGGATCTGTACATCCATTTTTGTCGCAGCTGGCAAATAAACATACTATGAATGTTAAGATTAATAAATAATAGTTTGGTTTCATTTGAATTTTTTTAAATCTAATTATATATATTTTTCTTTTGAAATTATAAAATAAAACTAGTTTAAATATTTTCAAATGAGTTTAACATATGGTTAAAACAATTTATTTTTCTTTTTTAAATTAACAGCATCTAACCAATAAATTACTTTGAAAGATAAAGTATTCATAGGACCATTGTCTATACTATTAGAAAAAGTAGACCAGTAGTTATTGTTAATATTTTCATCGTTTATAAAAATAGAGTTTTTCCATACTAGATTAATTTCACTTCCTGGTAGAAATACCCACCTAAATAGCATATCAATGGTAAAGGCATTATAATTTATATCGTATACAGAATTTCCATTTATATCATTTCCAGAATAGTTGTCTAAATTTAATAGTCTTCCATCTTCTAAAAGTTCAGAAAAACTATTGTATTTAATTTTAGCATTATAATTTCTAAGTCTAAAAGTAATTCCAATCCTATTGGTTAAAGTATAGTCAACTCCTAATGTTTGAGTAGTAGTTATTCGATTTCTGTTTCCAAAAATAATTCCATTATGGGAGAATTCTGGATTCCCAAAATCTACCGCATATCCTTCACTATTGTTTTGGAATTTCTGCTCCCAATAGTGAATTAAACTTAGCTGATTTGTAATTCTTAATCTATTTTCAAAATCATAATTCCATTCCCACCAATTATTTCTCTTTACAAATACATAACCAAGTCCAAGATCTAATGCAATTCTTTTTTGATAATTAGAAGAAAACCAAGCTCTGGTAGTTGTCCAGATAGGACGAATAAATTTTTCTTCACCAATAATATCACCTCTTGGTTCAAAATAATCATTGGATTCATTTAATGTTCCATTTAATCTAATTCCAAATGCATTAAACGAATTTGAAACTACAGTTGCATTTGCACTCCAGAAATTTCCTGAAAATAGGTTAGGGGCATAAAGCCATTCTCTTGAAAAAGAAGCTTTTGTGAAAATTTTATTTATCTCCCCAATTTTAGGGTTGAAATTTCTGTAACCAAAATTAAATTCAGCAACTCGACTATTATTTGCTCTTAAAAAACCTAAGTCATTTGGATCATATGTTTCAGACTCTTCATAATATTCTAGGCCATAAGTTATGTTGCCCCTTTGCTTACCAGTTTCTATTGCCCAAGTATGACCTAATTCATTATTATTTTCCTCTAAAATATTTGAAACTACTGATTTTGCAGCAATAAAATAATTGTTATTCGGAGTGTTAAGTTTAGTATTTATTCCACTGACATTAGCATCATAGAAATCCCCAGCTCTCCAGACATTTGTATTTGTAAATGTTAAAGAACCATTGTTTTTAAGATTTTGATCCAATACTACAACATTATAGTTAGTTAAAGGACTTATAGAAATATCTCTAAATGAACTATCTATATTATTAAATACAGTCGCTTTTTGTTCTGCAGTAATTCCATTGAAAATAGCAACTCCTAAACCGTTATTTAGTCTTCCAGAAATTTTACTAGCGTTTATCAATGGAACAGATGTAGGGATTGCTGTTATTTCTTCATTTTCATTTAATTGATTATCATATAACTTGGATGTGGGTTGAACACCAATTCTTCTACTATAGAATAAGTTTGATTTATTAAATAGCTCTGTACCTTCGGTAAAAAACTGTCTATTTTCATTAAACCTAATTTCAAATGGGCTAATATTTAATACTTGCTGGTCAAATATTACTTGTCCAAAGTCAGGTAATAACGTTACGTCCAAGGTGAAAGCTTCATTAACGCCATATTTCACATCTAAACCTCCATTTATATTAGATAAAGTTTTACTGTTTTTAGAAAATGATGTGTAACTAGATAAAAAAGGAATAAATGCTAATCTAATAGGTGGAGTAATATCTTTAATTCCTAGTACAACTCCACTTTCTAATAAAAAATTTTCTAAATCTGGATTTACAGGACTCCAAGTATTTTCTTCACGAAATCTACTTATTTGTCTTGCAAAATTAATATTCCAAGATTGAATTTCTTCCTTAGGAAATCTAAGTGCAGAGTAGGGGATTTTAATTTCGGCAAACCAACCTTGATCATTTATTTTTGTTTTACTTCTCCATACTAAGTTTAGTAAGTCATTAAACTCCTCACTAAATATTTTAGCATCTGATTGAACACCTCTACTACTTATTCCAAAGTAAAACCCGTTCTGCTTGTCGTTATAAGTGTCTATAAATATCCCAAAAAAATCTAAGTTGGGATTATAATCATCTCTTAAAGAAAGTACTCTCGATAAAGAATCAGGATTGTCAAAGCATTTTACCCCAAAATAAATAGCTTCTTGGTCATGGAGCATAGCAACTTGTGTCTTTTTTGATGGCTTTTTACCAGGGAATGGTTTCATCTGAGTAAAGCCTGACGTCCAATTAGCTTTTAACCAATCAGGTTCTAAAAGATTGCCATCTAATACAATATCATTTGATTTTTTTTTTGATGTTATTTCTTTCTGGCTATGAATAGTTATAATTGTGAAAAAACTAATTAAAAAAAAGAATTTATACATCGTGACAAAATTAATATTTGTCACAAAAAATATCTATTTAAAACCAATAAGTATTTAACAATGAATTCTTCTTAAAAAAATTAACTTTTAAATCTATCTAAATTCATTACTTTATTCCAAGTTTTGATAAAATCTAAAACAAATTTTTCTTGGTAATCATCACTTGCATAAACTTCACAAATGGCTCTAAGTTCAGAGTTAGAACCAAAAATTAAGTCTGCTCTAGAAGCTCTCCACTTTAATTCATTAGAATTTCTATCTAAGCCCTCATATTCATTTTTAGATCCATCTTTTAACTGCCATTTTGTGTTCATATTTAAAAGATTAACAAAAAATGCATTATTTAATTTTCCGGGATTTTTAGTTAAAACTCCCATATCATTTTCTTCATAGTTTGCGTTGAGAACTCTTAATCCTCCAATTAGTACTGTCATTTCTGGAGCTGATAAACATAATTGCTGCGCTTTATCTACTAATAATTGCTCAGCAGTTAAAATGTAATCGGTTTTATGATAATTTTTAAATCCATCAGCAATTGGTTCTAAATAATTAAAAGATTTTAAATCTGTATTTTCTTGAACGGCATCTGTTCTTCCATAATTAAAAGGAACTTTAAAATCATATCCTGCTTTTTTAATTGCATTTTCAATAGCTGTGTTTCCTGCCAATACTATAAGATCTGCCATGGAAATTTTAACTGTTTCAGAATTAAAATTAGACTGAATTTTTTCAAGTGTAGCTAAAACTTTCTTAAGTTGAGTAGGATTATTACAATCCCAATCAATTTGTGGTTTAAGTCTTATTCTTGCACCATTGGCGCCCCCTCTTCGATCTGAAATTCTAAATGTTGACGCTGAGGACCAAGCAGTTTCTATAAGTTCATTATTTTTAAGACCAGAATTTAAAATCTCTTTTTTTAAATTCTCTATTTTTTCGCTACTAACTAATTTGTAATCTACTTTAGGTAAAGGATCCTGCCACACAAATTCATTTTCAGGAATTTCTGGTCCTAAATATGTTGATTTTGGTCCCATATCTCTGTGGGTAAGCTTAAACCAAGCTTTCGCAAATGCTAAATCAAACTCCTCAGGATATTCCAAGAATCTTCTAGATATTTTTTCATATGCAGAATCAAATCTAAGAGATAAATCAGTAGTTAGCATTGTAGGCTTGTATCTAACTCCAGATTCAAACGCATCTGGAACCATCATTTCAGATTCTTTAGCAACCCACTGATTAGCTCCTGCTGGACTTTTAGTAAGTTCCCATTCATGCTCAAATAGACTAATGAAATAGCTATGACTCCATTGCGTAGGTGTAGGGGTCCAAATTACTTCAAGACCAGATGTTATAGCATCTTTTCCTTTTCCAGTTTCATATTTACTTTCCCACCCTAAACCCTGCAAAGTAATATCTGCACTTTCTGGTTCTGCTCCTAAGCTATCGCCACTTGCTGCTCCGTGAGTTTTACCCAAGGTATGTCCTCCAGCAATTAAAGCTACAGTTTCCTCATCGTTCATTCCCATTCTTCCAAAAGTTTCTCTTATGTCAATAGCAGCTTTCACAGGATCTGGGTTTCCGTTAGGTCCTTCGGGATTAACGTAAATTAAACCCATTTGTACTGCAGCTAAAGGTTGCTCTAATTGTCTATCTTCAGAATATCTTTCATCATCCAGCCATTTTTTTTCTGATCCCCAATAAACATTGCTTTGTGGTTCCCAAACATCTTCTCTACCAGCAGCGTAACCAATAGTTTTAAAACCCATATCTTCCAGAGCTACATTTCCAGCTAGAATCATCAAATCTGCCCAAGATATTTTTTTTCCATATTTCTTTTTTATGGGCCAAAGTAATCTTCTTGCTTTATCTAAATTGGTGTTGTCTGGCCAACTATTTTGAGGTGCAAATCGTTGTTGACCAGTTCTAGTTCCACCTCTTCCATCACCAGTTCTGTAGGTACCAGCACTATGCCAAGCTAAACGAATAAATAACCCCCCATAATGACCATAATCTGCTGGCCACCAATCTTGAGAAGTATTCATTAATTTTATTAAATCTTTTTTAAGTCCGAAGTAGTCTAATTTTTTGAATTCATCCGAATAATTAAAACTTTCTCCTAATGGATTAGACTTTAAAGAATTTTGACGTAAGACAGTTAAATCTAGTTGATTTGGCCACCAATCTCTATTAGTATTAGATTCTGTTTTTGTTGTTAAACCACTTGACTTGGTACTTCCAAAATGCATTGGACACTTAGAAGTATTATCATTGTTTGAAACTTCGTTTTTTTCAGAACAACTAAAAGCCAAAAAAAATAACGACACATAGAATACAAAATTTTTCATGTTTTTTTTTATAATTTAAGAAGCATTTTTTATTTATGAAAATTTTATTGCGAAAATTTTAAAATAATCAAATAATTTTATTTATTCATTGGTCAATAATTAAAGTATACTTTATTGCTTTGATATGGGAATAAAATATATTTTAAGTTCCTTGATCGTTTTTAAAATGACAATTGATTTAGTTTAATCTTTTTTCATATTATAATTAACTTTGAGTAAAAAAAATCTAATGAGTTCATTTGAAATTAAATACCAAGGAAATTTAAGAACTACTGCCAAACACTTAGACTCCGGATCTATTATTGAAACAGATGCCCCTAAAGATAATCATGGCCTTGGAGAAACTTTTTCACCAACAGACATGGTTTGTACAGCCTTAGCTAGCTGTATTCTAACTATTATGGCAATAGCCGTTGAGAAAAACGGGATAAATATTAATGGAACTAAGGCCATGGTTACAAAAACAATGGGAAATAACCCTAGAAGAATTTCTAAAATTGACATTGAGCTAACTTTTACTAAAGATTACGACGCAAAAACCAAAATAATATTAGAAAGAGCTGCTTTTAATTGCCCAGTTCACCAAAGCTTATCTGAAAAAGTAGAGAAAAAATAATTTTATTTATCCAAAATTAGTGGCTGATAATTATCTTGCTTGATGACCTTTTATTATTTGTATCAGTAAATGAAATATGATATAAATTATTGGAGAAGTTAGATAAGTCCAATTTAAAATCTAATCCTGTTTCAAAATTTTCATATACTTTTTGTCCGTAGATATTGGTTATTAATATATTTTTTATTGCATATTCAGATTCTATAAATAACAAATCACTTGTTGGGTTTGGATAAATCTTGATACCCTGATTAACAACAGTATTTTCTAATCCAACAAAGTAACAAGGTTGTACTGTTACAGTGGAACTAGTAGTATTTGTAGCATCAATTATTATATTTCCTGAACCGTCTAGCACACTGATAGTACTCGTCAAAACCATTAAGTCCGTTAGCAATAACTTTTACTTCATCATTCCCTCGAACTCCAAAAGAAATAGGTTCTTTAAGTCTGTATCCACCTCCAACGAAAGATCCAATATATTTAGTATTATTATTTATTTCTATTTCTACATTGCCCTGCCAGTTGCCAGCAAAAGCTTTTCTCATAATTAAAGTATAAATATCGCAAAAATCATCAGTTGAATTTGGAGCAGTCGCACATGCTTGGTATCCATAGGTGTTTAATGGAGGGTCATTACTTCCAGTACCTTGTTCGTTAGCAATTACAGTATTATAAGGATCGTAAAGAATATATTGTAAATCTGATCCCCAAGGTCCACTAGAAGAAAAATTTATAACAATGTCTAGAATATCGCTAGAATCTAAAGGGAAACTAAATGTTTGTGAGTTTCCAACTCCTGGAGGTATTGTATAGGTTTGATATAAATTATTGTTGATTTTTACTTTTGCAAACGAGTTTCCCCAAGATGAATTACCATTAGCAGATACAGTATTAATTAGTTTTAAATTATATATTCCACATGGATTTCCAGTTGAAAAATAAATGGTTGTAAAAGTAAAAGGACCAGTCCAATTACTGAGTTCGCTAGGGTTACAAACTTCTTGAACATAATAATCATAGGTAGTTATACTACCTAAACCAGAGAGTAAATAACTAAGGCTATTTATATTAGTTACAATGGTTCCGCTTCCTTGACTAAATCCAGTAGGTCCCCATTCGACATTAAAAGTACCACCAAACGGGCTAGAACCACCAGTCCAATCTATTAAAGCAGTACCTGCAGTTGATGTATTTGAAGAAAGATTGGAGGGGGCAGGGCAGTTTACGCAAGCTTCAATACCCGAAATACTATTTGGAATAGTTTGAACAGCTCCTTCTTCAAATATCAAAATGCCATTTTCATCAAAAACTTTATAAGAATTTTCTTCTGGATATCCACCAGGATTATAAATGATGTCAATTACATCTGCAATATTAGCGGGAATCTGAAAAATTTCTGGTCCTCCACCTGTCAAAATGGTAAGTCCGGTTAAAGCTGTATTACCATTAATTATAACATCTATAGACCCACCATTCCAACCATCACTGTAAGAGTCAGATAATTCTAAATTGAAAATTCCACAAGATCCAGGTGCAACTGATGTAGTAAATGAAAAGGGACCTGCCCAAGTACTTATTTCATTTGCACTGCAGAGCTTCTTGAACATAAAAATCATAAGTTGTTCCATTATTCAACCCATTTAACAAATAACTGTTGGTAGAAATACTATTGATTATATTTCCACTTCCAAGAGCAAAACCTGCATTTCCCCATTCTAAATTAAAGTTTCCGCTACCGCTATTCCATTCAAGTAATGCAGTTCCGGCATTAGAAGTATTTGCAGAAAGATTACTAGGTGGTGGACAAGATGTACATGCAACAATTCCAAAAGTACTAACTGGATTTATATTAGGAATAAACCCAAATAGACCTTGACCTACAATTACATTCCCACTTTGATCAATTAAATTATAAGTATTTTCTTCAGGATACTGATTGGTATTATAAATTAAATCTATTACATCGTTTGAGTCTGTAGAAAATATAAATACTTCAGGTCCATTACCATTAACTAATGTCACATTTTGGAACACACTTCCATTGATAACAACATCAATAGAGCCACCGTTCCATCCATCTCCAAATGAATCGTATAATTCTAATGTGTAATTACCACATGTTCCTCCATTATTTGGATTATTTGTACTAAAAGAATATGGTCCTTGCCAAGTACTATTTGTATTAGAATCACAAATTGCTTGAACATAAAAATCATAATTTGTATTGTTTGTTAAAGAACTTAAACTATAGTTTGTGGAGTTTAGTCCGGTTATTAAATTTCCGTTTCCGATTGTAAAACCACTATTTCCCCATTCTAGGTTCCAAGAATTCTCATTAGAGCCCGGTTGCCAAAATAAATCTGCAGAGGTTGGTAATATATTACCTGCATTTAAAAATATTGGACTTAAACAAGGATTACTGTTTTGACATGAAGAGTTGGAATTATGATTAAAAAAATCTAAATCGTCTAAATTAGAAGCAGAAATAATATCTAGAAGTGTATCTCCAATTGGATCTAAAATTGTAAATGATATTTCATTATCGTAATTACCAGAATGCCAGATAAATTCCATAACAGCTCCAGAAGTTGAATATACGGAATCAAGCGTGAAACTTTGATTGCAATCGAAATTCCCAACAAAACTCCCATTCATATTTACTTCTAGGTAAGCACTATTCCAGCCATCTCCATAACTATCGTTCATGTACATTAAGTAATGACATTGAGAATTAATAGTATTAGTCAGAGAAACTAGGAGTAATACAAGGGAAAATAATATTTTTCGCATAAATTATATTTCTATTGTTTAGTTAATTTCAAAAAATATTTAATAAAAATAATTTAAAGGATTTAATAACAAATTATCAAATGATAAAAAACAGCTTTTTTAAGTTACAAATAACAAATTATTTAAATATGTCAATGATTTATTTTTATAATCACGTAATAAAAATTTAATGTGAGGGGATTAGAAAACATAACCAACTCTCATGGAAGACATGGCTTCAGAAATTAACATGTTGTTTAAATAGCTTAATCCATAACCACAAGAAAACTCTAAGTTAAAATGCGAGGTTATATTTCTTCTTATTCCAAAAGTAGGAGTGAAGGTCATGAAAATAAAATTCCCCAATTTCTAAGTTATTTAAAATATTAAGATTGATTCTTAATGAAATATAGTTTCCAGCATTATTTTTAATGTTTTTATTTTTGCTTTCTCTTTTTTTGAGGTTGAAATAATATTTGGGCTCTAAAAAAATAGAAACTTGGTTTTTTAAAGAGTCAAAACTTTGCTTAATCGCAAATTTTAGTCTGTACTCTGTTCCAAATTCTGTTCTTAAAGCAAATTTTATTATGAAGTTTTAATTCATGATTTATCCAAGTCCCAAAATATCCTGTTTGGATAGATAAAATAGATTTTTCTACACTTTTAATATTCTTTTGAGCATTTAAACTAGCTACAGAAAATAAAATAAAAAGTATGCTATTAAATTTTTTCATTTAATTGCGTTTGAAAATTGTAGATTACAATCTCCATGCCAGACCAATGTTTCCTCCAAACAAGTGGTACTTATGGTTTAAATCATTAAGATTCATTGCGTTGCTTAAATTAATCCAATACTTTGGTTCTATAAAAAATTCTATTTTGTTGAATTGATATCCGATGGAAGCTGTAGTAGTTAAGTTGAAAATGGTTTTTCTCATTTCATATCCTTGTAGACTTTGAATATTGGTGTTGTAATACATTCCTAATGAATTATTAATCATTTTCAATAAAAGATTAAATAATCTTGTCAGATTCTTTCTCTTCTAAAGCTACTTCCTTAGGATACTTGACGCTTATTTTATCAAATTGGATGTGAAGCAACAACATTAAGAATCCATAAACGACAGAGCTTACAATAAGAATATTGTTCATTAAGCCATCTGTAGTAAATGATAACCTAATTAAAATAGTTGAAATAATAAATCCAGAATTTCTGAAAATTTCGTGGAATTTATCTGTTTTGTATAAAGAGATAAGAAGCAGAAGAACATCTGCCATAATTAAAACAGTAAAAAACTCATTAAAGAAAAGCTCATTAATATCTTGTATCGAGAAGAAAACTTGATTTACATTAATTAATTCAATATAAACCCATCTAAATAAACTAGAGAATGCTAAGAACATTAATACTGGTAATAATAATAATGCTATAGTTTTCTTTCTTTTTACAAAAACATCTAGATTTTCAATCTTATGTTTTTTAATATTAAGTGATTTGTTCCTTGTGTTGTAATAAGTATACAAGTAGATTATAAAAAATAATACTAGGGTGGATATTAAATCATAGGTAAGTTGAAGATCATATTTTTGATTGAACCAATCTGTTGAAATTTCTAAATTAGCAATGTCCTTAAAAATTCTTCTTACAATAATAAGTGTAATTATTTCATATTGCTTTCTTATATATTGAGAAATAGATCTTGGTAAATAGTAGACAACTAAAAATACTTCATAAACTAATATGAATGAAAAAGGAGTATAAATCGCAGCAATTGGATTGGTGAGCAGGTTATCATCTGAAAAGTTTAATACATCAATATGTTTTAAGAAAATTAAAAGTAGATGTATTATAAAACTTGCTATAGATAAGGTTACAAATATTTTTTCAATCTTTTTTTTGAAATCTTCCGAGAAAACGATTGAATAAAGCTTATCCATTGGTTATAATTTAGCTAAAAAGTTATAAAATTTATTTTAAATATGTGTTTTGTTTAGTAATATAACAATTTGATTACTCAAAACAATACTTAGTGAATAAATATTTTCAGGGTCTATTTCCTTCAACTCTAGAATCACCCAAAGGTAAAATCTTGATCGGCATATTAGCAGGATATTCGCCCTGAATTCCAGCAAAATATATATCTGCTACAAATTTAGCTCCATCTGCATTATAGTGAACATCATCAGCAAGATAAGACTCGTAAAAGTCAGAGTTCATATCCAAAGCAATTATTTTAGAAGAAATTGTAGTTAAGCTGTCTGCAATAAGTACAATTTGTGAATTAAAATCATTGATATTTGTGGTTAATGCAGTTGTCATAGTAGCATTATTTGCTGGTGCAATTTGTTCTAAAAAAACAGTAATATTAGAATTGTGAGTTTGTAATTTACCAACAAGTTGAATAATATTTGAAATTGGTTCTGAAGGTGGATTTCCGCCATCTAGTAAATCATTTCCACCAACGCTTAGAATTACAATATCAGGATTAGATATAGCTAATAATACATCATCAATATTGTCTAAAACATCTTCAGATTCAAAACCACCTTGTCCTTCATGATCATTGTCAAATTCTTCACCTAAATATTCAGCATAAGTTCCATAATCTTTTTGCCTTCCAACAAAATCAAAATTATAGCCACTGTCAACTAAATTTTTCCATAATTCGTACCTGTAACTTTCAAAAAAACCACCACCATCATCATTATTTTCTACTACCCCCTTGTTTTTTTTACAAGAAAAAGAAATTATTGAAAAAAAAACAACGATTAAAAGAGTAGAGTATTTATTAAACGGATTATTCATTTTATTTTTTCTAAAGTAAACAATTAATTCTTTTTTATAAAATTATGTTTATCTAATTACTACTTTTATTTTTAAATAATAATGAATGAATAATAATCTGCTTTCTGTTTTCATTTTAATTTTACCATTTTTGTGTTCTGCTCAAATTATTGGTGAAGTAAAAGATGATAATAATTTTGCAATTGAATATGCTACAATATCCATTTTTAATATTCAAGACAGCTCTCTATTTTCTGGATATATCACCAACAAAAATGGGGAATATGAAATTGATCTACCATCTCAAGGAAGTTATTATTTAAAGTGTTCTTTTGTAGGCTTTCAATCTGCAATTATCCAAAATATTTTAATTTCAAAAAATTCCAATAAAATTGAATTGCCAACAATAGTTCTTATTAAAGGAACACAGTTGAATGAATTAATCGTAGATGGTGAAAAATCAATTTTTTCTAATAAAATGGAGAGTCAGCTTTACAACGCTGATCAATTTGAAAATAGTTTGGGAGGAACAGCTTTGGACGTAATTAGAAATTTACCATCTATTAATATTAATATTGAAGGTGATATTTCTCTTAGGGGAAGTAAGGGAATTATCATTTTAATTGATGGTAAATTAATTCAAGGAGATCCAACAAATTTAATTGCTCAAATTCCAGCTAACTCCATTAGTAAGGTAGAATTAATTACATCACCTTCTTCTAAATACGATTCGGAAGGCAAATCTGGAATGATTAATATAATCACTAAAAAAGGAAAAATTAACGGCACATTTCTTAAAATTAATATGAAAGGTGGATTACCATCAATAGAAACTTATGATAACGAATTGAAACACCAAAGATATGGTGGGGATATCACTTTGAATAAGAAAACTGAAAAGTATAATTTGACTTTAGCAGTAAGTTATTTAAGAAATGATCTTGGAGGAAGAAGAATAGGAGAGGTTTACACAGTTAGTGGGGATACTACAAGATATCTTTATTCTAAGGGAGAAAGAAGTTTTGACAAGAAAAATATCAATGCAAGGATAGATTTTGAATATGAAATAGATTCTAGCAATCAATTACACTTTGGTTTTTTTGCAGGAAAAAGAAAAAAAGATAGATTAGCTGATATTACCTACAACAATTATTCTCTTCAAAATGGAAATAATTCAAATTTAAATCCCTTTCAATACTTTAACCATAATTTAAGAACTAGAACTGGAGATTTCGCATTAGGTAGTTTTGATTACAATCATATTTTTAAAAATAAATCAGCTCGTAAAAACATCTTTTTTAATAGAATATACTTTATTAGGCGGGCCAACTACCAATCAAAACATTTCTCTAGATAATCAGCCAGTAATTTATCAAGATGAATACAATACTAATACAAATCCTCTTCTAGGGGCTAGATTTAATATTGATTATTCAAATATTAAAACTAATCTTGGCACTTTAGATTTTGGTTATCAACTTAGGGATTTAAAGCATCAAGGAGATTTTATTTATAATAGAAAAAATTTAAATACTGAAGTTTTTGAATTAGTCTCAGAATTTTCAAGTGAAGTTAATTTACAAAGAACAATTCACTCGACTTACGCTATGATATCAGGAGATAAAAATAAGTGGAGTTATAATTTTGGAATTAGGGTGGAAAAAATGAATCGTGAATTAGAATTAAATGATAAATCTGGATTAGTAGATACTATTTATAAATATGATTTTATAAAGCCCTTTCCTACTTTAATTCTTTCTTATGATTTAAATTCTAAAAGTAAAATTAAATTTACTTATACTAAAAGAGTGCAGAGAACAACTACTTTTAAAATGAATCCTTTTCCCGAAAGAGAGCACTCAGAAACACTAGAACAAGGTGATCCAAATTTACTTCCAGAGTTTATAGATAATTTTGAAATTGGTTATAACAACAGCTTTAGTGAAGATTTCTCTTTTTTTTCAAATTTATTTGTTAGAAAAACTAATAACCTTATTAATAGAGTTAATACTGTTTACAACGATTCTATTCTTAATAGAATATACTCTAATGTTGGCAATTCTAATCTTTATGGTTTGGAGCTTGGACTGCAATTAAAGCCATCTAAAAAATGGAATAATTATTTTGGGGGAAATATTTTTTATCAAGACATAGTGGGAGAGTTTGATAATCTTTCAGTTTCAACTAATGCATTAGTCTATTCCTTTAATTTTAATTCCACCTATAAGCTTAATACATCAAGTTCTCTTCAGTTTGGTTTGAATTATCTTTCACAAAGAATTACTGCACAAGGTGAAGATTCAAGATTTTATTTACCAAGCCTAACTTTTAAAAAATCGTTTTTAGATAATTCATTAGTAATGAGCTTACAATGGTTAAATATGGATATGGGTTTAATTAATACCAATGAGCAAAGAATTACAACTTCAAGAGAAAATAGTTTTTATACAACTACTAATTATATTTATGAAGTAGATATTTTTTTATTAAACCTTTCTTACAATATTAATAGATCTAAATCAAGTGCAAATTTCATTAAGAGCGAGTTTGGTGAAAGAGAGTTTTAAAGTAAGATTTTCTATTTAAATCAATTGTAGCTACCTGAGGTTAAATAATGAAAAGTAATTTTCTTATGATATTGAAATAAAATTTGAAAAGCTACTATTTTCAATAAAATATTTAGAGTTATTAATTTTTTATAATTTATTGTTGAGGTTTATAATTTATGAAGTTTATAATTTTTTTATTAAATATAATTAAGAAACAACTAACTATTGTTAATAAAATTTCGCTGAAGTTTTATTCTATGCTTTAAATTATTAGAGATTTGAATTATATTTAAATATGAAAAAACAATTATTATACTCGTTATTTTTTTTTACTTCTCTAAGTTTTTTCTCTCAGGTAAAAGATACAAGTTCTAACATCATCTTTGGTTATATTAATACACTTATTAATGATACTAGTGATGCAAGCACTGCAAATTTCACAACATATCCTGTTATAGCTAGTGCACCAGAAACTAGCTGGCAATTTGCACTTTCAAGTCTTTATGTTTATTCAGCTAAAAAAAACTTAAGCAATAGATTAAGTGAACTCAAATCTTACACATTTTATACTTTAAAAAAACAATATGGTATTAATGTAGACCATGCACTTTACACTGATGCTAATAAATGGTTGTTTTACGGAAAAGTTAAAGTACAAGCTGCTCCATTAGACTTTTATGGTTCTAATTTTGCAGAATGTAACCTCACAACTAAAGATAATAAATTTACACCTGACTTAAATATTATTAATTTTAAAGAAAGGGCTTTAAGAACAATTGCACCTGACTTATATGTTGGGCTAGAATTTGATCTACAAATCATGAATAATTTTGATTCAGCAATAAATGTCCGTGTTAGACCAAATGAGTCTCCGATATCAAATACTAAATCAAACAGCGTTGGTTTTGGTGCAGGAATAATCTATAATAATATTCACAATTTTCTAAATCCTAGAAAAGGAGTATTTAGTGAGTTTGCTTTTTTGAGATATAGTAATGTATTAAAAAGTGATTATAACCTTACTTCTATAATTACAGACAATAGGTTTTATTTGCCTGTAAAAGAAAATAATATTTTGGCATTTCAATTTTATGCGCAATATACCATTGGCCCCAATCCACCATTTAATTTAATTTCATTAATGGGTGGTGAAAGTTTAATGAGAGGCTACTACCTTGGTAGATATAGAGACAGACATTTATTGGCAACTCAAGTAGAATATAGAATATTACCATTTACTTTTTCTAAACGATGGGGAGCTAGTGTATTTCTAGCAATGGGACAAGTATTTGGAGAGAATATATCAGAAGACAATTCTAAAAATGGGTTTCAATTTAAAAATATTCTTCCAACTGGTGGAGCTGGATTGAGATTTCTTTTATTTCAAGAAAAAGATATATATTTCAGAGTAGATTATGGAGTTACAAAAAATGGAGGCAACTATTATTTAACTCTTGGAGAGGCTTTTTAAGTATAAAAAAAAGGACTCATTAGAGTCCTTAAATAATTTGAGGAGATAATCAATAATTATCCAGCTACAATTTCAAAGTTTATTTTTCCTTTGACATCTTTATGTAAAATAACTTCTGCTTCGAATTTACCTACTTCTTTGATGTTGTTGGCTGGTAGAGTTATATTTTTTCTTTCTATTTTAAACCCAGCTTTATCAAGAGCATCTGCTAATTGGATATTTGAAATAGAGCCAAATATTTTACCATTTTCACCAACTTTAGCAGGAACTTCAAATGTTTTCTTAGATAATTTATCAAGAATTTTTAAGGCTTCGTCTTTCAATTGGTTAAACTTGTGAGCTCTTTGCTTAAGAGTTTCTGAATTCATTTTTTTAACAGATTCAGTAGCTAAAATTGCCATTCCCTTAGGGATTAAATAATTTCTTCCAAAACCATTCTTAACAGTCACAATTTCATCTTTACTTCCTAATCTTTCTACGTCTTTTTTTAATAAAATTTCCATAATGATTATTTTAATTGATCCGCCAAATAAGGTAGAATTGCAAGATGTCTTGCTCTTTTTACCGCTTGTGATACTCTTCTCTGGTATTTCGCTGAAGTACCAGTAATTCTTCTAGGAAGTAATTTGCCTTGTTCATTAATGAATTTCATTAAGAAATCTGGATCTTTGTAATCAATAAATTTTATTCCAGATTTTTTAAATCTACAATATTTTGTTTTTTTAACCTCAATGTCTATTGGATTAAGGTATCTTATTTCTGAGTTGTCAGCCATAGCTAGTGTTTAAAAATTAATAGTTTAAGCAGTTTTTGAGAGTTTTACTCTTCTTTTTGCTGCATATTCGAAATGATCTTTATCCATTCTCATTGTTAAAAAACGCATCACTCTCTCATCTCTTTTGAGTTCAACTTCTAGGTTTTTAACAACATCTCCTTCGCCTTGGAATTCGATTAGAAAATAAAATCCAGTAGATTTCTTCTGAATTGGATAGGCTAATTTTTTAAGCCCCCAAGATTCATTGTTATTGATTTTAGCACTGCTATCTTTCAATAACTTTTTGAATTTATCTACTGCTTCCTTTGTCTGTTTCTCAGACAAAACGGGAGTTAAAATGAAAACAGTTTCGTAATGATTCATGTTAGTTATTTAAAATTTGGAATGCAAAGATATAAGATTACCTGATAAATAAAATTATTTAGTTAATAAATCAAACTATATCAAGATTATAAATATTTTTTTATTTAAATCACATTTACATTAATGCTTATTTTATATTTGTTGGAAGATGGCTAAAGAAAAATATACTGTATCTGCATTAAAGTACAGACCTAATAGTTGGGATACTATTATAGGTCAACAAAATATTGCAACTACACTAAAACAAGCTATTGATTCAGATCAGTTAGCACAGGCTTATTTATTCTGTGGTCCAAGAGGAGTAGGTAAAACATCAACTGCAAGATTATTTGCAAAAGCTATCAATCTAAAACATGATCCAAAACTTACTGATTTTACTTACAATATTTATGAATTAGATGCCGCTTCTAACAATCAAGTTGACGACATAAGAAATCTTAACGATCAGGTGAGAATACCCCCTCAAAAAGGGTTGTATAAAGTTTATATAATTGATGAAGTTCATATGCTTTCTCAAAGTGCATTTAATGCATTTTTAAAAACACTAGAAGAACCACCACCTCATGCTATTTTTATATTAGCAACTACAGAAAAACATAAAATTATTCCTACCATTCTTTCAAGATGTCAAGTTTATGATTTTCACAGAATTTCTATTTCCGATACTGTTCTTCATTTAGAAAGTATTGCCAAGAAAGAGGGCGTTAAAGTAGAATCTGAAGCACTTCATGTAATTGCTGAAAAAGCCGATGGAGCTTTAAGGGATGCTCTTTCTTGTTTTGATTTGATGGTGAATTTCACAAGCGGCAACATAACTTACAGTGAAGTTGTGAAAAATCTTAATATTCTTGATTACGAGTACTATTTTAAATTCACTGATTTTATCAAAGAAAACCTAATCCACGATAGTTTACTTCTTTTTAGTGAAATTATAGCTAAAGGTTTTGATGGTCGATTATTCCTCAACGGTTTGGCTTCACATTTAAGAAATTTAATGGTTTCTAAAGATGATCGAACAATTAAAATACTTGACCATACTAAAGAAACAATTGATAAATTTATGATTCAAGCTAAAGATTTTGAAAACGAGTTTATAACTGATTTATTGACGCTTGTAAATGAAGCCGATTCACTTTATAAAACCAGCCAAAACCAGCGACTTCATGTAGAGATTCTAATTATGAAGTTGTGCTCTAAGGGAGTTCAAAAAAAAAAATCTAAATTCCTAGATGCTCCAATAGTTTCTCCTTCACAAAATGAGAAGACTGATGTTGAACCTGTTTTAAAAGACAACAGTTCAATTGGAAATGAAATTCCGGTTGTAGATATCCCAGAAACTAAAAAAACAACCTATGAGATTCCTAAATCTGAAATAATTAGGCCTAAAACCAGTTTAAGTATTAAAAAAAGATCTGCAGCTGCATCAATTACAGGTATTAGAAAAAAAATTAATGAGGACTTAAATGCCGAAACTAAAGATTCTGAAATCAAGGTGGCAGAGAAATCTGAATTTACTCAAAATAAACTTGAAGAAAAATGGTTAGAATTTGCAGAGATCAAAAAAAAAGAAGGTAAAATAGGACTCTTTACCACCCTAAATAAACAAAAGCCAAAACTTAATAAAGACTTCTCAATTACATTTATTATTGATAGTGAAGTTCAGAAAATGGAGTTCCAAACTCAAAATCAATTTCTTTTAGATTTTTTAAGATTAGAGCTTAAAAATGGTCAAATAAAACTCAACTTAGAAATTACTAAATCAGATTCTCCAAAACTTACGCAATTAACAAGTAGAGAAAGGTTTTTTCAAATGGCCGATAAAAATCCTGACTTACATACTTTTAAAGAAAAATTTGATTTAGATATTGAATTTTAATCATTTAACTTCTTTATGGTAAATCATTTTATATTTGCATCATGATACTACCTATAATATCTTATGGAGCTTCAGTCTTAAGAAAAGAATGTGTAGAATTTCAAGAAGGAGAATCTATTGATGAATTAGTTGCCAATATGTTTGAAACCATGTACGCAGCGAGTGGAGTAGGACTAGCTGCACCTCAAATTGGAATATCTAAAAGAATTTTTACTGTAGATGCTTCCCCTTTTGCTGAACCTGAAGAGGGTCAAGAGATGGACCCAGAGCTAATTGAACTAAAGAATTTTAAGAAAGTCTTTGTAAACCCAATTATTGAATCTGAATCGGGTACCCCATGGTCTTTTTCGGAAGGTTGTTTAAGCATTCCAGGAATTAGAGAAGAAGTTGATAGAAAGCCAGTTATTAAAATAAGTTACTATGATGAAAAATGGAATTTCTTTGAAGAAACTTTCGAAGGAATCTCTGCCAGAATTATTCAACATGAGTATGACCATATTGAAGGAACTTTATTTACAGACCATTTAACCCCTTTAAAAAGAAGATTAATGAAAAGAAAACTTGATGAAATTTCTAAAGGAAAAGTAGACGTTAATTATAAAATGAAATTTCTCAACCCAAAAAAATGAAAAAAATATTTGTCTCAGTTCTTATTATTATTTGTTTTTCGTGTACAAATGAAACAAAGGTTTCCAATTATACTACAGAGCTTAATGAGCTTAGAGAAATTAATGATGAATTAATTAAATCTAATCCAGAAGATATTGCTTCAATTTATCAATTAGGAGTAAAAATTAAAAACACTTCATTAAACCTATATGTAAGATATAATCAATTTTTTTCTGATGAAGAAAACGAGTTTTTATTAAAGTGTGCTGCAACTGGATCGGAAGCATCACAGAAATATAAAGATGCTGCAGATTATTTCTTAAAAGCACAAAGGAAATTTCCTAATAGTGAAAATGCTCCTATTTACTTGCACAACAGAGCTAGAATACTAGATAATATTTTAAATGAAAAAAATAACGCTAGGTTAGCTTTCGATGAATTAATAGAATTGTATCCCAATCATGCCCTAAGTATAAATGCAAAAATATATTTGGATAATATTTTTGGAAAAACAGATGAGGAATTATTAAATATTATAAAAAGTAAAAATTAAATATGTATCACCTCTCCGTATGCAGCAGCAGCAGCTTCCATAATAGCTTCACTCATAGTTGGATGAGGATGAACAGTTTTTATTAATTCATGCCCTGTAGTCTCTAACTTTCTTAGAGCAACAATTTCGGCAATCATTTCAGTAACATTTGCACCTATCATATGAGCACCAAGTAATTCACCATACTTAGCATCAAAAATAAGTTTTACAAATCCATCATTATGTCCAGCTGCACTAGCTTTTCCAGATGCAGAGAACGGAAATTTCCCAATTTTCAATTCATGCCCTGCTTCCTTAGCTGATTTTTCTGTCATACCAACAGATGCTATTTCAGGACTGCAATAAGTACAACCAGGAATATTGTTGTAGTCTATAGGCTCAGGACTATGACCAGCTATTTTCTCTACACAAGTAATTCCTTCAGCAGAAGCTACGTGCGCTAGCGACTGACCTTGAACAACATCTCCTATGGCATAGTAACCAGGGATATTTGTTTCATAAAAATCATCCACAATAATTTTACCTCCATCTACAACAATTCCGGTTTCTTCTAGACCAATATTTTCAATATTAGGTTGAATTCCTACTGCCGATAATACAATGTCACAATCAATATATTCTTCGCCTTTAGATGTCTTGACTTTTACTTTACATCCTTTAGATGATTTTTCTACATTTTCAACTGAGGAATTAGTCATGATCTTAATCCCTTTTTTCTTGAAGGTTTTTTCTAATTGTTTTGAAACATCAATATCTTCTACAGGTACTATATTAGGAAGATATTCTACTATTGTAACATCAACCCCCATAGCGTTATAAAAATACGCAAACTCCACACCAATAGCACCAGATCCAACTATAACCATTTTCTTGGGTATTTTAGGGAGAACCATTGCATCTCTATAACCTAAAACTTGCTTTTTATCTTGTTCTAAGTTTGGTAACTCTCTAGATCTTGCACCAGTAGCTATTACAATATTTTTAGCATTATATGTTGTTTTAGCGCCCTTTTGGTCTGTAACTTCAATTTGTTTACCTGGCTGAACCTTTCCAGTTCCCATAATTACATCAATCTTATTTTTTTTCATTAAAAACTGAACTCCTCCACTCATTTTTTCGGCAACATCTCTACTTCTTTTAATAACCGCATTGAAATCGGCTTTATGACTAGATACTTTTATTCCATAATCGTCGGCATTATTAATGTACTCATAAACATTAGCACTTTTAAGTAAAGCTTTTGTGGGAATACAACCCCAATTTAAGCATACTCCTCCTAAAGATTCCTTTTCAATAACTGCAGTTTTTAAGCCAAGTTGAGAAGCTCTTATTGCAGTCACATAACCCCCAGGTCCACTTCCTAAAACAATTACATCGTAATTCATATCTAAAAATTTTATTATTTATGCGAATTTATAAATTCTCTTCTTCAATTTGCTTAAGTATTCAAATTGTTTAGAAAATCTTTAATAATAAGAGCCAATTTATTAGCGGAATCGGGTTTGAATCTAAACCATAATTCAGGTTCTATTAGCTCCAGTTCAGAAATCACAGGACTATTAAAATTATTAAATATAAAATCTACTCTTGCATATAACGGAGTAGTGGGTAAACTTTTTAAAGTTTTTTCTGCTAATTCTATAATTTCTAAAGAAGGATTAATTTTTTCAACAGTTCCTCCAAAATCGTCTTGAACTCGGAAATCTCCTTTTTTCGCTTTTTTAAGTATGGAATGTGAGTACACTCCACCAAAAAGTATTACTGCTATTTCTCCTTTTGTTAAAATATTTTTTTGAAACTCCTGAATTATAAAATCTTCATTATTTGTAAGTTGAATCCACTTAGTTTGAAATTTTTTAATTTCTTCATTTTTTAACTGATAAGTATTCCTAGCTGCACCAGAAACAGTTGGCTTAATAACAATATGATTCCAGTTTTTTTCACTTGATATAACATCTAGTTTAAGATTGGATTTTTTAGGAACAAAAATACTTTCTGGTATTGGAAGATTCCATTTTTGTAAATCCATTAAATAATGTTTGTCTAGATTCCAATCTATTTGGCTGTATGGATTAATCAACTCACATTTATCTTTCACAAAATGAAGCCATTTTTTAAAATTTGAAAATTGATCAAAATAATCCCAAGTAGATCTAAAGATTGCTGTTTTTGTAGTAGACCAGTCAAAATTTGAATCATTCCAATCTTTTTTGGTTACTCTAATATTTAAATTTTTTAAAGCATCAATTACCAATCCATCTTCGTTCAAGACATTTTCTATGTATTGGTCTACTTTTGAGGGATTAACATATCTAGAGTCTGTTAATAAAACTACATCAAATTCTTTCATCACGTCAAATATAATTATTACCTACATTAGGTCTTTAAATGCAGCATAAATTCTATTTTTGTAAATGAAATATTTTGTAAGCTATTCACATCCCGAAAAACATTTTATAGATTTTAAGTTAATAATTAACACTAAAGATTTAAATATTTTAAAGTTACAATTGCCAGCATGGCGTCCTGGTAGATATGAACTTGGGAATTTCGCTAAAAACATTAAAGATTTTAATGCATTTGGTGCTAATAACGAATTTCTTAATTTTTCAAAAAAAACAAAAGATCTTTGGTTGATTGAGTGTGAAAAATTTGATAAAATAGTGGTTAAATACAGTTATTATTCTTCAGAGCTAAACGCTGGATCGACTTATTTAGATCAAAATCAAATTTATATTAATCCGGTTAATTGTCTTTTTTTTAATCCGGACAATTATAATTCATCTTACGAAATAGCTTTTGATTTACATCAAGATTTTAAAATATATAGTTCGCTTGAAAATATTGGAAACAATACTTTAAAAGCTTCTAATTTTGAAGAGTTAGCAGATTCTCCCATAATTGCTAGTGATTCTGCACAGTATAAGTCACTAACTATAAATAATGTAAATTTTAGTTTCTGTTTTCAAGGAGAGGTAAAAGTTGATTGGGATATTTTGATAAAAGATTTCACTTCTTTTATAAGTTATCAAATTAAATTATTTGGTTCATTTCCCCACAAAAGTTTTCTTTTTCTTTTTCAAATAACTCCTTATTCAGCTTACCATGGGGTTGAACACCACCATTCTACTGTTATTTTACTGGGTCCTTCTTATGACATATTTAAAAATTTATATAAAGAATTACTAGGTGTTTCATCTCATGAATTATATCATGTTTGGAATGTAAAAGGAATTAGACCTAAAGATATGTTGCCCTACGATTATTCAAAAGAAAATTACACAAACATGGGTTATGTTACCGAGGGAGTAACCACTTATATGGGTGATAGAATTCTTTTTGAAAGTGGTGTTTTTACTTTAGAACAATATTTCAAAGAGTTAAATAAATTATTTCAAAGACATTTTCATAATGATGGTAGAAATCATTATTCAGTTTCTGAATCTAGTTGGGATACTTGGCTAGATGGTTATGTTCAAGGTATTCCAGGGAGGAAAGTCTCTATTTATGCTGAAGGTGCATTGATAGCTTTGATATGCGATGCTAAGATTAGAAAAGCTACAAAACATAAGAAAACCTTACATGATGTAATGAGAAAAATGTATTCAGGATCAGATCAATTATCGAGCTATGATATGGAATTATATAAAAGCAATTTGGAGTCTGTTTCTGGAGAAAGTTTTGATGCTATTTTCAGTGAAATAATTTATGGTAAAAAAGATTTTAAAAATTATTTAATTGAAGCCTTAAAAGTTTTTGGATGGGATTTTTCAATTAAAACAGCTGAAAATATTTGTTGGCAATATGGAATTAAAACTTACAATAAAGATAAAAAAGTAATAGTTCAAAATATTTTAGAGAATAGTGCTGGGGATAAATCCTTAATCGTTAAGGAAGATGAAATTATTGCAGTTAATGAATTTCGTATAGAGGATAATTTTGACAATTGGTTAGGATATTTTGAAAATGATGAAATTGTTCTGAAAGTAAATAGAAATGGAAAAATATTTGATTTGAAAATGAAAACCATTAATGATAATCAGTACTTTAATTATAAATTCACTAAAGAATGAAAAATTTTGATGCTCTAAAGTGGCTCTGTTTATTAAGTTTATTAGGATTTATTTATTGCTTTGTTTTTGATCTTGGATACTTTACACTTTTTTTAGATGCCAAAAGCATTAATTCAGAAAAAAACAGCTTAATAAATTTGATTGTAGAAAATTTAAATGATAATGGGTTTCAGTTTAATGAATACTTGTCGATTCAACTTAGGAATTTGTATGCCATAAGAGTTGTTTTTGATATATTGGCAATGGTTGGGGTAGGCTTTATGTTTTCTAAAATTAAAATAGGTTGGACTTTTTACTGGATATTTCAAATTGCTTATGTTTTATCGCCATTTATTTTCCTGAATTTTGACTTCCAATTTTCTTGGCCTTACTTAAGTGGAATTGCTATTGTTATATTTCCTCTTTTTAATAATATGATTCATTTAGTTTATGTCTTGCTTTTTATGTCTCAAAAATCCCAACTCAAATAATAAAAAATTAATTTTGAATAATAAAGTTTTAATTTTTTCTTGTAAATTAGAGTAGAAGCATTTTTATATGGAAGAAAATAACAAAATAGATTATGATCCTATTAAGTCAGAAACAGATAAGTTTTCTGTAAAACAAGCTTTTGGGTCTATAGCCAATTTCTTAAAAAACTTATTTTCTATATATGATGGTGTGGACAAAGATAAAACTGTCGAAGATATTAGAAGCGATATAGAGTTTTCATCTATAAATATTTGGATTTTAATTTGTTCTATAATAGTAGCTTCTATTGGTTTAATTAATAACTCTCCAGCGGTAATTATTGGTGCCATGCTAATATCGCCCCTGATGGGTCCTATAAGAGGAATTGGCTATGCTTTATCTGCCAATGACTTTAAAGCACTAATAAAGTCTTTAAAAAACTTTGGTATAATGGTGGCTGCTAGCGTTTTGGCTTCTTACTTATTTTATTTAATTACTCCAATAAAGTCTGAAACATCAGAACTTCTTAGTAGAACCAAACCCCATGTATTAGATATTTTAATTGCTTTTTTTGGTGGATTGGCAGGTGTAATAGCAACAACAGTAAAAAATAAAACTACAACAATAACTGTAGTTCCAGGTGTTGCCATAGCTACTGCTTTAATGCCTCCACTTTGTACCGTTGGTTATGCATTGGCAGTTGGTAACTGGCCATATTTTATTGGAGCTTTTTACTTGTTTTTATTAAATAGTGTATTTATTTGTCTATCCACTTTTATAGTTTTAAGATTGTTAAACTTTCCTAAGGTTAAATTTGTTAATCCTAGAATTGAGAGAAAAGTAAAGATTTATGTTTTCTCAATATTGCTTCTTATTGTGATTCCTAGTGTTTTTAAATTTTATCATATTATACATGAATCTATTTTTATTCAAAATGCAGATAATTTCATTAAAAATGAAATATCTATTAATCCCGAAATAGAGGTTCTCACCAAAGAATTGAACTACGATGATGAATCTTCCGCTATAGTTTTAAATATTGGAGGTAAATATATTAATGAAGAACAGATTAATAATTGGAAGTTGCAGCTTAATAATTATGAAATGGGTAACGTTAATTTAGAAATACATAATTTACAGTCCAAGGCTATTGATGAAGAGGAGTTGTTGAACAAGATACTAGTTGACAATGATAAAAAGATAATGTCTATTTCAGAAGAAAGAGATTTGTATAAAACTGAATTACAAAACATCATTAGAGAAAACAATGCTTTGGACGAATTAAACACAAGAATTCTAACACACTTTCCATCTGTTAAGTCTTTAAACTATGGTCAATCATTTAAAGATGTTGATGGTCTAAAGGATACTAATTTTGTTTTTGTAATAGAGTGGAATATGGACACTTTAAATAATCCTGAAAAATCAAAAATTAAGGATTTTATAAATACTGAGTTAAATACTTTCTATTCCAATAATAATAAAGTTCTTATTTTCAATAAATAATAATTGGGTAAATCAAAAAAAAATCGAATTGATGTTGTTTATTCAACTAATCCAAATTTTGATTTTGCAGAAAACTCTGATGAAGTTCAAGATATTCCTTTTAATGAACAAAAGCTTTATGTCTTAATTGACAGAAAGAACAGAGGAGGTAAGTCTGTTACTTTAATTGAAGGATTTATTGGTTCGGACCAAGATGCTAATGATTTAGCAAAAAAAATGAAGCAAATTTGTGGAGTTGGAGGTGGTTATAAAAATGGTGAAATTTATATTCAAGGAAACCACAGAGAAAAAATAGTTAGATATCTTCAAAAACTAGGTGCTTTAGTAAAACTTAAAGGAGGTTAAATAATAGTCAAACATTTGCCTATTTAATTTAAAACTTATTAGTTTTGCCTCGTGAAAATCAAATTTCTATTATCCATATTTTTTATCCCTTTTTTTATGTTCTCTCAGCAACATACATTAAGTGGTTATGTTAAAGATGCTTTAACAGGAGAGGCTTTAATAGGGGTTAGTATTTATGTGGAAAAAGAGTCTAAAGGTGCTACAACTAATGTTTATGGATTTTACTCAATTTCATTAAAAAGTGGTGAATATGAAGTTAAATACTCTTACGTTGGTTACGCTGACATTTTAAAAACTATCCAATTTAAAGATCATGTTAGGTTGAATATTGATTTAAAAGAAAGCCAAGATTTATTAGATGAGGTAGTAATCGATGCCAAACAATCCGATGAAAATACAACTGGTACTCAAATGGGACAAATTGAATTGTCTATTGATAAGATTAAAACAATACCTGCTTTTATGGGAGAGGTTGATATTCTTAAAACTATACAGTTTTTACCTGGTGTATCTTCTGGAGGTGAAGGAAATACAGGTTTTTATGTTAGGGGAGGAGGTCCCGATCAAAACCTAATTTTATTAGACGAAGCTACAGTTTATAATGCTTCCCATTTATTTGGGTTTTTCTCTGTTTTTAATGCAGACGCTATCAAAAATGTTAAACTTATTAAGGGCGGTATGCCTTCAAATTATGGTGGAAGATTATCATCTGTTCTTGATATAACAATGAAAGATGGTAATTATAAGTCATTCCAAGCAGATGGAGGTATTGGATTAATTGCTTCAAGGTTAACATTACAAGGTCCTATTAAAGAAGATACAGCCTCTTTTATTCTTTCTGGTAGAAGAACATATATTGATGTATTAGCCAAACCACTTATCTCCGACACCTCTGCTTTCAAAGGGTCAGGTTATTATTTTTATGATTTGACTGCAAAATTAAACTGGAGATTATCAGATAAAGATCGATTGTATTTAAGTGGTTATTTTGGTAGAGATGTATTTACTTTTAACAACAAGGATTTAGATTTTAACTTTAATATTCCATGGGGAAATGCAACAGCTTCTTTAAGATGGAACCATTTATTTAGTGACAAATTATTTGTTAATACTACTGCTGTTTTTACCGATTATAATTTCGCATTTGAAGGTGGCTCAAGTGATTTTAATTTTAAATTAACTTCAGGGGTTAGAGATGGTAATTTAAAACAAGATTATACTTATTATCACAGCTCTTTGCATAATATTAAATTCGGCTGGAATTATACTTTACATCGTTTTATTCCAACTTCTACTGAAGCTTCATCAAATGATGTTGAATTTGACACAGGTGAAAAGGTTAAGATATGGGGGAACGAAGCTGCTATTTATTTATTAGATGATTGGAGTGTTAACGAGCGTTTAAAAGTCAACTTTGGAATGCGTCTCTCGATGTATCAACATATTGGCCCATTTACAAGATATTTTAATAATGAAAATACTGGTACTACCGATAGTACAATTAATTACAGTAGTGGCAAACCAATTAAAACTTATTTTGGACCTGAGCCACGTCTTTCAGCAAGGTATTTATTTCCAGATAATTCATCTTTTAAGCTAGGTATTGCCCATAATTATCAATATATACATTTAGCTTCTATTTCCTCAGTTTCTTTACCTACTGATCTTTGGTTTCCAAGTACTGAAGTAGTTAAGCCTCAGATAGGAACACAATATAGTATGGGTTATTTTAAAAACTTTTTTAATAATAAATATGAAGCTTCAGTAGAGCTTTATTATAAGGATTTAAATAATCTTATTGAATACAAAGAAAATTCTTTTCCTGAAGACAATTTGAAAAATAATGTAGATAATCAACTTACTTTTGGTAGAGGTTATTCTTATGGAGCAGAGTTTTTCTTAAAAAAGAGATTAGGTGACTTTAATGGATGGATAGGTTACACTTGGTCAAAAACAATGCGCCAATTTGATGAAATTGACAATGGAGTAGAATTTCCAGCAAAATATGACCGAAGAAATGATCTTTCTGTTGTTCTTCAGTACCAAATTAATGAAAGGGTAAATATTGGAGGGGTGTTTGTATATGCTACAGGGAATTCTTTAAGTCTTCCTGAAAGAAGATGGTTTTCGGCAGAAGAAAATAGAATTATTACAGTTTGGAGTAAAAGAAATGCCTTTAGGTTAGATGCTTATCACCGTGCAGATATTTCAATTACTATCGATGCTAAGAAACTTAATCGTGAGATATAGAGACAAATAATCTTGTTAGAAAAAGAAAAAAGTAATTTCCTCATGGAATATTTCTGTATACAACGTTTACAATAGGGCTAACCCTTACTTTATCTTTTTTGATGCAACGGGTGATCCATCACAAGGATCAGTAGATTTTAATGCTAATCAAGTTTCACTATTTCCAATATTGCCTAGTGTCACATGGAATTTTAAGTTTTAATGAAAAAGTTTTACTACATACTATTATTTGGATTTATCACAGTTTCTTGCCAAAAAAAAATAGAATTTGATTTACCAGAAGTTGAGCAAACATTAGTACTAGAAGCTACCGTTGAAAATGGGTTTGCTCCCAAAGTTATATTAACTAGAAGCCAGGGTTATTTTGATGTTTTCGACACCATGTCTTTAATTAATATGTTTATCACTGATGCCCAGGTTAAGTTAAGCGATGGTATTAATGAATTTGATTTAGATTTTGGTCTCATAGCTACAAATGGACTGCCACTACCTGGATATACAACAAGTAATCCTGATGTTATTGGACAATTTGGGAAAAATTATACTTTAAATGTATATCACCAGGGTGATACTTTAACTGCAAAAGCTCAAATCCCTTATCCTGTGCAAATGGATAGTGTTTGGTTCGATCCTTACATTGCCTTTGATGATACACTAGGTTGGATAAAATGTAATTTTAAAGATCCAGATACCGTTGGAAACTGTTATCGATGGTTTTCTAAAAGAATAAATAGTTACACCTATAATTATGAAGCGCCATTTGATAATGTTTTGGGTGAGGTGAAGGACAAAAGATTTTTACCACCTATTGGAAGTACTACAGATGATAAATTATTTAATGGTTTGAAATTTGATTTTGTTTTACCAAGAGGTGTTAATGGAGTGGTAGAAGGTCCAGATGATAGTGGGGTTGAAGGAAGTTTTTTTTCTCGTGGAGACACTGTTGTTGTTAAAAGTTCAACAACAACTTATCCAATTTATTTATATGTTAGAGCAATGGAAAATGCTGCTGCATCTAACGGTAGTATATTTTCATCGTCTGGTAATTTACCATATAATGTAGAAGGTGATGGTATTGGTGTTTTTTATGGTTACGGATCTAGCTATGACACCTTAATTTGTGAATAAGTTTATTTCACTAACATATTGTTAAATAATATATTTGAAATCTAAAAAATTATTTATGCCAACTATTGAAAAAGTTAAGTGTTTAATTGTAGGTTCTGGTCCAGCTGGTTTTACAGCTGCTATTTATGCTTCTAGAGCAAATATGTTCCCAATTCTATATCAAGGAATACAACCTGGTGGTCAACTTACTACTACAACAGATGTTGATAATTTCCCTGGTTATGCTAAGGGTGTTAATGGAACTCAAATGATGGTAGATTTAGAAGAGCAAGCCAAAAGATTTGGAACTGATGTAAGATCAGGAATGATTACAAAAGTTGATTTTACTGGCCCCGTTCATAAGGTTTGGGTTGATAATAAGTTAGAAATACATTCCGATACTATTGTAATCTCCACTGGTGCTTCGGCAAGATATTTAGGATTAGATTCTGAACAGCATTACTTATCAAACGGAGGTGGAGTATCGGCATGTGCTGTTTGTGATGGTTTCTTTTACAAAGGACAAGAAACTGTTATTGTTGGTGCAGGAGATTCTGCTTGTGAAGAAGCATCTTATTTAGCTAATATTTGTACTAAAGTTACTATGCTGGTAAGAAAAGACGAGTTTAGAGCATCTAAGATAATGGCAGATCGTGTCAGAGGAATAGAAAACATTGAAATATTACACTCAACAGAACTAGATGAGGTTTTAGGAGATGGTAATGTTGTTACAGGAGCTAGAGTGGTTAATAATAAAACTCAAGAAAAACATGATATTCCATGTACGGGCGTATTTATTGCAATTGGACATACTCCTAACACCAAAGTTTTTAGCCCATGGTTATCAATGGATGAAAGTGGATACATTGTAAACAATCCAGGTTCTTCTAAAACCAATATAGAGGGAGTTTTTGTTTCTGGAGACGCTGCCGATCATGTATACCGACAAGCAGTAACTGCTGCAGGCACTGGCTGTATGGCAGCACTGGACGCAGAAAGGTATTTGGCTGCTAAGGGTTTGCATTAAGAAAGTGAATACTTTAATAAATAATAAGTTTACTTCCATACTTTTTTTTCTGTTTATTATTTTATTATTTCCTCAAAATATTTCTTCTCAAGAGAAATTGGAGAGGACAATATCCCCCAACTGATTAAAAATTCCTTATCGTAAAGTGGCGTAATTTGGGAGTAGAGGTTGTCTATATTTCTCTTGATACAGAGCAGGAGTATTTTGAGAAAGTCACAGAGTGCATATCCCTTTTTCACCTACTGCGATTACAAGAAATGGGACAGCCAAGTAGCGAAAGATTATTATGTCTTTGGTACACCAACCTTGTCATTTATTAGATAATAAGCGAGAGATTTTATTAAGGCCAAATTCAATATCTCAATTAGATGCATGGGTAGATTGGTTTCTGTCAGTTGAAAATGAAAATTAAACTTCTTTATTGTTTGATTTGGTATTGTATTTAGCTCTGCTCATGAAATAAAACGTAAAAGCAATTAACAGAGTTAAAATTGAGTATAGTTTTTATACAAAAAACTAATTTGAATTTTTCATAAATGATAATTTTTCACAAACAATTGTTCAAAAAATAATCAGATAAAGTTTATTAAAAAATTCTATCTGTATTGAAAATACCCTAAAAATAGTCTTCTTAAAAAAGGTCATTTTTTATTTTACCAATAAATTATTTATTAAACGTAGTAACCGTCTGTATTATAAATTTATTCCAGTAGCTACCTGAAAAGCATATTGCGCTGTGTTGATAATTGGCAATTGCTTCAATATAATCTAGTTTAGATTGAATAAATATTTCCTGAGCTTGTAATAATTCAAAAGGCCGTATAGTACCTAGTTCTTGTCTTTTGGCACATTGGTTAAATGCTTCTTTGCTTTGTAAGTAAGCCTTATTGGCCAGCTCCGTTTGCTGTTTACTTATAAGTATATTTTGTTTTGCTATGCCTATATCTTGGTTAATAGCCGCTTTAATTTCTTTAATTTCCAATTCTTTAATTTGTTCACTAGCTTCCATTTTTTTAGTTGGACCATTGTAAATAAGTTTTTCAATTGGAATCTTCCACTGCAAAGAGAAATTTAAGGAAGTAGTAGGGTAGAGCTGCTTAATTTCCGATCCTGGTGAGCTAGGCATTAATGAAACTGGCCCCAACAGTCCTCCGTAAAGAGAACCAAAACTATTGAGTCTTACATTGGGAATAAAAAACGCTTTGGTAGTGGTTAGTTTCTCTGCGCTAACTGCTTTAAGCAAAAGTTTTGCTTCTTGAATTTCTGCTCTGTTATTGCCCAAAGAGTCCAAGTTTTCCAAGGAATCTATGTTCACCAATTCTATAGGTTTTAAAATAGTATCTATAGGAATTAAATTATTAAAAGGGTTTAAATTCAATAAACGCGATAGTTGGGCACTTTTTTTATAGTAATATTTTTGCTGGTTTAATTCTTGAATTTTTAAATGGTGAACATTACTTTGGGCCAATAAAAGCTCCGATTCATAAGCCAAACCTACCCCAACCTGTAGTGCCAATTGTTGAGAGATGTTATCCGCTACAGAATGAAGCTGATGGTATGCATTTGCTTTTAAAAACCCAATTAGCAGCTGGTAATAAGTGTCTGCAACATCTAGAAGTACTATATTTTTTTCTGCAGTGGTTTTGTAAGTATTGGCTTCTAGTTTTAACTCAGACGCCTTAGTTTTATATATTCCTTCTCCAATATTCCATAGCGCATCAATCCCAACACCATTCCATAAGTTTTGCTGGTTTACATCGGTAAAAAAACTGCCATTGCCATTCATTGCAGCCCCTTGCAATTGTCTAGTTTGAATGCCTGCAAAAATTTCTGGTATCCACCATCCTTTGCTTATTAGAAGATCGGCTTCTAACACTGTTTTATTTAAATTTAATTTGCTTATAGTCAGGTTGTTAGCGCCTGCTATTTTAAGTGAAGATTCTATACTTATTGTCGATATTTCCTGCCCGTAACCATTGCTTAGTAGCAGTAAAAAAGCTACAAATAGCTTTAATTTTAATAAATACTCTAAATACCTATTCATTCTTCAGATTTTTTTAAAACTGGATAAACTTTGTTTCCTGTTTTTACAAGACTTTTTCCCCTTGAAATTACCAGTGTAGAGTCGTTAATATTACTATTTAGTACCTCGTAATAGTTGGCATTTTCTAATCCTATTTCCAAAGCTATTTTTTCTACTACACCATTATTTACCACCAGTATATGGGGAGCATCGTCTATCATGGTTTTAGTTTTACTAGGAAGAGAAAGCACGTTGTCTCTACTAGACAATTCCATAGTAACCTTGGCATACATCCCTGGAAGAATTGCCTCGCTTTTATTGGCAATGTCTATCTCTACCAGCATTGTTTTAGAACTAGCCTCTAGGGCTTTGGCTGTTCTAGTTACTTTTTCAGAGTAATTTCCATCGGGCAACTCTGGGAAATTTATTTGAGACAATAATCCCACTTTTATAAAACTAGCATCGCTCTCAGGAACTGTAACCGTTAACCTAATTGGGTGGGTTTGTTGCAATTCTACTAGTGGTTTGGTTCCACTATTGTTAATTCCACTTTGTACTAAATCCCCCACATTCACCATTTTCTTAGTAATTCGGCCTGTAAATGGTGCTTTAACTGTAAGTAGGCTAATTCTATCGTTGATGGCGCTCAAATCTGCTTGAGTTGACAAATAGGCGGCTTCTGCGGCTTCCAATTGTTGAATGGGCGATAGTGATGGAGTATTTTCTTGAATTGAGTTTAAACGCTCGTAAATAGCTTTTTTGGCAATTAGTTCTGCCTTCAGCTTTTCTGCATCTCTCAATAGCTCTGGATTATAAAGTGTAGCTATAGCATCGTTGGCATAAACCAAATCTCCTATGTCTTTTCCTATACTTTGGACATATCCACTTTCCATAGGGTGAACCATTACCTTTCTATAGGCTTTGGCAACTCCAGTAATCATTGTTCTGGAAATAAAAGAGTGGTAAGACGGTTGTACAACTTCTACACTAGAAGTATTGATTTCTTCTTGAAAAAAAGATTCAACAACTTCACTATTCCCTTCTTTTTCTGTAGAAGAGTTACATCCAAAAGCAATAAATAGTAAGCATAGAATAGAAAGAATATTATTGGGTTGTTTTAAGCTCATGATTGAGATTTTTTGGCAATGAATGAATAAAGTATTGGAATAATATAGTAAGTAAGTAGGGTAGTCATAAAAGTCCCGCCAATTACAGCAATAGCCAATGGTACGTTTGCCTCAGTTCCTGCCTGGGTAGAAAGCGCAGTAGGAAGCAGTCCGAAAATAGTAGTTGCGGCAGTCATAAGTATGGGTCTGAACCTTTCGCTTGAGCCATTGATAATAGCGTCTGTCTTACTTTGTCCATCGATAATTAAATTGTTAATTCTATCTATTAAAATATTTCCATAGGAAACAGAAATTCCTACCATCATAATAATCCCCATAATAGATTGAATACTAAGGTAAGTATCGGTAATTTTCATTAAGAAAATCACACCCATTAACCCAAGAGGAAAAGCCAGAATAATAATAAATGGCTGCCTAAAAGACTTAAATAAGGGGGTGATAATTAAAAATGCAAAGGCAATTGCCAATAAAAGACCTAAGCTTAATCCGCTAAAAGATTGCTGTATCATTACCACCTCTCCATCAAAATTAACTTCGTAACCTTTTGGCAATTTTATCCCCGAAATTAAGTCTTTAACTTCGTCCGAAACATGGCCAATATCTGCTCCATCTACATTGGCGTAAACATTAAAAGTTCTCATTAAATTGTGGTGGTTGATTTCTACCGGGTTGGTTCCCTCTGTAATTTTAGAAAAATTTCTAAATGGTATGGTTTTATCACTTGTTTTACTCCCAACAGCTACGTTTTCAATAGTAAATTCTGTATTTATCTCATTTTCTGGATAGGTGATACCTACATAATAATGGTTTCCATTTCTTTCATCAATCCAAAAAGATTTGTTAAAAGTAGTAGAGGAATTTAATGCAGAAACCATGTTTTTAATAGCATCTACCGGTTCTACACCCAATTCTGCTGCTTTTATTCTGTCTATATCTATGTTTTTAGATGGCTGGTCTATTCTTTGTAGTACTCTTACATCTCTCAAATTAGAAAGGGTATTCATCGTATCTCTAATTTGTTCTGCTATCGACCTTAGTTTTTCAAGTTTGTTTCCCTTAATCTGCACATCTATAGGAGACGGTTTCCCCTCATTAAGTGCAGCTGTAATTAAACCTCCGGTATTAAAACTAATTTCAACTCCAGGGAACTTATTTTTGAATTGTTTTCTTAAACTATTGGCATATTCAAAGGTGCTTTTTTTATGTTCTTTCTTTAGCTGAACCCCAATAAATGCGTCTTGTGTACCAGAATTAGGGGTATAAGCAGCAGGCAAATCGTAAAAAACACCAATATTTGAAATAATTTGCTCTAAATCATCCCCAGCTTCTGCTCTTATCTCTTGCTCCATGAGTACAATGGTTTCTTGAGTAGTTTCCAAAGTGGTTCCAGACTCCATACGTACTTGAATTTCCATTTGCCCCACGTCTGACTGTGGAAATAGTTCATAACCTAACTCTGTTATTTGGCTTAAAGAGAAAATAAATAATGCAATGGTGATTAGTAAAGTAATGGCTCTAAATCGTAAAATAAATGCCAAACTCTTTTTGTACTGGGTATTTAAAAATTGAATAAACCCTTGGAAAAAGTTCTTTTTTTTGTTTTCTGAATTGGCCAATTTATTCTTGAAAAGAAATGCTGCCAGTATGGGAGTTAAGGTCAGTGAAAATAGGTAAGAACCTACCATTGCTCCTGTAACTGTAATGGCCAAAGGAGAAAAAAGAAACTTGGTTATTCCAGTAAGAAAAAATACTGGAAAAAACACCACAATTATTACCAAAGTAGATGCCAGAACAGGATTAGAAACTTCAATAGCAGCATCCATCGCTGCTTGAAAGGAGTTTTTCCCCATTTTTAAGTGTCTGTCAAAGTTTTCAATAACAACAATAGAATTGTCTACCAGTAATCCAAGTACTAAAGCAATTCCCCCAAGAGTTATGCTATTAATCGCTTGACCCGAGATGTACAAGACAATAAAAGAAAATAAAATAGAAAGCGGTAAGCTTATAGAAACTACTAAAGCAGAACGAATATTTCCAATAAAAACTAGTAAAACAATAATTACCAATATCAATCCACTTATTACTGCATAAACTAAACTGTTTATAGAGTTTCTTACGTAAGAAGATTGATCAAAAATAACATTCATCTCCACATCATCTGGCATCCTTTGTTTTAGTTTTGGAATGGCATTTTTTACTTCGTTTACAGACTGGATAGTATTGGCTCCAGGACGTTTAAAAATTGGCAAATACACTTGTTCCTTACCATCTACTCTTGCAATGTTAGTTTGAATAGCACTAGCGTCTACCGCCTCACCAACATCTTTTACATAGACTGGTGCACCATCTCGGTAAGTAATTACAATGTCATTAAAGTCTTTAACATTTACTATCATTCCCTTGGCATCTACCCCGTAGTTGATGTTTCCAATTTTAGCAATTCCAGATGGAATCATGGTAGTGTTTTTTTGAATGGCATCGTTTACTTCTGTCTGAGAAATGCCCAATGCTTCTAGTTTCAATGGATCTACAAATATGTAAATACGCCTTAAAGAGCCTCCATAAGCAGCAGGAGCAATAATTCCTTTAACCCCGCTAAGCATTTGTCGTAAGTTGTAATAAGCAATATCGTACAGTTCTTTTCCGGATTTAGTTTCACTACTTACAGTTAGTAACATCAGTGGTTTTGAGGCAGTTGGATCAAATGGCTGAACCATTGGTGGAAGTGTTCCCGGTGGCTGGTAGTACATATCACTCATAGCATAAGCCGAGGTATTGGCCATTGCTTCTGCTGGAGATACATCTTCTCCATAAAAGTTAGTTACCACACTAACTCCCATTATACTTTTAGAAAGCTGTTTCTCTATTCCAGGAGATTGTCCCGTCCATCTTTCCATTCTACTAGTGATGTCTTTTTCTACAACCTCACTTGGCATTCCAGGATACAAAGTCAATACTTGCATAGCAGACTTCTTAAACTGAGGAAGAATATCTACAGGCATTCTTGGAATCATTACACTCCCTAGAACACTTACCATTAGCGCAATAACAATTATTAAGTAGGGATTCTTAAAAGATGATTTTATCATTTACAAGAAGATTACAATAGGAAAGTGAATGAATTACAATGTCTAAATTAACAATTAAGGTTTAATACCTTGCATATTAACTCAACTATTTGAAATTGATCTTATACTGAGAATTTCATTAAACCCTCTTTGTAACTAGCTATTGCTCTATTCCTAGCAAAAGAATGTTCGACAATAGGATCGGGGTAAGAAAACTCATTTAAATTTTCAATCCACTTATTAATATAGCTATTTTGCTTGTCAAATTTTTTGATTTGCTCACTTGGGTTAAAAACTCTAAAATATGGAGCAGCATCACACCCAGTTCCAGCGCTCCATTGCCAGTTACCATTATTGGAAGATAGCTCATAATCTAATAATTTCTTAGCAAAATAAGCTTCTCCCCATCGCCAATCAATAAGTAGGTGTTTGCACAAAAAACCAGCAGTAACCATTCTCACTCTGTTGTGCATGAAACCAGTTTGGTTAAGTTCTCTCATTCCAGCATCAACCAATGGATAACCAGTTTCACCTTTGCACCATTTTTCAAATTCTTCTTTGTTATTTCGCCACTTTATAAAATTGTATTTTGCTCTAAAGTTTTCGTGAACTACCTTGGGGAAGTGCCACAATATTTGCATAAAGAACTCTCTCCATACTAACTCACTTAAATAAGTATCGTTGAGGTCCTTTACTTTGCTTACAATTTCTCTTATACTAACTGTTCCAAACCTTAAATGTGGACCAATTTTAGAAGTACTATCTAGAAAGGGGAAATTTCTAGTTTCTTGGTAATTATGCACTTTTTCTAAACCAAAAGGTGGCACTTTAATTGAAGACTTTTCTAACCCTATTTCTTCTAAACTCGGAAATTCGTGATTCGAGTCGTTAAAATTTTCAGATTTTAAATTTAGTTCTATATGCAAACCTTCCTCCTTAAACTTTGCCAACCATTTGTTTTTAAATGGAGTAAAAACAGTGTAGGGTAGACCATCGTTTTTAACAACTTGATCTTTTTCAAATATAACTTGATCTTTAGATGAGATTAATTTTGACCCATACTTAACAAGAAGTTGATTTATTTCTTCATCTCTTGCAATTGCATATGGCTCATAATCTCTGTTAGTATAAACCTCTAATTCAGGATTTTCTTTTAAAAGCTGTTTAAATATCTCTAACGGATTTCCATGAAAAATTTTTAAAGAACTATTGTAAGAAACTAGCTCTTTATTAATTTTAAGTAACTCGTGGTAAATAAAGTTTAATCTTGGATCGTCTTTTGGCAATTCATCAATAATATCATCATCGAAAATAAATATGGGTTGTACATCTTTAGACTTTAAAAGAGATAAATTAAGACCAGTATTGTCAAATAATCTTAAATCTCGTCTAAACCAAAATATTGTCATTTTTATACTTTTAGTGAAGACATTCCTCCGTCAACATGTATGATTTGACCAGTTATATTGTTGTTCTGCAATAAGAATTCTGCAGTTTTTGCAACATCTGAAGCTGTATTTATTCTTTTACTGGGATGCCTTTCATTCGATCTTTTGATAGCATCTTCGTTTCTTAGAAAACCTTGAGCTAATGGAGTGTTGGTAAGAGTTGGAGCAATACAATTAACACTAATTTTACCTGCAAACTCTGCAGCAAGAGATTTCGTTAATCCTTCAACGGCACCTTTGGCAGAGGCAATAGAAGCATGAAATGTCATTCCTTGTTTAACAGCTACTGTACTAAATAAAACTATGGAAGCATCTGGAGATTTTGATAAAGCCCTTTGGTAATGTTGAATAACCTTAACTGCACCTAAAAAGTTAATATTAAAATCGTGCTGAAAATCTTCTATTTTTAAAGACCTGAAAGGTTTTAAATTTATGGTTCCTGGACAGTAAACAATAGCGGAAATATCTTCAATATCTGGAAATTCACCTTCAGATACGTCTAATTGATAGTGCGTATGGTTATTAGATTTGACATTGTGCGATTCTCTACTAAAAATAACACATTCCTTGTTTTCTAATAGTTGTGCAATTTCCTCACCAATACCTTTAGTACCCCCGACGATTAATATTTTACCCATTGTTAAATTTTTGTTCTAATAGTTTATACCTGTAATTGAAAATTTTCTTTAGTTGAGGAATGACAAATATTGGAGTCATTATCCTTCCTAATATTCCAAAAGGAACTTTAAAAGATACTTTGTCTGTCATTTCTACTTTATCTCCTTTTTGTAAAAAAAGATGCTCGTGGTGCCACATTGTATATGGTCCAAATCTTTGCTCATCCACAAAAAACATTTTGTTGTTAATATGAGTTATTTCAGTTACCCAATTTAATTTAATCCCCAAAATAGGAGCAACCCTGTAAGTAACAATTTGCCCCACATACATTTGATTAGGAATTTCAGAAGTAATGTTAAATCCCATATTGGAGGGGGTTATTTCACTTAAGTTTTTTGGATTAGAAAAAAAATCCCAAGCCTTGTTAAGAGTAATATCAAATTCTTGACTAACTTTTAAAGTGTTAATCCCAGAATGGCTACTAAATTTAATCATGAGTTTAAATAGTGATGAAATTCTTTTTTAGTAGAATCATTTTTAAATTTTCCTGAATAATACGAAGTGGTAGTAGTAGAAGTGTCGTCTTTTATTCCTCTAGATGAAACACAAAGATGTTTTGCATCAATGATAACAGCGACATCGCTCTGTTCCTAAAATTTCTTTTAAATCATTCCCAATTTGATTGGTTAATCTTTCTTGTACTTGAGGGCGTCTTGCAAAATAATCTACTATTCTATTGATTTTAGAAAGCCCTATAACTTTTCCAGAAGACATGTAAGCAACATGTACTTTTCCAAATATTGGAACAAAATGATGCTCGCAATTTGAATAAAAAGTAATATTTTTTTCTACAAGCATTTCATTATATTTATACTTATTTTCAAATAAAGCAGCTTTTGGCTTATTGGCAGGGTCAAGACCAGAAAATATTTCTTCAACGTACATTTTGGCCACTCTGTGCGGAGTTCCTTTTAAAGAGTCATCTGTTAAGTCAAGACCAAGAGTCTCCATAATCACTTTAAAATGTTCTGCAATAATCTCTTTTTTCTTTTCATTAGAGATGTCAAAAGCATCTTTTCTAATAGGAGTTTCACAAGAATTACTAACGTGATCATCTCCAACTATATCAAAATTATTTTCTGACGAGGTTTCAGGCTGGGTATACAACAATGTTTCTTTCAGTTTCATAAAGTTTAATTTTAAGTTCGAATTTATCTTCCAACTTTTTTCTTAGTTTATTGTAAATAACTTTAATTATGTTTTCAGCAGTGGGGTTTAACTCTTTAAAATCCACTACATCAAGATTTAAATTTTTATGGTCAAATTTATTAAGAACTTCTTCTTTAATCAAATCCGATAATGTTTTCATATCAATTAAATATCCACTTTCTTGATCAACTTCACCAATTACAGTGACTTCTAAGTCATAATTATGACCATGGTAGTTAGGGTTATTGCATTTTCCATAAAAAGAAACATTTTTTTCATCTGTCCAATTTGGGTTGTGCAATCTATGTGCAGCATTAAAATGTTCCTTACGTATAACTGCTACTTTTTCCATTTTGTTTATTCTTTACGCCCCAAACTTAAACAAAATGTTTAACATTTCAAATAAAGGATTGAACAATTTGAATATTAAATTTTGATAATGTTTATATATTCGCTTTTTAGAAACTAATCATGGATTTTATAATTGAAATTATTGCTGTTTTTTCTGGAATTCTCAGTGTTTGGTTTGCCAAAAAAGAAAATATTTTATTGTATCCAATCGGAAGTTTAAGCGTTTCACTATGGATATATTTATGTTTTGTTGGTGAAATTTACGGTCAAGCTGTTATTAATTTGTTTTTTTTGGTGATGAATATCTATGGTTGGTATAATTGGTCAAGAAAAGATCCTTCCGAAAATCAAAAAGTTCAGATTAAATTTAGTTCTCAAAAAGAAAATTTACTTTATTCAATAGTAACTGTTTTATTATTCTTTATTATATACTGGACCCTTTCTAATATAGAAATAGCAGATTTTGATTGGAAATTTGTTTTAATGGAATCATTTATTACTGCATTAAACTTTACTGCAATGTGGCTTATGGCATGGAAGCGGGTAGAGAACTGGATTCTTTGGATTATTGGAGATATATTTTGTATTCCACTTTTTGTATATAAAGAATACTATTTAAGTGTTGCTCAATTTTCTATATTTATAATTATTGCTTTTATGGGTTATTATGAATGGAAAAAAAAGTCATTAGAAAAACAAAAAACATAGTAATTACCGGGGCTGAATCTTCTGGAAAAACAACTTTATTTAAAGAATTAAAATCTTTAACTGGGTTTAGCTTTCTACCAGAGTTTTCTAGAAGTTATATTAATCAAATTAATAGACCTTATGACTATAACGATATTTTAGAAATAGCTAAATTATATGAAAAAGAACTCGAAATAGCTAGTAAAAATGAATTGTCTATAATTTCAGATACAGACTTATTAACTCTTTTAATTTGGTGTGAATACAAATATGATAAATGTCATTCTTTTATTAAAGAAAGTCTAACTAAAAACCCACCAGACTTTTATTTGCTTTGTAGCCCAAATATCCCCTGGGAATTTGACTCTCAAAGAGAAAACCCAAATAACAGGGTAGAATTATTTAACATTCATCTTAAAAAAATTATGGAATTAGGTATTGATTTTGAAATTATTGAAGGAAATAGCTCTAAAAGACTAATTCAAACAAAAAACATTTTACAAAACATTCATTTGTAAAATTAATTTATACTTTTGATCAACTCAATAGGGGGTGCTGTAAAAGGCTGAGATTATACCCATTTTCTGTTTTTGTGCAGAATGTAACTTGATCCAGGTAATGCTGGCGAAAGGATGTTAAATGTTTAAACCTTGTGTTTTCTTACCCCCAGTAAGACACATTTAACCTAAAAAAATGAAATACAATTATCTATTTTTAACTATTGGTGTTTTTGGTATTTTAAATTATCAAGGACAAGCAAATATATTTTTACCAACTTCTTCAAAAACAGATTCCATTAAAACAACTCTGGATGAATTTGAAGTAACCACAACTAGAGTAGGTGAAAAAAGCCCAGTTGCTCACGAGAATATTTCTAAAGAAGAAATTGAAGTAAATAATCATGGAGTGGACTTGCCTATTCTTTTAGATCAGGCTACTTCTGTAGTTACCACCTCAGACGCTGGAGCTGGTATTGGATACACAGGAATTCGTGTTAGAGGTTCTGATGCAACAAGAGTAAATGTTACCATTAATGGTATTCCGTTTAATGATGCTGAATCTCAAGGAGTTTTTTGGGTAAATATGCCAGATATTTCTTCGTCTACAGACGATATTCAAATTCAAAGAGGAGTAGGAGCATCTACCACTGGAGCTTCGGCTTTTGGGGCAAGTTTAAACTTGAGTACATTAAGTACGATAAACGCCACCAAACCATATGGAGAAATTTCTAATAGTTATGGTTCTTTTAATACACTTAAAAATACCATTAAGCTGGGAACTGGATTAATTGACGGAAAATGGAATTTTGAAGGAAGATTGTCTAGAGTTAACTTCAGATGGTTTTATTGACAGAGCTTATTCAGATCTTAATTCTTATTATTTATCTGGAAGTTATTTAGGAGAAAAAACATCCATTCAAGCAGTAGTTTTCTCTGGACATGAAAAAACTTACCAGGCATGGGAGGGAACTCCATTGCAAGTTTTGGATACTAACAAAACTTTCAATCCATATACTTATGAAAATAAGATTGATAATTACAACAAACTCATTATCAATTACACTTTACAAATAAACCGTCTAAAAGATTAAAATTAAATGCTTCTCTACATTATACTAGGGGTATTGGTTATTACGAAAGTTATAAAGAAGATGAGACAGCTTTCAGATTATAATTTGAATAATATTAGTTTATACTTTTCCATTAGATACACTCGAAATATCTACTTCAGATATAATTTCTAGAAAATTGTTGGACAATCATTTCTATGGTATTGTATACTCTGCAAAATATAATGCAGATAATTTTCAATTCATTTTAGGTGGAGGTGCCAATCAATATATAGGTGGCGCATTATGGTGAAGTAGTATGGGCTCAACATGCTAGTAATGGACAAATAAGACATAGGTATTACGATAATGATGCTGTTAAGACTGATGTTAACTTTTTTGGAAAATTAAATTATAATTTAAACTCTAAAGTTAGTGCCTATTTAGATTTACAATACCGTTTTGTTGATTATAAGCTTTCCGGTTTGGAAGAGGGGAATGTTTCAGTAAACGACACAATAAATATGAATTTTTTCAATCCAAAAGTAGGTTTCAACTATACAGTAGATAAAAATTCAAGTTTATATGGTTTTGCTGGAATTGGTAATAAAGAGCCAAATAGGACAGATATTACTGAATCTATTAATACACCAACTCATGAAAACATGCTGGATATAGAATTTGGATACCGATATAACTCAACTAGAGTCAGTTTGATTGCTAATTTATATAATATGCAGTATAAGAATCAGTTAATACTTACTGGTAATGTTAACGATGTAGGTTCGCCAATTAGAATAAATGTCCCCAATAGTTTTAGAAGAGGATTAGAATTAACAGCTGCTATAAAGATTAATGAGAAGTTAATTTAAGGTTTAATTCTACATTAAGTCAAAATAAAATTGTTGAATTTACTGAGTTTATAGATGATTGGGACTTAGAAGCTCAAGTTGAAGAATCTCATGAAAATACCAATATTGCTTTTTCTCCTTCAATAATAGGAGGAGGGCAATTGATTTTCACCCCATTTAATTCTAGTGATAAAGGTAAGTTAGATTTAGCTTTGGTTAGTAAATATGTTGGAGAACAATATTTGATAATACATCTAGTGAATTCGGAAGATTAGATGATTATTTTGTCCATGATTTTAGAATTAATTACTGTTTTAAAACAAAATTATTCAAAGAAGTTGTGATAAGTTCATGGGTGAGAAACTTATTGAACCAAAATTATATTTCTAATGCTTGGATATATAGGTTTCAAGCTGGTTCTTATGCAACTTCTGATCCTTATGTAAATACAGAAGATTCAAATAATGGAAGGTATAATATGATTGGTGCTTATAATCAAGCTGGAATTAACTTCTTTTTAGGTCTTAAGCTAAGGTTCTAATTAAAAATTTAAAAGAAATTTAGAGTAGGGTCTTTGATAAGGCTCAACTCATTTTTAACTTTTATTTTTTATTTTTCATAGGATTGCTTGCAGACTTCACGTGTCTATCTTTAAATTTGTAAAGTTCAAATTTAGATGGTTCTAATTTTTGTGGCCAAAAATTATTAGATCTGTCAGTATCTGCAGTTTCTAGAAAAGGGTCTAATTCTATTTGAATAACTTCTTTATTAAAAGCAAACACTTTGGTAATGTCTTTGTCATTTTTTTTCCAAATTTCAGCAGGTATTTTTACAATCTCGTTCGAATTGTCTTTAAAAGAGAAATTTAATATAACTGGCATTACTAGTCCACCAATATTCGAAAAGCTAATTTCATAAAAATGTTGATTTGTTTTCAATATCTCTTTTTCATCATCGTTTAACTTTTCCTTAAATTCTTCGTGTTTATTAATTTCTTTTTCTGTTGCTTTATACCTGTCATAACTAGTGTAAAAATCTTCCAATCCTTTATCAATCTCTCTGTAAGTAACAATATCTTTATTTCGTTGGTTTGATATATCCTTATTGTAGATTTCCACAAAATTTATTTTCTTTTCTTTTTTATTGGTTATTGGATTTTGATCATTTATTCTAAAGTATTTCACATTTTCTAAAGAAATATCTACATGGTCTGTTGAGTAAAACCATCCTCTCCAGTACCAATCTAAGTCTACAGAGCTGGCATCTTCCATTGTGCGAAATAAATCTTCAGGATTAGGATGTTTAAACATCCATCTGTTAGAATACATTTTAAATGCATAATCAAAAAGTTCTCTCCCCATAATAGTTTCTCTTAAAATATTCATAGCTGTTGCTGGTTTTCCATATGCATTATTTCCAAACTGGTGAATAGATTCACTATTTATCATAATAGGAGAAATTCTTTCTTTATCTCCTTTCATATAATTAACAATCTTATATGCAGGACCACGCCTAGAAGGATATCCTTTTTCAAATTCTTGTTCCGTTAAGTATTGCAAAAATGTATTAAGTCCTTCATCCATCCAAGTCCATTGTCTCTCGTCTGAATTTATAATCATTGGAAAATAATTATGTCCCACTTCATGAATTATAACTCCAATCATTCCGTATTTTGTTCTTTCTGAATAAGTACCATCTTTTTCTGGCCTTCCGCCATTAAAACATATCATAGGATACTCCATACCAATCCATTTTGTATGAACAGAAATTGCTACAGGGTAAGGATAATCAAAAGTATATTTAGAATAGCATTTAAGAGTATGAGCAACTGTTTTTGTGCTGTATTGTTCCCACAAAGGATTTCCTTCCTTTGGATAGAAAGACATTGCAAGTACATCTTTTGTAGCTTGTCTAACAATCATAGCATCCCAAATAAATTTCCTTGATGAAGCCCATCCAAAATCTCTAACATTTTCAGCTTTAAAATGCCATGTTTTCATCCCTTTTTTAATTCCTTTTTCATTTTTTATAGCTTCTTTTTCATTAATTATGAATACAGGCTCTTTTTCACTTTTCCTGGCTTCTTCTAACCTTTCTAATTGAACTGTGGTTAAAATTTCCTCTGCATTTACTAAATCTCCAGTTGCAGCAACTACGTGGTCTGTAGGAACAGTAATTTTCACATCATAGTCTCCAAAAGGAAGAGTGAATTCACCACTTCCTAAAAACTGTTTGTTTTGCCAACCTTCAGTATCGTTGTAAACACACATTCTAGGAAAAAATTGAGCAATTGTATACAGGTAGTTTCCATCTTTTTTGAAAAACTCATAACCAGATCTTCCTCCAATTTCTAATCTGTCATTAACGTTATACCACCAATCAATACTAAATTCAAAGCTTTCTTTTGGTTTTAAGGGTTTGTCTAAATTTATTCTCATCATAGTTTGATGAATGGTATATGAAATAGGTTTTTTATTAATATCAATTACAGATTTTATATTAAACCCTCCTTCAAATTGTGGTTCCATATTTTTAATGCTTCTTGTATTTAAAGAACTTATTCCACCAGTTTGAATTTTATAACTATCTGAGTTTTGTGCTCGTTTATTTTGATCAAGTTGAATCCACAGATATTCTAATTTATCAGGGCTATTATTATGATATTTAATAGTTTCAGAGCCAGTAATTTTTTGTTCTTGATCGTTTAGAGTTATACTCATGGTATAATCAGCCTCATTTTGATAATATTCATGACCAGGGGCCCCAGAAGCTGTTCTGTAAACATTTGGTGAGGCAACTTCTTCTTTAAGTTGTTTAAACTTGCTGTAGTTTAAGTTCTGGTTTTGTCCGTATCCTAAAAATGGAAATAGAGCTACAACTATATAAATTTTTGAAAACTTATTGAAATACATATGTTCTTATATTTTTATTAAAAGTATAACTGGATTTAATTGTACCGCTTAAATTTACAATGTTTTGTTGGTTGGGTAATACGCTGACTAATAAATCATTTTTTATTTTAAAATATTTAGATTTTTTTTTGGACTTACCTTCTAAATAAATTAGTAATGTTCCATCTAATTCCACTTCATTTCCTATTATTTTTAAATCAATTTTATTGTTTTCATTTTCAATTGAAAAGTGATTGAATAAATAATTTCTTAGATCTTCATTTTCATAATATTCTTCACCATATAGAATTGTAGATTTTAAGGTTTTGTTCAATTCTTTTTTATAAACGTATTCAAAATCATGAGCTGTAGTTTCTATACTAATTTCTAAATTCCCATTTTCATGAATCATTAATTCTGTAATAGACAAATATGTTTCATGATCTCCAATATTAAAGAGATTGTAAAATGATATTAATAATATACTTATGTAAAATTTCAATTAATTTATTTTTTTGCTAAGGAAAAGGATTTATTTAAATTAAGAGCATATTTTTTGCTTTTTACTCTATCTAATTTTTGATTTTCATTGTGAAAAAACTTATCGGTAAAAAAAACCTTCTTTGGACGTGTGTTTTTATCTTTTATTGTATTAATCGATTTTATTAATGAATCTAGTTTTAAATCTAACAATGCTATCAAAACAACCTCTTCTCCTAATTTTTCATTTTTAATTTTATCAATATAAAAATTTGTGCTGCCCAAAGATTTTTGAATTTCATTTTCTAACATCTTCTGGATTTATTTTTAACCCTCCAGAATTAATGATATTATCCTTTCTCCCCAAATAAATAAATTCTCTTTTCATTAATTATTTCAACAATGTCATTAGTAAGAAGATTTTTAAGATTTAGTTGCTCAGAGTTAATAATAAGTTGATTGTTTTGATTTGTATCAATGGATATATTATCTAAGCACTTGTATGGAGTTTTATCGTTACAGTTCTTTAGATTTCTTACTGCAATATGAGAAATCGTTTCTGTCATTCCATATGTTTGATAACAGTTAGTAGATATGTTTTGCAACTCTAAAATGAGTTGATTAGATATTTCCCCTCCTCCAATAATAGCTAACTTTATTTTATCAAAGTTTTTTTTGTTTTTAGCTACGTTGAAAAGTTGTAATGGAGTTAATGCAATAAAATCAATATTATCATTTAACTCTATAAAAGGATTTGCTAAAGGTTTGTAAAGTATAATTTTAGCTTTTGAAATTATAGCTCTTATTAGCATCATTTTACCTCCTATATACTTTACAGGTAAGCATATTAAAAAAGTAGATTTTTCTTTTATTTTAAAATGAGAAATAGTAGATTTTGCGCTATTTTCTATCTGTTTTTTAGAAATTTTAATTTTCTTTGACAATCCGGTTGATCCAGATGTAATTACTACAGTTTCTTTTTTGCTTGATTTCCAAAATTCTAGAAACTTGTAAAGCTCAATATCAACTTCATCAAGTTGAGTTTTTTTTAGTAGAAATATATTTTTGTAGTCAGTAGATATCATAAAACCTATTCAAAAATTGTCATATCCCATTTTTTATTTTTTCTAAAATATAGTTCTTGTCCTTCAATTTCTAAAGGGGATTCTATATTGTTACTAAAAAGTTGTCCAGTTCCTAATCCTTGAGGAAGTTTTAATTCATAGTTCCCACAAAACTGCGCAATTGCATTAAGTCCAATGTTTGATTCTAAGGATGATGTTATCCACCATCCAATATTATTATTTTCTGCAATATTTATCCACTTCTTAGTTTTTTCAAATCCTCCTAATAATGTAGGCTTTAGTACTAAGTATTGAGGTTTTATATAATTAATAAATTCTTCTTTTTTATCATTTATAGAAATTAACTCTTCATCTAGGGCAATAGGTAATGGTGTTTTTTCACAAATTTCTTTTAATTCTTTCCATTGATTTGTAGCAATTGGCTGTTCAATAGAGTGGATCTTTAATTTACTTAATAAGTCTAATTTATTAAGTGCATTTTTACTTTTAAAAGCTCCATTTGCATCAACTCTAATTTCTAATATTTTAGAGCTAAACCTTTCCCTTATTGATTTAATAATTGACAATTCTTCATTAAAATCAATAGAGCCTATTTTTAGTTTTAAACATGAATATCCATCGCTGATTTTAGAATTAATTTGATTAATCATAAAATCTTTATTACCCATCCATATTAAACCATTTATTTTTATGGGTTTCCCAGCTATAAAAGAGTTTTTAAATATTACTTTTTTTCCACCAATTTTTAAGTCTAAAAATGCAGTTTCTAAACCGAAGTTAATACTTGGGAATAACGATAAATCAATATTTGATAATTCATTAATATTTTTTTTAACTTCATTAAGCTTATCAATCATTTGATCAATAGATTCTAAACTTAAGCCTTGAATTGGGCCACATTCACCTAACCCAAATCTAGTTTTATTTATTTGATCAAAAACTTTTATAAACCATGTTGGTTTTGTTTTTAAAATCCCTCTTGAAGTTCCTCCTGGCTTAATGAAATTTAAATTGTGATAATATATAGCTGCCTTTAGCATTTAAAACTATGAATATTTAATATGTATAATTTTAAAAATATTATTTATCAAGCTTACTAAACTCAGAATTATTACTAATAAATTCTGGTACAATTGATTTCATATTTCTGACAATTTTTTCATTTTCTTGATTTTTAACTAAGGAAATTAACTTTTCTACTAATTTATTAATATCATCATGATTGATAGGTTTGACTTTTCCAATCATAATTTTTGGATGATGAGTTCCTATAGTATTTTCCTCATCACCTAAAAGTTCCTCATACATCTTTTCACCAGGCCTAAGTCCTGTTATTTTTATTTTGATGTCTTTTTCGATTTTCAATCCAGCTAATTGAATCATTTTCTTAGCCAGATCAATGATTTTAAGGCTATCTCCCATATCAAACACATAAATCTCACCTCCATTTCCCATATAGCCAGCTTCCAAAACTAATCTACATGCTTCTGGAATTGTCATAAAATATCTCGTTACATTTTTATGAGTAACTGTTATTGGCCCTCCATTTTCAAGTTGTTTTCTAAAAAGAGGAATGACAGATCCACTACTACCCAATACATTTCCAAATCTTGTAGTTATAAATTTAGTATTTGTTATTTTAGATAATGATTGACAGTACATTTCCGAGATTCTTTTGGATGCACCCATTACATTTGTAGGGTTAACAGCTTTGTCAGTTGAAATAAAAATAAATTTTTCTACATTAATTTTAATGGAAAGATCAGCAAGAATTTTTGTGCCCCCTACATTAGTTCTTACTGCCTCGCTTGGATTGACTTCCATTAAAGGAACATGTTTATAAGCCGCAGCATGAAAAACTATTTCAGGTTTTAAATTATCAAACAGATTCGTCATTCTTTCCTTACGAGTGATGTCTCCAACAACAACTTCTAGATTATAATTTTTATTTTTAGATAAAAGCTCTTGGTTTAAATCATAAAGTCCACTTTCAGATTGATCAAGTAAAATAACTTTTTTAGGTTGATACTTAACCACTTGTCTCACAATTTCACTTCCAATTGATCCTGCTGCTCCAGATACTAATATTGTTTTTTCTTTAAATTCTTCTACAATGTTTTTATTTAATAATCTTATTGGTTTTCTACCTAATAAATCTTCAATTTTAATATTCTTAAGTTGTTTAGATGAAAAATCTCCTTCGTACCAATCATCTAAGGAAGGCACATTTTTAACATTTATATTTTCCTTTAGACACAGTTCTATTAATCTTCTTTTATTTTTTATATCAGGATCTTTAATTGCAATTATAACTGCGTTAATTTTTAGATTTTTTATTTTTTCATTTAGATTATATGTGTGAATAATAGGTTTTCTTTCTATCAATAAACCTTCTTTTTTCAGATCATCATCAATAAATCCTATAACATTATATGAGCTATCTTCATCTTTTTCAAGAGTCTTTTTTGTGACAATCCCCATTTTTCCTGATCCATAAATTAAAATATTTATTTTCTTGCCATTGGTTTTTTTTTGGTTATCAAATATTAACTTAATTCCAAATCTTGAAGTCAACATAAAAAATAAAGTTCCCAGATATTCAATAATAATTACAGACTTTGGTAAAATAGCAAGCCCATCTAAAAAAACATATCTAATTATAGAAATGAAACAAATTAATAAAGTTCCAATTGAAACTACATAAAATATCCTGAGTGTATCTTCGCCTGATAAGTATCGAATAATACCTTTATGTGTTTTCCCTATTAGAAATGTTAAATACCTAACAATGATTAAGGTTGGCACTCCCCAAATAATACTTTCATATTGGCTAACCCAGAACAAGTCATAAAAGTCGATAAAATCAAACCTTATTAAATAAGCAAGAATTAAAGAAAAAAAAGTTAAAAATATATCAAATAGAAGAATTAACTTTTTTGGAAAGTACCAACTAGGAAATTGCATATTGCAAATATAAGTCTTACATCAAATAAATTTCAGTTAATTAAAATATGTTTAAATATTTTGTTATTACATGTGACTTTAATAAAATAAAATACATTTATTTCATTAAATATTTAAAAACTTAGTTAGTTTTGATTAATGTTTATTGTTCAATTTTCTTTAAATTAAATTTGAAAAGCATTTTATATCTTTCTTATGATGGTATGACTGATCCTTTAGGACAATCACAAGTTTTACCTTATATTATAAATTTAACTAAAGAAAATTATAATTTTCATTTGGTAAGTTTTGAAAAGCCAGACAGATATACTGAAAATCATTCTTTAATTGAAAAAATATGTCTAGAAAACAACATTCAATGGTATCCTTTAAGATATAATAAAAAACCTCCATTTCTTTCTACTATTTTTGATTTTTATAAAATGAAGAAACTAGCTAAAGAACTTCATATTAAACATGGATTTTCACTTATTCACTGCAGAAGCTATATTTCATCGCTTGTTGGGTTAAAATTTAAAGATTGTATGGTATTCCTTTTTTATTTGATATGAGAGGATTTTGGGCTGATGAACGAGTTGAAGGAGGTTTATGGAACCTTAAAAATCCGTTCTATAAACTAGTTTATTTTTACTTTAAAAGGAAGGAAAAACAATTTTTACTTGAATCAAGTCATATAATCTCTTTAACTCATAATGGAAAGAAAAACATTCTTAAAATATCAAGTTTTACTCACTTAGAAAGTAATATTTCAGTAATTCCTTGTTGTACAGATTTAAAGTCTATTTAAGCCAGTTAAACGTGACTCTGATAGTTTTACAATTGGTTATTTAGGTTCTTTAGGGACATGGTATTTGGTTAGAGAAATGTTAGTTTTTTTCCAAAAGATTAAAGAAAAAATACCTAACTCTAAATTTCATGTTTTAACAAAAGATGACTCAGAAATAATTTTACTCATTGTAAGAACTTAGGAATTAGTCGAAAAACTATTCATATGTGAAGAAAGTGAAGAGAAGATATACCATTTAATACTAGAAACTGGAATTTCTCATTATGTTTTATCATGCCTACTTTCAGTAAAATATTTTCTTCGCCTACTAAACAAGGCGAGCTTATGGCAATGGGTATACCAATTATTTGTAATAGTGGAGTTGGTGATGTGGATAATATAGTTAAGAAATATGATTCTGGAACCATATTTGAAATGGGTAAAAAATTAAATATAGAATCATTACTTAATAATGTATTTGATGAAAATAAAATTGTAAGAGGTGCAAAGGATTATTTTTCGCTTGAAAAAGGTGTGGAAAGCTATCTTGAAATTTATGCTAAAATAATATAAATTGAAAAAAATACTTTTTATAACACCATATCCAAAAGGTTTTGCACCTAGTCAGCGATTAAAGTTTGAGCAGTATTACAAATCTATGGAGCTTTCAAACTATGAAGTTTCCTATGATTCTTTTATTGATCAAGAATTCTGGTCCTTTATTTACCAAAACGGATTTTTATTACGCAAGTTTTACAAAACTATAATTGCATATTCAAGTCGATTTTTACTTTTATTTAAACTTAAAAAATTTGATATTATTTATATTCACTTGTGGTATACACCTTATGGACCACCAATATTTGAGAGAATTGTAACAGCTATTACATAAAAAAGTCATTTATGATATTGATGATATGATTTTCCTAGGACATTCAAGTAGAGCTAATCAATTCATTAGGTCTATTAAAGGAAAAAACAAAATGATTTTTTTGATGAAAAAATCAAATCATGTAATTACTTGCACACCATATCTTGATTCATATGTTAGAAAATATAATAACTCTACAACTGATATTTCTTCAACCATTAATACTGACGTTTACAAACCCATTAATAACTATAATAATAGTGACTCTATAGTAATTGGTTGGAGTGGAAGTCATTCAACCTCAAAATATTTATATATTTTAAAACAAATTTTAATTGATTTACAAGCCAAACATAATTTTAAATTACTTGTCATTGGAGATCCTTCATTTTGTATTGAAGATTTAGATTTAGAGGCAATTAGCTGGTCTAAAGAAACTGAAGTTAGCTGATTTACAGCGAATTAGATATTGGTATTTATCCTCTCCCTAATGAAGAATGGGTATTAGGGAAAAGTGGATTGAAGGCACTTCAATATATGGCATTAGGAATACCAACCATAGCATCTGCTAATTGGAGCTAACTTTAGAGTTATTGAAAATGGAATTTCAGGGACTCTTGTAGATTCAGATAATCAATGGAAAGATAGCTATTGAAAAATATATTCTAACCCAAATCTTAGAAGGCAACACGGGACTCAACGGAAGAAAAAGAGTAGAAAAAGTATTCTGTTAACGCAATGGAAAAGCTAATTATTTAGAATGTTTAAATAATTTAATAAATGAAAAAAACAGCACTTTACAATAAACATATTGAACTAGGAGCAAAAATGGTTCCTTTTGCAGGTTATATGATGCCAGTACAATACTCAGGTGTTAATAATGAACACATTAATGTCAGAGAAGAAGTAGGAGTTTTTGATGTTTCTCATATGGGAGAATTTTTAGTAAAAGGTAAAGATGCACTTTCTTTCATTCAAAAAATATCCAGTAATGATGCTTCTGTCTTATTTCCTGGCAGAGCTCAATATGCTTATTTGCCCAATGAAAATGGAGGTATTGTAGATGACATGTTAGTGTATATGATCGAAGAAAATCATTATATGTTAGTGGTTAATGCATCAAATATTGATAAAGATTGGAAATGGATTAACAGTCAAAATAATTTTGACGTTTCTTTAGAAAATATTTCTGAAAACACTTCACTTATTGCTGTACAAGGTCCAAAAGCAAAAGAGTTGTTACAAAATTTGACAGAAATAAATCTTTCAAATATTAAGTTTTACCATTTTGAGATTGGAACTTTTGCAGGATTTAACGATGTAATTATTTCTGCTACCGGATATACTGGTTCTGGAGGCTTTGAGCTGTATGTTCCCAATAATATTGCCGAAGAAGTTTGGGATTTTATTTTCAATTTAAAGGACTTTAATGTGTTTCCTGCTGGACTTAGCTGCAAGAGATACTTTAAGATTGGAAATGGGTTATTGTTTGTATGGTAATGACATTAACGACAATACCTCTCCAATATCTGCAGGGCTGGGTTGGGTAACTAAGTTTACAAAAGAATTTGTTGGAGACAATATTATAAAAAAAGCAAAGTTAGAAGGAACTGAAAGTAAATTAATTGCTTTTGAATTATTAGATAGAGGTATTCCAAGAAAAGATTATGAAATTGAAGATGTTGATGGTAATTTAATTGGTCAGGTTACTTCTGGAACAATGGCCCCCTCTGTTAAAAAAGCAATTGGTATGGGTTATGTGAAATCAGAACATTCAAACTTAGGTAATAAAATATTTATAAAAATCCGAAATAAATCTATTTCTGCAGAAATAATTAAGTTGCCTTTTTACAAGTCATAATGATTGAAAAACCGAAAGTAGAAGTATGCTTTACCCCAAATATGTTTCCATTATATGCCGAGGATTTTGAAGTAGTTGTCGTTATTGATGTTCTTCGAGCAACATCTGCAATTTGTACAGCTTTCCATTATGGTGTAGATAAAATAATTCCTGTTAGTACACTCGATCAAGCTATTGAGTATAAAGACAAAGGATACTATGTTGCTGCAGAAAGGAAAGGTAAAATAGTAAGTGGATTTGAATTCGGAAATTCACCATTGTCTTATACTAATGATAAACTTAAAGATCAAACATTAGTCCTCACTACAACAAATGGAACTAAAGCTATTAATATGGCTAAAGACATAGAACATTTATTGATAGGATCTTTTTTGAATTTAGACGCTATTTGTAATTATTTAATTGAACTTAATAAAAGTGTTTTAATATTGGGTTCTGGTTGGGAAAATAAATTTTGTTTAGAAGACTCTATTTGTGCTGGAGCTATAAGCGAACAATTATTAAAAACTAACAAGTTTGAAAGTAATAATGATTCTACAATAGCCGCAAAATATCTCTTTCTTTCTGCAAAATCAAATTACTTTGGTTATCTCAAGGCTTCTTCTCACAGAAAACGCTTAAAAAAGTTAAACTTAAATGAGGATATTAAATACTGTTTAACTCCAAATCAGACTGATGTTATACCTGTAAGAGAAGATTACTACTTAAAAAAACTTTAGTTTTAATATGAAGATTATTCTTTCACCGACAAAAACTATGAGTAACTCCAATTCTAAAGTTGACAAAAGTTTAAGTTCCAGTCCGGTATTTTTAAAAGAAGCTATTAAAATAAACAGTTTATTGAGGAGTTTTTCCAAATTGGAAATTCAAAAAATAATGAAATTAAGTGAAAATTTATCCAATCAAACCTATGAAGATATTCACTTATGGAACTTGCCCGATTCATTAAAAAGTCATTCGGTTCATACTTATCAAGGAACAGCTTTTAAAAGTTTATCACCTGAAGATTGGGATAGTGAATCTATTAATTTTGCTCAAGAAAACCTTTTAATTTTAAGCGGTTTATATGGGGTTTTAAAACCTTATGATGTTATAGATAAATATAGGTTAGAGATGAATCAAAAGTTTATTGTAATTAATGATTTTAAGAATCTACATAAATTTTGGGAAGATAAAATCACAAATTATTTTAATCAATTTAATAAAAATGAAACGATTATAAACTTAGCGAGTAAAGAATATTTTGATGTAATTAATTTTGATAAAATTCGTTCTCAAATAATTAATTGCACATTTTATGAAAGATCAAACGATAAGCTAAAAATCATTGGTAATTACGCTAAATCTGCTAGGGGAAAAATGGCAAAATTTATTATTGAAAATCAGTTGGATAATATTGAAGATCTTAAAAATTTCAATGAAATGAATTATAGTTTTCAAATGACATTTCAACTCAAACAAATTTTGTTTTTATAAATAATAATTAGTGTTTTAAATTTGCAAAATCTTTAGCAAAATAAGTCAGTATTATATCGGCACCTGCTCTTTTTATACTAGTTAATACCTCGATAAATGTTTGGTCATAGTCAAGCCATCCTTTTTCTGCTGCTGCATGTACCATTGCATATTCCCCACTGACGTTATATGCGCTAACAGGTAGATTTGTATTTTCTTTTACTGTCTGAATAACATCTAAGTAACTTAGTGCTGGTTTAATCATTAATATATCTGCACCTTCTAGTTCGTCTAACTCCGCTTCAATAAGGCTTTCTTTTTTATTTCTTGGATCCATCTGGTATGTTTTCTTGTCACCATATTTTGGAGCTGAATCTAAGGCATCTCTAAATGGACCGTAAAATGCACTTGCATATTTAGCAGTATAACTCATTATGCTAGTATTTTTAAAGTTATTATCATCTAAAACTTCTCTAATTGCACCAATTCTTCCATCCATCATGTCAGATGGGCCAATTATATCAATTCCAGCTTCAGCTTGTGATAAAGCCATTTTACATAAAATAGGTAGTGATTGGTCATTGTCAATTCCCCCTTTAATTACCAGTCCATCATGACCATCACTTGAATAAGGATCCATTGCTACATCACTCATTAAAGTGAACTCAGGAAATTTATTTTTAATTGTATTTATTGCTTTTAGATAAAAGTTTGCTGAACTATAGCTGTATGTTGCAGTTTTATCCTTTAGACTATCCTCAACAGCTGGAAAAAGAACAAAATTTTTGATTCCCAATTTTCCGCATATTTCTATTTCCTTAATTAGTAAATCTAATGACCACCTAAAGCAATTTGGCATGGAATTAATAGGGATCTTCATATTTTTACCATCGACAATAAATAATGGGTAAATTAAACTTTCTACTTTTAGATTAGTTTCGGCAACCATTTCTCTAATTCCAATAGATTTTCTATTTCTTCTAGGTCTCTGATTCATTTATTTCAAATAGTTAAATGTTTGACCATTTTTAAGAGCAATCAATGATTGATAAATTAATTCTATCACAGAATTTACATCATCTTTAGAACACATCTCCACAGTTGTATGCATATATCTAAGAGGTAACGAAATTAGTGCTGAAGCAACTCCCGAATTTGAATATGCAAATGCATCAGTATCAGTACCTGTACTTCTTGAAGCAGCCAATCTTTGGAAATCAATTTTGTTTTTTTGAGCTTGTTCAATAATGAATTTCAGTAAATTATTTTGAACAGCTGGACCGTAGGTTAGTACAGGCCCTTTACCAGATGACAAATCACCTTCAACAACTTTTTTAATCATTGGAGTATTTGTATCATGACAAACATCAGTAACTATTGCAATATTTGGTTTTATTCTTTCTGCTATCATTTGAGCCCCTCTTAATCCAATCTCTTCTTGAACAGCATTAGTAATGTAGAGTCCGAAAGGTAATTTCACTTTATTTTTGTGTAGTAATCTGGCAACTTCTGCAATCATAAATCCACCCATTCTATTATCTAAAGCTCTACCTACATAATTGGTTTTATTTAATATCATAAATTCATCTTCATAAGTCACAACACAACCTACATGAATTCCTAAATTTTCAACCTCTTTTTTATTTTCACATCCACAATCTAAAAATATATTGTCAGTTTTTGGTGGCTCTTCTTTTCCGCCTCCCATACGAGTGTGAATAGCAGGCCATCCAAACACAGCTTTTACAATTCCTTTATCTGTATGAATATTAACTCTTTTGGATGGAGCAATTTGATGATCACTTCCCCCATTTCTTCTTAAATAGATAAATCCTTTTTCCGTTATGTAATGGACAAACCAAGATATTTCGTCTGCGTGCGCTTCAATAACTACTTTATATTTAGCATCAGGATTTATAACACCTACAACAGACCCGTACGTATCTACTATGTGAGTATCTATGTAAGGTTTAATATAGTCTAACCATACTTTTTGTCCAGCACTTTCAAAGCCAGTAGGAGAGGCTGTATTTATATATTTCTCTAAAAAACTTTCAGATTTTTTATTGATATGATTAATTTTTTTCATTGTTAATTTTATTTCTTCTTTTTACCTAAGTGAAAGTTAATTCCAAAATCAAAGTCAAAAGAGGAATTTTTATAGTCAACATTATTTATTTTATTTACAGTCTTTAAACCTCTTTCATATAAAGCATCAAATCCAATAGAAAATCTTTCATGTATTTGATAATCAAACCCAATTCCATAAACTACGCCAAAGTCAAAATTATCAAACTTACTTAACCCAATTACACCTCTTGTTGCTTCGGAATCAAGTTGTTCTTCATTAGGACTATATGAAACTATTTCATCCTTTATTTTAAAACCAAAATACGGACCAATATTTAAATCTACTTTGAATTTTTTACCAAAACCTATATGCATAAAAGCAGGTATGTCAAAATAATTTAAAACTTGGGAAATATTTTTTATTTTTGGATCATTTGTAATTCCATCTCCATAATATCGCCAAACTCTTCCATAGCCCAACCTCTGTTTTCAATATCTAAATCTACTTTAAATGCAAAAAACCTATTAAAGTGATATATAACTGTTAATCCATATAGTTGTCCACCTAAATCATCTGGCGAGAAGTTATTGCCTTCAATTATTGGGTTATTTATATTTAGACCACCATTTATTCCAATATCCCATTTATAGAATTCTTGTTGAGAAACACCAATTATTGGGATAATAATTAGTAGTAATATTAATTTTTTCATTCTTCAAAATTAAGATAATAGCTTTATATAAACCAAAAATCATAAAACAATATTGAAATTGCTTTAAATTTCATTTAACATAACTTAGTTACTATCTCCTTATTTTTAGATTTGCAAAATGAATAAAGTTGTTAAGCCTTATAAATCTTCTAAAGATTCAAAGAAAAAGCAAGTAGAAGAAATGTTTGATAATATATCCTCAAACTATGATTTTTTGAATCATTTTTTAAGTTTTGGAATTGATAATATTTGGAGAAAGAAAACTATTAAAGTTGTTGCTGAAGATAATCCGAAATTAATTTTAGATGTTGCTACTGGAACAGGTGACTTAGCTTTTGCAGCTCAAAAGACAATGAATCCCAAGAAAATTATTGGACTAGACCTTTCAAATGGTATGTTAAATATTGGGAGAACTAAAATTGAAAAAAGAAAACTAAAAGATAAATTAGAATTTATTCAAGGTGACTCTGAAAATTTACCTTTTAAAGATCAATATTTTGATGCTGTTATGGTTAGTTTTGGAGTTAGAAATTTTGAAAATTTAAATAAAGGTATTTCTGAAATTTTCAGGGTTCTTAAGAAAAATGGAAAAATCGTAGTACTAGAATTTTCTAAACCAAAGAAATTTCCAATAAAACAAACTTATTTTATCTATTCTAAGTATTTTTTGCCTCTTTTTGGAAGTTTAATTTCAAAAGACAAATCTGCTTATCATTATTTGCCAGAATCTGTAGAGGCTTTTCCAGAAGGTCCAGATTTTTTAGAAAAGCTCCGAGAAATTGGTTTTTTAAATTTAAAGCTCAAAAAACTTTCTGGTGGAATAGCTACTATTTATTCAGGAAAAAAATAACTTTAAGTTATTATTGATGAAATAAATGGTATGAAACAGGGTTATATTTAATATCTAATGAAAAAAAATATTTTTCTTTTTATTCTGTTTTTAATGAATACTGGCTTTATTAAAAGCCAATTTCAAAATCTTGGTAATTTTGATGAAAAACCCTATCATTTTGGTTTTGCACTTAGTATTAACAATTCTGATTATTATCTTCAAAAAAAATCTGGATACACTTTTAATAATGATTCATTACAATCTTTACTAGTTTTATCTAAACCTGGATTTACCCTTGGTGTAGTATCTTCTTTAAATATTAATCCGAATTTTAAAATAAGGTTTGTTTTACCTTCTCTATCTTTTCAAGAAAGAGATATTGAATACCGGTATTTTGATCCTTCAGACAACTCTCAAACAACGTATATAAAATCTTTAAGACCTGTTTATTTAGACTTCCCAGTTTTATTGAAAATCAGAACGGACAGAATTAAAAATTTTGCTATTTATTCAATTGTTGGGTTTAGATATGGTATTGACATGTCATCTAATATGGATGTTAATAATAGTATTGACTTAGAAGAACAAGTAATTAAAATTAATAAAACTGATTATGGACTAGAAATTGGTGGTGGAATAGATTTATTTTTAGATTATTTTAAATTTGGAATAGAATTAAAGTTAGGTTATGGCATGAAAAATTTACATTATATAGGAACTAACCAATTGGACCCTAACACTTTAGAACCTACAAAATTTGACAATCCTATAGAATCTCTAAGATCAAAAGTTTGGACTGTTTCATTTACGTTTGAAGGTTAATTTTTTTAACTAATTCATTTAAAATTATTCCCGACGCTACACTAACATTTAATGATTCGGCTTGTCCGTTTCCAGGAATTGTTAAAGTATTAGGTATGATTTTTTTTAGTTTATCAGAAACTCCAATTGATTCATTTCCAATTACTATTATCGAATTGGGTTTAATCTCTAAATCTTCTATATTTTTTCCTTTAATTGATGTTCTATACAAATCATGATTTGGAAAAAGTTTTTGTAATTCAATAAATTCAATATAATGAGTTTGAATTCTAAATATTGATCCCATGCTTGCCATTACTGTTTTATTATTATAGGTGTCGACAGTTTCTTTTGAACAAAACACTTCTTTAAATCCAAACCAATCTAACGTTCTAATTATAGTTCCTAAATTCCCAGGATCGCTTATATTATCAAGAAATATTAATGGTTTTTCATTTTTTAGATTAATTTCATTTTTTGGAATTTTACAAATAGCTAGAACATTACTTGGGCTTTTGAGACTACTAATTCTCGATATATCTTTTTGTGAACACATAGTATATTCTGGATAAATAGATTTTAGTTCGGAAGTAGCTAAAGTGATTACAATTTCTAAATTACTCTTATGAAGTTCACTACATATTTTTTCACCTTCAACTACAAACAAATCATGTTCATGTCTTTTTATTTTTCTTTTTAGTGAACTAAATTTTTTCAAATCGTTTCTGCTGATGTCCATATTGTTACTTTTGTATTGTGAAGGATAAGATGAATATAGTAAGAATTTTAAAATATAAATTTTCACATAATTTTATTTTAATCATTTTATTAATTTTTTTAAACTCATGCAACTTATGTAAGTACGTGGCTGATGATGAGTTACTATTGAGAAAAGAAAACATTGAAATTTTAGAACATAATTATTCAATTAATTTTCAAGAAGAAGAATTATTTGAACTTTTAAATCAAAAACCTAATCTTGAAATTTTATCAAACTATAATTTTCATCTTAGTCTCTATAATCTAACAAGTCAAAAACGAATCGACAATAAAGTAATAAAAAAACAATCAAAAATTGACATTGCAAATAAAAAAATAAATCTTAAAAATGAAAAGATTTTAAGCATTGACAGTACATTACCTATAAAAACTCTTAAAACAAGAAAATTAGTTTTAGGGGAAAGAATCCGAAACAAAGGGGAGCCTCCTGTAATCTATAGTCCTTTAAAAGCTAATCGCTCTAAAGACCAAATAAAAACTTTTTTATTTAATAAAGGTTTTTTCAATTCTACAGTTTTAGATTCTATATTTTATCTAAAAAAAAAGAAACAAATAGAGTTGCGTTACTATATAAAATTAGGCAATCCAACTTTTTTAAATTCTGTAAAGTATAAATGTGATGATAAACTAATTTTAAATTATTTAGATACTATAGAATCAACCTCCAGTTTTAAAAAAGGAGAAATTTTTGACACTGATCTTTTAGTATTTGAAAGAAATAGAATTAATGATTTTTTAAGAAATCGAGGTTTTTATTTTTTTAATAAAGAATTTATATATTTTGATATTGACAGCAACAACTTAAGTAATCGCATTGATTTAACTCTTGGCATTCAAAATTATAAAAAACTTGACAGTACTATTAATAATTTTCATGAGCTTAATCATAAACAGTTTACAATTAATAAAGTAAATGTTAAAATTAAAACTAATCAAAACTTAGAATCAGATCTAAATATTGACAGTATTTCTAAATCCGGAATATATATTTATAATTATAATCCTATTTCATTTAAAAAGAAGATTTTCAATAAATCTATACGCTCTTAAAAAAGGAGATTTATACACAAACGAACTAGCTCAAAATTCATATAAAAGGTTGATTTCATTAGGTCTTTTTAAGTATGTAACTATTAGTTTTGATACAATTGCTAACAATAGTTTAATTAGTAATATTGAATTAGCTCCGTCTAAAGTTCAAAATTTTTCCTTTTCGGTCGATGGCACCAATAAAGATAGATTACTGGGAGTATTAGGTAGCTTAAATTACACTCATAATAACTTATTTCACGGCGGAGAAAAACTTTTACTTTCTTTAAAGGGAAGTTTTGAAATTCAAATGCTTTTAACAGATAATAGACAGTCAAGTTCATCAATTAGACCAAATACTACTGAGTTTGGTCCAGAATTTCATTTTATATTACCTAAGTATTTTTTAATTAATAGACTAGGGGGATTGAAGAACCATATTAACCCTTCAACTGAGTTTACTGGAGCTTATAATATTCAAAATAGACCAGATTTTTATAGAAAAAATCAAGAGCTTTCTTTCGGGTGGATTTTTCACGAGAGAAAAAAAACCACTTGGCACATAAATCCTCTTTTAATAAGTCTAGTAGATTTTAATTTAGACTCGACATTCAGATCTCTAATTAATACTTTAGATAATGAATATATTCTAGCTAGTTTTCAAGATCACGTTGTAGCTGGGGGGGTATTTTCTTTTGAATTTAATGGCCAAGATTTAAATCATAATTCCAATTCTTTTTATTTAAAGTCTACTTTTGAATCAGCAGGCGGTAGTTTGTTTAGATTTCATGAATTATCTAACAAGGAAAAAAACATTTCATCAAATAGTTATGATTTTTTAGGAATCAGATATGCACATTTTCAAAAATTAACTGTTGACTTACGTTACTATCAGCCAATATTTGATCGCTCAAAAATTGTATATCGTCTTTATTCTGGAATTGGAATCCCTAGAAAAAACTTAATTCAAGCTCTTCCATTTGAGAAAAGTTTTTTTGCTGGCGGATCTAACAGTTTAAGAGCTTGGAGAGCAAGGTCACTTGGGCCTGGAAGTTTTTATGATTCAAACCAACGTTTTGACAAAATTGGAGATATTAAATTTGAAGGAAATATAGAAACAAGATTTCCAATTACTGAACTAGTTGAAGGTGCTTTATTTGTCGATTTTGGAAATGTTTGGTTAATGGGCTTTGATTCTTTGAGGCCCGAGGGTAAGTTTAATTGGAAAACTTCAATTGATGATTTAGCTGTAGGTGCTGGATTTGGACTAAGATTTAATTTTGAGTTTTTTATTTTAAGAGCTGATTTAGCAATCCCAATTAAAAATCCTGGCTTACCCGATAATAAAAATAGTTGGATTTTCAATTCAAGTAGAAATTTAAGAAAAGAATTTTTCCCTTTACAATTAAATTTGGGCATTGGTTATCCTTTCTAATTGATTCCTTTGTCCCAGTCACCAATTTTTATAGATTTGTTTTAATAATATATGTTAAGATGTGTTTTGACATAATTATATGTTTTTAAATAAATATTTTTAATTTAAATTAAGCTTCTAAATAAATGAATACTATTAAGCCAGGGGTTGCTACAGGCGACCAAGTTCAAGAAATTTTCAAACTAGCTAAAATCAAAGGATTTGCATTGCCAGCTGTCAATGTAATTAGTTCAAGTAGTGTAAATGGAGTTTTAGAAACTGCAAAAGAATTAAATGCCCCTGTAATTATTCAATTTTCTAACGGTGGTGCTGTTTTTAATGCAGGAAAGGGGTTAGATAATACCAATCAAGCAGCAGCTATAGCAGGTTCTATAGCTGGTGCAAAACATGTTCATATTATGGCAGAAGCTTACGGTGTTCCAGTAATTTTACATACGGATCATTGTGCTAAAAAATTACTTCCTTGGATTGATGGGTTAATTAGCGCTAGTGAAGAACATTTTAAAGAAAAAGGTTATCCTCTTTTCAGTTCTCATATGATTGATTTATCTGACGAGCCCATTGAAGAAAATATTTCTATTTGTAAAAAATATTTAGAAAGAATGTCTAAAATTGGAATGACTCTAGAAATAGAATTAGGAATTACTGGTGGTGAAGAAGATGGTGTTGATAATAGTGATGTGGACGATTCAAAATTATATACTCAGCCAGAAGAAGTTGCGTATGCTTATGAAGAATTAATTAAAGTGAGTAATAAATTTACAATAGCTGCAGCTTTTGGTAATGTTCATGGAGTTTACAAACCTGGAAATGTAAAACTAACTCCTAAAATTCTTAAAAACTCACAAGAATTTGTTTCTAAAAAATTCAATTTAGAAAACAACATTATTGATTTTGTGTTCCACGGTGGTTCAGGGTCAACTGTACAAGAGATAAGAGAAGGAATTAGCTATGGAGTAATAAAAATGAATATTGACACAGATCTGCAATATGCATACATGAGTGGAGTAAGAAACTATTTTGATAAAAATTCTGAATTTTTAAAAACTCAAATTGGCAACCCAGAAAGTCAAGATTCCCCTAATAAGAAATATTATGATCCTAGAAAATGGGTTAGAGAAGCGGAACTAACTTTTATTGACAGGCTAAAACAAGCTTTTAAAGATCTTAATAATTTGAATACTTTATAGTTGGTTTATGAGTGAAAATGCACAAAACCCTTGGTTTAAAAGAAAGCTAAAAGGAATTATAACTCCTAGTAGAGAAAAAAAAGAAACACCGGATGGTTTTTGGTATAAAACCCCCTCAGGTGATGTTATTGAAAAAACTGAATTAAAGGAAAATATTTTTGTAACTCCTAAGGAGGGTTACCATGTTAGAATTGGTTCAAAAGAATATTTCGATATTATTTTTGATGATCAAAAGTTTAACCTAATTGCCGATGATTTAATCCCAAAAGACAAACTTAATTTTACAGATAAGAAAAGATATGTTGATAGAATCAAAGATTCTAAGAAAAAAACAGGTCTTAATGACGCGATGAGAGCTGCATACGGTGAAACTTTAGGTGAACCTATTGTAGTTGCTTGTATGGATTTCTCTTTTATTGGAGGTTCAATGGGCAATGTTATGGGAGAAAAAATCGCAAGATCTATAGACGTTGCCATCGAAAAGAAATGTCCTTTTATTTTAATTTCAAAATCTGGTGGTGCGAGAATGATGGAAGCCGGTATTTCTTTAATGCAAATGGCTAAAGCTACTGCTAAGCTAACTCAACTTGCTCATGAAAAACTTCTTTACATTTCTTATTTAACAGATCCAACTACTGGGGGAGTAACAGCATCTTTTGCTATGTTGGGAGATGTGAATGTTGCTGAGCCAGGAGCTTTAATTGGCTTTGCAGGGCCTAGAGTTATTAAAGAAACTATTGGTAAAGACTTACCAGAGGGATTCCAAACAAGTGAATTTTTGTTAGAAAAGGGATTTTTAGATTTCATAATAGATAGGAGAGAACTAAAGTCAAAACTTTCTCAAATAATAAAACTCTTCAAAAATTAGCTTAAATTTTAAGTATATCATCGGATAAAACCATCTATAACTTAGTGTGTTTTTAAAAGTTTATTAAAGCTTTTCTAGTCAATCAATATTTATAGAAAGAATAAATTTCATTAACTTTGAATTTCAAAGTAATAATAATTATGAAAAATTCAAAACCTGAAAATGATATAGGTCTTATTAAAGATTTAATGGAAAGATCCAGTAAATTTTCTAATATATCTGGTATTGCAGTGCTTTTTACTGGTTTTTTAGCTTTAATAGGAGCCTCATTTATTTATTTTGATATTGGATTTTCGGTAAGTGAAGTTCATATTTCATATAATCAATTGATATCTCAAAATGGCAAACCCGATGTTTTAAATCTTAAACTAAAACTATTAATATCAATTGCATCTTTAATATTAATAGCTTCCTTAATTACTCTTTATTTTACTGCTCGTAATAAATCTGGAAAGGAAGGTATTGCTCTTTTTAATTCTTCTTTTTCAAGAACCCTAAAGTCACTATTTACTCCTTTATTATCTGGTGGGGTATTTTGTCTCTTTTTATTGCATCATCAAATGTATGGGTTAGTTGCTCCTGCTACGCTTATTTTTTATGGTTTAGGATTAATTAGTTGTAGTAAGTTTAGTTACTATGAACTAGAGTTTTTGGGCTATTTGGAACTTGTTTTAGGATTTATTGCTTCTTATTTTATGGGAACTGGACTTTTGTTCTGGATTATTGGTTTTGGAATTGGTCATATTTTATTTGGTTATTATATTCATATTAAATATGATAAAAAATAAATGGAAGGTTTTGATCTTTTAAATAAAGCTTTTGATTCTAGAGTTAGACTTGGTCTTATGTCCATTCTAATTGTAAATCAATGGGTAAGTTATAAAGAAATAAAAAATCTATTAGATTTAACTGATGGCAATTTAGCCAGTCATATTCAGGCTTTAGAAAAAAATAATTTTATTGAAATTAAAAAACAATTTATTGGTAAAAAGCCATTAACTACTTATCGCGTGACTAAAATTGGTGAAAATGCATTCAAACAACATATATCAGGTTTAGAAAAATTGATAAATAAGTGATTTATATAAATAATAATTTTGTACCTTAAAACAAATTCATTTTCTTAGCTAAAAATTTACAATGAAAACATTATATCCCAATATATTTTTAATATCAATTATACTTACTATTTCATCATGTTCACCTAATGATAATGATCAAAAAGAATTAGTTAATGATACAGACCAAGTAGTTGAACAGGTTTCTAATGAATCTTCAGATGCCAACACTTTTTACCAAGTCCCTACACCAAATGAATTATTTGCGGTTTTAAAAAATGCTAATGTTACCTACAACAAAGAATGCTTAAATGATGTTGCTAATTCAAAAAAATACATTACTAAAGCTTCAAAAGCATTAAATTTTGGTGTTTACACTGCTGATTTAGCGTATGTTACTAGCTTAGGTAATTTTGAAGATGCATCTCCTTTATTTGAAACTGTCAGAGATCTTGCTAAAGAATTAGAAATAGAAAATGCAATTGATCAAATAATTTTTCAAAGGTTACAAGAGAATTTAGAAAATTCTAATGCAGATTCACTATTTTACTTGTCAAACGAGACTTATTATAGTGCTTACACATATTTAGAAGAAAATAATCGAAAGGATGTATTGGCAATGATAGTTGTTGGTGGATGGATTGAAGGTTTAAGTATTATTTTAAACCTTGAGCCATACAGTGAGAATTCTGAAATTTGTCAGAGAATTGCTGATCAAAAATTAACTCTTGAAAATCTTCTTATTTTCTCATCTTCCAATAATATAATTCCTGATATTGTTAGCGAATTAGATAATATTAATGAAGTTTTTCTTGCCTCGAATGATAACGAAGAAGATTACACAGAGTCTACTAATGTAGAAAATGACAAAGGTGTTATGGTTTTTGGTGGTGGTTCACCATCTTCACTTAGTGAAGAGCAATTCAATCAATTGAAAAGTATAGTTATGGATCTTAGAACTTCAATTATTGAAGGAAACTAATAAAATTTAATAAGATGATAAAATTAAAATATTTAGCAGTAGCTACCTTATTGATGGCAATTCCCCTGGTTGATTTTTCTCAAAATCAAGGAGAGTGTTATAACACAGTTTCTTTTTGCCCAACTCACAAAAAAGATGGGTTTACAAAAAATATGCAAAGTCTTAGCGGTGCCTTTGAGCAAGGTGATACTTCAATAGTTCAGATTATTGTGTATAAAAATATGGAATATAGAATTTCTTTATGTTCTCCTTCAAACCCTGAACTACAAGGGTTATTTCAGTTCAAGTTAGCTGAAGATGTTACAAAAGGATCTTGGAAACAGGATACCACTTACGTTAAAGAGACATCATATGATGATGATGGTGAAGAACAAACTACTACGACTCCAAAAATTGTCAAAAAAAGAATCTATGAAACAATTGAAGAGATTAGATATGATAATGCGGAACATGAAATGAGTCAAGATTTTATTTTTCAATCTCAAAAAACACGTAAGCTTAAAGTTAAAGTATATGTTCCTAAATCTGAAGAAGAAGAAATGTCATCGGGTCTTTCAGGTAGCAGCTACACATGTGTAGGACTTTTAATCGAGCACCAGCCAGGTGTGTCTACAGGTTTTAATAGATAGAATTACAGTTAAATAATTTTAACATGGTTTTATGAAAGACTTTATTAAAACCAAAAAATTTGCCTTAATTTTATCTCATCAAGGCCCTGATGGTGATTCCATAGGTTCGTCAGTTTCTTTAAGTTTATATCTAGATAAAATTGGCCTTAAGAACTGTATTATTTTCCCAGATTTATATCCGAATTTTTATTCATCAATAAATGGTATTGAAAATGCTATTATTGCCTCCGATAATCATGTAGAAGTAGAAACTTTATTTGAGAAATCAGATTTAATATTTTGTTTAGATTTTAACCATAGATCTAGGCTTGGTTCAGATTTGAAATTAATTTTCACTAAAGCAATTGATAAATATGTTTTTGTTATTGATCATCATACCAATCCAGAGAATTTTGGTGATTTTGAAATTATCGATACTAATGCTTCTTCTACATGTGAACTTGTTTTTAATTTTATTGAATCTAATAATGATTTAGATCTAATTGACATTCCAATTGCCGAAGCTATTTACACTGGTCTTGTTACTGACACTGGTTCATTTAAATATTCATCAGTTTCTTCAAATACTCATTTGATAGCTTCTAAACTAAAAGACATTGGTCTTGACCATACAGAAATTCACAATAATATTTTTGATCAGAACTCTATTTCAAAAATTAATCTTCTTGGCTATGCTTTACAAAAAATCAAGGTAGATCAAGATTGTTCATTAGCATATTTAGCTCTTTCAAATGAAGAATTAATGAAGTTCAATTATAAAAAAGGTGATTCTGAGGGATTTGTAAATTTTTGTTTATCTATAAAGAATATTAATAATGCAGTTTTTTTAAGAGAGGATAAGGGACTCATTAAAATTTCTTTCAGGTCGAAAGGAGCTGTAAAGGTCAATGAATTCTCAAATAAATTCTATGGCGGAGGTGGTCACGAAAACGCAGCTGGTGCAGCTGTGGAAAGTACAGATTTAGATTCAGTTACCCTTAAATTAATTGAAAATTTTCGATCATTTTGTTTAGATTAATTTTATTTTATTTAATTTTTTTATTACTATTTTCCTGTCAAAATACAAAAGATGACAATAAGATAAGTGATTTAAATATTGGAAAATTCGATAAGCAATCTTCTATTAAAATAAATAAGATTTGGATTAAAGATGAAATTTTTAAAATTGACCAATATTGTAATAGACAAGGCTGGGAAATGTTAAATACAGAAAGCGGTCTTAGATATAAAATTATTAGTAGTAGTAATTCCTATATTATGCCTGTTTCTGGAAGTAGTTTAGTCATTTCTTATGATATCAGATTAATGGATAGCAAGCAAACTAAATGTTATCACTCTGATTCAACTGGATATGCTAAATTTAAGGTTGATCAATCTATGATTGAAAGCGGGATTCATGAAGTTGTTACTTATTTACATAAGAATGACAGTGCTTTAGTAATTTTGCCTCACCATATTGCTCACGGAATAACAGGCGATTCAAAATTAATCCCTCCATTATCTACAGTATTATATTATATAAAAATAATTGATGTACAATAGTGTGAAATATCATATTGGAATTATAATATTTTATTTATTTTTTTCTTGCAATTCAAAGCCTAGTTCTACTATTGTAACTAGCAATGGTTACACATTAAATTATCACACTATCTCAGCAGACACTAATAAAGTTCATAGTAATTGTATAGTTAATTTAAATATTGTAGCAAAAGACAATAATCAAAAGGTTGTCTTTTCTTCAAATTTTACTGGCCTTAACGGTGTTTCTTCATTTTATTATGACTCAACAATTTCTAAATCTCCTTTTAATGACATATTACTAAATTCATTTTTTGGAGATAGTTTATCTTTTGAAATGTTATCTACCACATTTTATAAAAGTTTATTTGACAGGAGTTTTTCAAATATTGATAGTTCCAATCCTTCTTTATTAAATATTCACCTTAAAATATTAGGTTATAATTCCTACAAAAATCAAATTAGTTTTCATAATAAAATTGATAGTTTTGCTCAAATTAAAGAAAATGAATTAATCAATTCTAAAAGAAAAATTTGGGATACTAAATATTTAAATATTTTTAAAAGTCGTGGTTTATATGCGATTAAAATATCTTCAGAAAAAACCTTTTTGCCAGTTAATGACTCCAACCAAAATCATATTATTTTAGATTATTCAATGCATGATTTATATGGGAGAAAGATTTATAAAACACCATTTTTGAAACCTGAATATTATGAGAAAAATAAAGATGGCCAGCTGTTAGATGGCTTTCAAATTTTAATTGAAAATTTTAATTCTGGAGATTCTATTATTTCCATAATACCTTCCGATTTATTATTTGGTTCTAAAGGATCATTTGTTAATCAGATACCTCCTTATTCATCTTTAAAAGTCAATTTAAAAATCAAATAGTATTTATTTTATTCAAAAATAAATATTGTTGGATATTTTTCTAACTTATCTTTATTATTGTAAAATTCTGATACTTTTTTTGTTATTATTTGTTCATTTTTCCCTGTTATATCAGTCGCAATACATATTTTTTTATTTGGAACCAGATGTGTTATAAAATCGTTAAATACCTTTTGATTTCTATATGGAGTTTCAATGAAAATATGTGCTCCTTTTTCTTTTGATAATTCTTTGATTTTATTTATTCTCTCTTTATGATCTATTGGAAGGTAGCCATGGAACTTAAATTCTTGTCCATTTAGTCCACTAGACATTAAGGCAGTTATAATTGAGGATGGACCTATTAAAGGTTTTATTTTTATATTATTCTGATGAGCTAATTCACATACTTTTTGTCCCGGATCTGCAATTCCTGGACACCCTGATTCACTCATGACTCCAATATTGTTCCCTTTCAATAATTTATTAATTATTTCAGTATACACTGATTGATTAGCTCTTTTGTCAATTACAATAAATTCTGTATCGTTAATGTCATATTCTCTATTTACTTTTTTAATAAACCGTCTACTAGTTCTTATATTTTCAACAGCAAAAACTTTAATATTATTAATTATTTCAATTATGTAAGGCGGAATTAAATTTTTATCAAACTCATTTTCAGAATGAATAGGCACGGGAATTAAGTATAATACTCCTTTATTCATTATTTTGAAGTTTATTAACTATATTTTGACAAGCTATATCTAGTAAGTTATATATTTTAATAAATCCATCTTCTTGTCCATAATAAGGGTCTGGCACTGATAGGTTTTTTTGATTTTTATCATCAAGAATGAGTGCTATTTTATAACATTCTTTTTCATTGGAACATAATCTCAACAATTCTTTATAATTGCTGGTATCCATGACATAAATTTTGTCATATTCTTTAAAGTCATATGTTATGAATTTTCTAGCTCGTTGTTTACTGATGTCAATATTAAATTTTTCAGCAACATCTATGCTTCTTTGGTCTGGTTTAGAACCAACGTGCCATCCGCTAGTTCCAGCAGAATCAACATGTATTTTTAAATTATTTTCTTTTGATTTTTTTTCAAGAATTCCCTGGGCTAGGGGAGATCTGCAAATATTACCTAAGCAGACCATAAGAACTTTGTACATTTTGGTAAAAATTATTGTACGCTTAATTTTTTTTCAAGATCTACTAAATAAGTTCTAAAATGTTTATCAGTTTCCGCAAGATTATTTACTGTTCTACATGCGTGTAGTACTGTAGCATGGTCTTTACCACCACAGTGCATTCCGATATTTGCAAGTGATGATTTTGTCATTTTCTTTGAAAAATACATAGCTATTTGTCTAGCTTGAACTACTTCTCTTTTTCTAGTTTTAGATTTCATTAATTCAATAGGTAAATCAAAATAATCACAAACTACTTTTTGAATATATTCAATGGAAACTTCTCTTGCGGTATTTTTAACAAATTTATCGATCATTTGCTTTGCAAGATCAAGAGTAATTGATTTTTTATTAAGAGATGATTGGGCTATTAAAGATATTAAAGCACCTTCTAACTCTCTAATATTATTCGAAATGCTGTATGCTAAATATTCAACTACTTCTGACGGTAATTCTATACCATCTGAGTACATTTTCTTATTTAGAATAGCTATTCTTGTTTCTAAATCAGCCATTTGTAAATCAGCAGAAAGACCCCATTTAAATCTTGAAAGAAGTCTTTGTTCCATTCCCTGCATCTCAACAGGCGCTTTGTCAGAAGTTAAAACTAACTGCTTGCCAGTTTGGTGTAGGTGATTGAAAATATGAAAGAATACATCTTGTGTTTTTTCTTTGCCAGCAAAAAATTGAACATCATCAATAATTAAGACATCAATCATCTGATAAAAATGAATGAAATCGTTTGTTGAATTATTTTTAACAGAATCTATAAACTGATGCGTAAATTTCTCTGATGAAACATATAAAACAGTTTTATTTGGATGTCTATCCTTAATTGCTATGCCTATAGAATGACCTAAGTGAGTTTTTCCTAATCCAACTCCACCATAAATTAAAAGTGGATTAAAAGCTGTTCCTCCTGGTTTTTCTGCTACTGCAAAACCTGCAGATCTTGCTAAACGGTTACAGTCACCTTCAATGAAATTTTCAAATGAATAATTAGGATTAAGATTAGAATCTACGTTTACTTTCCTTAATCCTGGAATTACAAATGGGTTTCTAATGGTATTGTTTCCAATATCGACAGGCATACTTACCTGTCTGTTTTTTAATATACTATTATCTGTTGTTGGTATTTTAATAGTGTATGGATTTTTATTACCACTATTATTCTCCATTACAATGCTATATTCTAATTTCGCTTCAGAACCAATTTCCTTTCTAATGGTTTTCTTTAGTAAATCAACATAATGTTCTTCTAACCATTCATAAAAGAATTGGGACGGAACTTGTATAGTAAGAATATTACTTTTAAGCTTTACAGGCTTAATAGGCTCGAACCATGTCTTGAATGCTTGTATAGATACATTATCCTTAATTACTGCTAGACAGTTATCCCAAATTGATTCGAAAGACTTGATCATTTAATTTTAAATTTATGTTAAAAAATATTGCCGAAATTTAATTATTGAGCTAATAATCTAAATTATATCACATTGGCAAATCACCTAACAAATATTTAATAAAAAAGTTGAAAAAAAAACTTATTTGCTATTGTTTTTTAAAAATATTTTATTCTGTAAAAAAATCAAATTATGGCATAGTTTTTTTTTGAAATCTCATTAACAGATAAAGAGTCTAATATTTCTTTATTTTTTGAAAACTTAAGATCTATACGCCCCAGAGATAGTGCTCCCCATCCAGCTTGATTAACAATAACATTTTTATTTTCTTGATTTTTGATTAATACAGCTTTTTCTAAAAAAGTATGAGTATGACCACCAACTATTACATCTACATTTTTGGAAAGCTTAGCTAGCTTTAAATCTGAAATTTTGTCATCTTCATATTTATAACCAAGGTGACTTATGCAAATAACTAAATTACACCTTTCTTCATACTTTAAATATTCTGACCAATAATGGGTTGTTTTAATTGGATCTAAATACTTTGTTTCACCAAAATGTCTTTTTTCTACTAATCCATCTAATTCAACACCTAGACCAAAAAATCCAATTTTAAGCCCATCGATTTCTTTAACCAAATATTTTTTAGTTTTATTTTTTAATTCAGAATTTGAGAAATCATAATTAGAACATAAGAATGGGAAATTAGCATTATGTAAAACATTATTAAACCCTTTTATTCCATTATCAAAATCGTGGTTTCCCATTGTTGAAGCAACATAACCCATATTACTCATTAGTTTTAACTCTAGACTTCCTTTGAATTTATTAAAGTATGGAGTTCCTTGAAAAATATCACCAGCATCTAACAAAACAACGTTTTTTTGTTGTGATTTTATTTTTCTAACTAGGCTTGCAATTCTTCTTATACCGCCTAGACCAGGATATTTGGAGTGGTTTAAAGGAAAAGAATCAATGTGGCTATGCATATCATTAGTATGTAAAATAGTTAAGCTTTTAAAACCTTGATTTTTCTTTAAAAAACTAAAACTATTTAAAAACTGAAATGAAACAGCTGCAAAAATAATTTTTGTCAAAAAACCTCTTCTACTGGAGTACTTGAACTCTTCCATCTAATTGAGCATTTATTTGAATATTACTTTTTCCTAATTCTTCAATATATTTTATAATCACATCTCTTAATAAGAATTCCGTATTGAAAATTAAATTACAATCTTTAAAAAAATCCATTTGATCTCCTCCTCTTGCTAAATAATTTGTGGTTAAAACTTTATACTTTTTTAAAGGGTTAAATGTTCTATTATTTATCATGCATCTTGTTATATTATCACCACTAATTTTCATTCTTATTCCACTCAAGGGAACTCCAGATTTTCTATTTATATTAGAAATGGATTTATTCTTAATATAATTAAATAAACTTGATAATTGTTCACCTTGAATTTCTAATATCACGAGGTAATTGTCAAAAGGCATTAATTGATAAATGTCATTTACTGTTACAGGCCCCTTACTAATCATGTTTCTAAATCCACCATTATTCAAAATGCAAAAATCAGGTTCAAACTTTATGTTTTGAATATTTTTTTTAATATATAAAATAGACAAGTCTGAAATGAAGTCACCTAACAAACCCTCAGGACAACCAACATCCAAATTGATTTTGGAGTAATTTAAATGCCTATTCATTTCTTTAGAAATAGAATCTCTATATGATGATAGTTTGATTTCATTGAAATCAAATTCTGAAATATCTTTTCCAGTATTAATATTTAATGAACTTGCGTTAGTCATTCTGTAACCCTGACATGATAAAACGAGTATAAAAAAAACTATGGTTACAATTAAATTTTTAAAATAATTTTTATTTATCATTTAATTACAAATTTATCAATATGTATCAATCAACAGCAAAAATTAGGGTAAGATATGCTGAAACTGACCAGATGGGCTATTGTTATTATGGAAATTATGCCCAATATTATGAAGTTGCAAGAGTTGAAACCTTAAGATCGTTAGGAATAAATTATAAAGATCTAGAAGAATTAGGTTTTTTATTGCCTGTTTCAGATTTCAATATTAAGTATGTACTTCCAGCATATTATGATGAAGAGTTAGACGTTAAATGTATTATTAAAGAAACGCCAGATGTTAAAATTAAATTCTTTTATGAAACTAAAAATTCTAAAGGTGAATTATTGAATTTTGGAACTACAACTTTAGTATTTATAAATAGTAAAACTAAAAAACCAACAAGCTGTCCTTTATTTTTATCCAATAAAATTAAAAATCACATAAATGAAAAATAATTTTTTAATAATATTTACTTTTTTAATTTTTTATAAAGAAAATACCGCTCAATCTTTCAAACATTTATATTTTGAATCGCTTTATTTTCTAGAGGTTTATGATTTTGATAATGCATTACCACTTCTAGAAAAATTATATGAAATTGATCCTGAAAATTCTAATACATGTTTTTCAATTGGAAATTGTTTGATGAGTATCAAGGGAAGAGAAAGTGAAGCAATTCCATATTATGAAAAAGCATCTGAACACCTAACAATTTCTTATAAAATTGCGAATCATAAAGAGGATAATTCTCCTTTAGAAGTTTTTGAGTTATTAGCAGATGCATATCATATGAATTATGAATTTGATAAAGCTATTGAAAAGTATGTATTGTATAAAAACTTTTTATCAGAGGCTAATTTAGATGATATTACATCTATAAATAGAAAGATAAGAAAATCCAAGTATGCAAAAAGTATGGTTAAAAACACAATGGATCTAAAAATAGCTTCAATTTCATCTATTAATACAGAGTTTTCAGAGTATAGACCATTAATTAATGCTGAAGAAAATGAAATGTATTTTACAACCAAAAGACCAAAAGATTTATTAGAATCTAAAGATGATCAAGGTGGGTTTTATGAAGATATATATTATTCCTATAAATTAAATAATTCTTGGTCAAAGTCTAAATTGTGCTCAAGTTCATTAAATAAAGAACACAGTTCTTCAGCTTTATATTTTTCACCTGATGGAGAATTTATTCTTACTTCCATGATAAATAATAATATTAAATTGGGACCCCTAGGAAGAAGTATTTACGAGTCTGAACGAAAAGGGAGTGACTGGAATGAACCCAATCTTTTACAAAATAATGTTAATTCTGAATTTTGGGAAACAACAGCAAATATGAATTTACATAAGAATATATTGTTTTTCGTAAGTGACAGAGATGGAGGCTATGGTGGTAGAGATATTTGGATGATTAAAAAAATGTCAAATGGTTCTTGGTCTTCACCTGAGAACTTAGGTGAACCTATTAATACAGAATATGATGAAGAGTCACCTTACTTCCATCCCGATGGTAAAACTCTATATTTTTCATCTACTGGTCATAAAACTATTGGTGGTTTTGATATTTTTAAATCTATTTTAGATAATGATTTAAATTGGTCTAGTCCAGTTAATATGGGATACCCCATAAATACTGTTAATGACGATTTGTTTTTCACTCCAAGCGTTGATGGTAAAACAGCTTATTTTTCTTCAATAAGAAAACAGGGAAAGGTAATTATGATATTTATAAAATAAGTTTGCCATTTAATGATGAAACCAATTTGTCAATATATAAAGGGATTCTTAAAAACGAAAGAGGAGAGATTTTAAAAAACTATAATATAACTGTAAGTAATAATAATATTTCATCTAATTATCAACCTAATGATTCTACAGGTAAGTTTACTTTGGTTTTAAACCCCGGTGAGAGTTATAATATTAAGTTTGAAATTGATTCTAACTTTATAAACGATACAATAAATGTTTCATCTGAGAATTCTGGATTTTACTTTTATTCTAAATCAATAGATTTTTCTACTAATGAATTAGTTTTCTTGGAGGAGTTAGAAAACATAACAAAAGAGTCAGAGATGTCGGATGAAGTATTAATAGATAATAATGAAACTACTATTGAACCTGTAGTTATTAAGGAAGAAACCGCGATTGTCGATACTAATACTGAAATACATATTATTTTTTATAAAAATATTAATTTCAAAACTGAAAGTTCAGAACTTTCTAATAAAGAGAAATTAAAACTAGACAAATTAATACTGGATTTAAAAAATAACCTTTCTTGGACAATTAATTCTATTGGACATACCGATAATACTGGTTCAATTAAATACAATCAAATTCTTTCAGTTTTAAGATCTGAATCTGTAAAAACTTACATGTGTAACAGAGGAGTGAATTATAAAAGAATTAAAACTATTGGAATGGGTGAGGATCATCCAATTGCAGAAAATCTTGCTGCAGATGGCTCTGATAATCCTACGGGAAGAGGAGCTAATAGAAGAGTTGAAATTCAAATTTTAAAGTAAATGCTCCAAAAATTAAGTATAACTAATTATGCATTAATATCTAAAAAGATAATTGATTTCAATAAAGAATTTACAGTAATAACCGGGGAAACAGGTGCTGGGAAATCAATAATATTTGGAGCAATTGAACTTTTAATTGGAACAAGATCTTCTAATAAAGTTTTGAAAAACCCAAAATCAAAATGTGTTGTTGAAGGCGTTTTTTCTATGAATGAAAACGTTGTAAAGCAACTAGTTAAAATGGATTTAGATATCGAAGATGATCTCATTATAAGAAGGGAAATAAAGCAAAATGGTAATTCAAGATCATTTATTAATGATTCCCCAGTTAAATTAGAACAACTAAAATTAATTAGTCAATATATTTTAGAGATAAATGGTCAACATTTAGTTAGTAAAATGGGATCTTTAAACTTTAAATATGGTTTTATTGATAGCTTTATAAATGATAAAAATATTTTTCTCGACTATTCAGATGCCTTTTTAAATTATGTAGAATCTATAGAAAATCAAGAAAGAATAATTAAAAAAGTAAATAACTTAAATGAGAAAAAAGATTTTTTGCAATTTCAGCTAGACGAATTGTCAAATTATAATATTGATCAATGGGATGAGGACTCAATTCAAAATCAATATAAGATTGCTGCAAATCAAGAGGAAATTAACACACTACTTGATAAAATAAAAAACATTTACAATAGTAATGGTGGTTTTTCAGATTTATTTTCAGATTTAGAAACATTCTCCACAGAATTAGACACTATTCTTAATGGATTCTCTTCAGTTTCAAAAAGATTAAAATCTGTAAAAATTGAGATTGAAGACATTTTCCAGGAGATTAGTTATAAATTTCCATCTGTAAATCCCGATAAAAATAAGTTAAATGAGCTTGACCAATTACTTAAACAAATTAATTTTCTTTTAAAAAAGTTCAATGTAGCTGATTTAAAATCTCTTATTTTAAAAAAACATGCTGTTTCAAAAGAGCTTTCTGAACTATCAGAAATGGACTCAGAATTATTAGATGTAAATAAAAAAGTTGAGTTTTTTAAGACTAAGTGTCTAAAATTAGGCAATGATATTTACAAACTTAGATTAAAAGAAATTCCAAATATTGAATCCAAGGTTAATAATATTCTTAATTCTTTATCCATGGATCATGCTGATTTTAAAATTGAGCTTATAGAGCAGGACTCTTTAAGCATTAATGGTACCGATCAAATTAATCTTCTTATTTCAGTAAATAATAGTTCGAAATATTTTCCTCTACATAAATTTTCATCTGGTGGTGAACTATCTAGAGTTGCACTCGCTATGAAATATGTTTCGTCTACATTTAATAATATTTCCACTATAATTTTTGATGAGATTGATTCTGGAATTAGTGGTAAAGTAGCTTCAGAAGTAGGTTCACTTTTAAAAGAAATATCTTCTTCTTCACAAGTTATTAATATAACTCATCTTCCACAAGTAGCTGCAATTGCTAAGCATCACATATATGTTAATAAAAGTGAGATTGCAGGAGTTATGGAAACAAGTATAAATTATTTATCTAGAGAAGACAGGATACAAGTTTTAGCAAAAATGCTTGGAGGAGATAAAACTGGAAAAGCTGCGTTAAATAATGCGTTTGAGCTTCTAAATTAACGATTGTCAATCTCATCTACATTTGGATAATTATTAATTTCCCAGGTAAATTGATTAGCATTCATCTTTGGATTTCCAATTATAGAATTAACAGTTGTTTTTATAGTAACTCCATCTTTTGTCTTAATAGATGCTTGAACAATTGTATTTAAAGTTTCATTTACAGTCATTACTATTGTATGATACTTACTTTTATCAGGATTCGATGGATACATTTTAATAGTATGAATCAATTCATTTTCTATTACATCTTTTTTAATATATCTAAATTTAAATCCTTCTTTCCATATAGTGAATATCTCACTTGGGTTAATGGGGTTATCTAAATCCGCTAATAAATCTATATAACATTCATTATCTTCGGGTAAATAAGTCCAAATATTTATTCCATCACTAATAACTTCTCTCTCTTCTGTTTTATAATAATATTTTTCATCTTTTATAAATGCAAAACCATTTTGAATTTCGTTTATATCTTCACTACTAATTTCCAATTTAAAATTAAATTTTGATGATGTGTTTTTTTGAAATGAGCTACTCACTTTTTGTAAAATATCTTTACATTTTATTTGATCAATTTCTTTTGATTGACAAAAGGAGTTTAAAAAAGTGAAAGTTGTTAGAAATAAGAATACTATATATTTATTTTTCATAATCATAATTTCCCTTTTTCTCTTAGATTAGTTAAAAATTGTTCTAGTGCTAAAACATCGGGTATAAGCACATCTCTTGCTTTACTACCTCTATGCGGACCAATTAGTCCAGTTGCTTCTAGCTGATCAACAATTCTACCCGCTCTATTATACCCTAATTTAAGTTTTCTCTGTAGTAATGATGCTGATCCTTGCTGATGATTTACAATTACTTCTGCAGCATCTTCAAACAAACTGTCTAAATCATCATCTAATTCTTTAAGTTCATTAGCTTCATCTATATATTCAGGTAATAAAAATGCACTTGGATAACCTCGTTGTGATCCTATAAAATCAGCTATTGCATCAACTTCTGGTGTGTCTACAAATCCACATTGTAATCTAATAAGTTCATTGCCTGGTGAAAATAACATATCTCCTCTTCCAATTAGCTGGTCTGCACCACCCGAATCTAATATTGTTCTAGAGTCTATTTTTGAAGTTACTCTAAATGCTATTCTAGCTGGGAAATTTGCTTTAATTGTTCCAGTAATTACATTAACCGATGGTCTTTGTGTTGCAATTATTAAATGGATTCCTACAGCCCTAGCTAATTGAGCAATTCTAGCTACTGGGGTTTCAACTTCTTTTCCAGCTGTCATTATTAAGTCTGCAAATTCGTCAATAACTAGAACAATATATGGCATGTATTTATGACCTTTTTCAGGATTTAGCTTTCTTTGAACAAATTTATGATTGTACTCTTTTATAGTACGTACCATTGCTTCTTTTAATAGCTCATATCTTGCTTCCATTTCTACACATAAGCTATTTAAAGTTTTAACAACTTTTGTAGTGTCCGTTATTATAGCTTCTTCTTCGTCTGGAAGTTTTGCTAGAAAGTGTCTTTCAATTTTATTGTAAATAGTTAGTTCTACTTTTTTAGGATCTATTAATACAAACTTAACTTGTGAAGGATGTTTTTTATAAATCAGTGAAATAAGTATTGCATTTAACCCTACCGATTTACCTTGACCTGTCGCTCCAGCCATCAATAAATGAGGCATTTTAGTTAAATCAGCTATAAGAGATTCATTTGAAATTGTTTTTCCTAACGCAATTGGTAATTCCATAGTAGAATTTTGAAACTTGTCAGAAGCAATTAAGGATTTCATTGCAACAATTTCGGGGTTTGAATTAGGGACTTCAATTCCTACTGTTCCTTTTCCTGGCATAGGAGCAATAATTCTAATGCCCAAAGCAGCTAAACTAAGAGCAATATCGTCTTCTAAATTTTTTATTTTCGATATTCTAACTCCTGGTGCTGGGATAATTTCATATAATGTTACAGTAGGTCCAATCGTTGCTTTTATTTTCGAAATATTTATTTTATAATTAAGAAGTGTTTCTATAATCTTATTTTTATTTCCCTCTAATTCTTCTTTATCTACAGAAATATTACCACTTCCATGCTCAGCTAATAAATCAATATTAGGTAATTTATATTCAGATAAATCCAATTTTGGATCATATTCACCAAATTCCTTTACCTTTCTATCAATATCTTTTTTACTTAATTCAGTGTCAGATTCTGGTACTTCCACGGCTAAATCTATATCAATATCAGTTTTGTCTTCTGGATTTTTAACGGGACTTTTTTCCTCGTTAATAGTGACATCCATTTCCAAATCATTAGAAATATCTAAGCTTTTGTTAGAGTCAGATTGAATTTCATTTTCGACTTCATTAGTTTTTAAATTTACAGTTTCATTATTATTTGACAATTCAAGCTCACTATTATCATCTACTTTAGATACTTCTGTAAAACCGTCACTTTCTACTTTTTCTTTTTTTAAATATTTAGATAAATAATTAAAGAAATTAACTAACCAAGATAATGAAGGGTTAAAGAGCAAAACAACTGAAGAAACCCCTATGAAAAAAATAAAAAACCCCGCACCAATTTGGCCAAAAACTCCAATAAGCCAGTTATTCACAACTTGACCATACAGGCCACCCATGAAGTCTAAGTTAGATTTTTCAAATACAAATCCTAGAAAAATGCAAATCCAAATGAAGACTTATAAAACTCACTTTGAGAGTTTTTTTAATTGGAATTAATTCATAATTAAAAAGTGCTTTGAACCCTATTATAAACGTAATAAAGACAAAAACATAAGATGCCAATCCATACCAAACTTTTAAAAATTTATGAGCTGTATAGGCACCAAATTTCCCTAACCAATTTTGTATATTACTTTCTTCACCATTAAACACAAAACTAATTGGCTTTCCGTCAATTATGCTTAAGTCGTATTTCCACGTAAATAAATAGGATGAAAAGGAGAAAAATAAATAAACAGACAAAAGAAGTAAAAATAACCCCGAGGTTTTATGAAATCTTTCATCTGAAAAAAATGCTTTAATCCCCGAAAAATATTCTTTTTTATCTTTTTTGTTTGAAGAGTTGAATTGAAAGTTTTTATATTGATTTTTTGTTGTCATTCTTTATACAAGTAAATGTAGTTGAAACTAAATATTTATTTTTTAAATCCTCAGGGTGTTCTCAACGTAGGTTTGTTAGGAATTATTGATGCATTAAAGCTTTAAAGTCTTCCATAGTGTATATCAAAGTGTTTTTATCTATTTCAAATAATTTCGGATCAATTTTCTTATTTACACAATCTACTATGGTATAAGTTGAAATGATATTTTCTGAAACAATTTCGTAGTTAAGAGGGAAACCATTTAATCCTTTAAAGTTTACATTGTAGGAATTACTAATTTCGTTAGTGTAGTAAACAGTAGAAATGGACGTTCTATTGTTTGATAAATTAAGATTATTTATGATTGCTTTTTTACATTCTATGGTTAGAAAAAGCAGCTATTTCATTAGTGTATCTTATTTTCTCTATTTCGTTAGAGTCCTCTAAATTTGTTAAAATTATTCCAAACTTTTTCTCCATCAAATTTATAAGTAAAATATGTTTTTTTGAAAGCGTATCAATTATTGTAGTTTGTATTCCAATTTTTGTGAATTGGTCAACTCTTGCTAATTCCCCAGAAATATAAAAATCTAGTTTTGATGGCATAATATCAAATTCTTTTTTAGAAGAGTCTATATTAGAATGTGAGATATTGAATGTGATTAAACCTTCAAAACCCTGAGAAAATAAATTTAAAGGAAATATAATTATAAGAATTGTTATTATTTTGATCATCACAGTTAAAATTGATTTTTTTTAAGATATAATTATTGAAACTATTTTTTAATTTAATAATCTACTTAAATCATAAATTTTCCTAGAGTGAATATAAAAGTAATTCTTTAATAAAAATTTACAATTCTGTTTATTTTAGAACTTTCCAGATATTTAAAATTTTTACTGCTGATTGCACTAATTACCAACTTATTTTTTTTTGAATCTAATATATTAAGTGGTTCAATTATAATTCCATAAATCTCATGACCAATTTTTTTTATGTTGTTACTTATCCATTTAAATTTACAATTTTGATTTATTAATTCTTTAGCAATACTTTTTCCTTTTGATCCCGCACCCCATAATATTAATTCTTCCTTGTTTTTTAATTCATTAAGAAGAAGGTTTTTAATTTTAATAGGAATAAAGTTTTCATATTTATAATGTTCACTATTTCTAGAAGTTCTTTTAGGATGATCTCGCCATAGGTGGGTAATTTTTTTAGTATTTATAATTTTTATTTTTTTGTATAAAACTCTAAATGCAAAATCGTAATCTTCAGGATAATTTAAATTTGAAAAACCATTAATTTTATTAAAGTCCTTACGGAACATCATCCAGTTTGAAGATGGCACTGTACATTCTTTATAAATTTCAGAATAATTTTTAGAGTTAGTAGTCAATTCATTTAACCATTTAGCGTAATTAATATAGCCTTGTCCCAATTTTTTATCACTTGCAAAATATTTGACACATCCCAATGAAATATGTTGTCTTCCAGAAATTAGTAACAAAGTTCTTAATTCGGTAATTTTATTATCCATCATTATATCATCGGAATCCATACGGGTAATAAATTTTCCATTTGCAACTTTTACACCAGTATTTAAAGCATCAATTATGCCATTTCCATTATTTTTAATTGTCTCTATTCTAGAATCTGATTTTTGATAATTAATTGCTGTTTTTTCCGAATCATCTGTTGAGTGATCATTAACTAAAATTATTTGAATATTCTTGTAAGTTTGATTAATTATAGAATTTAAACATTCTTTAAAAAAAGGATTTGGATTTTTATAAGGGATTATTATACTTACCATAATTTATTTTAAGAATACATTGAAAAAAATATTCAATACAAATATTGATTTTTATATTTGTTTTCTGAAATTATAAATAATGTTTGAAAATTTAACAGAAAGATTCGATAGAGCCTTTAAAGTTCTTAAGGGACACGGTCAGATTACAGAAATAAATGTTGCTGAAACTTTAAAAGAAGTTAGAAGAGCTTTATTGGAAGCAGATGTAAGTTTTAATACTGCAAAAGCTTTTTCATCAAGAATAAAGGAAAAAGCTTTAGGTCAGAATGTTTTAAATAGCATTTCTCCCGGCCAACTCTTGGTGAAAATTACTCAGGAAGAATTAACTGAGCTAATGGGTAGCGAAAAGTCCGAGATTAATCTTAGTGGAAGTCCATGTATTATTTTAATGTCTGGATTACAGGGTTCTGGAAAAACAACTTTTTCTGGAAAATTAGCTAATTATTTAAAAAATAAAAAAAATAAAAAACCATTATTGGTAGCTTGTGATGTTTACAGACCTGCAGCTATTGATCAATTGCATATAGTTGGTGAAGGAATTGGTGTCGAAGTATTTTCTGATAAAGAAGAAAAAAACCCTTTAAATATTGCTAAGGCTGGTGTTAAATTCGCTAAAGACAATGGTTTTAATTTAGTAATTATTGATACTGCTGGTAGATTGGCTGTTGATGATGTTATGATGAAAGAAATTGCTGACTTAAAAGATATTATTAAGCCAACAGAAACTTTATTCGTTGTGGATTCTATGACTGGCCAAGATGCTGTAAATACTGCTAAGGCTTTTAATGAAAAAGTAGATTTTGATGGAGTTGTTTTAACTAAACTTGATGGTGATACTAGAGGTGGAGCTGCTTTGTCCATTAAATCAATTGTAAATAAGCCAATTAAGTTTATTGGAACTGGTGAGAAAATGGATGCATTAGATGTATTTCACCCAGATAGAATGGCAGATAGAATTCTCGGAATGGGCGATGTTGTTTCTCTTGTTGAGAGAGCACAAGAACAATTTGACGAAGAATCAGCTAAAAAACTCCACAGGAAAATCAAGAAAAACAAATTTGATTTTAATGATTTTAGAGATCAAATAGGACAAATTAAAAAAATGGGTGGGGTAAAAGACATAGCAAGTATGATTCCTGGAATGAAGAAAGCTATGAACGGAAATGAAGTTGATGAAAATTCCTTTTTACCTATTTTAGCAATGATTGATTCCATGACTCCAAAAGAAAGAGAATTTCCTGATAGCATTAATATGCAAAGAAAAAAAAGAATTGCACTTGGAAGTGGAAATGAGATAAATGAAGTCAATAAACTAATGAAACAATTTAATCAAACTAAAAAAATGATGAAACTCATGAGTAATAAACAAAACATGATGAATATGATGAAACAGTTTAAGAAAATGGGCGGAAAAATGCCAATGTAAACTATGGAATTATTAGACGGAAAAAAAACATCTTTAGAAATTCAAAATGAATTGGGTGCTAAAGTTAAAAAACTTGTTAAAAAAGGGGAAACTCCCCCGCATTTGGCAGCTATTCTTGTTGGTGAAGATGGTGCAAGTAGAACCTATGTTAACGCTAAAGTTAAAGCTTGTGAGAAAATAGGCTTTAAATCTACGCTTCATAAATTAAATGCAGATGTAAGTCAATCAGAACTTTTAAAATTGATAGACACATTAAATAGAGATAATTCAATTGATGGTTTTATTGTCCAGCTCCCTTTGCCAAAACATATTGACGATAATAAAATAACTTTAGCTATAAATCCTAGAAAAGATGTAGATGGTTTTCACCCTGAAAATGTTGGAAAAATGACTTTAGGATTACCGACTTTTTTACCAGCGACTCCAAATGGAATAATGGAATTATTGAAAAGATATAACATTGAGACTGAAGGTAAAAATACTGTTGTTATAGGTAGAAGTAGTATTGTTGGTACTCCAATGAGCATTTTAATGTCTAGAAAGAGTAACCCAGGTAATTCTACAGTTACTTTAGCTCATAGTAAAACTCAAAATTTAAAAGATATTTGTTTAAAAGCAGATATTTTAATTGCTGCAATTGGAATACCAGAGTTTGTCACTTCTAGATATGGTGAAGCCTAATGCTGTAGTAATTGATGTTGGTATTCATAGAATTGAAGATGACTCTAAAAAAAATGGGTTTCGTTTAATTGGGGATGTAAAATTTGATGAAGTTTCTTCAGTTTGTTCTTTTATTAGTCCAGTTCCAGGTGGAGTAGGTCCTATGACAATTGCATCATTATTAATGAATACATATTTGGCTTGTAATGGCAGAGATTAAAAAAATACTTGTTGCAAATAGAGGGGAAATAGCACTTAGAGTGATGAGAACTTGTAAAAGGTTAAAAATCAAAACTGTTGCTATATTTTCAGAAGTTGACAAAGATTCCCTGTTTGTAAGTTATGCGGATGAAAAAATTTTAATTGGTCCAGCTCCTTCCAAATTGAGTTATTTAAATCAAGATTTTATTATTCAAAAAGCTGTTGAAATTAATGTTGATGCTATTCATCCTGGGTATGGATTTTTATCTGAGAATGCTGCTTTTGCTTCTAAAGTTATTAAAGCCGGAATAATTTTCATCGGACCATCTGCTAAGTCTATTGAAGTTATGGGAGATAAATTATCTGCTAAAAAAACAGTTTCAAAATTTGACATTCCTTTAGTACCGGGTTTAGACGAGGAGATAAAAGACGTTAACCTAGCAATGAATGCTGCAGAAAAAATTGGATTCCCAGTATTAATTAAGGCATCTGCTGGTGGAGGCGGTAAAGGAATGAGAATTGTTCATAAGAAAGATGAATTTAAAGAGCAAATGCAAAGAGCAGTTAGTGAGGCTAAAAATTCATTTGGAAATGGTGCAGTTTTCATAGAAAAATATCTCACTAAACCTAGACACATAGAAATTCAAATTTTGGCAGATCAGTATGGAGAGGTAATTCATCTTTTTGAAAGAGATTGTTCTATTCAAAGAAGACATCAAAAGGTAATTGAAGAAGCACCATCTTCTTTAATCTCTAATGAATTAAGAAATAAAATGGGTGAAGCTGCTTGTAATGTAGCAAGATCTTGTAATTACCACGGGGCAGGTACTGTTGAATTTATTTTTGAAAACAATGCTTTTTATTTTTTAGAAATGAATACTCGTCTTCAGGTTGAACATCCTGTTACTGAAATGATAACAGGTCTGGATTTAGTAGAAGAACAAATTAATATTGCTAAAGGAAATCCTTTAAGAATTTCTCAAAAAGATCTAAAAATTAATGGTCATTCTATTGAAATTAGAGTTTGTGCTGAAGATCCATTCAATAATTTTTTGCCTGATACTGGAGTAATAGAGTTGTATGAAATTCCCTCTAGGAAAAGGCATCAGAGTTGATGACTGTACCCATGTAGGGTCTGAAGTTTCTATATATTATGACCCTATGATATCAAAATTAATAGTTCATGGTAAAAATAGGGAAGAGGCTATTGAAAAAATGATTAAGGCTATTGAACAGTACACTATTTATGGAGTTAAAACAACACTTCCTTTTTGTTATTACGCTTTAAATCATTCTGATTTTAAATCAGGAAATTTTGATACAAGTTTTGTGAGTTTATACTTAGAAGACTTTAAAAATAATACCTCATTTGATAATAATGAAGCTGGTTTAGCTGCAATTTATCATATAAATAAAACAGATAAAATTCAAGATTATTTTCTTCCTTCTAACTCTAACAGTTGGAGAAAAAGCAACTAAAACTGTCTTTATGGCAGTTTGTTTGTCAGCAATTTAGATTCATTTCTGCCAAAAGCATTAAAATCACATTTAAATTATTGATGGCATATACTTTGTAATAATTCAATAAATTAAATACAATAAAATGGGAAAAATTATAGGCATTGATTTAGGGACTACCAACTCTTGCGTTAGTGTAATGGAGGGTAACGAACCAGTTGTAATTCCAAATAGCGAAGGTAAAAGAACAACTCCATCAGTAGTTGCTTTTGTAGAAGGTGGCGAAAGAAAAGTTGGAGATCCTGCCAAAAGACAAGCTATTACTAATCCTGAAAATACTATTTATTCCATTAAAAGATTTATGGGTAATAGATTTGATGAAGTTAGTAAAGAAGTTAAACGAGTTCCTTACACCGTAGTTAAAGGAGATAATAATACACCAAGAGTTAGTATTGGTGATAGAAAATACTCTCCGCAAGAAATTTCTGCAATGATTTTGCAAAAAATGAAAAAAACTGCCGAGGATTTTATTGGTCAAGAAGTCTCCGGTGCTGTAATTACAGTTCCTGCATATTTTAATGATGCACAAAGACAAGCTACGAAAGAAGCTGGTGAAATTGCTGGTCTTAAAGTAGAAAGAATTATTAATGAACCAACCGCTGCAGCTCTAGCTTACGGAATGGATAAGTCTGGTAAAGACATGAAAATAGTTGTATTCGATTTTGGTGGTGGAACGCATGATGTTTCAATACTAGAACTAGGAGATGGTGTTTTTGAAGTTCTTTCAACAGATGGCGACACGCACCTTGGTGGTGATGACGTTGATCAGAAAATTATCGATTGGTTATCTAGTGAATTTAAAAAAGATGAAGGAATTGATCTTAAGAAAGATCCTATGGCATTACAAAGGTTAAAAGAGGCTGCTGAAAAAGCAAAAATTGAGCTTTCTTCTTCTGCATCTACAGAAATTAACTTACCTTATATTATGCCTGTTGACGGAATTCCTAAGCACTTGGTTAGAAGTTTAACAAAAGCAAAATTTGAACAACTCATAGACGATTTAGTTAAAAGAACGATAGAACCTTGTAAATCTGCTTTGAAAAGCGCAGGATTATCTACATCAGATATTAATGAAATTATTTTAGTTGGTGGTTCAACAAGAATTCCTGCAATTCAAGAAGCCGTTGAAAAGTTTTTTGGTAAATCTCCATCAAAAGGAGTTAATCCAGATGAAGTTGTTTCTTTGGGAGCAGCAATTCAAGGAGGAGTTCTTACTGGCGAAGTTAAAGATGTTTTACTTTTAGATGTTACTCCACTTTCTTTGGGTATTGAAACTATGGGAGGCGTTTTTACTAAATTAATTGATTCTAACACAACAATACCTACTCAAAAATCTCAAGTATTTTCTACTGCTGCTGACAATCAGCCATCCGTTGAAATTCATGTTCTTCAAGGTGAAAGGTCAATGGCCAACGATAATAAAACAATTGGAAGATTTCATTTAGATGGAATTCCACCATCTCCAAGAGGAGTTCCACAAGTTGAGGTTTCTTTCGATATTGATGCTAATGGTCTTATTCAGGTAAAAGCTATTGATAAAGCTACCAACAAAGAACAATCAATTAGAATTGAAGCGTCTTCTGGACTTTCAGATGAAGACATTGAGAAAATGAAAAAAGAAGCTGAAGCTAACGCTGATGCCGATCAAAAGGTGAAAGAGGAAGTTGAAAAAGTAAATGCTGCTGATAGTTTAATTTTTCAAACTGAAAAGCAATTAAAGGAGTATGGAGATAAAATTCCTGAAGAAAAGAAGAAACCTATTGATGAAGCTTTAGCTGAGCTAAAGACTGCTCATGCTGCTAAAGATCTAGACACTATTGATTCGGCTATGGAAAAATTAAATACTTCTTTTCAAGCTGCTAGCCAAGATATGTACCAATCAACTAATGGTGATCCATCTGCTGCTAAAGGTGAAGAGCCAAAATCTGATAATAAAAGTAAATCTGATGAAGAAGTTACTGATGTAGATTTTGAAGAAGTTTAATTTTTTTAATTATTATATATATTTAAAGCTGGTGACTCACCAGCTTTTTTTTGATTTAAACTTTACTTAACAGATATTTTTTTCTCTACAGAGCCATCGCTGTATAAAAATATCAATATAGTATTAGGTTCTGGAATTGATTCTTGACCCAATAAATTAAACACTTTAATAACTTTTTTGTTTTCATTAGTTTCAATGTTTGTTATACTATTTATTGGACTTCTAAATGAACGTGTTGCACGTACTTTATATTCTAAAATTTTACCTCTCAAAACAGAAAAATTGCCTGGATATACTGCGTAAGCATTTCTGTAATCTGTTGTGCTGGGAGTTTCTGTAGAACTCCAATAAGGATATAGTGTTGCAAAATCATCAAACAAGTGTCCTCCATTAATTAAAGCAACAGAATCAATTAAAGCTTTATAACTAAATATTTCTTCCAACTCCTGCTTAGAAGGTAAAAACCAATCATTATATCCTCCTCTATTGGAGTTAACACATAAATGAGCAGCAAAATTTCCATTAGAATAAAAATTTATAAAATTTTGAGTATTAGTTTCTCCAGAACCTAAAAAAGGTGAAGAAGTTCCTGGAACATGGTTAGAATAATTACCCCACCTAGATAATAAAGTGTCAAGTGAAGTTGTCCCCCCAACTGGGTTTGGATTTGATAGATCGGCAATATCAACAATTAAACCACCACCAAACGAATCTAAATAAAAAACAACCCCACCTTGATAAAAATCGCCAATTGATTGGGCTTTAATATTAGAGTTTATTAATTTAAAAAAAATAAATAGTATTAAAATTTTTTTCATTTTTATAATAATTTTATAACTATTTTAGATTGAAACACCCACTATTTAAGATTTTAATATTTTTAATTCTTGGTATTTATTGCGAGATAACCTTTAGTGTTTTTCAAAAAGAATTTCACTTAATAATTATTTTCAATTTATTCCTATTAGTGTTTTTTGAAAAAGTTCTTCAAAATACAAGTTACGTTAAAAAAATTTTATTTGAGTTTCTCATTGCTTTTTCATTTGTTGTTTCGGGTATAATTCTAGTTGATTTTAAAAATGATTCCTCGTATTTAAATTATATTGGAAATTCTAAAGATATATTGGAGAGTAAAAAAGCTACTGAGTCGAACTTAAGAATATATGAGCCAATAGTAATATTAGAAAAATTAGTTAAGATAAAATGTGAAATATTAACCGTAACTAAAGGTTCATTAAAAAAGAACTTAAAAGGAAAAATTTTAATTTATCTAACAAAAGATAGTAGTTCAATCAAACTTATGCCAGGAGATGAAATTAGAGTAAAATGTAATTTTAAAGAATTATCTAATCCTAAGAATCCACATCAGTTTAATTACTCAAACTATTTAAGTTCTAAGCAAATTCAATATTCAGCTTTTGTTAAAAATAATTGGAAATTTATAAGCTCCTCATTAACTATAAAAAGATTTTCTACAATAATTAGAGATAAATGTTTGAAAATACTTGTAGATAGTGGTCTTAAATCAGATGATTTTGCAATTGCTTCTGCTCTTACTTTTGGTTATAAGGATGAGTTAAGTCAGAATGTAAAAGGTGTTTTTTCTAAAACTGGATCTATGCATGTTCTCGCTGTTTCAGGTCTTCATGTAGGAATTATTTTTTTAATTATTTCTTCAATATTTAATCTTTTTAAATCTTCATTTAAATTTAAAATTTTAAAACAATTAATTATAATATTAACTATCTGGTTCTATGCATTTATAACAGGATTAACCCCATCTGTATTAAGAGCAACAACAATGTTGACTTTTTTTTCAATGGCTGAAATTTTTAGTAAGTCATCTAATATTTATAATATTTTGGCATCATCAGCTATTTTATTACTAATTATCAACCCCTATTTAATTGTTCATGTTGGATTTCAGTTAAGTTTCTTAGCTGTATTTGGAATTATTTATATGTATCCGTTAATTAATAACTTATTATTTTTTGAAAGTAAACTATTGAGTAAAACCTGGGCAATTACGTCAGTTTCAATTTCTGCTCAAGTAGCCACATTCCCGATAAGTATTTATTATTTTCATCAATTTCCAAACTTTTTTATTTTAAGTAATTTATTGGTGATTCCTACAGTATTTGTTTTGTTGATACTAGGTTTGCTAATTATTTTATTTAGTATAACCCCCTCTATTTCTTTTTTTTTAGCTAAAGTTATGTCTTTCTTGATTTCACTTTTAGTTAAATTTCTTTTTTTAATAGAGTCTCTACCTTATTCTACAACTAAGGATTTATATATTTCTAAATCTGAAACAGTATTAATTTATATGTTAGTTATTCTTGTTCTATTGTATACTAAGTACCATAAAAAGGTCTTATACTATCTCATTTTCTTTGTTTCATTTCTAATTATTGGTATTGATTTTAAAGAAGATTATGATAGAACTGGATCAAAAAGAATAATTGTATATAGTTTACCAAATTATACAGCAATTGATTTAGTTTCTGAAAACGAGCATTATTTTATAGCTAAAAAAAGTTTATTCAGTAATAAAAAGCTAATGAATACTAATATTAAAAACAACTGGAGTTACAATGATTTGAGTAGAGCTAAATTTATTTCTTTAGATACCCTTAAGTCTAAAACTATCAAATGGGAAAATAAATCTATAGCTTTAATTGAAAATGAATGGGAATATGATTCTACTATTGATTTCGCAATATTGAATATTAAAGCATTAGAAAACTCTATAATAGAAAACGAAAACTTACCATTCTTTATTATTTCAAATAGTAGAGGAAATAAAATTTATAAAAAACAAAATTTTGATTTTTTGAAAGGTAAAAATTTATTGCATGAATTAGAAAATGATGGTGCTTTTATATACGATTTTAACTCTGAAAGCTTATGAATACTAAATAGATTAGTATAAGTATTATCTAATTAATTAAAATTACTGGTTAAATCAATTGTATTTTTTTTTAAATTTATTTCTTTAAAATTTTCATGAAAAATATTTTAACTACAATTTTTATTTTTTCCCCATTCTTGTTTTTTGCCGGGGAATGGTCAGGCGAAGAAATTATTGAAAAGCAGCAACCGCTGGATATGTCGCCATTATTCTTTATTATAGCAAGTCTATTTATAGGTATTTTCACTAAAAAGTTTTTAAAAAAAATACCTATTCCATTTACAGTTATACTACTTATTATAGGACTTTTTTTAGGTGTTTTAGACCGTTTTGAATGGATAGAAAATCTAAAATTACTCAAGAATTCAATTTTTTGGGCTGGCCATATTAAGCCAGAAATTATATTGTATGTTTTTCTTCCAACTTTGATTTTTGAAGCTGCATTTGATTTAGATGTTCATACTTTTAAAAAATCTTTTTGGAACGCTTTTTTAATGGCTGTCCCAGGAATTATTGTAGCTATTTGCATTAGTGCAGCAATGGCCATGGGAATAAAGTATCTTGGAATTGGGTTTGGCAATTGGGACTGGTACGTTTCTTTAATGTTTGGTTCTGTCATTTGTGCCACTGATCCTGTAGCAGTTGTTTCTTTATTAAAAGAATTAGGTGGAGGTAAGCGTTTAAGAACTCTTATTGAGAGTGAATCTCTTCTTAATGATGGTACTGCAATTGTTATTTTTATGGTCTTTTTTTCAATAATAACAGGAACTGCAATTGATGATAATTTCTCTCATCCACTTCTTGATTTTCTTATTGTTACCCTTGGAGGTGCTGCAATTGGAGCTGCTATCGGGTTTTTGACTTTAGCTCTTTTTAAAACGGTTTTTAATGATGCTTTATTTGAGATAACAGCTATTATTGGATCTGCTTATCTTACTTTCTATATTGCGGAAAGTTTACATTGGTCAGGGGTTATAGGTTTAGTTACTTTAGGGTTGTTAATGGCTGGAAGAGGTAAAACTAGGATTAGCCCAGAAGTTGGTCATTTTCTTCATGAATTTTGGGTATTAGCTGCTTTTATTGCAAATACTTTAATTTTTATTATTGTTGGTGTAATTATTGCTCATAGAACAAGATTTGAATTAGAAGATTTCATTGATTTAGGAATTGTTTATATCGGAATTCATTTAATAAGAGCTTTAATAATTTTTGTATTATATCCCATAATGAGAAAAATTGGTTATGGTGTTACAGTCAAAGATTCCATTGTTTTATGGTGGGGTGGACTTAGAGGCGTTATTGGATTAGCAATGGCTTTAATAGTTGCTGAAACATCAAATATTGACCATGAAATTCGAGATCAATTTCTGTTTATAACTGCTGGTATTGTTTTACTTACTTCTTTAATCAATGCAACTACTATTAAAAGTTTAGTTAAGGGACTTGGTTTAACCAAAATTCCTCTTTCCAAAGCAACTTTATTAAGCAATACTTTAGAAAAATTAAGAGAAAGTTCTGAAAAGAGATTAGAATTAATGAAAAAAGACCGTTTTATGGGAGGGGCAGACTGGAATCAAGTAGAAAAATATTTTCCACCAATTTGGAATCCATCTTCCGATGAAATCTTAGAAAAAGTAGATGACGGTTTAATTAGAGAACTCAGAATAAATTTATTAAATAGAGAAAAAACTTCCTACTGGAAATATTTTAGTAGTGGATTATTAGGTATAAAAGCATATAACCTTTTGTCTAAAATCAATAATGAACTTTTAGATGAAGATGGTAAATTATCAACAGCAAAATCATCTAATATTGATTTATTAGGAAGAAGTTCTAAGCTTTTTAACGAAGTTAAAGAATGGTCTATTTTAAAAAGATCTTCTTACACTAATTTATTCGATCAATTGTATACAAATTATGACGCTGTTAGAGCTATGATTAAGTCACAGGAAAATCTTTTAAAATTACTTAATAATCTAGAACTAGATTCTACTAATTCCGAAGAGCAAAGTAAAGTTATTAAGGAGTTAAAAGATGAAGTAAACGAGAAAAAAATTCATGGACTTACCTTTTTAAGAAATTTAAAAAAAGCTTTTCCAGATATTTATCACACAATTGAGACTAGGCAAGCAAGTAGAGATTTATTGAATTTTCAAAAAAGTGAACTTAAAAGCATGATTAAGTTAGGAAGGTTGGATAAAGATGAATCTGAAATATTTTCCAATGAAATAGAGGCTAAAATGAATAGTATATTATCAAAACCACCTGTTTTTAAACTTCCAGAAGCTATAAAATTATTAAAACAGATTCCATGGTTAGAAAAAATTGATGATTCTAAATTAGAAGGTATTGCTAAGCTAATGGATGTTAAAATTTTCCCTCCTAAGTATGATTTTGATAATGAATTGAGGACAAATAATATAGGAATTATAGTTAGAGGAACTGGTGAAATAGTTTCTTCAAAAGAGTCTTCCGATTTAGATAAAGGTTTTATTATTTCAAAAAGCAATAAAAATTTTACTGTAGATAGTCAAATAATTTCTAAATCTCCACTTACTACTGTTTGGATAGCTGAAAATAATATTAAGCAGTTTGAGAAGTTTGCCCCTAATTTTAAAAGTGAAATTAAATAACAGAAACATCATTTAATTTTCATTAAATTTAATTACTTAAATTAGTGATATGAAAAATATTTACGCTTCAATAATATTTCTAATTCCTATTTTAATTTTTTCACAAAATTCTGGGAAGTTAGATCATCAAAAAAGAGTTTATTTAAACAATGGTAACACATATGTACAAAAGTCATTGCCTCTTTATCTAAAATTTTCTGTAGATCCTAATGGTGAAAACTATGATTTAAATAGTAAAGTCTCAAAGGATTATTCTAACCCTATGTTTTTAGATACTGAAGGTATTAACTATATTAGAAGTAAATGGGCAGTAGATAAAACCACAAAAAAAATAGCTTCGCCTAAACAAGAAATATTGTACGAATTGTATGCCGATGGTTTAGCTCCTAAAACAAATTCTGTTTTTAAAGATGCTCCAAGGTACACATCAAATAAAAATTATTTTGGGAAAGGTCTTCTAGTTGATTTGTCAGCTAAAGATTTTGGATCTGGATTAGAAAACATTCATTTTTCTTTAGGATCTGAAAGTTTTAAAGTTTACAATTCAAATTTGACTATGGATAAAGAGGGAACATTCGAATTGTATTATTATTCGTCTGATAATGTTGGAAATTCTGAAAAAATTAAAAACAAAAGCTTTGTAGTTGATTTAACATCACCCTCCTCCAATCATTCTATCAAAGGAATTGTATTTGAAGAAAATATATTATCTCCAAGTAGTAGTTTTGTTATTACTTCTACAGATAATTTATCCGGAGTGAAAAACACTTTTTATTTATTTGATGAATTAAATAAATCAACTTTTAAATCAAATATTAAATTATCTAGCTTAAATGATGGTGAACATATTTTTAAATATTGGTCAAATGATAATGTAAAAAATAGTGAGCTTGATAATGTTAAAACTTTTTCTTTTTATTTAGATAAAATAGCTCCAGTATCTAAACTTGAAATTTCTGGAGATTCTTTCATTGGTAACTACAATTATGTTAGTGAAAGAACTGAAATTAACCTTTCTTCAACAGATAATAAGGCTGGTGTTAAAAACATACATTATAGAATAAACGGTAAAGAAAAAAATATTTATAGCGGTCATTTTCATTTACCAAACAAGCAAGGACTTTACACAATTAAGTATGATGCAATTGATAATGTAGAGAATCTTTCTAAAAATTATTACAAAACTGTATTTTTAGATAATACTTCACCTGAAACCTGGATAAAGTACGGATCACCTCAGTTTTTTAAAGATGGTGAATTATTTATATCGAATAAAACTAAAATAGTTCTAAACGCTAAGGATAATGAGTCTGGAGTTAAAAATACTTTTTATTCTATTGATGGCGAGTCTATGAAAGATTATAGCTCATTTGTTGTTGAAAATGAGGGGAAACATACTGTTAGTTTTTATTCAACTGATAACGTAAATAATTCTAATAAGCAAAGAGATAGTAAATGTCATGTTGATAATACTCCACCAGAGATTTTTCATAATTTCAGTATTGAACCATCAGGAACTAAAGATAAGAAAGGTGAAAGTTTAAATGTATATCCAAACTATACAAGACTATATTTAGGTGCAACAGATCAAAAAGTTGGTACAGATAAAATACTTTATTCTATTGGTAATGGTAAACTAGTTCCTTATTCAAGTGGAGAATCTTTAGATATATCTGAACTTAATACATTTTTAAAGAATAAGCTCTATGAAATTAATATTCAGGCGATAGATAAACTCGGCAACAAAAGCGAAAAAACAATTAAATTTTTCGTTGGTAAAGAGTAATTTATTGTCCTATTTTATTATTTCCCTTATTTAAATTACATATTGTAAAAATTGCTAGTCCTACTGGCATTAGCATTACTCCAAAAAAAACTGATATCCTAGTCACCCATTTATTAGCTTTTATTTCTATACTTTTTTTCCATATCCACCGAGTAACAAATATGTCACCTGCAACCATATGTGCCCAAATTGCTGATATTCCGGCTTTAGTTCCCATTCCTATTGCAAGTCCTTCAAGAAACCCGTTTGAGTTTGAAGAGCCACTTGCTAGATCTATTAATCCTTGAGGATTATAAATCATTAGAATAAACCAAAAAACAATAGGACCTAAGAAAAACCATGGTCCTTTAAGAAGATTTTTAGTTTTATCTTTTTCAGGATTGATTAGCATAGCTATCCAAAAAGGTCCTACCCAAAATGTCGAAAAAATAAATGAAATATCATAAATGTCCATATTTTAAATTTTAATTTGAATACAAAGGTAGAAATTCCTAGGCATGGATGGAATTATTCCAGGTCCAGGATAACCGGTTGCTCTCCTTGTAAAGTAATTAATATTAGTAATATTATTAATTCCAAATTCAACCTGCATTTTTTTAATACTAACTTTTCCGGAAAAGTCCATTATATAATAAGTTGGAATAAGACCTACAATTCCATGTGGATGACTTTCTGAATTAGTAGCATCCGAAAAATGTTCTTTGGTATAGCTAAATTGGTAGGATAGAGAATATTTTTCATTTCCAATTGACAAACCACTTTTTATTGAAATAGGAGGGACCAACTCTACTTTTTTATTATTATACGCTGGTTCATCGGAATCAATATATTTTGCATCATTGAAAGAGAAATTTATAAAAGTACTTAGTTTACTATTCGAATTTTCGTTAATTAATATTTTCCACCAATCTGTTTCAATCATCATTTCGTATCCCATTGTTCTGGACTGTGAAACATTAGTTCTTAACTGAAAGTAAGGTGCTGTAGTTTGAGGAAGATTATTAAAATTAGAAATGTTATTTTGAGTTACCCATACAGTTCCAATTCTATTGTTATAAAATAAATAATACAATGATGCATCAAAATATAATTTATTGCTTTTACTTCCTCTAATTCCTAAATCAAAATTATATCCTCTTTCATCCTTTAATTCAGGGTTAATTTGGAAGTTAGGATTTGTGATTTGCATATCAGAAAAATTAATACTTCTGTAGTTTTGAGAAAAATTGGCATAACATTCTATTTTCTCTTTTAATTTATAGTTCACACCCAATCCAAGAATTATAAATTCACGTGATTGTTTATCATTTTCACTATAAATAGAATCAAAGATTATATTATTAGCATTATCAAGTTCTTGTCTTCTAAAAACACCATCAGATGATGTAGAAATGTGTTCAAATCTAAATCCAGGTGTTAAGCTTAATTTATTGTTTAGATTGAAAATATTTTCTCCAAATAAAGCAATATTTAAACTTGGAAATTTGTAGTTTGTTGCTTCACTTAGTGAAGAATCGTTCATATTTATGACGTCCTCAGTGAAATTAAAGTCAGGGGTGTTTAAATTATTACCATTTGCTTGAATATTATTATTATATCCTCTGTATAATCTTGAGCCTATAAGTATTGCACATGGGTTTTTACTCAGAACTTCCAATTTCATATAAATGAATTAATCTTGTTTCGTTTCCAATATTTTTAAATTGTCCTGAAATAACATTTCTTTTTTCCATAAAATCAGCATAAAATGGTTTATCTAAATTTCCTACAGCTTCTCTAGAAGCTATTAATCCAAAAGTTCGAGTATTAAACTTGGTATTGGAATTAAATTCGTAATCGTATTGTAATGCTGCTAAATTCCAATCCACCTTGAACCAGTTTCTTTCTCTAACTGATGAATCTGGTTTTGTCAAAAATTGTTTGTCTGTTAATCCACCTGGTTGTTGGGCTAAATAACTCATTTTTGTAACCTCAATACTTATAAAAGATTGATTATTTATCTTGTTTTTGACTTTTATATATCCATTTTTAAGATCAAAACTTGAGTTTGGTCTCCAGTCGTCTCCAATTTTATAATTTCCATAACTATAATAACTCCAATTTTTAGAAGCTCCACTTATACTTAAAAATGTATTATTTAAACCATAGGAACCAATTGTATGTCTAGCTACAAGTTCTATTTTTTTGTTTGGATGACCTTCTTTAAGTTTGAAATTTAAAAGTCCTCCAAACTGTGGTCCAAATTGGAGAGATGCAGCACCTCTTATAAGTTGAATTTCATCAATAGCTTCAGATGGGGGAGTATAGTAGCTTTCAGGATATCCTAACGCATCAGCGCTAATATCATATCCATTTTGTCTTGTATTGAAGTTCGAAGTTCTACTTGGGTTTAGCCCTCTTCCTCCTAAACCTAGTTGAATTCCTGCACCATCACTTTCCCAAATATTTAGCCCAGGTATTTTTGCATAAATTTGTCTACTTTGATTCGTTGCTTTATTAGCGTCTGTATTTTCAACATTAATAGCTTCAGTTTTTTTTCCTTGAGTAATCATAACACCTTCAATTGCTCTTAATTTTCTAATATTAAATTTTTGTTGTTCAACAAATTCAAACTCCTGAAGGTTAATATTCCTTTCTTTTAGTGTCTTTTTATCAATTTTAATTAAGGTTTGTTTAGGTTAATTGTGTCAATTATTTTTTGATAACCAACTGACGAATATTCAATAATATAACTTTTGTAATTTAGTTTAGGAGTAGAAAAAAACCCATACTCATTAGTGTAGATAACCTTGTCAATATTTTTTAAAAATACGGTGGTGTAAGGTATAGGATCTTTATTTTCGTCTAAAATAACTCCAGATATTTTCCCTGTCTGAGTAAATCCTTTAATGGTGCAAAGTGATATTATTATTAGGAGTTTAATCTTCATAAGTTAGTATCCATGATTTATTAGAAAAACCTCTTTTTTCTCCAGTTAAATTAATGTTATTATCTATGAATGATCTACTTCCTTTGTTGAATAAACTTACTTTAATATCAGCAGTAACTTTTGGCGATTTCCCTAAATTAATGATTTCACCATTTCTTTCGATAATTATGGAATCTTTAAATGTATTACTTATATGATGAGCAAATTGAAGAATCATGTCGGGCTGTGTAGCCATCATTTTTTCTTGTTGAGGTGTTAAATAATTTCTATTTTCAACTAACATTTTTCTATCCTTTACAGGTTCATGAATATAAAATTGAGCATATCCTGCTTTTTCAATTAACATCACTCTCCAACTAAATCTATAACCTTGCTCAGTCCAAAATAAGTTTTCCTGGATACAATAAATATCTTAGTGGTAAAACTAATTGAAGAATAAAAAAAGAAACAAATAGCAACTTGTAAAAGGGTTTAAATGAACTTTTTAGATTGTATGTATTTTCAGTTTTTAATTCATTCAATTTTAAAGTGAAAATGGAAATAAGATGAAATTATTTTAATGTGAAAATTTTCAGAGAAGAATATTAAAGTACTTCCTATCATTACCAGTGGAAAAACACCAATTGGAAACATTAAAGAAGTCATAATATGAAAAATAACAACTAGTATATACCCATAGATTCTCCATCTTTTAGATATGAGAATAAATACTATAAACAAGTCGAAAATTGCACCACCCCAACTAAATAAATAAGCCGTAATATCATTTAAAAGTAAACTTCCAATTATTGGAAAATCTGATTGATGTTTTAACCAGTTTATTAATGGCTGAGCCTCGATAAGCCAATCATAATTAAGTTTTGAAATCCCTGCAAAAATATAAACAAATGCAATTTGTAATTTTATAAAATTAATTGTCCATGATGGAACCTTTGTTTTCTCTTTGCATATTCGAAAATAAACATCTATTGAAAAATGTCTATTTAGTGGTAAGAATATAAGTATAAAACTCATTAAACTTATGAAGTAGTAATGATTTAGATAATTGGTTTTGTCAATGAGTTCAATGTAGGTGAATACCAAGAAAAATAATACAATACTTATTCTATAGAAAAAGACCAAAAGCTATTAATAATGAACTTAGTAATAATATTCCAAAAAGTATATACATACTATTTTCTTCAAGAGGTTTTACCCAATCAAAACCGTAATAAGTGAAATAATATTTTGGTGTTACATAAAAGTCATTTATCCACCCTTTAAGAATGAATCTTAAAGTACTTGCGAACATCATTAGAACCAAAAATGATTCTAAAAACTACAAGCGGCGCAATATTTACTGTTTGTATCTGAAATGTGTTTTACCACTTACTAATCGCCGTCGTTATCTGCATATGTAATTAGAGACTCCCAAAGCAGAAGTCATATCAACTTTAACATAGGGTACAAGATTTTGCATAGATTCATATGTAGTTTGAACTTGGAGTTTTATTATTTAAGAGTTCCGAACTAAATGGATCATTCAAGATTATTAAGTTTAATTACAATATCGTCTATCTGGCTGTTAACAACAGCTGATAAATTTTCGCTATTACTTGTAGCATTTACAAAATTCATGTAGTCGTCTAAGACCAATCCCGTTTTCGTGAAGAAGAGTAATGAATTCCGTTAATATATTTTTGTAAAGATCCAACTGATCTTATTGCAAATGGTCAAGAGAAGAACCATAGTGGTAGCACTCTACTAAGTCCAGGCAGTGGATCAAGTTGTGAAAAACCGATCAAATACTCCCAAGGGAAGACCTAATTTTCCCTCTTCTAACAAAAAACTCGTAATGTAAACACATAGCATTAATCAATATCACTTACAGAACTACCACTGAGCAGGTGGTTGCAAAATCAGAAATGAAATTCATCTTTGTAAGTGGCCCAATCATCGCACAACATAAGGCTGTATGTGGTTTACTAACTCATCCGAAATAGCATTTAAGTAATCTATTGCAGTTTTGAGAGTCCCTAGTATAAAAATGTCACTCTCTGAGATTCTGTTAAAGTCCTCTTTGTATTAATTAAGTAATCCAATGCTTGAAACCCTTTAATATCTATACTATTAATGCTATTGAAATTCCAGTTGCCATTTGAAATATTTTCATCTATTTGAACTGTGTCTGCTGGGAATGTATTTGTTTGTGTTTTAAGTATTATAAGAGTAGAAGGCCCAAAATCGATAAAAGACACATCCTGCCATGATAAAAGAGCATTATGCCATGAATTTCTAACTTTAGAAAGTCCTGAAACTGTCGGCTGTAGAGTGAATTCTTTAATTGAGCTATCTAAAGATTTTAAATTTAAATTGTACTGGTTATATGATGGAATTATATAATTATTGGTAATATTAGATAATAAAACTTCTTTATCAAATTCTTCGTATAAACAGCTGTTATTATCTTTTTTAGCAGATGAGTCATAATTAATAGCATTAGGATCTTTACAACCTTTTTTAGAGCATCCACTAAAAAGCAATAAAGTAGTTGGTAAAAATATTTTTAAAAATGACTTAATCATATCCGTAAATTTAAAATAAATAATCACTGGATTAATTACATCCAGTGATTATAATTAATTATTTAGTTAAACAAGAATTATTATAAACCAGCAACTTCCGTAGCACTAAATCCAGCTGCAGCAGCAATATCGTCAATCATTTCTTGAAGTGAGACATTTGAAGGTAAAGTAGCCAAAGAAGTAAAGTTTCCAATGTTAGCATTTAAATCAACAACATTTGCAGATGGAGTATCAGGTGAAGTTGTAGCAAACTGAATACCCATTATAAATGCTAAAGCTTCAGATAGACTGTGATTAATTTTTGCTTGGGTTGAAGTACCTGCATTTTTTTTAGAAATCACGTCTTTTAAATAGTGAATTGCCATTCCTGCAACCATGTCTTTTACTTCTTCAAAAACAATAGCTTTTTGTTCTAGAGCATGAGTAATATTTCCAGCGCTTAAAGCTGCTCTACCAGTTCTAAAAGCCGTAGAGATATCAGTAGCAGTACCCAAAGTACTTTCTAAATAAGCCTGTGTAGCATATTTACCCCAGAATCTAATTGTTCGGCAGTATCAGGAAAAGCAGTAACATTCAGTGAAAGTAACCGTAAGCTTCATCCCAGTGGTGCTCCATTAAAGTATAATGTTTCCCAGCAGAAGCATCAACTGCTACTGTATTGTCATCATCAGCAATATTTTCAAGGTAATTTTGTGATAATTGACTAACAAAACATGCACTCATTAGACCTTTTTCAATCATTTGAGTCCACTCTAGTCCATTGGAATCTTGTAAATATTGATTATTACTGCTTGGAGTTGCTGCGGCTGCAGCATCCATCCATCCTTCAAATAATGCTTGAATACTTGGGGAATCTCATAGCTGTTTTACTTTTTAATTGCTTTGAAGCATCGTATGTTCCAGTCCAACCAGGTGTTCCAGAATTGGAGTACATATCTTTAAGCTTTTGTCCGTCTAGAATTGCTGTGCTATTGTTAGCAGTTTTTAAGTAAGAAACTATTTCTGAAAGCATATTCATTCTTTGAGTTTGTCCACCATAAGAAACAGTATTGTTTCCAGCTGCATCTGTAAAAACATAAGTAGATGGAACATTATATGTAATACCTGACTCGTATTCACATCCTTCGTTTTTATCTGCACTAGAATCATAATTTAAAGCCAAAGGATCAGTACATCCTTTCTTTTTACAACTTATTACTGTCGCAACAAGAGCAAAAGATAATAAAAGTTTAAAATTGAGTTTATTCATTTTTTCAAGATTTAATTTTTTATATAGTTTATTAATTTCGATGCAAAAATAGTGCAAGACTATGCTTTCAACAATACCTTTTTTATGGTATTTTAGAATGATTCTAAATAGTGATTTAAATTATCACTAATATTTAGGTGATTTATAAAAAAAATAGGATTTTGTTACTTGTTTTTTAAAGCATTTAAAATTAAATCAGAATTTGATTTTAGTTCTGTTATACTTTTTAGTAATTTTTCATTTTTGACATCTTTAAAAATATCCTCAATTTTACATTGTCTAATTATTTTACCATTGTCCATAAAAATAATTTCATCAGCAATATCTAAGGCATCTAGAATGTCGTGGGTAATGAAAATTGATGATGTTCCAATATCTTTAATTATGGTTCTAACATCTTTACGTAGTTTTGACTTTAATTCAGTATCTAAATTACTAAAGGGTTCATCAAGTAGTAATAGGGAAGGGTCTAGGGCCAATGATCTAGCTAATGATACTCTTTGTTGTTGTCCCCCACTTAGTTCATGTGGATACCTATTAAGGAAATTCTCCATTCTAATAATCTTTAACAATTCCTCTACTTTTTTATTCTTATTTTTAACAAGCCCAAATTCTATATTTTCTTTAACAGTCATATGAGGAAATAGTGAAAAGTCCTGGAAAACAAGTCCAACATTTCTGTTTTTAGGAGCTACAATAAATTTATCATTGCTCACTATTTTTTCTTTAACTTTAATTGAACCTTTTTCTGGTCTTTCTAATCCAGCAATAAGTCTAAATAATGTTGACTTACCACTTCCACTTTCACCAACAATCGCACAAATATTACCAGACTCAATACTAAAACTACAATCGGAAACAACTTCTAGTTTAGATTCATAAGACTTAGATAAATTTTCAATTTCTAATATTTTCATAATTAGCTTATTTATGATTTATTTAATTTGAAACGATAATTTACAACAGATATCATACTGCCAATAATAAATATCAAAAATAATGCTGGTAATGCAGCTTCAGCTACCCTTTCATCTTCTGCATATTCATAGGCTTTAATAGCCAACGTGCTTAAATTATATGGTTTTAGAATTAGTGTTAGTGGTAATTCTTTAATAACATCAATAAATACTAAAATAAATGAAGTCAAAAGTGCATTTTTTATTAAAGGAAAATCAATTTTAAAAAAAGTTTTAATTTTTCCAAAGCCAAGTAGGTTTGAAGATTCTGAAAGTGATTTACTAAGTTTTAAAGTATTTGATTCAATAGAATTAAATGCTACGGCAATAAATCTAAATACATACGCATAAATCAAAACTAGTATGCTGTTATATATAATATACCCAATTTTAATATTGTGGTAGGTACTAAAATATTCTGTAATAGAATGGCTACTTTTTATAACTCCAATTCCAATAATTGCACCAGGAATAACATAGCCTAAGGTGGCCAATTTTGAAGTAACATTTAATTGCTTTAAATAATTCCATTTTGAAAGATATATTAATGAAGTAGCTAAAAAAACTATAATTATTGAAGTTGAAAGCCCTAAAAAAAGAGTTTGTATTCCAATATTTAATAAGTCACTATTAAACATGGATTCAAAAGTTTGTAGTCCCCAAATAATAAGTTGTAAAAAGGGAAATAAAAATCCAAATAAAATAGGAACAAAAACAATAGTTAAGAAAATTATTTTTTTTAAACCTTTTAAATCTTTCCTGTAAATTTCATCTTGATCATTTGAATTATAAGTTTTAAGATTATAAGATCTTCTGCCCCTAAGCCACTTTACGATTAAAACTAAAACAAACACTAAAACAACTAATATTGCAGACAAATATATTGATGATTGAAGATCTTCAAGAGCTGTCCATGTTCTAAAGATTCCTGTTGTAAATGTGTTTATTCCATAATATTTAGCAGCTCCATAATCGTTTAGAACTTCCATAAATACCAGGAAAAGTCCACCAATTATTGCAGGAGAGGCAAGAGGAAGTGCAATTTTAAAAAAGTATTTATTTTTCGAAGCACCAAGTAGTGAAGCAGTATCTTTAAGTCGAGTTGGATAGCTTTGAAATATTAATCTTGTACTAGCATATACATATGGATAAAGAGAAAAACTTAAAACCCAAACCAAGCCGTAAATATTCATCATTTCAATATTATCAATATTATTGAACCCTAAATAATTTATAAATTTTATAAAACTTCCTCCATATCCAAATAACCCAACGTAAGAATAGGCAACAATGTAAGAAGGTATTGCAAGGGGCATGAAAAGTAACCATTCAATAATTTTTCTTCCTTTAAATTTATATCTAGATACAACCCAAGCAGATGAAGTCCCAATTACAAAGCATATTATTCCTGAGCCTAATAAAAGAATTATGGAGTTTTGGATATAATCAATAAGAAAGTAAGATGTAATATGTTCCCACATTTCACCAGTTCCTTTAAATAAACTAATTAAAATAGCAAAAACAGGAATTGCTAATAGTAGACTAATAATAACAATAAGAAGTGATGATTTATTAAAATCTCTTTTAAGATGTTTTATTTTTAAAACCATTTATTGGTTCTTATTTTTTTAACTATAGCCATTTTACTTCATCAAATATAATTACAGCTTCTTTATTAAGCTCTCCTAGCTTAGTTAAAGATAATTTGTCTTCTTTAAATTCTCCCCACGATTTTAATAAATCAGAAGTAATAGCTTCGGGGTTTACAGGGTATTCATAGTTTGCTTTAGCAAAAACTTCTTGAACCTCTTTTGTAACTAAATACTCTATAAACTTAACAGCATTATCTTTATTAAGAGAGTGTTTTGCTACTCCAATTCCGCTTATATTTATATGAGTTCCTCTATCATTTTGGTTTGGAAAAAAAACACCAACCGATTCTCCTGCAGCAATTTCACTAGAATCTTTAGAATTCAAAAGTTTTCCTAGATAATATGTATTGATAATTCCAATTTCACCTTCTCCGGCTAATATTGCCTTCACTTGATCCCTGTCATTTCCTTTTGGAGATCTAGCAAAATTTTTAACTATTCCATTAGCCCATAGCTTTGCAGAATCTTTCCCATTATTTGAAATAATAGACGCCATTAAAGATTGGTTGTAAATATTATTTGAAGATCGTATCAGTAATTTGTTTCTCCACTTTTCATTTATTAAATCTTCATATGTGGTTAATTCTTCTGGATTTACTTTCTCTTTACTATAAACAATCACCCTTGCTCTTTTAGTTAGTCCATACCAATAGTTTTCAGAATCTTTAAGATGTTGAGGAACTACTTTAGATAATAATTCCGAATTAGCAGCCTGAAGTAAGTTTTTATTTTTAGCACGAACTAAACGACCTGCATCAACTGTTATTAATAAATCAGCAGGGGATTGATCTGCTTCCAATTCCATTTTTTGAATAAGCTCATCAGCATTTGCTTTTACTACATTAATTTTAATTCCAGTCTGTTCTTCAAATTTTTTAAATATCATTTTATCAGAATCGTAGTGACGATGTGTATAAAGAGTTAGTGATTCTGATTTTTTATTTTCTTCTTCAGCTTTATTATTAATATTCTCATCATTTCTACAAGATGTAATTATTAAAAATGAAAGTAAAATGGTACATATTCTAATCATGGATTTTTTTATTTGCAAATATATTTATTTAGAATAAATCTAAATAAGGTTTAAAGATTTTTTGTAGAATCTAATATATTTTTTACTTATTAATTTTTAGAACTGTTAAAACCCAACCTAAAATTATTAAACTTCCTCCAAGAGGAGTAACTGGAATCATTAGAGTTTTAAGCCAATGTTCAGAACTCAAAAAAACATTAGTTAACGAAATAGCATATAAAGAAAAAGAGAAAAAAATGATCCCAAGTATTAAAAAGTAGAAAGGAGAATTTGTTTTTTTTATGAAATTATTTTTTCTTAAAATCAGTAAAATCATTATTCCTAATGAATTTGTTATTTGGTAAAATATTCCTTTATTCCATATATCCATTTCATAATTTGAAAATAAATCTTTCAAAGCATGAGCACCAAAAGCACCAAATAATATGCCAATAGCAACTCCTAAAATTGATATTGATAAAAATAACCGATCTGATTTCATATATTGTGAACAAATATAAATGCTATTTTTAGAAATTTAGAATTAGTTTTATTTAGAAAGTAATTTTACTAATATATTCTTAATATGAAAAAAATTCTTGTAATTGGAGCTGGAAGGTCTTCAACTTCACTTATAAAATACTTGTTAGATAATTCAACTCAAGAGGATTGGTTAGTAAGTGTTGTGGATTTTAATATTGAATTAGCTCAAAAAAAGATAAATAATCACCCACAAGGCTCTTACTTTAAATTAGATGCAAATGATGATATTGAAAGAAGAAAATTTATTTCTAAATCCAATGTTGTTATATCTATGCTACCTGCAAATATGCACTATAAAGTATTGAAAGATGCTGTAGATTGTGGTGTTCATGTCATTACACCAAGTTATATTACAGAAGAAATTAAATCTTTAAATCAAAGTGCCTTAGAAAACAAAGTTTTAGTTTTAAATGAATTAGGACTTGACCCAGGTATCGATCATATGTCTGCAAAGAAAATGATTGATCAAGTTGAGTTAAATGGTGGTAAAATCATAGGTTTTGAATCTTTTACTGGTGGATTAGTAGCTCCAGAAAGTGATGATAATCCTTGGAATTATAAGTTTACATGGAATCCTAGAAATGTTGTACTGGCTGGTCAAGGTGGCGCAGCAAAATTTATTAAGGATGGAAAATATAAATACATTCCATATCATAAGCTATTTAGAAGAACTCAAATCATTGATATTGAAGGTTTTGGAAAGTTTGAAGGGTATCCTAATAGAGATTCTTTAAAGTATAGATCTATATATGATTTAAAAAATATTTCCACAATGTATAGAGGGACTTTAAGAAGGGTCGGGTTTTGTAGAGCATGGAATATATTCGTTCAATTAGGAGCTACTGACGATTCTTACATTATAGAAGGATCAGAAAACATGACCAACAGAGAATTTATAAATTCTTTTTTAAAGTTTAATCCAGCTGACTCGGTAGAATTAAAATTACGTCATTATTTAAGAATTGAGGAAGATGATTATATGTGGGAAAAACTAGTGTGGTTAGGTATTTTTGAGGATAAGAAAATTGGTTTAAAAGATGCTTCTCCTGCACAAATTTTACAGAAAATATTGAACGAGAAATGGTCTTTGAAAAGTTCTGATAAAGATATGATTGTAATGTGGCATAAAGTCATTTATGAAATTAAAGGATTAGCTAATGAATTAACTTCTCATATGACTTACATCGGAAAAGATTCTACATATACAGCTATGAGTGATACTGTAGGTTTGCCGCTGGGCATTGCAACTAAAATGTTGCTAAATGGAAGTATTAAAAAAAGAGGAGTTTTAATGCCAATTGATAAAGAAATATATGAGCCAGTTTTATCCGAGCTTAAGGAATATGGAATAGATTTTATTGAACAACATTGTGAACTTAAAATTAAATAAAGTGTTTATAATAATGTTAATTAACCATTAAACATTGTGATAATTAACTATATTAATACATTAGTTTTATTAAAAATTTAAAAATGGACTTTAAAGCTGTAAGTTTTAATCGAGATAAAAGCACTTTTGTTAAAACTCTTAAAAAAAGAGTGGATAACTATTTTAAGGAAAATAAAATATCTAAACATGCTAATTTTAACATGGTTTTAAAAACCGTTCTTCTTGTTTTATTTTATTTTGGGTCGTATTCAATTTTATACTTTTTTAATGCATCATACTATTCTCTTTTATTGTGGCTTGTTATGGGCTTTGGAATGGCGGGTATTGGCATGTCTGTAATGCATGATGCAAACCATGGCGCCTATTCTAAAAATAAAAAAGTCAACAGCTTCTTTGGTTTTTTTATTACATTTTTAGGCGGAAGTTATATTAACTGGAAAATCCAACACAACGTTTTACACCATACCTATACTAACATATCTTCAATGGATGAAGATTTGGACTCTGGAGTTTTATTTAGATTTTCACCAGATCAAAAGCTTAAAAAACACCATAGATTCCAGCATATTTATGCATGGTTTTTATACGGTTTAATGACAGTCCAGTGGTCAATGGATAAGGATTTTTTACAATTGATTAGGTATCATAAAAATGGACTACTCAAAACCCAACAAAAAAACTTTAAGAATCAAATGTTTCTCTTAATTATTTATAAATTAATTTATTATTCTTATGCTTTGATACTTCCTTTGATTCTATTTGATAAATGGTGGCTAGTTTTAATTGGATATTTTATTATGCACTACACTGCTGGTTTAATATTATCAGTTGTTTTTCAATGTGCTCATGTAATGGAGCCTAATGAGTTTAATTCACCCAATGAAAAAAGAACAGTAGACAAGAATTGGTTTATACACCAATTAAATTCTACTTGCAACTTTGCTATGAATTCTAAAATTCTTTCATGGTTTATAGGTGGTTTAAATTTCCAAATAGAACATCATTTGTTTCCAAATATTTGTCACATTCACTATAAAAAATTAAGTAAAATTGTTCAATCAACTGCACAAGAATTCAATGTCCCTTACAAATCATATAAAAATATGTTTTCTGCAGTACATAGTCATTACAAGTTTCTTAAACACTTAGGGTCTTATAAAGTTGCATAAACCTTCAACAAAAAAAAAGTAACGAGTTAAACATCTTTATTTACAAAAAAAAGAGATCGATTCATCACAAAACATAAAATTCGACACTTCCAAGCCTGAGTTTGTAAAAGTTCTCAGGAAAAGAGTAAACACTTATTTTAAGGACAATAATATTTCTAAAAATAATAACGCTAACATGATATTTAAAACTTTTTTCATGTTATCTATTTACATTGTTCCATATGTTCTTATTCTAACTCTTAATCTTTCTACACCAATAGTCTTAATTCTTTGGGCTCTTATAGGTTTTGGAATGGCAGGAGTTGGTATGTCTGTTATGCACGATGGAAACCATAATGCCTATTCGAAAAACATGACTGTTAACAAATGGATAGGATATTTCTTAAATATTGTTGGTGGTTATGATTTAAACTGGAGGATACAACATAATGTTCTTCATCATACCTATACGAATATTATAGGAATGGATGAAGATGTTGACGCTGGAGTGGTTTTAAGGTTTTCGGATGAGCAAGATAAAAAATCACATCATAAATTTCAGCATTTATATGCTTGGTTTTTGTATGGATTATTAACCATTTCTTGGTTAGTAAGTAAGGATATTATTCAATTAATAAAATATAATAAAAAGGGTTTACTAAAAACTCAAGGAATATCTTTTCCAAAAGCTTTAATTTCATTGATTTTTTGGAAATCGATTTACGTGTTTTTTATTTTAATTCTTCCAACGTTGGTTACTAACAATTTTGGTGTTAACATAGCTGGATTTTTTATTATGGAATTTATTGCTGGTTTTTTCTTAACAACTGTATTTTTATGTGCTCACATTGTCGATCAGACTGATTTTCCTTTACCTAATAATGACGGCATGGTTGAGAAAAATTGGTACATTCATCAACTAGAAACTACCGCCAATTTTTCAAACTCAAAATCTTTTTTTTCTTGGTTCATTGGAGGTTTAAATTATCAAATTGAGCATCATCTTTTTCCTAACATTTGTCATGTTCATTATCACGACATTTCAAAAATAGTTAAAGAAACAGCCAAAGAATATAATTTACCTTACCATTCAAATAATACTTTTATTAGTGCTCTAAGGCATCATTTCAATCATCTTAAATTAATGGGCAGAGCTTAATTTGTAAGTTTTATTTTTTTTATAGAGTTATTATATTCCTCTATTAATTTTTCTTCCTCCTTAAAGTCTTGCCCTCTTTTAATCCCTTTAGTATAAGTATTCTTAATACTTCGTATATCTGTACTGTAAATTATAGTATTTAATAAGTTTTTATCATCTGAGTTAGAAATTAAAGGTTGTTGATGGTTAATGTCTAAAAAGTCTAAAGGTTGACCAATTTCAAAATAATTATTTCTAATATTCCCCATTGCTTTTTGTCCATTTTTATAAACAGCATTTAATGCTATTTCCCCTGAATTTGCAGATTCAGAATTTTTAAACGTATCTCTATTGTTGGTTTTTAATCTATTGCTATAATCTAGTAATCTTATCTCTTCAAAAGGGGATAACCCAACATTACTATCGCTTCCAATACACCAATTGCCTTCTTTCTTTTGAAATAAATCATAATTAAAAATTCCATCTGCTAGATTCCCCTCAGTAATTGGGCATAATATCACATTAGATTTATTAGAGGTTACTAAATTTGTTTCTTTATCTGTTAAATGAGTAGCATGTACAAGATGATGATTTTCTCCAATTTCAAAATTGTTATAAAGCCATTCAACAGGTCTTTGTCCTAAATACTTGGTAGATTCTTCAACCTCCTTAAGTTGCTCTGCAATGTGTAAATGAAATGGATATTTATTTTCATTGTATTTATTTATTTCACCAAACATTTTCTCATTAACAGCTCTTATAGAATGAGCTCCAATCCCTGTCTTACTTCCATATTTTAGAGCAGTTTCTACAGTTTTTTCAAATAAACTAAGGTATTCATCTGTATTTTGGCTTATGAATCTTTTTTGTTCATTTTCATATTTCTTATTGAACCCTCCTTTGTTATAGAAAATTGGAACAATAGTAATATTAATTCCTACTTCTTGAGCTGCAATTAAAAGTCTTTCTCCCAATTCACAGAGATTAGAATACTTATTTCCATCTTTATCATGGTGTAGATAATGAAATTCTGCTACACTAGTGTAACCATTATTTAACATTTCACTATATAGCATAGTAGCAATTGCTTGTAAACTGTCAGGGTCTATATTTAGAGCTAAATTGTACATTTCATTTCTCCATGTCCAAAAGTTAGAAGATCGATTTTCAGAATGGTTTTCAGTTAATCCAGCCATCGCGTATTGAAAGGCATGTGAATGAGCATTTGGAATTCCGGGAATAGCTAATGGTATGTTAATTTGGTAGTCATTTCCATTATAGTATTCAATTATTTCTGAAATTAAACCGTCTTTATCAATGGAAATTCTCACCTTATTTTTCCAACCATCTTTTTGTAATATTTTTTGAAAATAAAATTTAGTCATTATAATTTTTCAATTAATTTTTCGAACGTTGATTCAATTACACTTTTAATGTTCAATGCTTTTTTCTCGTCATATTTTTTTTCATTTTCTGACATATATAAATCTTTAGACATTTCTAGTTGAATTGAATTTACTCCATTCTCTGGATTACCAAAAGACCTTGTTATATAACCTCCTTTAAATGGGGTGTTTAAATTAACCTGATATTTAGATTTCTGTAAGTTTTGTAAGGTAATTTGAGTTATGCTTTTATTGCACGACTTATTGTCATTGTTTCCTATTATTAAATCTGGAAATTTATTTTCATTTATTTTTGGAACATATCTTTTGATAGAATGCCCATCCCAAATAATTACTGTAGGATATTCTTTTAAAAAATCAGCAATTAAATTCTTCAAATAATTATGATAAGGTGTGAAGTAGGTATTAATTCTAGAACTAATTTCTGGTTTAGTTAAATTATAATTTTCATTATAAATACCATCACCATTAAAGTTAGTAGTGCTGCAAATTGATGTAATTATTCTTCCATCATCATAAAGAGGGGTATTTTTAGGATCTCTATTTAAGTCAATTACCCATCTGTGGTAATTTGCAACTACTGTAGTGACTCCTAATTTAGGGGCAAAATCATAAAGTTTATCCAAAAACCAATCTGTATCGTCCATTTGATTAATTTGATTTATATTGAAAAAATCTATTTTGTCATTAGGAATCTTTGTGCCACTATGTGGAATACTTAGTATAAATGGAACTTTACTAGCGGTAGGCTTTACAACATTAAAAACACTCATATTATTTAAAGGAATTTAAATTTTTAACAAACATTGGAAATATATACTACAATATTCACATTTCAAAAACTTAAATTAATATATATTTATCAAAAACTTTTTATATGTACAAATCTGATGTTGAAGCAGCCGATGCTTTTTTAGAGAAATTCAAAATTTTAAAAGCAGAAATTTCCAAAATAATAGTAGGGCAAGATGATGTTATTGACCAAATATTAATAAGTGTTTTTTCTAAAGGACATGCTTTACTTGTTGGAGTTCCCGGATTAGCTAAAACTTTAATGATAAATACCATCGCAGAATGTATGGGTCTTTCTTTTAACAGAATTCAATTTACACCAGATCTAATGCCATCTGATATTATTGGAGCTGAAATATTAGATGAGTCTAGAAATTTTAAATTTCTAAAAGGTCCAGTTTTTTCAAATATTGTTTTGGCGGATGAAATTAATAGAACTCCTCCTAAAACTCAAGCGGCATTATTGGAGGCAATGCAAGAAAGAAGTGTTACTGTAGCGGGTAACAACTACAAATTGGACAGCCCTTTCTTTGTTTTGGCTACTCAGAACCCAATTGAACAGGAGGGGACATACCCACTTCCAGAAGCACAATTAGATAGGTTCATGTTTAATATTTTAGTTGAGTATCCAACTTTTGAAGAAGAATTATTAATTATTGAAGGAACTACTGGTTCAGTTTCAAAAAGTGTTCAAAAAGTTATATCTGCAGAAGAAATAATTTATTTTCAAGAGCTAGTTAGAAAAACACCAATAGCTAAGAATGTAGTAGAATACGCAGTTAAATTAGCAGTTCAAACTAGGCCTAACGAGTCTATGGCTACAGATCATATTAAGAAATATATTTCTTGGGGAGCAGGACCGAGATCTTCTCAGTTTTTAGTTTTAGGTGCAAAATGTCATGCGTTATTAAACGGCAAATATTCTCCTGACATTGAGGACGTTAAGGCTGTAGCTAAGCCAATTTTAAGACACAGAATTGTTAAAAATTATGTTGCTGAAGCTGATGGAATGAGTATTGATTCAATTATTGACAGCTTACTTTAGTTCTACCAATCAAAAAGATAGTTTACAACTCTTCCCATCCATGGATTAGATTTACTTTTCTTTATTAACTCATCTTTTAATTCTTGTTCTGTATAAAAGTTTTTGATTTTTATATCAGAAGTGATTTCATCTATATTTTGAAATTTCTCTTCAATAATTTTAGCAAAATAAACTACTCCGCCATCCTCAGTAGCTAAACCTAAAATTGTACCTGGCAATCCATTAAATGTTTCTGGTCCAGTAGATGGGATTAATTGATCGGTGTACCAAGCATAAATTTTTGTACTGTCATTTTTCATCCAAATTGCTCTACGACAACTGTATCCTGCAATATTTCTTTTTCTTTCTGTTATTTTCCATTTTCTTAAAACAAGATTGTCTTTTACAACTTTACTTTCTCCAAAAAGATTGTAAATAGATACTCTTTCATTATTTTGAAAATCTTGAATTACAGTGTTTTTTGAAGTAGCCCAATCTGCTTTTGAGGGCACAGCAGATTCAATTGGTAGAAAAACAGATTTTTTTGGTGAAAAATGTAAGTTAAACCTGTCAATTTTCACTTTTTCACCTCGTAACCATCTTTGAGATTCTGGGGAATCATATTTTTTAAGAAGATTTGTTTTTCTTTCAAATAGTATAACTCCATGTGTTATCTGTCCGTTAATTATTAAAAAATTAATTAAAAGAATAAAACTTAAAGTAATCTTAATGAAATGATTCATCTTGGGTTTTAATTTTTTTGTTATTAAATTTATAAGTAAGTCTAGCTAAAAAATATCTAGATATAATAGTGGTTCTATTGTCTATAATTAAATTATTCTGTACTATTCTTTGAGCAATTATATTTTGGTTAAGTATATCGTTTCCTTCGATTGATAATACGATATTCTCTCTTTTAGTAAATCTTTTTTCTAAAGAGAGGTTAATTATTAAAAAGTTTATGTTGTATCCATCAGATCTTTGTGTATTGATTGTGTATCCTGATTCACTAGATAAAGTCATTTTCCAAGGCAGTTCGATCTCTGTATCTAAAAAGTAGTATTGTGTCACAAATGGTTGACTAACTATATTTAGGCTGTTAGAAGGCCTTGAAAATGATATTTCAGCTCCAATTTCTATAAATAAAGAATCCGTTTCCCATTCTAATGTTAATTCGTTGGATTGAGATAGGGTAGTTGTTTCATTTTTAAACCTGTCAACTACACTATTAGTAACATTGTAACTAGAGAAATTTCTGATATTTAATCCCATAGATGAATTTCCTAATGGTACTTTCCCCCCAAATTAAAGCTACTGAATTGATTCGTAGAAGATTCAATATTTATTGTTTTAGAAATTTTTCTTCCATAATTATCAAATGAAACTTCATTAGAAAATGGATTTGAAACTATTCTATGATCAATACTTGACCATATGTAGCTTCCGGACAAACCTTTCCAATGGTTATATCCTAATGAGAGTTTATGAGAATAGTCCGGAATAAGATCAGGATTTCCTTCAATAATTGTATTTGGATTCGAGTTGTTTTGAACCGGCTGCAGCTGATTTAGCGATGGTTGTCTAGAGTTTGTTCTGTAAGAAAATCTTAATCTTTGTGAGTTATTGAATTTGTGTCTAAAATTTAATTGGGGTAAAATATCCCAAAAATCTAGTGGAGCTGTAAGTGGATTTTTCATTTCATCAAAACTTTTTAATTGAACATTTCTTACATACCCCCCAATTTTTAAACGGTCTTTTTTGTGTCTATACACAAAATATAAGCCAGCTCTATTGGTTAATTTGAAATTCTCAAAATTATTCGAAAATAAACTATCCAAAATACTGTATTCATTATTAGTTAAATCTTTATTTGTTGTCGATCTGTTCTGATTTGCAATATTAATTTTAAAAAGATGCTCAATATCTAATCCCCATTTTTTGTTAATCGGTTCTTTAAATAAAAATTGAGATTGGTATTTTTTTGTGTTTGATATGAAATTCTGATTTTGATCTAACGTATCTTTTATAACATTGTTTTGATTGTACTCATTATTAGTTAAGTTAAATTGATTTTCATCGTTTTCAGAATCATTAAATTTTATTGCATATTTAAGTGTTCTGCCTTTTTTTCTAAAATCTTTTTTTAATCTTATTTCTGTAGAGAAATTATAGCTTTCAGAATTGTGTTTTTGGTTGACTGTAGATTTAGAGTTGGTGTCTAAAGATTCTGTAATAAATGAATTTTGAAAATTATTATTATTTATTGTTTTCGATAGGCTATAACTAGGTAGAATTTCAAGCGAAGTTGAGCTATCCAATTTAATATTTATTTTGGCATTAATTAGGTGATCTTCGTTTGTTTGATCTGTATTATTATCTTCTTCTACATAAAAGGTGGTGTCACGAAGTAGATATTGTAAATTTCTATTTGAGTTTGTTTTTAAAGATGATTCGTTATAGGTGTAGTTAAATCCAATTTTCACCTTGTCATTTAATTTGTCAGAGAAAAAAATACCAGATTTAACAGTTTCAGGAATTCCATTATTACTAAAGCCATCAGATCCTCCATACCAACTGCCTCGGTTATTATCACTAAAAAAATCACCATTATCTGTACTTAAGCCGTATTTTTTTATGTCACCGTATCCAAAATTTGCTCTAGGAGTATTTGAGGCTAACGAAAAAACTGATAATTTAAAATCTCTATTAAATTTATTAAATAGTAATTCTCCTTCGTAGAAGTTATTAAAATCAGTACCTCCAGAAGCTCTTCCAAAATATCCCTTTTTAGCATCTTCTTTTAATCTTAAATCCATTACTTGAATAGTTTCATCAGCAGTTTCATCAGAATCTGTATTCTCTTCCTCATATATTTCTACACTTTCAATGCTTTTTGCACCCAAATTCTTAGTGGCAATTGTTGGATCGCTACCAAAGAATTCATCGCCATCTACCAATACTTTATTTACTTCTCTTCCCTGTGAAGTGATTGAACCATTTTTATCAACTTCTATACCAGGTAACTTTTTAAGTAAATCTTCAACAACTGCATTCTCTTTTGTTTTGAAAGAATCTGCTAAAAAAACTAAGGTGTCACCTCTAAAAAATACAGGATCCTTAAATGCATATATGGTAACTTCATTCATCATCTCACTTTTTTCTGGAAGAATGGTGTTGTTTAGATTTAAAGATAATCGGTCTTTAGAGGGGAAAAAGAAAATAATCTTATCATCATTTTTATAATGAGAAATAATAATTTCTACGGTATCTACAGGAGTATTAAAATAAAACCCTCCATTATCATCAGTTCTTTTAAAGTCTATCATTGTCGAGTCAGATAGTCTTACTAACATAACCACTGCATTTTTCTTTGCGGTATTGTTTAAAGTGTCAATAACATTGCCAAAAATAGACATGTTTTGACTTTTAAAATTATGAGGAAATACAAGTAAAATTAAAACTATTATTTTAATTAAAATTATGTATTCCAGTGTTTTAATGTATTTCATATGAACTATTTGTTTAATAATACATGTTTTTTTAAAACACTACCGTACGCTTCAATATCAGAGTTTATTTTTTCTATTCTCACTTCTTGAATTGTATTAATCATTTTATCATCAAATGGTATCTTAACCTTTATGTAATTTTCAGTAAACCCAATCAAATTATTTTCTTCTTTAGACTCAAGCAATACTTTTCCTTTGTAACCTATATTTTCATTGTAAAATTTAAGCTTAAGTTTTAAACTAAGAATTCTAAGTTGTTTGCTTCGTTTCCTTCTAATATCCATTGGAACAACATCATTCATCTTAGGAGCATTGGTGTTTGCTCTCTCTGAATAGGTAAATACATGTAAATAAGAAATAGGTAAAGATTTTAAATATTCTATAGTTTTATTAAATTCTTCTTTAGTTTCACCCGGAAAACCTACAATTACATCTACTCCGATACAAGCATGAGGCATTAATTTTTTTATTAATCTAATTCTAGAACAATACAAGTCTGTATCGTATTTTCTCCTCATTTTTTTTAATAAATAATCAGATCCACTTTGAAGGGGAATATGAAAATGTGGAACAAATTTATTAGACGAATTTACAAACTGTATAATTTCCTCGCTTAGTAAATCTGGTTCTATAGAGGAAATTCTATATCTGTAAATTCCATTTAACTGGTCTAATTCTTTAATTAATTGAAAAAAATTCTCGTTAGTTCCATATCCAAAATCACCTAAATTTATTCCAGTTAAGACAACTTCTTTAACTTCAGATCTTCCGATTTCTTTAGCTTTTTCGATTGTTTGAGAAATACTACCACTTCGGCTTTTCCCCCTCGCTAATGGAATGGTACAAAACGAACAAAAATAATTACAACCATCTTGAACTTTAAAAAAGGATCTTGTTCTGTCACCTAAACTATATCCAGGATAAAAAGTCTTTACATTTTTAATACTTTGATTTAATAATACGGGCTTATTTTTTTTATTAGTATCGTCTAGATATTTTCCAATATTAAATTTTTCTTGTGCTCCAAGCACTAAATCTACCCCCTCAATTGTAGATATTTCTTCAGGTTTTAATTGAGCATAACAACCTATTACTATAATAAATGCATTTGGGTTATACTTTAGTGCCTTTCTTACAATATTTCTACATTTTTTATCTGCTTGATCTGTAACTGAACAAGTATTAACAATATATATATCTGCTCCTAACTCAAAATCTATTTTTGCATAGCCTTCTTCTTCTAAATCTCTTGAAATTGTACTAGTTTCAGAAAAGTTAAGTTTACATCCAAGAGTATAAAATGCAGCAGTTTTTGAATTCATTTAATTTATCGTAGAAATTTAATTTGTGAATTTAAGTTAATTTAAGATATCATTTGTGATATTGATACTTATATGCACTATGTTTGTTCAAGATTTAACAAAAATAATTAAACAAAAAATGAAATCTTTAATATTATCTTTCGCAATTTTTAACCTATTAAATATGACATCACAAAATTCAGTACACGACTTTGATATTAAAACCTTAGATGGTAAATCACAATCTTTATCTGTCTTTAAAGGAAAAAAAATGCTTTTTGTAAACACTGCTAGCGAATGTGGTTTTACCTCCCAATATGAAGCATTACAAGCTGTTCATAGTAAATATGGAAATGATTTAGTTGTAATTGGTTTCCCTGCCAATAACTTTGGCGGACAAGAGCCTGGTAATAACAGCGAAATCAAAAATTTTTGTGTTAAGAATTATGGTGTTACTTTTCTTATGGCTAATAAAGTTAGTGTTAAAGGCAAAGATATTGACCCACTTTTTGATTGGCTAAACCATCAAGAAAATCAATCTTTTAAAGGGGATATTATGTGGAATTTTGAAAAGTATTTAATAGATGAAAAAGGTTTGCTTATAAGAAGGTTTAGAAGTTCAACTAGACCAGATTCAGATAAAATACTCTCTTTATTATAACCCTTATTATGATTTCTTAACAATATCTAAGTTTCTTATTTATTATATTTATTGAAAAAGATATTATGAAAGATATATCAGGTAAAAAAGTTTTAATTACTGGAGGTTCCTCTGGTATTGGAAGAGTTACTGCAAAAGATCTAATTTCAATGGGTGCAATAGTGTCAATTACTGGTAGAAATAAAGAAAAACTAGAAAGAGTAGCCAGTGAAATAAATGCTATACCAATTCATTTAGATGTAAGTAAGTACAACACTATTGCTGTAAAGACTTTAGATGCTTTTCATTCTATGGGAGGAATTGATGTTTTAGTAAATAATGCTGGTATTGGAGAATTTGCAAAGCTAGAAGACATTAAAATTTCACAGTTTGAAAATATTTTTGCTACCAATGTTTTTGGATTAACTATGTTAACTCAAGAAGTTGTTAAATTTTTTAAAACTCAACAACATGGTACTATTATTAATATTGGATCTAGTGCTGCAACTAGTGGGTTTCCTTCTGGTTCTGTTTACAGTGCTTCAAAATTTGCTCTAAGAGGACTAACAGAGTGCTGGAGACATGAACTAAGAAGAGATAATATTAGAGTAATTCTTGTTAACCCAAGTGAGGTTACCACAGCTTTTAATGACAAAAACAGGACGGAAAGGGAAGTTCAAGACAATAAACTAAGACCTAGTGAAATCTCTCACGTAATTATTTCTGCTATTCAAATGGATGATAGAGGTTTTATTCCAGAATTAAATGTTTGGGCTACCAATCCATTTTAATTTTTTCTAAAGGGTGATGATCTAAAATTGCTTGCTTTAGATAGTTTTTATCCAAATGAGTATAAATTTCTGTAGTTGTAATTGATTGATGACCTAACATTTCTTGAACTGACCTAAGATCAGCTCCACCCTCCACTAAATGGGTTGCAAATGAATGTCTAAGTGAATGCGGAGAAATATTTTTTTGAATTCCAGCTTTTTCAGTGAGTTTTTTAACGATTTTGAATATCATTACTCTTGAGATTTTACTTCCATTTTTATTAATAAAAACATGATCTACAAACAAATCTTTAACCTTTTGGTGAACTCGAATTTCATTTAAATAAATTTTTAAATGCTTTGATGCAATTTTTCCCAAAGGAACTAATCTTTCCTTATTTCCTTTTCCTATAATTCTTATAAAGCCTTCTTCCCAATAAATTTCTGAAATTTTTAGTTCAATAAGCTCTGTTACTCTTAATCCGCAGCCATAAAGAACTTCAATAATTGCTAAATTTCTTTCCCCCTCTTTTTTAGATCGGTCTATTTGGTTAACAAGTAATTCAATTTCCTCAATGGTAAGAAATTCGGGTAATTTTTTTCCTGTTTTAGGATTTTCTAATAGCTCAGTTGGATTTTCTTTTATAATTTTCTCAAGAATCAAAAATTTAAAAAATGACCTCATACTAGAAATTACTCTTGATTGAGATCGAGCATTTATTTTTAGATCGTTTAAATAAGATAAATAGTTTTGAAAATCTTGATAATTTACATCTTCAATCTTTTTCTTATCATCATTACCATTAAAAAAATTATTTAACTTTTTTATATCTCTACAGTAGCCATCAACAGTATTTTTAGAAAGAGATTTTTCTATTTGCAAGTAATTTTGATAACCCCTTATGTAGACATTCCATGACATATTGCTAAAATAGTTATATTAATTCTATAATTTATTTTCAAATAACAGCAGCTATAAAAATGTTTTTTCTATTTTTGCGCAACTTACGGAGAGTTGGCAGAGTGGTCGAATGCGGTAGTCTTGAAAACTATTGTGCAGCAATGTACCGGGGGTTCGAATCCCTCACTCTCCGCCATTTTAATCAAACCTCGTTAATCGGGGTTTTTTTATTTCAAGTATTTTATGCCAGTTATAAGATTAAGAAATCATCTTTTAAATACTCATGACATTCTACAAAATTTTAAATAGAAAATTTCAAAGCTGTATTTTTCTTTATTTGCTTAACTTGCAATTTTAGGTGTTTTGTATTACTTATTTAATAATCCATCTAAAGGTGAAAAAGCTCCTGATTTTACTACTGAATTAGTTAATGGCAATAACTATTCACTTTCAAACTCTAAAGATAATTATGTAATCCTATATTTTTGGGGATCTTGGTGCAGTCCATGCTTAAGAAATGCTCCAAAATTAGTTCAACTTAACGAAAAATATAAATCAAAAACTTTTGGTCTGGAATCCAAGCTGGATATTATCACCATAGCATTAGAAAAAAAAGGTGAAAAATGGAAAAAGGTAGTAGATAAGTTTGGTTTTAAATGGGAATACCAAATCGTTCAATACCATAACTTAGTATTAAGTTCTTCAATTGCTAATAACTATGGTGTTTTTAATATTCCATCAACATTCTTGATTGATCCTACAGGAAATATCGTTCTTTCAAAGACTTCATTTTTAGAAATTGAACAATATTTAGATAAAATAATTATTAAACCATAATTACTAATATTGTCTATAGCTAATTGCAACATATTTGTGTAAATTCATACTTTTACAATCATGCAAAAACCTTCTATACCCAAAGGAACTAGAGATTTTTCACCTTCTGAAATAAGAAGACGGAATTTTATATTCGACATTATAAAATCTAAGTTTGAAAAATTTGGGTTTTCACCAATAGAAACTCCGTCTATGGAGAAGCTCTCTACTCTTACAGGTAAATATGGCAGTGAAGGTGATCAACTCCTTTTTAAAGTTTTGAAAAGAGGTGCGAAATTTGAGAAAGCATATTCAGAGTCTAATACTGAAACTGTAAAAGACAATGATTTTTCCGATGAAGCTTTAAGATACGATCTTACAGTACCATTTGCAAGATACATAGTTCAGCACCAGAATGACATTGTTTTTCCATTTAAGAGATATCAAATTCAACCTGTTTGGAGGGCAGATAGACCGCAAAAGGGTAGGTATCGTGAATTTTACCAATGTGATGCAGATGTTGTGGGTTCTGAATCGTTGGTCAGTGAAGTAGAATTGGTTTCTTTAATTCATGAAGTTTTAAATGAATTGAAGCTTAGTGACCATACGATAATGATTAACAACAGGAAAATTCTAGCGTCTTTAGTTGAGTTTTGTAATGCAACAGAGTTTTTTTCTGAAATCACTGTAATTATTGATAAAGTAGATAAAATTGGAACTGAAAAAGTTGTTGAAGAACTAAAGACTAATATTCCAAATAAAGAAGTTGCACAATTATTTGAAGAAGTATTTGCTGTTTCTGAAAATGAGATTATAAGTTGGTTGGAAAATAAGTTGCAAAATAGTCAACTTGGTCAAAAAGGAATTCAAGAACTAAGCTATATTGTAAAAAGCTGTAATGTTTTGGGAATAAACAATATTAAAATTAATCTTTCTTTAGCAAGAGGCTTAGACTATTATACAGGATCTATTTTTGAAGTAGTTTTGAATAATAATTCAATGGGCAGTATTGTGGGAGGAGGTCGTTACGACGATTTAACTAAGGTTTTTGGCCAGAACAATCTATCAGGAGTTGGAATTTCTTTTGGTGCAGAGAGGATTTATGATTTAATGAATGATTTAAATTTTTTCCCTGATAATTTAAGTAATCCTTCTAAGTTTATGATTGTTGACCAGTCAGAATCTAATATTAACGGACTTAAGTTATTGCAATTTATAAGAGAAAAAGGAGTTAATAGTATATTGTATCCAGAAGATCACAAACTTAAAAAACAACTTAAATATGCTAATTCTATGAATATTGCTTTTGTAATATTTATAAAAGAAGATTTTAATTTAAATATGTCAGTTGAAATTAAAGATATGGATTCAGGAAATCAAGATACCTCCATGTTAAATCAAATTATTTGGTAAACATGAAAGAAACTGAATTTATTATTTCTCCAAAAGAATTATCTCTCTTAGCTATTAAAAGAATCTTAAGCGATAAGCTAAGTCTTAAATTATCTCAAGAATCTATACTTCGAATTGAAAAAAACAGAAATTATTTAGACCAGAAACTAAAAAATAATGATGAGGTGTTTTATGGAATAAATACTGGTTTTGGATCTTTATGTAATGAAGTAATATCCCCAAGCGAACTTAAAGAGTTACAAATTAATTTGGTAAAGTCACACGCCTGTGGAACTGGTGATGAAATTGATTCAGTAATTGTTAAAATAATGCTTTTAATAAAAATTAATGTGCTTTCCTTGGGATATTCAGGAGTCCATTTGAAGACAGTTGAAAAATTAATTTTTCTTTTTAATAATGATATTTTGCCAGTTGTATTTGAATCGGGTTCACTTGGAGCTTCAGGTGATTTAGCACCTTTAGCACATATCTCTTTAACATTAATAGGTGAGGGAGAGGTTAACTACAAGGGTTCTAAAATGAATTCTAAGGATGTTTTGGATTTATTTACTGAACCAATACTGGAACTAGATTCTAAAGAAGGATTAGCTCTTTTAAACGGGACTCAGTTTATGAGTGCTTATGCTACTTATTCATTTTTAAAATTGAATTCACTTTTTGAATGGGTTCATAAAATTTCAGCACTTTCATTAGATGTTTTTAATTGTCGATTGTCTCCTTTTGATCCTAAGGCTCATTTAGTAAGAGCTTTTAAAGGACAAACGATTTGTTCTCAAAAGATTTTGAGTTTATTAGAAAGTAGTGAATTATTAAATTCTGAAAATAAGTCAGTTCAAGATCCATATTCTTTTCGTTGTATTCCCCAGGTTCATGGCGCTAGTTTTGATGTATTTAAAGACTTTGAAGAGAAATTAACAATAGAAATTAATTCTGTTACTGATAATCCTATTGTTTTTGATGAAGAAGATGAGATAATTTCAGCTGGTAATTTTCATGGTCAACCAATTGCAATGGCTATGGATTTTATGGCTATAGCTGCTGCTGAACTAGGAAGTATTTCGGAAAGAAGAGTTTATAAACTAATTTCAGGAACAAGAGGATTACCACCATTTTTAATTAATAATCCTGGTTTAAATTCTGGTTTCATGATTTCTCAGTATACTGCAGCTAGTTTAGTAAGTAAAAACAAAGTTTTATGTCACCCAGCTTCTGTTGACAGTATTGAATCATCAAATGGACAAGAGGATCATGTAAGTATGGGGTCTATTTCTGGAGTTAAGCTACTAGAAGTAGTTAAAAACCTTCATAGAATATTAAGTATTGAACTTTTGACAGCAGCTCAAGGAATGGAGTTCAGAAGACCAAGGAAAACATCAGTCGAGTTAGAAAATATGCTTTCCACTTTTAGAAAAGGAGTTCCTTACATTGAAAAAGATGTAGTGATGCATTATATTATGAAAAAAACGGAGGACTTTATTTCTGACTGGAAATAAATATTTTAGAAAACTCTTTTTTACCCAGGAAAAAATAATCCCAAATCGTTGAATTATTGTAATAGCCACTTAAGCTTTTGAAATGTTTTTTTGATAATTTAACTCTCTTTGCTTGTGTTTTTCTCAAAGTAAATAAATAATGAAAATGAGCTTTTAATATAGAAAAATAGCCATTAAAGTTCCCAGAAAGTATTAGTTTTATTCCAGATATTTGGTCTAAAATCATTCTTAATAAAATAAATAAAAATAGAGGAAGATTAGATTTATAATTTTTGTGAATCATCCATAAATTATTTCTGTAGTTTAAGTAAGTTTTTCTTGGAGCATTGTATTTTAAAGTTCCCCCACCTACATGATAAACTATAGATTCACCAGTGTAAAATATACTTTTACCTAAATTCTTAAGTCTCCAACACAAATCAATTTCTTCCATATGTGCAAAAAAATCTTCATCAAAACCACCTACATTATTGAAATCTTTTGCTTTTATAGCCATACAAGCTCCTGAAGACCAAAATATTTCTGAATGTTTATCGTATTGTCCATTATCTAATTCTAGATGATCAAAAAATCTTCCTCTACAAAAAGTATATGCCAAAAGATCTATGAAGCCACCAGCAGCGCCTGCATATTCAAATTGACCTTTGTTTTTATGAGATAATATTTTTGGTTGAACGGCTGAAATATTCGAATTGTTTTCTAAAATTTTAATTAATGGAGAAATCCAATTTGGTGTAACTTCTATATCTGAATTAACAATAATAAAATATTTAGAATCTATTTTTTTTAAACCTTCATTATAACCTCCTGCAAAACCTAAATTATTAGGTAGTTCAATGATATTTATTTCTGTAAAACTACTTTTTAAAAAATTGACAGAGTTATCATTAGATCCATTATCAATTACATAGATTTTAGCATCTTTTTTGGAGTTTTGCACGAACGTTGGAATAAACTTTTCAAGCCAACTTATTCCGTTGTAGTTTAATATGACAACTGCAGTTTCTATATTTTCTAGGGGTTTATGAAAAAGTCATTGCTATTACTTCCCCATTGATTGTCATTTGGATTTTGAGTATTGTCAACACTTCTTCCTGGTGTATTTCTTCTATGTAAATCTGTTTTCCAGTTTCTATTAAAATATTCTCCTTGAAGTGTAGAGTGAAGAGTAGTATATTCGTTTGAACCTAAGTCTGGCATATAAAAGATAAATCTTTTGTTATTAAACTTTCCAATTTTGTAATAATGCCAAATTTGGTATGGATATGCACTTGGTTCGTTGGGTCTATTTGTTATTGTATTAGGTGGTCCATACTTAAGATATATTCTTCCCATATCTGTTTGATAACCTCTTCTTACTTTAGTAGAAAAAAGTTGATCACTTTTAATTACTTCAGAATTGTATTTCATCCAACCTAGTTCAGGATTTTCAGGTTGTCTATTAAGCCAAAAACTATACAAAAACTGTCTTTTTAAAGTGTCATTAATATTTGACACCTTTTTATCAATAATATCTAGTTCTAGTCTAGAGGCAATTGGAGACAAAGAGTTAATTAAATATAAGAGAGAATCGTTAGGGATTTTAGATACAAAAGTATTGTTAATTTGAACTGCATTAAGACGGTCTATCCTCATGCTGTTTTTTAAATTCGTTCTCTGAAAATCAAGAGTACTTTCATATAAAAGCTCATTTTTTTTATTTATAAGCTGTATACAAAGTTCGTAATTTCCAGTAGGTAGATTATTTAAGTCAAAAGAGTTTAAAACTGGATAAATACTCATTGCAGGTATTTTTTTAATTTTATTGTATTGACCAGCAATTCTATTTGTACCACTTATTTTTATAAATTGTTTTAATAGTAATTCAGTACTATCAACTAAATTCATTTTATATATTTCTAAATAATAAGCAATTTTCTCAAATTCAGCTCCAAAATAACTGGTTACTAATGGAATCATATGAAAACCAGATTTACTTAATTCACTTTTTTCATTTTCCTTTTCTTTCCAATAACTATCAAGTAACTCAATGTCAGAAAAGTAGGGGGAATTAGGCTCAGTTAAAGAAAATTCTTGATGATGCTTTTCTATATTTTTAGAACTATTGATATCATTTATCTCTACATAAATATTGTAATCTCCAACAGGAATTGGAAACCTTTGTAAATCCATGATTCCTTCTTTTTCAACATAGTCTGAGTTCTCTTTAATTATATATTTCTTGTGAGCAACAATTTCTTTTTCTTCATTTTCAATGTACTGAAGAATTTCAACTCCTTTTTCGTTAAAAGTTGAATCTTCATTCTCAGTTAGAGTATTTCCATATATATATAAGTAGGTTTCTATATAATTATTCTCATTAGAATGAAACTTTTTTAAATCAAAAAGAGCCTCTATTTGTGAGTAAAAAGGAGAAACCAAGAATACTATTATAAATACTAATAATTTATTCATCGTTGCAAATTTAACTTTTAATAAGTTAAAATTTATTAAAAGTTAATTTTGAATCCAATAACAATTAATAAATTGTACCAATGAAATGTTATTTACTTTCAATATTTTTCTTTTTATCCCTTAATATTTTCTCTCAGAATTTAAACTTAGAAAATAAAGACTCTGTATTATTTGAGCAATATCTTCCAGATTTAGAAATTACAGCTTCAAATGCAGATTTTGTAAAGAAATGGAACAGAACTAAATTTTATGTAAAAAGTGTTTATGATTATGCTAGAATTACATCAGCGATGTTGACTTCTTTTGAAGATTCAGTCGCGAAAATTGAAAATAAACATTCAAAAAAGAAATATTTATCATCTTGTAACAAATCTTTAAAAAAAGAATTTGGAAACGAAATAAAAGAAATGTCTATTAATAGAGGTAAATACCTTATGAAAATGATATATAGAAGTACTGGGCTTACTGCATATGATATTATTAAAAAGTATCGTGGAGGAGGGACTGCATTTTGGTTTCAAGCATTATGTGTAGTGAATGGCCAAGATTTAAAAAGAGAATATGATCCTGAAAATGAAGATTTATTAGTGGAGAGAGCTATTGGTTTAATTGATTCTGGTAAAATGAATTATTATAAAAGAGTTCCATTGACCAATGAAGCTAGAAAAGCGCTTAAGAAGTCTAAAAGAAAAAAGAACAAAAATAATTAAAGTTATTTGCTATGCTCTCTTTTATTTTTCAATGCTGAATTTACTTTTAATTCGTTTTTTTGAGTTTTGACTTCCAATTGTTTTAAATCACTTAGATCGGGTTGGCCAGCATTAATCCACGCTGTATACCAAAAGGATCCAACGGATTTTATAGATGCTTTAAGTCTTCTTTCTTGCATATAATTTAGTCTTTTAGTATATTCTTCACTAAACTCTCTGCTATAAACTTTCATAGTTACTCTTCCACGTTTTTCAAATGAATATTTTCTATCATCTGCCCATTGATCGGTCAGTTCTTTTTCAGTACTTAAAACAGAGTCAACTGCAAAATAACTTTCTTTAATGAATCTCCATGTTTCTTTTAAAGGTCGATCTATATAAACAGCTTTCCCTGTAAATAAATTATAATCTTGAAAAAAAAGCTCTGGCACTCTAGACTCCCAAAATCCATGAATTCCTTTTTGGTTAGTGAATTGCCCATTGTAATTTTCTGTTGAATGTAAGGGAACATGAGCATCGGAAATATAATGACCAATTTCAGCTGAATATTTTAAAATTTTATATGTATTTTTTTCCTTAAAAGCAGCTGTTAATTTATAAAGCATAAGTTGAATATTCCAGGGGGAAATTCCATAGGCTCTAATAGTATCTTCAGAAAACTTTTCAATAGCATCGTTCCATTTTTCAGGCATTATTTCAAAGGGGTTTTCTCCTTTTTTTATATAGTGATCAATATCTATATAATGTTTTTCAGCTTCACCCTTAACAGCGTATCTGCGTTTGTCTGGATCAACAGCATGAATTGTTAAATAATCTATATTTTTTTTATAAAATTGAAATAACTCTGACTCAGTAATGGTAAATACCGCAATACGATTTATTTTTTTGTGACCAAAAAAACCCCAACCACAGAAAGAATCATTAGTAATTGATAAAAACATTACAAATACTATACTTCTTTTAAATAGAAACATTTTAACTTTTAATTTTTATTGACCAAGTAAATTTAAACTTACAAATAGTTTGAGATTCTTTGTCAATCCCTTCTGAAAACGCTTCAATTATAACTGCTTTTTTACTCATTATAGCTTCATTTACTTTTTCTTTTATCATTAGACCATCATTACAAATAAATTTAGTAATACCAGTTGCTTTTTTAATAAACTCAGCATTACATTTTAATGGTAGTGTAGAAATAGTAGGTTTATGATTAAGAGTATATTGTAATATAAGTGCAGCTGTATTCATTTCAGCACCCATTCCTAGTACTGCCCAAAAGGTAGATTTAAAAGGGTTTTTATTAAGCCATTTATAAGGAACAGAAACAACACATTTCTTTTCATCTAAGGCTTTAATTCTCATTCCACTAATAAATCCCATTGGCAATCTAAAAAGTAGATAGAGTTTAAAGTAAAATGATTTTACCGCTAGTTTTCTTATTCTTATTGAATTTTGATTCACAATACTCTAATTTTTAAATGAAAAACTTTATTCTTTTGCAGTTGAGATATTTTTCTCGCCAATCTGGATTTTGAAAATCTGCAAGAAGTTCAAAAAGATTTTCTCCATAAAAAAAATCATTAATATAAGTTATACCATATTTTTGGAGTATTTGTATTTGTGGCCAGCTAGGTCTAAATTGATGTTGACCGAATCCCTCCACTAACATATTCTCAGCTGGTGTACAATCAATAGGACAATAGGGGTTTCTATTATATCTTAAAGCCCAAAGATCAAACAACTTTAAATCAGGTTTTTTATTACAATCTATAGAATCGTATTTATATAAACATTCTTTAATTTCATATTTCTTAAATATATTTTCACCGCTATAATTTGCTTGAGAAGGTTGTTTCCCCATTCCAATTAATATAAATTCTCTACCCGTAATAAATCTCTTTTTCACAACTCTACCGTTTAACTCAGTGATAATAGCATAGTTTACATAATGAGAGTTACAATTAGGATTTATTGATATAGCAAGATGAGATTTATATGAGTTAGAATTTTCATATTCACTAGAGTAATAGTCTGAAAATAAATTAGTTATTATTAATATAATTACAAGATAAGATCTCATCATAACGTATAGCGTTAGCTATTATACTACAGTAAAATTAATGATTATATTTTATCTTTTAATTTGAACTTGAAAAGTTTATTAGGAGTTTGACAATAATCTAAAGCTATATCGTGACTTTCAGGTTGAATATTTTCTAATGATACCTCAAATAAAGATAATCCAACTTTAATACAATTCGTATTCAATTCTTTAAGTATGTTATCATAAACCCCTTTTCCATATCCAATTCTATTTCCATACTTGTCAAATGCAATTAAAGGAATTAAAATGATGTCAATTTTTTTAAATAAATCAATTTTATAAATAGAAGGAAATGGAATATTAAATTTTCCAGGACTAAATTTTGCTGTAGGTTCAAAACAAATGCAATCCCACGATTTACTACTTTCATCAAAAATAGTTGTGTATAAATTCTTAGAATTACTTAGTTTATTGTGAATATGCCAGGTGTTAACTTCATTATTTTTGGAAATAGGATAGAATAAGTGAACATTCAGTTTGTCAAAATCAAAGTTTTTAAATAACTCATTAGTGATTTTTTTTGAGATATTTTCAACCTTTAAGGACTTTAGTTTAGCTCTTTTTAAAAGTGCTTCTTTTCTTAACTTTTCTTTATTTCCACTTAATATTGCAGCCAATTGAAGGTTTTTGAATGAAATCAATTTTTTTATTCTCTAATATATAATCTAAAACTAATCTAAGATCTTTACCATTCACAGGCTCATTATTACTTGGTCTAGAATCATCTAATTGTCCTCGGTATACACAATTTAATTCGGAGTTAAAAACACTATAGTCAGGTGTACATGCAGCATCGTATAGTTTTGCAATATCTTGAGATTCGTCATATAAATATGGAAATGGAAAGTCTTTTTCTTTAGCAAATAATTTCATTTTTTTAGGATCATCATCAGGGTAATTAACCACATCGTTACTGCTAATTGCAACAAAACCAATTTCTTTATCTAAATAATCATTAGCGAGTTTAACAATTTGATCAATAACATGTATTACATACGGACAATGGTTACAAATAAAAATAACAACAAGCCCATTTTTTTTTGAAACTTGATTAAGACTTACTTTTCCCCCTGTAATTACATCGGGTAAATCAAATTCTATTGCTTTAAATCCAAGGGGGATTTGATTAGTGGGAGTTCTTGCCATTTTTGATTAATTTTGACTAAATTAAATATAAATTTTCATTACTGTAAATACATGAAAAGTCTGCTTTCTATTATTATACTTTTTTGTTCATTATTTTTAAAATCTCAAGAGATTGATTCTTTGAAATTACGTGAAATTTATGATTTTAATTTACAGCAAAGTAATTGTTATGAAAACCTTAGATCACTTTGTAAGGATATAGGTCATAGATTAAGCGGAAGTAAATCTGCTCAGAAAGCTGTTGAGTGGGCTGAATTATTAATGAAAAATAGTAATCTAGACACTGTCTATTTACAACAAATTACTGTTCCCCACTGGAAAAGAGGGGATGTTGAAAAAGTTTATTGGAAAAATATAAACGGTGAAACTATTGATGTTAATTGTACAGCTTTAGGAGGTTCTGTAGGTACTAATGGAATAGTAAATGGAGAAGTTATTGAAATTAAAAATTGGAGTCAACTAGAAGAATTTGGAAAAAATAAAATTAAAGGAAAAATTGTTTTTTTTAATCGTGTTATGAACCCTACTTATATTAATACAGGAATGGCTTATGGTAGTTGTGTAGATCAAAGGCACTCAGGTGCATCTAGAGCAGTTGAGTATGGAGCAATTGGTGTATTAGTTAGATCAATGACATTAAAATTTGATAATATTCCACATACAGGTTCCATGTCTTATGCCGATTCTACAAAAAAAATCCCAGCTGTCGCAATAAGTACTGTAGATGCTCATAATTTAAGTGAAGCTTTAAAAAACAATGAATTAAAATATCTTTTTATGGAATTATCTTGTAAACAACTTGATGATACTATTTCATATAATGTTATTGGTGAAATAAAAGGACAAGAATTTCCAGATGAAATTGTTTTAGTAGGTGGTCATTTAGATTCATGGGACATTGGAGAAGGTGCTCATGACGATGGAGCAGGGGTAGTACAAAGTCTACAAGTACTAGAAACTTTTAAGAAACTAAAATTTAAACCTAAGAGAACTTTAAGATGTGTAATGTATATGAACGAAGAAAATGGAAATAGGGGCGGAAAACATTATGCATCTATGGTTAGAAAGACGGGAGAAAAACATTTATTTGCTTTAGAATCGGATCGAGGTGGTTTCAGTCCAAGAGGATTTAGTATTGATGGAACAAAAATACAATTAGAATATTTACAAAGTTTTGAAAAATTATTTAAACCTTATCAATTACATGTTTTTTCTAAAGGATATAGTGGAGTAGATATAGGACCGTTGAAGGATGGGAAGTTGTGTTTGGTAGGATTAATTCCAGACTCTCAGAGATATTTTGATTTTCATCACTCTAAAGCCGATGTGTTTGAAAATGTACATAAAAGAGAATTAGAATTAGGAGCTTCTGCAATAAGTTCTATAGTGTATTTGGTAGATAAGTATGGTTTGCCAGAAAATAAATCTTTAAAAAAATAGTTTCATGGTAGATATTTTAGCATTTGGCGCACACCCAGACGATGTAGAATTAAGCGCTGGTGGCACACTTATTAAACAAATTAAAAATGGTAGCACAGTTGGAATAGTAGATATAACAATGGGGGAGATGGGAACTCGTGGCACACCCGAAATAAGATCAATGGAAGCTGCAAATGCTATGAAAATTATTGGTGCAAATTTTCGTGAAAATCTTAAAATGCCCGATTCGTTTATAGATCTGTCTAAAAAATCTATTGAAAAAGTGGTTCAAGCAATAAGAACTCACAAGCCTAAAATAGTTTTATGTAATGCTGTTAAAGACAGACATCCAGAGCATGGAATAGCTTCAGAACTAGTGTCAAAAGCATGTTTTATTTCTGGATTAACAAAATTCGAGACTTTTATTGATGGAAAAAAGCAAGATTCTCATAGACCAAAGAATATCTATCACTATATACAAGATAAGTGGATAAATCCTGATTTTGTTATGGATATTTCAGATGAGATAGATCAAAAAATAAAAGCTGTTAAAGCATTTGAGAGTCAATTTTACAATCCTAAAAGTAGTGAACCTAACACTCCTATATCAAGTAAAGATTTTTTAGATTCTGTTATGTCAAAAGCAAATTTAATGGGTAGAACTATCGATAAAAGTTTTGGTGAGGGATTTACAGTTGAAAGACCAATAGGAACTAGTGATTTAATGAATTTATTTTAGCTGTATGAAAAATCTTTAAATATCTTTTATTATCACTAATTATATTTTCTTGTAGTTCTAATAATGAATCTATTTTAAATGATAAAATAATTATTGATAGCTTAAAAACACAACTAAGCTCAAAGGTTGAAGTATTAAAATCCTTAGAATATGAAAAAGTAAATAACGATTCAATTGTAAATCAATACGCTCTTTACATTGAAAAAATAAAGGAAAATATTAATGAAATAAATAAACAGGAAAGTATAATAAATAATGCTAAAAATAATCCAGACTTCATCACTTTAGACACAACTGACGTTATAAACGCAATTAAGATTTTATCTATGAAATTACAAGAAAATGAATCTATGATAGAAGAACTTAGTAACGCTGTAATATTGGAAAAAGATAAAAACTCTCAGTTTGCATCCAGTGTAACACAACTAAGTGAGCAAATTGCTAAAAGTAATCGAGAGATTTATTTTTTAAAAGAGGAATTAAATAGTATAAATGCATCATTTGAATCAGTTTTTAATAAATACAATCTTCAAAATATAAAGATTAACGATTTAAATAAAAAGCTAAATCAAGTTGCTTTTGCTATTGGCACTAAGACCGAACTTTTAAATAATGGTGTTTTAACTAAAAGTGGTGGTCTTATTGGAATTGTAAAGTCTAGAAAACTTAATAATAATTTAAATACTGATTATTTCACATATACTTCTAGACTTGAATTTAGAAAACTCATACTAGGTTTTAAATCTGTTAAGTTAATCACATCGCACCCAACTGGATCATTTAAACTTCATAATTCTTCTAAAGAAAAAATTGATTCATTAGAGATTTTAGACAATGATGTCTTTTGGAGAAATAGTAAGTTTTTAGTTGTAGAAGTAAAATAGCTACGATATAGCTTTTCTAATTGCCAATGCTTTTTTTAATATTGGATAAAGTAAATCTAATTTTAGCATTGTATGCGGATCGCTTTTAGCATTCTTTGGGTCCGGATGTGTTTCTATAAATAGCCCATCAGTACCATTTGCAACAGCACTATAAACAATAGAGGATATTAATGAAGGATCACCTCCTGTTACTCCACTAGTTTGATTTGGTTTTTGAACTGCGTGAGTACAGTCCATTACTACAGGATAACCATGTTTTTTAAGTTTTGTAATTGCTGTGGCATCTACAATTAAATCGTTGTAACCAAAACTATTTCCTCTTTCGCATAACCAAACATTTTTGTTTCCAGTTGAAACTACTTTTTCTAATGCAAACTGCATAGAATCATGTGACATATATTGTCCCTTTTTAATATTTATTGTTAAACCTGTTTTACCTGCTGCAATTAATAAATCTGTTTGTCTACAAAGAAAAGCCGGTATTTGAATATGATTTACATAGTTCGCTACTTTACTTGGCTCATGACTCTCGTGAACGTCGGTTATAGTATCTACATTTAGCTCATCTCCTATGCTTTTAATAATGTTTAAGGCCTTCTCATCACCAATACCAGTAAAGCTGTTGTTTTTAGATCTGTTGGCTTTTTTATAGCTGGCTTTGAAAATATAGTCGATTGATAACTCATCACAAATTGCTTTAACTTCTTTAGCAATTTTTAACCCTGTAATTTCATCTTCTATGGCACATGGACCAGCAATTAATGTAAAATTCTTCATTCTTTAGCTTTTTGACCTAAATAGCCACTATGGTGTCTTTTGGCATAATCTTCTTTTGTGAATTTAATTCTATTCATCATTCCAATAACTAATAAATCACCTACCACAGTCATAACTGTTGTTGAAGTTGTTGGAGTTAATCCGAGAGGACAAATTTCTTTAGGATTTCCTGTAAATAAACATTCGTTAGATACTTTAGCTAAAGGACTTTCATTATTTCCTGTTAAAGAAATTAAAGGAATTCCATTAAAAAGCTTATTTGCCAACAAATTGAATTCTAAGATTTCTCTTGTTTTACCAGAATTTGATATTAAAAGAAGCACATCGTTTTTTTGAATTAATCCTAAATCACCATGCTGTGCTTCACTAGGATGAATAAAAGCAGAAGGAGTACCTGTTGATGAAAGGGTAGTTGATATATTCATACCTATGTGTCCTGCTTTTCCCATTCCACTAACAATAACTTTACCATTTTTTTTATGGACATTTTCAAATATAATGTCTAATACCTTATCTAAAACTCCGTCATTCGGAATATTTTTAATAGCATTAATTTCTTGATCAATATATTTATTTACAGATAGTTTCACAGTTTCAAAAGTAACAATTATAAATTATGATTTTCATCAATTTTCTTTCTTATTCCAACTAAATCTTCCAAGGTGTCCACTGGATAAGAAGGAAAGTTAGTTATTCCAACTTTAATTTTACCTCCGTTTTCTAACCATCTAAGTTGTTCTAGTTTTTCAGCATTCTCTAAAGAAGAAGAGGGTAAACTACAAAATTTCTTTAGTGCTTCTATACTATATCCATATATACCTACATGCTGAAAAAAAGTTTGTTGGTTATTAATATTTTCCTCCTTATGATTTCTGATAAATGGAATTTTATTTCTAGAAAAATACAATGCATAGTCATGAATATCTTTTACTAGACAAACTTTCTCTTTAAGCATTTTGTTATTTGAATCAATTTTAAGGGCAACCGTTGCAAAATTTGCTTCTTTATCTTCAAAACAACCAATCAATTTATTTAGGTGGTCAGAATGTAATAACGGCTCGTCACCTTGAATATTAATTATATAATTAAACGATTTGTTAATTTCTAGTGACCATTTTTCAAAAGCTTCTAGGCATCTACTAGTTCCATTTAAATGGTCTATATCTGTTAAAATAACATTTCCGTTAAATTCTTTTACTTTATCATATATTCTAGAATCATCTGTAGCAACTACTAAATTTTCTAAAACTTTATTTGCCCTTAGGTAAACATGCTCGATCATTGTTTTATCTCCAATCAATTTAAGAGGTTTTCCACTTAGTCTAGTGGAATTAAATCTAGCTGGAATCACTCCTAGAATATTTGATGTTGACAATTTCATTCTTCTAAATTATATAATCTGTTCAATGAAAACTTAAAAATTTGCGTAATATTATAAAGATCTTGTAGTAAACCTGACTTTTATTAAATTTGAAAAGTGTCATTAAAAGAAGTAAAAAAATATATAAATACAAATAGAAGAGATTTTGCTGACAAGCCTTTCAATGAAGAAATGGCTTCTAATGATCCTGTAGAACAATATAGTATTTGGTTTAAAGAAGCTATGTCTTCTAATATTGTAGATCCTTATGCTGCATGCCTTTCAACTGTTGATAACTCTGGAAGACCATCTTCTAGGATTTTATATATAAGAGACTTTAATAGGGATGGTTTTATTTTTTATACTAATTATGATTCTAAAAAGGGATCTGATATTTTAGAAAACAACTATGGTGCTTTAAATGTTTTTTGGGGTGAATTAGAAAGACAAATTAGAATTAAAGGATTAATCAAGAAAGTTGATGATTCGACATCAGATAAATATTTTAATGATAGGCCAAGAGCTAGTCAAATTGGAGCTTGGGCTTCCGATCAAAGCCAAAAAATAAAGAACCGAAAAGAATTAGAATCTAAAATTAAATTTTATGAAGATAAATTTAAAGGAATTAATATCCCTAGGCCCTCTAACTGGGGAGGATATAATCTTTCCCCATATCAAATAGAGTTCTGGCAAGGTAGGCCAAGTAGATTACACGATAGAATATTATATGTTAAAGAAAATAATCAATGGGTGAAAAGTCGTTTATCTCCGTAGTTGATCAATATTTTAAAAGGTTCCAAACTAAAAAAATACAAATTGATTTATTACCATCTAATGATTTAAAGATAATTATTGTAATTCCTGTATATAATGAAGAAAATATATCAGCTACTTTAGATTCTCTTTTTATAAATCAAGACGATTTATCTTTTTCTGTTGAAGTTATAACACTAGTAAATAACTCAGAAGATGCAAAACTAGAGATTAAAGAGCAAAATCTAGCTACTTTTAAAGAGCTCAAAAAATTATCTCAAACGTATCAAATTATAAATATTACTTTAATTCCAGTTTATATTAATAATCTTGATCAAAAGCATGCAGGTGTCGGTTGGGCAAGAAAATTAGGCATGGATTTAGCTCTTCAGAGATTTAAAAAAATTAATTATGACGGAGTAATTGTTGGTCTTGATGCAGATACTACAGTAGAATCTAATTATTTAAATTCAATTTATCATTTTTTTAAAAAAACTAATTTTAATTCTGCCTCCATACATTTTGAACATCCTACTCAAGGAAATGAATTTGATGACTTTCATTATCAACAAATTATCAATTATGAACTTCATTTAAGATATTATAAGAACTCTTTGAAATTTGCTAATCTTCCATATTCTTATCATACTATTGGAAGTGCTTTTGCAGTAAGCGCGAGTTCATATGCAAAACAAGGGGGAATGAACAGACGAAAAGCAGGTGAAGATTTTTACTTTATTACTAAACTTATAAAAGGTGAAAAATTTGGGGAAATTACCAAAACTAAAGTTATTCCATCTCCAAGAATTTCAGACAGAGTTCCATTTGGAACAGGTAGATCTATATATGAAGGAATTAACAATCAAAAAAATTTATTACTTACCTATGATTTCAAATCTTTTGAAGCAATTAAGAATTGGATTGAATTAATTGAAAATAAATTGTTTAATTATGAAAATTTCCCTGTCTTAATAAAGACTTTTATGTCTAAAGATAAATGGACTAAAAATCATTTGATGATATTAAATAATACTAATTCAGATATTAAATATATGAAGTTGTTTTTTAGCGTTTATGATTCTTTTTGGATTTTAAAATTAATTCATTTCTTAAGAGACAACCATCACTCTAATAGTAGTTTATTTTTAAATACTAATGCTCTCTTATTAAAACTTGGTTACCCTCCAATTAAAAGTACTATTGAGCAGTTAATTTTCTTTAGAAATTTGGACAAAAAAAGGGGCCTAAGCCCCTTAAAATATAGTTAAAATAAATATTTATTTCAATGAATCTACTATAGCTTTAAAAGCCTCAGGATTATTCATTGCTAGGTCTGCAAGAGTTTTTCTATTTAACTCAATACCTTTAGTATTAACTTTTCCCATAAATTCAGAATAACTCATTCCGTGCAATCTTGCAGCTGCATTAATTCTTTGTATCCATAATGCTCTAAAGTTTCTTTTTTTCTGTCTTCTATCTCTATAAGCATATTGAAGACCTTTTTCTACTGCGTTTTTCGCGACAGTATGAACATTTTTTCTTCTTCCGAAGTAACCTTTAGCAAGTTTTAATATTTTTTTTCTTCTTGCTTTTGCGGCTACACTATTTACTGATCTTGGCATAATTTAAATTTTTGGCTTGAAGCGTCTTGCGATCTTATCTATTTGACTTTAAGCCTGGTTCAACATTTAATAACCGTGAGTTTATTAAGCGCAAAGTTGCAACTTAATATTTTTCACATCTGCTTTACTAACTAAAGTAGCTTTAGTTAAGTTTCTTTTTCTTTTTGTTGACTTCTTAGTCAAAATATGACTTTTAAAGGCATGTTTTCTTTTAATTTTCCCACTGCCGGTAAATCTAAATCTTTTTTTGGCACTGGAATTGGTTTTCATTTTAGGCATAACTGTTTTTCTTAAATTGTTATTTCTTTTTTGGGTTAATGATAATAGTCATTTTCTTCCCTTGTAATTCTGGCATTTTTTCTAAAAGTCCATAATCTTCTAATTCTTGAGCAAATTTCAATAGTAAAATTTCTCCTCTGTCTTTATAAATTATTGACCTTCCTTTAAAAAAAACAAAAGCTTTTAGTTTTGCACCTTCACTTAAAAATTTTGTTGCATGTTTCAATTTAAATTGAAAATCATGTTCATCAGTGTTAGGTCCAAATCTTATTTCTTTTAAAACAACTTTAACCTGTTTTGATTTAAGCTCTTTTTGTTTTCTTTTTTGTTCGTATAAAAACTTTTTATAGTCTATTATTTTACAAACTGGAGGACTAGCGTTAGGAGATATTTCTACCAAGTCTAAATCCATTTCTTCAGCCATCTTAATAGCTTTTTGAGTTGGGTGAACACCTTGTTCAACACCTTCTCCTACAACTCTTACTTCAGGAACTCTTATTCTCTCGTTAATCCTATGCGGATCTTCTTTAATAATTCTTCCTCTGTTGGGTCTTCTAGGTCTGATACTCCTCCTTTTTTTATTTAAATTTTTAAATCCTTAAAATCTAGGTCTATTTTATCATTAATAAGTTTTACAAAATCATTAATTTTAAAACTTCCTAAATCACCTTCTCCTTGCTGTCTAACAGAAATCTCTTTTTGTTTAGTTTCTTTTTCTCCTACAATGAGCATAAATGGAATCTTATTTAGTTCAGCGTCTCTAATTTTTCTTCCTATTTTTTCTCCTCTTAAATCTACAAGACCGCGAATATCGTAATTTTTTAGAAGTTTTAAAACTTCTAGAGCATAATCGTTAAATTGTTCGCTAAGTGGAAGAATAATAAACTGTTCTGGATTTAGCCAAAGTGGGAATTTTCCAGCGGTATGTTCTATCAGTAAAGCTATAAATCTTTCCATTGACCCAAATGGAGCTCTGTGTATCATAACAGGTCTATGTTTTTGATTATCTGAACCAGTATATTCTAATTTAAATCTTTCTGGAAGATTATAATCTACCTGAATGGTACCTAATTGCCATGATCTATTTAAAGCATCTTTAACCATGAAGTCTAGTTTTGGGCCATAAAAAGCAGCTTCTCCATATTCAATTACTGTTTTAAGACCTTTTTTATTTGCTGCTTTAATAATAGCTTGTTCTGCTTTGTCCCAATTTTCGTCACTTCCAATATATTTTTTTTGGTCTTTAGGATCTCTTAATGAAACTTGAGCAACAAAATCTTCAAATTTTAAAGCTTTGAAAACATATAATACTAAATCAATGACTTTTATAAATTCTTCTTCCAATTGATCTGGTCTACAAAAAATATGAGCATCATCTTGAGTAAATCCTCGAACTCTAGTTAAACCGTGTAATTCACCACTTTGTTCATATCGATAAACGGTGCCAAATTCAGCCAATCTTAATGGAAGATCTTTGTAAGATTTTGGTGACGCATTATAAATCTCACAATGGTGAGGACAATTCATTGGTTTCAAAAGGAATTCCTCACCCTCATTGGGAGTTTTTATAGATTGAAATGAATCTGCACCATACTTTTCATAGTGACCAGAACATACGTAAAGATCTTTATGTCCAATATGAGGCGTGGAAACAGGAAGATATCCAGAAGATGTTTGAGCTTTTTTAAGAAAATTCATTAATCTATCTTTTAACTCGGTTCCTTTTGGAAGCCATAATGGCAATCCCAGACCTACTTTTTCAGAAAAAGTAAATAATTCAAGTTCTTTACCAATTTTTCTATGGTCTCTTTTCTTAGCTTCTTCTAATCTTTCAAGATATAGATTAAGATCTTTCTGTTTTTCAAAGGTGATTCCATATATCCTAGTGAGTTGTTGATTATTTTCATCTCCCCTCCAATAGGCACCTGCGATGTTTAAAAGCTTTACAGATTTAATATATCCTGTATTTGGTAAATGTGGACCTTTACATAAATCTGTAAATTTTCCTTGGGTGTAAAATGTTATAGAACCATCATCCAAATCATTTAAAAGCTCGAGTTTATAAGGGTCTTTTTTGTTTTTAAAATAATCTAAAGCATCTTTTTTAGAAATTTCTTTTCTTTCAAACGTATTTTTTTCTCTAGCGAGTTCAATAATTTTTTTTTCTATTTTTTCTAAATCTTTTTCAGGTAATGCTGTAGTCTTTAAAATCTACATCGTAATAAAACCCATTTTCAATGGCAGGACCAATAGCTAAATTAATTCCTGGGTAATAAAATTCAAGAGCTTCCGCCATAATATGAGCACTACTATGCCAAAGTGTAGATTTCCCACCATTATCTTGAAATGTTAGTAGCTTTAGGCTAACATCATTGTTAAGTGATCTATTTAAATCCCAAATCTCTCCATTTATTTCTGCAGCAAGAACTTTCCTAGCTAAACCTTCGCTTATTGATTTAGCAATATCTAAAGAATTTGTTCCTTTTGCTACTTCTTTTACAGATCCATCTGGAAGGGTTACTTTAATCATCTTTTTTAATTACTTAAAGGCAAATATAAGTAAATGATTTTCTCTATAAACTACCTATTTAAAATATTCATTACTTTGTATTAATATGGAAGTCGATATTCTAGAAAAATACAATCAAACCAATCAATTTGGAAATTATTTAGATTTAAAAATAAAGATTTTAAAGCCTGGTGATGTAAAGTATACAGTTTCAGTTAAAGAGCATCATCTTGCTACTGTAAAATCTGCTCATGGAGGTTTTATCTCTGCTATTTTTGATCAAATAGTTGGTACAGCTGCTTTATCAAAAGCTATTTTAGAGTCAAAATTAGTATCAACTGTAGAATTTAAAATTAATTTTCTTAAACCAGTTTTTTTGGGAGATGATTTAATTGGTCATGGACTTGTAATACAAAGCGGAAAAAGATTATACACAGTTAAAGGAGAAATATTCAATCAAAATAACAATTTAGTTGCAACTGGAATAGCAACATTAAATGCGTATCCTTTTGATAAAAGTGATATGAATTCTTAATTAAATAAAATGAAAAAAACAGCATTAATAATATTATTAGGATTAAGTCTAGTCGGGTTCTCTCAGAAAAAAGATAAAATAGAACCAAAAACTGAACTAGAAAAAGTTAATTTATCTGGATTAAAATTTAGATCTATTGGTCCGGCTTTAACTGCAGGTAGAATAGCAGATATTGCTGTTGATACTAAAAACCCTAAAGTTTATTATGTTGGAGTAGCTTCAGGAGGCGTTTGGAAAACATCTAATAGCGGAAATACATTTGATCCCATTTTTGACAATGAGTCTAGTTTTAGTATAGGATGCATTTCTATAGATCCTAATAATCACAACACAGTATGGGTTGGCACAGGTGAAAATAATAATCAAAGAAGCGTTGCTTATGGAGATGGTGTTTATAGAAGTTTAGACGGAGGAAAAAGCTGGGAAAATATGGGTTTAAAAAAGTCAGAACATATTGGAATGATAGAAATAGATCCCAAAAATTCCAATAAAATTTATGTTGCTGCTTACGGACCTTTGTGGAATGAAGGTGGAGAAAGAGGTTTGTACTTTTCTGAAAATTTTGGAAAAGATTGGAAATTAATTTTGGAAACAGATGAAAACACAGGAATTAATGAGGTTCATATTGATCCTATAAATACTAATATTATTTATGCAACTGCTCACCAAAGAAGAAGACATGTTTTTACCTATGTTGGCGGCGGTCCCGGTTCTAAAATATACAAATCTGTTGATGGAGGTAAAAATTGGAAAGAATTAAAATCAGGACTTCCTTCAGCTATTAAAGGAAGAATTGGTATGGATATCTCTCCTGCCAACCCAGATTATTTATATGCACTAGTTGAATCTGAAAATGATCAGTCAGGTTTGTATTCATCAAAAGACAGGGGAGAAAGCTGGGGAAAAGTTAATAAATATGTAACAAGTGGCAATTATTATCAAGAAGTTTTTTGTGACCCAAACGATCCGAAAAAAGTTTTTTTTATGGATACGTGGCTTCATCATACCAAGGATGGAGGAAAAACTGTTGTAAAAACTGGTGAAAAAAGTAAACATGTAGACAATCATTGTATTTGGATAAATCCCGATGATACTCAGCATTGGATTGTAGGTTGTGATGGTGGAATTTATGAAACTTGGGATCATGCTAAAAACTGGCATTTTAAACCAAATCTTCCAATTACACAATTTTATAAAGTAGCTGTGGATAATGAATTTCCCATTTTATAATATTTATGGTGGAACTCAGGATAATAACAGTCTTGGAGGTCCATCCAGAACTATTTCAAATCACGGTATTATGAATTCAGATTGGTATATAACAAATGGGGGAGATGGTTTCGAAAGTGCAATTGACCCTGAAAACCCTAATATTGTTTATGCACAATCTCAATATGGTTGGTTAGTAAGATATGATCGACTTTCAGGAGAAAAAGTAGGTATAAAACCTATGGCAAATAATAATATGGAAGCATTACGATGGAACTGGGATGCTCCTTTGACTTATAAGCCCTCATAATAGCAAGAGATTATATTTTGCAGCTAATCGTTTGTTTAGAAGTGATAACAGAGGAGATGAGTGGAAATGTATAAGTCCAGACTTGTCGAGAAATTTAGATAGAAATCAAATTAAAGTAATGGGTAGAATTCAAAGTTCTGACGCAATAATGAAAAATAAATCTACCACTATGTATGGAAATATTGTCTCATTGGACGAATCTCCAATAACAGAAAATTTACTGTATGTAGGAACTGATGATGGATTAATTCATGTAAGTGAAAATGCGGGAAATAATTGGACTAAATTTGAGAAATTTAAAGGAATTCCCGAGTTTACTTATGTTAATTCTTTAGTTGCATCTCAACATAAATCAAATAGAGTTTATGCAGTTTTTAATAACCATAAAAAAGGCGACTTTACACCTTATGTTATGGTTTCCAATGATAAAGGGATTTCTTGGAAGTCTATAGCTTCAAACCTTCCAATAAGAGGTTCAGTTTATGATATAGCAGAAGATCATGAAGATGAAAATTTATTATTCGTTGGTACGGAGTTTGGAGTTTATTTTACATATAATGGTGGTCTAGAGTGGAAGCAGCTTAAAAATGGATTACCTACCATAGCTGTAAGAGATATAGAAATTCAAAAAAGAGAAAATGACTTAGTTATAGCAACTTTTGGTAGAAGTTTTTTTGTGCTAGATAATTACTCTCCTCTTAGAGAGTTAAAGAACGAAATAAGTTCAAAATCACATATATTTCCAATTAAAAATTCACTAATGTATATCGATTCCAGACCTTTGGGCTCAAGGGGGAAAGGATCTCAGGGAGAATCTTATTTCACAGCTTCAAACCCACCTTTAGGTTCGGTAATAAGATACTTTTTTAATGATACTTTAAAGACTCAAAAAAAAATTAGGCAAGAAATAGAAAAGAAAAAAATTAAATCAAATTTAGATGTTGTATATCCTAAATTGGGTAATTTAATAATTGAAGATAATGAAGAAAAGCCATATTTAATTTTTACAATTTTTGATGAAAATGGATTAGAAATAAGAAAAATGATAGAGTCACCTAAAATTGGATTAAATCAATTAGTATGGAATTTTAGATTAACACCTCAATCAAATATTTCATTAAAGATCTCTAAGCCTGGAAGATATTCAGAGTCTAATAATGGTCCACTTGCTCTTCCTGGAAAATACTTTGTAACTATGCATAAAGTTGTTAATGGTAAGCCAATATTAATGGAAGACAAGACTCCTTTTGAGTGTGACTGGTTAAATGAATTAACGATTCCAGCAGAAAATAAAGATTCTCTACTTACTTTTCAAATAAAAGTTGACAAACTAAGAAAGGCAATTGATGCTTCATCTGAAGTAATTAAAAATAATAAGAAAAGTATAAATTATATTAAATCTGCATTTAAAACTTATCCAAATTTAGATTTAAGTTACTTAGATACAATTAATAATTTAGAATATTTGATCAATAAAATTGAAATGAAACTTTCTGGAAATCCTTCACTTAGTAAAAGAGATATTGAACAAAAAGAATCTGTTTCCTCAAAGGTTGGTATAATAATTTGGAATATGTGGAGAAGCAGGTCTAAGCCAACTGCTACAAATAAATTTCTTTATGAGTCAGCATCAATAGATTTCAAATCTTTAATTGTTGAAATAAAAGTTTTAGAAAATAATATAAAAGCTATTGAAAGTTATTTAGAAGAAAATAAAGTGCCTTTCACACCTGGAAGGGGATTGATTTTAGATTGGGAAAAAGAATAAATTAAAATCCATTATTTGAGTAGTTTTCATATTTTTTAGGATCGAATTCGTATAAAATAGTTTTCCTTCCTCTTTTATTTCTTTGAACTTTTTTAACTTCTCTTAATATGTCCATTTCTAAAATTCTTCTTCTAAAGTTTCTAGTATCAAATTTTTTTGATAAAAAAGAGCTATATAAACCTTCAAGCTCATTCATTGTAAATTCGTTAGGTAATAAGTTTTTCCCTAAGGGCCTATATTTCATTCTTCTTTTAATTCTCTTAAGAGCTAATTCAATCATTTCATTGTGATCAAATGCTAGCTCTAGTTTTGAATCTAATTTTTTAAACTTTGCATTATTTTCATGATTTAAAACTATATTGTCTTTTTCTAAATTAATTAGTCCATAAAACGAAATATCTATGACTCTTCCAATAGGATTTCTGTATAATTTGCCAAAAGCATTAAGTTGTTCAATATAAACCTCTTGATTTCTAATATTTTCAGTCAATATTTCTGTGCATACTTCATCTAATGATTGGTTATATTTTAATAATTTATTAGGTAGTACTAATGCATTTTTAAAAGGAAGACTTTTATTTCTTACAGTTAAAACTTTTTTTTCATTCTCATTATAACAGAATAAGCATAGGCTCACACTAACTAATATTTCATTTTTCGAATCAGATAATTTCCATAGAATTAATAAATCATAATTTTTAATCTTTTAGAAAATAGAGTTAAATATAAATATAGTGTAAATAATACAATAAGTAAATTAAAATAAAATTTTTATTCAAAAAATTCATATTAGTGATGAAAATGGAATAATTTAATTAACTAAAGAAATAACTATTTAAAATAATTATAACTGAGCATTACTTAGTTTATCGATGGTTCTTTCTTGAAAAAAAGATGCTTTATAAGACGATATTATTCCATTTTTATTGATCACAAAAAACTTTGGATAATTATAGTCAGTTAATTTTAAAAAATCATCCTTAGAGGATAAAATTATTGCTCGTAGAATAATTTGCATTTTCAATAAAAAGTTTAGCATCTTCAATATCACTATTAAAAACTGATATTATTTTTTTGAAAGATTTTAGCTTTTGAGTTATTCCAATTTTTTCTGCTGACTCAAAACAATAATTACACTTTGTAGAAAATAATGCTATGAAAACACTTTCTTCATCAAGAGTATTAAAATCAATATACTTTCTTAAGAGTGCTAAATCTCTTTCAACCACGTTTTTAACAGGGTTATCAACTAATGAATATTGAGCTATTGGCGATACTATATAAGATGCTAATAGAGACAACAATATAAAAATTAACGTTACTGATTTTTTTAAAAAAACATTTTTAATTAAAAATAATTCAGTATTTATTTTTTTAAAATTTAAAAATGTAAATATTATGACAAATAATAAAGTAACTAAAAGGCAAATAATATTAATGTCGTATCCAAAAAAATTATGTAAAAATATCTCAATTAGAAAAAAAAATATTGATAAAGATGAAATGTATAAAAGTATCTTATTTAGTCTTGTGAAAAATAATAAACAGCCAATGATTAAATAGAAACTAGGAATTAAATGAGATATCAATAATGTTAAAACCCAGCTTTGGAAATAGTTTTTGTAAAAAGGTATTTGTTCAGCTTCAATAAAAAAACAAGAATATATTCCGGTTAATATAAATAGTATAGATAAAAGGACTTTCATGAATATTAACAAAGATTACCCTTAATTTATAATTCCAGATCCAATTAATTCATCTTTTTCATACCAACTTATAAATTGACCTGGAGTTATGCCTCTTTGTTTGTCTTTAAAATCGACTTGCAAATTATTATCTGTAAGTGTAATTATAGAACTAGTGAGTTTTTGACGATATCTTATTCTGGCTTTATAATTAGTTGGAGTATTAGCTTTTATTTTCAGATCTGTTCTTATCCAATGAATATTTTCATGATTTACAGTAAGACCATTTCTGTATAATCCAGGATGATTTTCACCTTGTCCCACATAAATTATATTTTCTTTAACGTCTGTTCCAATAATGAAAAGAGGTAAGGCGAATCCTCCAATATTTAATCCTTTTCTTTGACCAATTGTATAATAATGAGCACCATTATGTTCACCAATAACTTTCCCAATTTCTGATGAATATTCAAAAGGTTTAAAATAATTAATATTGCTCTCTTGGTAAATAGAGTTTTTAGACTCAATTTCTATTACTTTTCCCTTAATTGGTTTTAGAAACTGTTGTAAGAATACTGGTAATTTTACTTTCCCTATAAAACAAAGACCTTGAGAGTCTTTTTTCTCTGCAGTATTTAATCCAACTTCTTTAGCTAATTGTCTTACTTCACTTTTTTTCATATTTCCTATTGGAAATAGACTTTTACTTAATTGAAACTGATTTACTTGACATAGAAAATAGCTTTGATCTTTCAAAGAGTCTTTTCCTGCTAAAAGTCTTTGAATTTTATTACCATCAATTATTACTTCTTCTTTTCTACAATAATGACCAGTTGCTACAAAATCTGCACCAAGCTCAATTGCTTTTTTTAAAAACAAATCAAATTTTATTTCTCTATTACAAAGAATATCTGGATTGGGAGTTCTTCCATTTTTATATTCTTCAAACATATAGTCAACTATTCTCTCTTTGTACTCTTTGCTGAAATCTATTACTTGAAATGGTATTCCAATAATTTCAGATACTTGCAGGGCATCATTACTATCTTCTATCCACGGACAATCTTCATCAATTATCACTGACTCATCATTCCAATTCCGCATAAATAGTCCAATAACATTATAACCCTGTTTCTTAAGGATATGTGCCGCTACACTTGAATCTACACCACCGGAAAGACCTACAACTACAGTTTTCATTTTTCAAAAGTAAACAGAATTCATCTTTTGTCCTAACATTGATTTTTTTGATAAATTAAATTTATCTTTATCGTTGAATATATGAGTACAAACTTCCCCAATTTATTAAAACCCCTTGATTTAGGTTTCACCACTTTAAAGAATAGAGTCTTAATGGGTTCTATGCACACAGGATTAGAGGAAGTCAAAAATGGATATGTAAGAATGGCATCTTATTTTGAAGCTAGAGCAAAAGGAGGAGTAGGTTTGATAGTAACTGGTGGAATTTCTCCAAATTTCAGAGGATGGGTGGCTCCTTTTTCTAGTAAACTAACTTCCAACAGAATTGCAAAAAAACATAAGTTAATTACCGACGCTGTTCATAAATATGATTCTAAAATTTGCATGCAGATTCTTCATAGTGGAAGGTATGGTTACCATCCCTTTAATGTTTCAGCAAGTAACATAAAGTCTCCAATCTCAAAATTTAAAACGAAATCTCTTTCAGAAAGAGGAATCCAATCAACAATAAACGATTTTGTTAGATGTTCAAAACTTGCTAAGTATGCAGGTTATGATGGTGTTGAGATAATGGGTTCGGAAGGTTACTTAATAAATCAATTTATTGCAAAAAGAACTAATAAAAGAAATGATAAATGGGGAGGTGAATACATTAATAGAATAAAATTCCCTTTAGAAATAGTTAAAAGAATTAGACTTGAAGTAGGAAAAGAATTTATTATCATTTTTAGACTGTCTATGCTGGATTTGGTAGAGGGAGGGAGTTCTTGGGATGAGGTAGTACAATTAGCTAAAGAACTTGAAAAAGCAGGGGTGAATTTAATAAATACTGGTATTGGTTGGCATGAATCAAGAATTCCCACTATAGCAACTATGGTTCCAAGAGCAGCTTTTAGTTGGGTTACTAAAAGAATGATGGGTGAAGTTAGTGTTCCTTTAATTACTACTAATAGAATAAACACACCTGAAATTGCAGAAAAAATATTGTCAAATGGACATGCTGATATGGTTTCAATGGCTAGGCCTTTTTTAGCAGATCCAGAATTTATAAATAAAGCAATTGCAAATAAATCAAATGAAATAAACACTTGTATAGCTTGTAATCAAGCTTGTCTAGATCATGCTTTTAAAGGAAAAATTGCTAGTTGTCTTGTAAATCCATTAGCCTGTCATGAAACTGAAATTATAGTAAATAATACTAAAACCCCCAAAAGAATTGTTGTAGTTGGCGCAGGTCCTGCAGGTTTGTCATATGCAACAACAGCTGCAAAAAGAGGACATAATGTTACCTTAATTGAGAAATCAAATTCTATTGGAGGTCAGTTTAATATGGCTAAAAAAATTCCCGGAAAAGAAGAGTTTTATGAAACTTTAAGATATTTTGACGTTATGTTACAAAAACATAATGTTCAAATTCATTTAAATACAACTTTTGAACCTGCAATGGCTAAAAAATATGATAATGTTATTTTGGCTACAGGAATTATCCCTAGAAAACCTAAAATCATAGGGATTGACCATCCAAAAGTGGTGAGTTATATAGATGTTTTAAATAATAAAGTTAAAATTGGATCTAAAGTCGCTTTAATTGGCGCTGGAGGCATAGGATTTGATGTTGCTGAGTATTTGTCTCATAAAGGTGAATCTAGTTCTTTAAAAACAAAATTATTTATGGAAGAGTGGGGGGTAGATATGAATTTTACAGCTAGAGGAGGAATTCAGAAAGTCAAGCCTAAACCATTAGAAACTAAAAGACAAATATATTTATTGCAAAGAAAAAGTGGTAAAGTAGGAGCTTCATTAGGAAAAACAACTGGCTGGATACATAGATTTTCTCTTAGAAATAAAGATGTAAAAATGATTAACAGCGTTAAGTACAATAAAATTGATGACAAAGGACTAAACTATTTTAAGAATAATAAGGAATTTATATTAGATGTTGATCATATTGTGATTTGTGCCGGACAGTTAAGTAATAATAAGATATTTGATCTTGCAAAGAACAAAATCCAAATACAGAAATAATTGGCGGAGCCTTTCATGCATCTGAACTAGATGCTAAGAAAGCAATAGACCAAGCAGTTCGTAGTGCAGCAAAAGTTTAGAAATTTTTAGTATTTAATATTTAATTTTTCATATATGAAATGCATTAGCCATGCAGGTCCAATTAATAAAAATTGAATATCTTTTAAAAAAGATGGTTTTTTACCTTCAATTTTATGACCTAAAAACTGAACTATCCAAGAAAAAGCAAATATACTCAGTGCGATCATCCATAAAGAAACCTTTAGATTTTCATTCAATATAATATTCTCAATTAAGTTAGTTAAATATAAACAACCAACTGAAAAAATAAACATTCCAAATGTTAATCTTGGAGATAACAATATATAATATAAAAGCACTAAAATTATTGACAAAGTCGCCCAGTTAATATATTTAAAGTCATTTATTTTAAATAATTCTAAAGGGCCTAATGGAATACACCAAACCAAAGCAATGATGCTAAAGAAAATTGCTGGAACACAAAACCAGTGAACTAATTTGTTAGTCTTATTTTGGTGGCTCTCTCCATACTCTATGATCAATTTTTCAATTTTCCGCATTCAAATAAATTAATTACACCTTCAATTTATAAAAAATAACTTAATTGACTTTAAACTAATTAATGAGCACTAATTTTTTAGTATACAATTTATCAGATATTTTAACTTGTAAAAAGTATATGTTTTTTGAAAGATTGCTAGCATTAATAGTTTCCTTAAATTGTCCTATATAGTCAACTGTTTTTTTTAAGAAGACTATTTTACCTAAGGCATTAGTCATTTTTATTTCAATTTTTTCTTTTTTGGTTAATAAAAAAACTAATTCAAATTTATTTCTAGCTGGGTTTGGATAAATATTTAAATTAAGTTCATTTTTTCTATCATTTTCTAGATTAGATAATGATTGACAAGTTTTAAATCTAATTAAAGGCCTTTTTTTAGTTATACTATAAATAGTATCCGAGTAAGAACATGCAGGAGTAAAATCATTTCTGTAACTAATAGCTGAATTAAAATTTGTAATTTCAAATGGCGTTGACCAATTACTGCTATACGTTCCAGTAACAATATTATCATAACATATTTCGACTATTAAATTTGAAGTACCGTCCCATTGATATGCATTGTTTAATGAAAAATTATTCAATCCAAGAGCTATTGTTATATTTTGACCTATAAAAACAGTTGAAAGTCCATATTGCCAACTATTGATATAATTTTGATTTGTACAACCTATTCTAATTTGATATTCATTAAAATTATTGGTTGCACCATTTTGTGCAATAGTTTCCCAAGCTATTTCTGTAATTTCTCCCCCCGTAAATCCAGCTGCAATTATTTCTGAAGCTTTGAATAAATATTGTTCTTTAATAGTTTTATAATAGTTTCCAAAGGGAGCAGGAAATACTGTAGCACTATTTGTTCCCATATTAGCTCCTAACAATTGATACGAAGCTGAACTACATAAAACTGTTCCAACAGGGCCACAGATAGCTGAATATTTATTGTTTTTTAATGAATTCAATTGGGTTCCCTTCATTTCTTGACCATAGTATGAACTTGAAATCAACAACAATATTCCAAATGATATTTTTGCAGTTGGTAATTTATTATAGAATATAAATACTAAAACCAATGGTATGGCTGCCCAATTAATATATTTAAAGTCATTTATTTTAAATAAACCTAAAGGGCCTAATGGAATACACCAAAGCAAAGCAATGATGCTAAAGAAAATCGCAGGAACACAAAGCCAGTGAACTAATTTGTTAGTCTTATTTTGGTGGCTTTCGCCATACTCTTTGATTAATTTTTCAATTGCTCTCAATTTTCTAATTTAAATTTACTTTTTATTAAAAAAAAAGGTTGAAGTAAATTTTACTTCAACCTTTTAAGCTTAATTAAATTTTGTTATTTATTACTGAATAATAACAGTTTTTGTAATTATTCCATTTTTTGAAATAATATTAACTAAATACATTCCACCATCTAAATAATCTAATTCAATATTTAAATAATTGCTATTTAAATTTTTGTTTGTATATACATTCTTTCCTCTTAAATCTGTTATAATGATATCTTTCATTATTTCCGAATTTGAAATAATAAATTGGCCATTATTTGGATTAGGATATACATTAAGAATATCCTTAGTATTATATGTTATACCAACAGATGTTGCATTATAGGTTGCAGTATCTGAGACACAGCCATTAGCATCTACAACGAAGATTTGATATAATCCAACAGAATCTGGAAATAAAGTTGAGCTAGAATCACCATTACTCCAATAATAAACATACGGTCCTATACCTCCAGAAACATTTGCTGTTACATTTGCTTGTGATGTATCTATTGATACAGTTATTTCTGTAACTGAAAGATCTAGTTTAGCTAAACTATCACAACCTATAGAAGAAAGTAAAGTATCAGTATAGATACCAGCCAATGAGTAGGTCATTGCGCCAAACTTTATACTATCTCCCTTACAAATCACTAGTGGAGTCAAACTAGATGGGCTATAATTTAAAGTAAGATTAAGTTTTACAATACTATCACAACCATTTATTGACTGAAGAGTATCAAGGTACGAACCTGTTAAATTTAACAGATTACCGTTCCATAGATATACACTATCACAAGAAGTCTGATTATCTTGAATTATTGGAGAATTGTTGATTGTTAATATTAATGTTACGATACTATCACATCCTAAAGTTGTTTGAATAGAGTCTGTATATGTACCACTAGTTGTATAGTTATTACCATTCCAGCTATAAGAATCACAAGTTAATATTGTGTCCATAGTTGAGTAATTACCACCAACTGTTAAATTAAGTATATCAACTACTGTATCACCACATCCCAGAATCGGTAAATAAGAATATGCGTATGTTCCAGAAGTATTATAAACATTTCCATTCCAATTGTAAGAAACGCAACTAGAAACAGTTGTAGTATCAGAATCCTTGCAGGTTGTAAATGTGTATGGACCTGAAAATAAACTAGAATCAGAAACTCCACAAACTGCTTGAACATAATAATCGTAGGTTGTTGCATCACTTAATCCATTTAGGTTGTAATTGTTTATAAAAGGAACTAAGACGCCAAAACCCGTTCCTTGTGGAAATCCAGTAACTCCATACTCAACATTCCATTCGATTTCTGTACCACCAGCTATCCATGATAATTTAGCAGAAGATGAGGTTATACTATCTGCTGATAATGAAGTTGGCTGTTGACAAAAAGGAATAGTTGTGAAACTTACTGGACCAATCCAATTACTTGAATCTCCTGCACCACAACTAGCTTGAACATAAAAGTCATAATTAAAACCATCTAAAAGACCAGTTATTGTATATGTACTCGTTGTAACTAAATTAGTGTAAACGTTAGGAATATTTGGTGACCCTTGTGGGAAACCGGCAGGTCCATATTCGATATTCCATTCTGTTTCTGTGCCACCGGCTATCCAAGAAAGGTCAGCAGTTGTTATTCCTATATTAGAAACACTTAATGAATCTGGATTTGGACAACTATTTCCAGTAGTAAATGAGACCGGGCCAATCCATATACTTGAATCACCTACACCACAATTACTTTGCACATATGCTTCATATGAAGAAGATGCATTTAATCCAGATAGAGTAAACGAAGTTGTATTTGATGTATCAGTAAATCCAAACCCTGTAGGGAATCCAACAGGACCATACTCTATATTATACGATTGTGCTAAGGATCCAGCAACCCATGAAAGATCAACAGAGCTTGCAGTTATATTAGAGGCACTTAAACTGTCTGGGCTAGTACATGTAGGTAAAGTTGTGAATGTAAAAGGTCCAGTCCAAACGCTACCATCTACAGAACATTGACCTCTTAAGTAAAAGTCATAACTAGTACCACCACCAGATGTAGGTATATTGGTAATTGAGTAGTTTGTAACATAAGTTGTGTCTAAAGTTCCCGATCCAAAAGGATATCCAGAAGGTCCGTACTCAACATTCCATTCATTTTCACCCACCAGCTACCCAATTAAAATCTGCAGAATTGGTAGTAATATTTGAGATAATCAAACTATCTGGATTCAGGACAATACTCCAACGTGGTAAATGTAAATGGTCCTGAAACAATATTATTTGTGTCGCAAATAGATCTTACATAAAAGTCATAATTAGTCAAAGTATCTAAGCCAGTTAATGAGTACGTTGTAAAGCTAGTAGTATCAATAACTCCATTTGATGGCGTAAATCCAGTAAGACCGTATTCAATTTCAAAATTTATCTGATGTATTTAAATAATTAGGTAACCATGAAATATCAGCACTATTTAAAGTTTTATTTGATAATGATAAAATTCCCGGATTTGGACAGTTAGAAAATGTTGAAAAATGATAATGGTCTAGCTAAAATACTTGAGTCAGTAGCAGAACATATTGTTCTAACGTATACCAAATAATCAGAACTTGGGTTAAGACCAGTTAACGATAATGTGTCATTAGTTGAAACTATTAAGTGACTGGAATCCGGAACAATTGCTGATCCTGGAATAGTATCGGGAACCAAATAAACATGCCACAATGAATCATTAACTGATCCTGAAGTCCAACTTAAGTTAGCAACAGTATTAGAAATATTATTTGTAGTTAAGTTATAAGCTATTGCACAAGATTGCGGTGAGCCATAATAGGCAATAACAGTCCAACTAGAGCTATCAACCTTATTATTATAAGTTAAACAACCATTGAATCCTCCTGAAGACCAGGTTCTACCGGCATGTAATTCAAAGTTAATAGTATTTCCAATATTGTATCCAAACATTGAATTAAAAGAATAATCATAAGATTCTGTTCCATGCAGCGAATTTCCGTTTAGACCAAATCTCAGAGGGCCAATTGGCACGTTAGGAGCATCAATCTTAATTCTATGCCTTTGTTCGCTCATCCAAGCTCCATTTGCAGCAGTTATATCTAGGAAAGTTCTTACACTATCGATAACATTTCCAGTTGGAATTGTTAGACTTAAGACACCTGGACATGTGGATGATCCTAACGGTTGACCTAAATAAAGGTCATCTGTAGGTATGTCTCCAGAATTATAAGTCGCACATACTGCATTAGGAGGACATTCAAAAAGTGTAGTAAAAGAAAAAGGACCAATCCATAAGCTTGAATCACCAGCTCCACAAATTGCTCTTATATAACCATCATAAGATGTTAAAGGATTAAGTCCTGTAATTGAATAATTAGAATCAATAGATATTACAGAACTACCATTACCTAAATTAAATCCAGTAATACCATATTCAATTTCCCACTGATTAGCGTTATTTCCACCAGACCAAGAAACATTAACAAAATTTGTCCCTGATGAATCCAAATTTATTGAATTGGAAAGTAATTGAGGACAAGTAGCTGGATTACCGATGTATAAATTATCCACTAAGATATCATTGTAAAAATCTTGAGAAGAACCACCAGACTCTCCTCTTAATCTAACTGAAACCACTCCAGCAACACTAAAGCCAGATAATGAGAAATTGTAAGTATTCCATCCTGGTAAGGAATTATCTTGAATAGAATCAACTAACACCCAATTAGCACCGTCAAAAGCTTCAACAAATAATAGGTTTGCAGGTGTTGAATTAATAGAATTATAATTAAAATAGTCGAACTCAATAATTGGTGTTGTAGAATTAGAAACATCAACTGGAATAACTTCCATAACGGTACCTTGGTCAGTTCCAGAAAAATCTATCCAAGTAAAACTTCCACCAGCTCGACCATTATTTGCTGCATCGTACCCTGGTGTTCCTGTAAATCGCCACCCATCACCAGTTATTACACTTTGAGACCAACAATTTGGTAGATTACCAGACGAAAAGTTTTGTTGATAAGGTGCATTAACAGTTACGCATGGTGTAGTAAACGTATAAGGGCCAACCCAGACACTAGAGTCATTGCCACAATCAGCTCTAAGATAATAATCATAACTGGAAGCAGGATTTAAACCTGATAAATTGTAAGGATTTGAACTCACTGAAAGAACCGTTCCGCTTCCTTGTGCAAACCCAGAAAAATCATACTCTAAATCCCAAGTTGTTTCTGTACCTCCTGCATGTCCAAGAAAGATCAGCAGAATTTGCAGTTAAATTTGAGGCAGATAATGCAGTAGGAGCAGGACATCCCAAACAAGTATTTATTTCAATTAAATCAATAGCAATGTCACCTGCAAAAGAAGTTCCTGATGTGTAGTCGAATTCTAGATATATATTTTGTCCAATATAGCTAGCAAGATTAACTCCAACATTAATAAAAGAATCAGCATTAGAAGTTTGTATTTGTCCAATAGATGAAAAAACATTTGTAAATGTTCCAGTTGGACTATTGCTAACACCAACATTTAATGTTCCTATGTCAGCTCCATAGGCATGAATCCAAAACGAAAGTTCTGCATCACCAGAAACATTCGATAAATCTATCATTGGAGATACAATGGCTCCATTCATTGGCCAACTAGCACCAGAAGTTTCGAAGTATAAATAATTACTTCCACTATGCGCAGCATTTGGACCTGTACCAACTGAACCAGTAGGTCCAGAATTTAACGTCCATCCAAAACCGCTAGTAACAAAATTTCCTGTCCATGCACCTTGACCATTTTCTGCATCTTCAGAAAAAATAGTCCCAGGATTTCCAGTTGTACAAGTCACTCCCACAGGACCTTGAATCGATGTAGTGAAACTAATCGGCCCTATTAAATTACTTGAGTCTCCAGAATTACATAATGTTTGAATATAAAAGTCATAAGTAGTTGAACCAATTAAACCAGTTATTGAATATGATGTGTTTCCATTTACAATAGAAGAGGTTCCTGTTCCAGGTATAAACCCAGAAGTTCCATATTGTAAATTATATGTAGTATCTGTATTATTTGGAGCAACCCAAGAAATATCAGCACTAGTTGAAGTTAAATTGCTAATTGCAATTCCATAGGGAGATAGACAACTTGGGGCTAAACCATAGTAAGCAATTACCATCCAAGATCCATTATCCACATAATTGAATGTAGTATTACATCCTGATCCACCCCATGTTCTTCCAGCATGCATTTCTATGGAAACCGTATCTGTTGCGTTAAATCCGTAAGAAAAATTAGTCATTCTAGAGTAACTCTCAGTTCCTGCAAGACTTCCTCCTGTTCCAGAAGCTGAAACTTGTTCTCCTGCTCCAATCGAAGGAACAAATATTCTAGACCTTTGTTCACTCATCCAAGCACCACCAGTTGCAGTCATATCATACATTGTTTGTATGCTGTCAAGAACATACCCAGTTGGTATAACAACATCAATTGTCCCAGGACAAGAAGATACTTGACCATTGGCTAAATAATCGAAATCAGATGGAATATCTCCACTATTATATGTTCCGCAAACAGCATTTGCAGGACATTGGAATGCAGTTGTAAATGAATGGGGACCTGCCCAAAAACTAGTATCTGTTCCGCAATCAGCTCTTAAATAGTAGTCGTAATCTGTAGAAGAAACTAATCCTGTTAAAACATATGGATTAGTTGTTGCAGAAACAACAGTTCCACTTCCTTGGGAAAAACCTGAAAGTTCCATATTCTATTACCCAAGCTTGTTTCACTACCACCCACTGTCCAATATAAATCAGCACTATTTGCAGTAGTGTTACTATCAGACAAATTAGTTGGGCTAGGACAAACTTCAAGAGTAGTAAAATTTAATGGCCCAACCCACAAGCTAACCTCAGTAGGAGAACATATTGCTTGAACATAAACATCATAATTATTTGCAGAATTTAAATTAGTTAAAGTATATGTATTTGAACTAGATACTAAATTAGAACCTGTACCAATAGTAAATCCGGGTTGGCCATATTGAATATTCCATGATGTTTCTGATCCAACTATAAACCAAGAAAGATCAACAGAGCTATCAGCTTACATTATTTAATAGTAAAGTTGATATCTCTGGACAACTAGGCATATTTATAATTTCAAAATTATCAAGCATTACATCGCTACTTACTAGATCACTTATAGAACCTTCAGATGCCCAGAATGCAAATTGAACTGTTCCACTATCGTTTGGAAGGCCAACAATTTCATGACTACCGCCTAAAGAAGTGACATAATTGTTATTAAAATTTCTTATAACACTCCAAGATGCTCCACCGTCTCTTGTTATTAATACTTCAACTCTGTCATCAGAACCTAAAGTTCCAGGTGATGTTCCATTTGCTGGAAATACTCCAAAATCAAACTCAATTTGATAAGGACCGCCAGTAGAAAAATCGTATTGAGGAGAAATAAGCCATTCATTGTCTCCAGTAGTAAATAAATTGCATCTAGCAGCACCAGTAGTACCTACATTTTGAAATCCGTCAGTAGTCCAACCACTAGTGCCAAATTGTGTTGGACCAGTTGATGGAGTTCCATTTCCAGCTTGAGACCAACATATTGTTGGTAAAGCACCCAGTAGAAAAATCTTCAATTTGAGGTGGAGTTAATGCTAAACATGGAGTAGTAAATGTAACAGCTTGAGACCAAAGACTAGTATCGCCAACTCCGCAAATTGCTCTAACATAAACATCATGAGAAGTTGATGGTAAAAGGTTAGTCAATGAGAAATTTTGATTTGAAGAGGTAGTATCTATAAAACCATTTCCCAATGGAAAACCATTAGCCCCCCATTGAACTTCCCATAAAGATTCATTTCCAGCTGTTAACCACGATAAGTCTCCATTTGTTGCAAATATATTAGAAAGACTAAAAAAGTTACTTAATGGTTTAGGACATGTAGGAGCTTCGATAACTTCAAAATTATCTATTGCTATATCTCCCCAAAAAGATGTTCCAGAACCATTATCACTAACTACACCCAAAATGGTAAATTGAACGATTCCTGAATAGTTAGATAGTGATACAATTTCTTCATTCCATTGGTCTCCTTGGTCACCGTTTTTAACAAAAACTCGAGTAGCTATTCCAGAAGCATCTGTAATCCAAACAGATAATTCACCAATTGAAGCACCAAACATATGAGAATAAAAAGTTATTTGAGGACTAGTTAAACTAGATAAATCATAATTTTCAGAAACTAGTAAGGCAGAATCTCCAGTTGTTCTTGGAAGAGATGTTTCTATAAACATATAATTACCACCACCAGTTACATCATCAGACGGGCCAGTTGGTGCTGATGGAGTTCCATTTGAACCTAGAGTCCAATCAAAATCATCGGTTTGGTCCTGAGACCAACAAACTGGAAATCCTGAGTCGAAGTTTTCTAATGTAGGTGGAACAGAATTAGAACATGGTGTTGTAAATGTATAAGGACCAGACCAAACGCTAATATCATTAGTACTACAAATAGCCTGTACATAATATTGATAATTAGAACCAGAATTAAGACCAGTTATAGTAGGGTTAGTAACGGAAATTGTGGTTAGACTACCTGTGCCTTGAGTAAAACCAGCAAAAGAGTATTCTATATTCCATGAAGTTTCAGTTCCTCCTGCTGTCCAAGAAAGATCAGCTGAGTTTGACGTTATATTACTTGCTGTTAAATTAGTTGGTTTAGGACAAGTTGGAGTAAAAGCTCCAGAAATATTTACTGTAAAATCGTTTACAGAACCATATAAATATGATCCACATGGGTCTAGTGGCGTAGAAGCGCTACCAACAGGCCAATCTTCCCATTGCATTACTCTAATTCTTGTTTGGCCATTCATGGCAAATAATGGTACAGTAAATGTAAAAGAAGAAATTGCATTTGCTGGACCTGGTGTGCCATCCCATGTGCCAATTACTTCGGATGCTTCAAAAGTTTTGTCTTCATCCCAGTCTATCCAAACAGATCCATATCCAAAGTAACTACCACCACATGTTCCAAATTGAACATCTATAGTGTATGATGAATCCCCAATTAAATCTACAGAAAGGGAGGTGTCTTGAGAAACACCAGTAACACCTGGACATCCTGTAAATGCAATACTTGTTGAATTAGATCCAGTTAAATCAACACTTTCTACATTAGAATCCGTAGTGTTTGCTGGCCCACCAGATGTACAATATAAAGTTTGAGAATAAAAATTAGTTGCTACTATTAGCGATAAAACAAAGGGTATAAATTTTTTCATTTTTAACAATTTTTGGAGGATATTTTAACAAATTTTGATAAACTTAAAATAAAAATAATGTTTAACAAAATTTTTGAGTACCATTTTTTGGGATAAATATTACTTTGCATATAAAGTTTTTAATAATTAGCCTACACATTTTAATATTTACTAATAAAAGAATGTTGAAAAGCTTAAATATTCTTCATATTTATCATGGACTTTCTCAATTTTTTTCCAACTTTTTCAATTGGATGATTTCTTATTAATTTATTTATTTTAATAAGTTCTTTGTTATCTATTTGATTTGGTTCTGTAAATTTTTCTCCAATTATGTTTTTATTAACATTTTTGAAAAAATCGCCTAATAGTGGTTTACATGCATGATCGAATAAATAACAACCATATTCTGCAGTATCTGAAATTATTCTATTCATTTCAAATAATTTCTTTCTAGCAATAGTATTTGCAATTAATGGAGTTTCATGAAGTGATTCGTAATATGCAGAAGCATCTTTTATACCAGCATCTGTCATTGTTTCAAATGCTAATTCCACACCCGCTTTTGCCATTGCAACAAGCAGCAACCCATTGTCAAAATACTCTTGTTCTTTAATCTCATTAACAGTTGGATTAGTATTTTCAAATTTTGTTTTAGATGTCTTTTCTCTCCATTTTAATAAATTATAGTCATCATTTTTCCAGTCTTCCATCATAGTTTTGGAAAAATCTCCAGACAATATATCGTCCATATGCTTATTAAATAATGGCTTCATTATTATTTTTAATTCTTCAGAAATTTTATAGGCTTTAATCTTAGCTGGATTTGAAAGCCTATCCATCATATTGGTAATTCCCCCGTGCTTTAAGGCTTCTGTTATTGTTTCCCAGCCAAATTGAATAAGTTTTGATGCATAACCAGCTTCAACCCCCAATTCTATCATTTTATTAAAACACATGATTGATCCTGTTTGTAAAACACCACATAAAATAGTTTGTTCTCCCATTAGATCTGATTTTACTTCGGCAATAAAAGAGGATTCAAGCACTCCTGCTTTATGTCCTCCAGTTGCTACTGCATAAGCTTTTGCATATTCAAAACCTTTTAATAAAGGATCGTTTTTAGAATGTACAGCAATCAAAGTTGGTACTCCAAAACCTCTCTCAAATTCTTTTCTAACCTCACTCCCTGGACATTTGGGGGCAACCATAATTACAGTGATGTCTTCTCTAATTTTCTCACCTTGTTCAACAATATTAAAACCATGAGAATAAGAAAAAACAGATTCTTTTTTCATTAAAGGAACTACACTATTCACTACCGAAGAATGATTTTTATCTGGAGTTAAATTAATTACTAAATCTGCCATTGGGACCATTTCATTATAACTTCCTACTTGAAAATTATTCTCAGTTGCATTTTTATAAGATTCTCTTTTTTCAGAAATAGCGGAATCTCTAAGAGCATATGAAATATCTAAACCAGAATCTCTCATATTAAGTCCTTGGTTTAAACCTTGAGCTCCGCAGCCTATAATCACAATTTTTTTACCGATTAGGCAATTAATTCCCTCAGAGAATTCAGATTTATTCATTAACCTACATTTTCCTAATTCTAATTGTTGTTCTCTGATGGATAATTGATTGAAATAATTTTTCATAATTTTTACTTGTCCTTTAAAATTTCTGTAATATTTAATGGTTCTTTTGTAACGGAAATTCTTCCCGACCTTACAAATTGTAAAAGTCCATATGGCGCAAGATCTCTATATAACCTTTCTGTTTCTTCTCCTAAAACCAGTTTTTTCTATGACAAAAAATTCTGGAGAAACAGTAACTATCTTTGCATGACTATTCTTAATAATATTCTGAATATGTCTTTCTTCAAATAAAGACTTAGACTTTACTTTGTAAAGTGCCGACTCTTGAAAAATTGTTTCCTGATCGGTATGGAAAAATGCAGCAATTACCTCAATTTGTTTTTCAATTTGGGTTATAATCTTTTCAATGTCTTTCTTGCTAACACAAACAACAATTACAAATCTATATACTTGATCCAGCTCCGATGGTGAGCTATTAATGCTATCAATACTTATATGTCTTTTTAGAAATATAGCAGATATTCGGTTTAATAAACCAATATTATTTTCTGCATAAATTGAAACTGTATAATTTTCTTTTTTAATCATTTAACTTAATCTCATATTTGAGACTGACTCGCCTGTTGGAATCATTGGAAAGACATTGTCTTCTTTTCCTACAACTACTTCCATAAAAAATGGTTTTGGAGAGTCAATCATTTTTTTTATACTTTGTTTTAAGTTTTCTCTTTTTGAAATTTTTTCTGATTCTATGTGGTATCCTTTAGCAATGGCAACAAAATCAGGATTTACCATTTCTGTAGAGGAATATCTTTTATCGAAAAATAGTTGTTGCCATTGTCTTACCATTCCTAAAAAGTCATTGTTTAATACAACTATTTTTACGGGAACTCCAGTTTGAAAAATTGTTCCTAACTCTTGTATTGTCATTTGAAATCCACCATCTCCAATAATTGCTATTACTTCTCTTTTTGGCGCACCCATTTTAGCTCCTATTGCAGCTGGTAGAGCAAACCCCATGGTTCCTAGACCTCCTGATGTAATATTAGATTTAGTCTCATTAAACTTTGCATAACGACATGCAATCATTTGATGTTGCCCTACATCTGAAACTATAATTGCATTTCCGTTAGTAACTTCATTAATTTGATGAATTACTTCTCCCATAGTTATTTTATCTTTTGTTGGGAAAAGGTCTTTCTTAATTACTTTATTATATTCAATAGAATTATATTCTCTAAATTTTTTAAGCCAATTGCCGTGCTTATTAGTTTTTACTTCTTGAATTAATAGTGGTAATGTATTTTTTAAATTGCCTAAGACCGCAACATCAACTTTTACATTTTTATTAATTTCAGCTGGGTCAATTTCTAAATGAATAATCTTTGCCTGCTTAGCATATTTATTTAAATTTCCAGTAACTCTATCATCAAAACGCATTCCAACTGCAATTAATAAATCACATTTATTGGTAAGAACATTGGGTCCATAATTACCATGCATACCAACCATACCTACGTTTAAATAGTGATCAGTTGATACTGCAGACAGTCCTAGTATTGTCCATGCAGAGGGAATTCCTGTCTTTTCAATTAATTTAATAAATTCTTTTTCGGAATTTGATAAAATAACCCCTTGTCCAAATATGATAAATGGTTTTTTAGCTTTATTAATTAATTCTGCAGCATCTTTAATTTTAGACTTTGATATTTTAGGTTCTGGGTTATAACTTTTTAGCTTTTTATGTTTTTTATATTTAAAATCTGTCATCTCAAACTGAGCATCTTTTGTAATGTCAATTAAGACGGGACCAGGTCTACCAGATCTAGCAATAAAAAATGCTTTTGATAAAATTTCTGGTATTTCAGAAGCTTTTGTTATCTGATAATTCCATTTAGTTACTGGAGTAGTTATTCCAATAATATCAGTTTCTTGAAATGCATCTGTTCCCAATAAATTAGATGAAACTTGACCAGTAATGCAAACCATTGGTGTAGAATCTATTTGAGCATCAGCAATTCCTGTTACTAAATTTGTGGCACCTGGTCCAGAAGTAGCTACAACAACACCTATTTTACCAGATGACCTTGCATAACCTTGTGCTGCATGCGTTGCACCTTGTTCGTGTCTTACTAAAATATGATTAATTTGATCTTGAAAATTATAAAGCGAATCATAAAATGGCATTATGGCTCCACCAGGATAACCATATATCAAATCAACATTTTCTTCGATTAAACATTTTATAATTGCTTCTGAACCTGAAATTTTCATTTTTATAAATTATCTGTAATACATCCTAATGATGCAGATGAAACACATTTTGCATACTTATATAAACTCCCACTTTTAACTTTTAATTTAGGTTTTATCCATTTTGATTTACGAATTTTTAGTTCATTATCACTAACATCCAGAGTGATAGTATTTTTAACTGCATCAATAATTATTAAATCGCCATTTTCAATTAGTGCTATTGCTCCACCTTTTTGAGCTTCTGGAGATATATGACCAACTACAAACCCGTGGGTTCCACCTGAAAATCTTCCGTCGGTAATAAGAGCAACATCTTTTCCTAATCCTGCTCCTATAATTGCAGATGTTGGTTTAAGCATTTCGGGCATTCCAGGACCTCCCATTGGTCCTTCGTATCTTATTACAACTACATCACCTTTTTTAACCTCACTATTTTTAATACCATTATTTGCTTCCAGTTCACTATTATAAACTCTAGCTTTTCCTTTGAATAATAATCCTTCTTTTCCAGTTATTTTAGCTACTGCCCCTTCTTGAGCTAAATTCCCTTTTAAAATTCTTATATGTCCACTATTTTTTATTGGTCTTTCAATAGGCATAATTATCTTTTGATTGGCCCTTAAATCTGGAGATTCTGCAAGATTTTCTGATAGACTTTTTCCTGTTACTGTAATACAAGAGCCATCAATAAGATTTTCACTTATTAAATATTTTATTACTGCAGATGTTCCACCAACTTGATGTAAATCTTCCATTAAGTATTTACCACTTGGTTTTAAATCAGCAAGAAATGGTGTTTTGTCACTAATTTTTTGAAAATCCTCTAACTTAAAATCAATGTTTGCAGTATGTGCTATTGCTAATAAATGTAAAACTGCATTTGTTGAGCCACCTAAAGCAGTAATTAAAACCATTGCATTTTCAAAAGATTTTTTAGAAATTATGTCTAAAGGTTTTAAATCTAAATCGATAAGATTTTTCATCGCAATCCCAATTCTTTGAATATCGTTTAATTTTTCTTTTGAAACTGCCGGTGTAGAAGAGTTGTTTGGTAACGTAAAACCCATAACTTCAATAGCAGATGCCATGGTATTTGCAGTGTACATACCGCCACAAGCTCCAGCACCTGGACAGGCATTTTTAATTATACAATCAAAGTCTTTTTGATTTATTTTTCCCGAAACTTTTTCACCCCAAGCTTCAAATGCCGAAACTATATCTAGTTTTTTATTTTTGAATTTTCCAGATCTAATAGTTCCACCATAAGATAATATACTTGGCCGATTTAATCTTAACATCGCCATTAATGCACCGGGCATATTTTTATCACAACCAACTACTGTAACTAACCCATCATAACTCATCCCTGCTACGACTGTTTCCATAGAATCTGCAATAATTTCTCTTGATGGTAGTGAATATCTCATTCCTGGTGTTCCCATTGAAATACCATCGCTTACTCCAATTGTATTAAAAATTAGTCCAGTTAGTTTATTTTGATTTACATTTTTTTTTATTTCAGTAGATAAATTATTCAAATGCATATTACATGGATTCCCTTCATATCCAGTACTCCCAATACCAATAAATGGTTGGTTTAGCTCATCTTCTGAAAGTCCAATTGCATACAACATTGCTTTTGCAGCAGGTTGAGAAGGATTGTTAGAAACAATATGACTGTATTTTTTCACAAGTTTTTGTAATTGTTATCATGATTGGTTATAGATCTTCCTGAAGGATCGTTTTTTCCTGAAAATGAGGAATCCCATTTTAATGCTGCTTTACTACTACAAGCAACCGAAGGCTCAGAAGGAACAGATAACGCAGCTGTATCAGAGGGGAACTTTGTTTTAAAAATACTTCTGTAGTAATATTCCTCTTTACTAAGAGGTGGATTTATTGGAAACATTTGTTTTGAATTTTCAAATAAATCATCGCTTACTTCATTATTTACTAGTTTTTTAAGCTCGTCTATCCAATTATAACCAACTCCATCTGAAAATTGTTCTTTTTGCCTCCAAGCAATTTCTTCGGGCAGAAGATCTTCAAATGCTTTTCTAAGAATCCATTTTTCCATTTTATTTTCAGAAATCATTTTATCCTTGGGATTAATACTCATAGCAACATCTAAAAATTCCTTATCTAAAAAAGGAACTCTTCCTTCTATTCCCCAAGCAGCTAGTGATTTATTTGCTCTAAGACAATCGTACTGGTGAAGTTTTTCTAGTTTTCTTACAGTCTCTTTATGAAATTCCTCTTCGTTAGGAGCTTTATGAAAATAAAGATAACCTCCAAAAATTTCATCTGCTCCCTCCCCAGAAATTACCATTTTAATACCCATTGATTTTATGACTCTTGCCATTAGGTACATTGGAGTAGATGCTCTAATTGTTGTAACATCGTAAGTTTCTAAATGATAAATAACATCTTTGATAGCATCTAATCCCTCTTGAACAGTGAAAATAATTTCATGATGAATAGTGCCAATATATTCTGATGCTTTTTTAGCTGCTTTTAAATCAGGAGAGTTTTCTAACCCAACTGAAAAGGAATGTAATGATGGCCACCAAGCTTTTTTTACATCGTTAGATTCTATTCTGCTTTGACAATACATTTTTGCTATGGCAGTTGTAATTGAAGAATCTAAACCACCAGAAAGTAAAACACCATATGGAACATCAGACATTAATTGTCTTTTAACAGCTTTTGATAAACTATCTCTTATTAACGAAATATCGGTAGAATTTCCTTTTACATTTTCATAATTATTCCATTTTCTTTTATACCATTTGACCAACTTTCCTTCCAAACTAGAAAAATAATGACCAGGTGGAAATAGCTTTATTTCCGTACAATATCCTTCTAAAGCTTTAAGCTCAGAAGCGACAAAAAAATTTCTTTCTGAATCCCAACCCATATAAAGTGGAATAATACCCATATGATCTCTTGCAATTAAATAAGAATCATTTTTGGAATCATATAAGGCAAATGAAAATATCCCATTTAAATCTTCTAAAAAGTCAACTCCTTTTTCTTTATACAATGCCAAAATAACTTCACAATCTGAACTTGTTGTGAACTCATAATTTGATTTTAGACTTGACTTTATCTCTTTATGATTATAAATCTCACCATTTGCTGCAAGAATTAAATTTTTGTTTTTGGAATAGAGTGGCTGTTTACCAGATTTAGGATCAACAATAGATAATCTTTCGTGAGCTAAAATTGCCTTTTCGGATGAATATATTCCAGACCAATCTGGACCTCTGTGTCTTATTTTTCTTGACATTTCTAAAACCTGAATTCTTAATTTTTCAGGATTATTAATTTCGAATACCGCAACAATTCCACACATTTTTATTTAATTATATAGTTCCCCATGCTGTGATGCGTCAAGTCCTCTCTCTTCTTGATCTTCTCGAACTCTTAATGGTAATAAAGAGTCTACAATTTTAAATAGAATATAACTCATCAGTAAAGTAAAAACCGTAGTTATTATTATTGTAAGAAGATGAAACATAAATGTTGTGAGCTCTCCATAGATTAAACCAACATTTTTTGCAAATACAGCAGTTAAAATCATTCCAACAATTCCACCAATTCCGTGAGTTGCAAATACATCTAAAGTGTCATCAACTTTATTTTTATTATTTAACTTCACTGCAATATTGCTAACGATAGCAGCTATAAAACCTATAAATATACTTTGTCCAAGGGTAACAAAACCAGCAGCAGGTGTTATTGCAACAAGACCTACAATTGCACCTATACATGCTCCAACAGAACTCATTTTTTTATTAGTAAATCGTTCATAAAATATCCAAGTTATCATACTTGTGGCAGACGCTAAACTTGTATTTGCAAATGCTACAACAGCATCAAAGTTTGCTCCTAAAGCAGAGCCAGCATTAAATCCAAACCATCCAAACCACAACATCCCTGTTCCTAAAATTACAAAAGGAATATTTGCTGGTTTTTCAATAATTTTTTTTCTTTTTCCAAGAAATATGGCTCCTGTTAAGGCAGCTAACCCCGCAGACATATGAACTACTGTACCACCTGCAAAATCTAAAACCCCCCAACTTCGAAATAATCCATCTGGATGCCAAGTCATGTGGGCTAGGGGTGAGTAAATAAAAATGGTAAATAAGAACATAAATAATATGTAGCTTCTAAATCGTATTCTTTCGGCAAAGCTCCCCGAAATAATTGCTGGAGTTATAATGGCAAATTTTAGTTGAAATAATGCAAAAAGTAAGAAAGGGATAGTAGGTCCAAAATCTTTATTTGGATTTAGAGTAACATCTTTAAAGTTTAAATAAGTAAATGGATTTCCAATAATTCCATAAAAGCTTTCGCCAAAAGCTAAACTAAAACCAATGAATACCCACACAACACTAACAACTCCTAAAGCAACAAAACTCTGAAACATTGTTGATATAATACTTTTTATATTTACCATGCCACCATAAAAAAATGCCAATCCCGGAGTCATTAATAAAACCAATGCACATGACACAATCATCCATGCAGTATCTCCACTGTCAATCTTAAGTTCTGAATTAATTTTATAGTTGTATGCTTCATTTCCAAATAAAATTGCAGTTACTATTAGAGTTAGGATTATAAAATTTAATTTTCTTCCAATTTCTTCAAACATTATGTCACAATTTTATAATTATTACTTTTTAAGTAACTAACAAAATCCGTATAATTATCCTTGTTAATTTCGTTTTTAACGTTAGATAAATAGGATTCTAAGACTAAAGATGCTTTATCTTTTTTAATAGAATTTGATATTTCGTAGTGGCTATCTTTCGTTTGTCTATACATGTTTAATGTTCTTTTTTTAGTCATAGCGTTTAGATTTTATACTATTAAAATTAGTGTATTTTAAACACTAAGCAAGTTTTGACTAAAAAAAGATTTTTAATGATAAATTTTTTTGAAATTAATTTTATTCAAAAAAAAAATTCGCAAAGAATTTAATCTAAGCGAATTTAAGAGTAGAGAGAGCGGGATTCGAACCCGCGTAACACTTTTGGTGTTAACACGCTTTCCAAGCGTGCGCCTTAAGCCACTCGGCCACCTCTCTGTTTAATTAGTGGCAAATATATAGTTCTTATGATAATTGTTTAAAATATTATCATAATTATTTTGAAGATAATTTTTAAATCCTTTCATTTGCAATCCAATTTATTCGGGGTGTAGCGTAGCCCGGTTATCGCGCCTCGTTTGGGACGAGGAGGTCGCAAGTTCGAATCTTGCCACCCCGACTAAATATTTAAAGCTCATCAATTTTGATGAGCTTTTTCTATTTCAACACTTAATAATTAGGCAAATATTCATTACTTTTTATTAATTTAACATTAAAATTAAGCATGCTAAAAATATTTTTATTGTTTTTTTTCTATTTCTAATTCCTAGAATTGAAGCTCAAAAAATATTTTCAGTAAAGTATGATAGCAGAGCAGATCTAAAAGTTTTTGTAGTTAAATATGAAAGTAGGGCAGATTTATTGGTTTACAAAGTCAAATATGAAAGTAGAGTTGGAGAAAATCAAGGAAAATGGTTTTTTGTTGATTATGAAAGTAGAGCAGATAAAAAAATATTTTTTGTTGACTATGAAAGTAGAGCAGACTTGAAAATATTTTTTGTTGATTATGAATCAAGGGCAGGTTGGAAAAATAAATCCAAAAAACACTTACTGTATTAATGTCAATCCATAAAATTCCAGATAAAGGACTTAAAGAAGAAGATTTATTCCAAATAATGGATGAATCTATTAAAAGTGATATTGATTGGAAATCTGGTAAAGCATTTGGTGCTGTTTATTATCCTGGTGAAAATTACTCAAAAGTTATTTCTAAAGCATTTAATAGGTTTGTTCATGAAAATGCTTTTGATCCTAAACTATTTAATAGTATTCTTTCAATGGAAAATGAATTGGTTGGTCAAACAGCATCCTTATTTTCAAAAAATGATAATTTAATTGGTAATTTAACTAGCGGAGGTACAGAAAGTATTTTTTTATCAATTTTATCTGCTAGAAATTGGTCTAAAAAAAACAAAGGAATTATTAATCCTGAAGTTATTCTTTCGTCAAGTGCCCATCCTGCATTCTTAAAAGCAACGCAATTCTTAAATGTTAAGCCAATTGTAATACCTACAAAAAAAAATTACAAACTTGATTTAGAATTATTTAATAATTCAATTAATGCTAATACTATACTTTTAGTGGGTTCTGCTCCTAATTATCCTTATGGAATGATTGATCCCATAAATGAGCTTTCTAAAATTGCAATCAATCATAAAATTCTTCTTCATGTTGATGCTTGCATAGGTGGTTTTTTACTTTCATATTTAAAAAAAATGGGATACGATATTCCATTATTTGATTTTGAATTAGAAGGAGTTAGCTCTCTATCTGTAGATCTTCATAAATATGCTTATTCCCCCAAAGGCTCTTCTGTATTATTATACAGAAACGAAGAACTTAGAAAAGAACAATTTAGTGTATATCCAAACTGGGAAGGTGGTATTTATGGTTCGACAACTTTTCTTGGGACAAAGCCTGGCGGAATAGTTGCTTCTACTTGGATGGCTCTTAACCATATAGGAGACGATGGATATTTAGAACTCACTAAAAAAACAATGAATGCCACAAAAACTATTAGAAACTTTATTGAAGAAAATGAGGATTTATATTTAATAGGAGATCCTATTATGAGTTTATTGGCTTTTAAAAGTAAAACCAACAATATTTATTTAATAGCAGACTTATTAAATGATTTGGGATGGTACATAGGAAGACTACAGAACCCAAATGGTATTCATTTAGTTGTCTCTCAAATTCATGACGATGGTGCTGCAGAGAGGTTCATTAAAGATTTACAAATGATAATAAGTAAATTAAATAACTCAATAATTAAAAATAAGCTGTTAAAACTAGGAGACAAAATTGCGACAAATGCAGTTAAATCGTTAGGTTATAAAAGTTTAAAAAAAGCTATACTGGGAAAAGTAAATTCATCTTCAAAGAAATCTAAAAATAGATTGATTTACGATTTAAAAAGTGATTTAAACCTAGAACAAAGTAATGATTTATTCAAGTCTATTTTAAATAACTTCTACTGATGATTTTCTAAAAACCATAATGCTTTCAATGTGTGAAGTGTGCGGAAATTGGTCTACCAATGAAAATTTATCTAAATCATAACCCATTTCATTTAGAGTTACTAAGTCTCTAGCTTGAGTCGCTGGATTACAACTTACATAAATAATTATTTTAGCATTAAGCCTTATTACTTTTCTAAGGGTTTTAGGTGCTATTCCTGCTCTAGGGGGGTCAATAACTATCGTATGAATTTTGTTTTGGTATTCTGGATTATTTAAAAGAAATTTTCCAACATCTGCACAAATAAATTTCAAACCTAACAATTTATTTTTTTGAGCATTTTCGTTAGCATTTTCAATTGCCGAATTAACTATATCAACTCCAATAACTTTATTGTTAGTATGTCTTGCAATTAATTGACTAATGGTTCCAGTACCGCAAAATAAATCTAGTATGATTTGATCATTTGGTATTTCATTTTCTAAAAGATAATCAATAACTTTTTGATATAGTTTTTCTGCGCATAGAGGATTAGTTTGAAAAAAACTTTGCATGCTTATTTCGAAATTTAATCCATTGATAGTCTCACTAATAGTGGGATTGCCAATTATCAGTTTGCTTGAACCTTTATCTAATTTTTCTCTGTCTGCTACGTTGTCATTAATCGTGTGAATTAGCCCAGCCATTCTTTTACCTAATAGTTCTTTAAGGTGATTTCCAAACTCAAGGGGATTGAATTTGTTTGTTGAATTTGAAGATGTTACTAAGTTAAATAGTAGATTATTTTCTGAAAAACTTTTTCTTACAACAAGGTGTCTGAAAAACCCTTCTTTTTTTGGCGGATGCCAAGCAGGAAGTCCTGTTTTAAATAAATATTTTCTAATTAAAATAAGTTTAGAATCTAGTTCCTTATCAAACAATCCAGAATCTGCGTCTAAATTTTCAACTATCCACCAAGTTCCTTTACGCTTAAAACCAAGTGTAAAAACATCATCTAAAACTATTTTTTTTTCTAAATCGTATCCAATTGAAGAAAATGAATATTCCATTTTATTTCTGTAATGGTGATTTGTTGGCGAAGGAATCCATTGATCAAAATAATTGTCTATTTTTTCAATTTTCCCAATTTTTTGAAAAACCTCTTTAGTTACCTGAGTTTTCATTTTCTTTTGCTCTACAATAGGCAGGTTTATGTATGGAGCACCAGAAATTGGTTGAAATGTTGATATAACTTCTAGTGTAGAATGTTCTAGAATATCTATAATTATTCCTTCTGCATAGTTTGGTTTTCTTTTAGTGATTTTAGCATTTACTATTTGACCTTTAATTCCATGCTGAATAAAAATTATATAATCTCTACCATCGACAATTAATTTTGAAATCCCTTTTCCAACAAAAGCATAGTCTATAATTTCTAACTTAACTATTTCTCCTTTTTTAATCATTTATTTACACTTATATTTACTTAATAAATTCACCTTAATAATTATGATTCAAAAAATTTATTTCAAAAATATTTTAACAATATTAACAACTTTGACATTAACATATTCCTTGAATACGATCTATTCTCAAGATTTCAGTAAATATGTAAGAATATCTGGAAAAATTACTAATCCAAATGGCGAAAAAATACTTATTAGAGGAGGGAATTATAAAAAAGAAATTAAGTTAAATTCCCAGGGTGAATTTAGTGATACTCTAAATATTAAAACTGGAGATTATTCTTTTTATGATTTTAAAGAAAGTACATCAATGTATTTAGAACCAGGATATAATTTAAATATTACAGTTAATACAAAGGAATTTGATGAAACTATTAAATATTCCGGCATTGGTGAGGATCCAAATAATTTTTTAGCAAATTATTATATTTTTAATGAGCAAAACTCAATAGATTATTCTAGTTATCAAAAAATGAGTGACAAGGAATTTTTTGAACAAGAAAAAGAGATTTTTGAAAATTCTATTTTATTGCTTAATAGAAGTTTAATTTCTAATAGAGGTTTCATTGAAAAACAAAAGGAAATTATATTATTCGATCATTTAAGAAAAATGATAAATAAAGTAGGAGATAATTATTTCTCAGCTAATTCAAATATTAATATAAAGCAATATTTAGATAAAAAATTAGAGTTTATTAATTTTAATGACTCTAATTTATTTGAGTCCCAATTATCTCGTAATTTTTTAAATTCTTTTTTGAGTGCGGGGTTAGTTGCTAATAACACTAGTTGTATTAATATCTATAATGAAGTAATCACTGAAAAACAAAAGAAGGGAATTATAAGATCATTAAAAAGAGGAATTTCCTTTTACAATTTAGATCATTTAGATGATTACTATTCTTGTCTTATAAAACTAATTGATGATGAAAAAACACTATTAACTATCAAAACTAAATACAAAAGAATCAAGAGTCTTGAAAAAGGGAATATTTCTCCACTATTTAATTATGCTGACACTAGTGGAAACTCTATTTCTTTAGAATCTTTTAGAGATAAATTAGTTTATATAGATGTTTGGGCTACTTGGTGTGGCCCTTGTAAAGAACAAATTCCTTATTTAAAAAAACTGGAAGAAAAATATAGAACAAAAGATATAGTTTTTGTAAGTATGTCTATAGATGATCCAAAAGATGCAATAAAGTGGAAGAAAATGATCATTGACAAAGAATTAAAAGGTATTCAAATTATGGCTGACAAAGCTTGGAAATCTTCATTTGTATTAGATTATGTAATTGAGGGAATTCCTAGATTTATTTTAATTGATAAAAAGGGAAATATCATTTCTTCGAATGCTCCTAGACCAGCTACTTTTAATAAAGGAAATTATTTGCTTAATGAAGAAATACAAACAATTTTTGATGAAAATCTTTAATTTTCTAAAGCTTTAAAAACCTCATAAAAGTTTAGCCAAAATTCATCGATTTTAATAAATCTTTTTTCTAAAAACTTAAACGAACTCACCCATGTTTTTTTATCGTAAATATTTACCTTTTTAAGAGTTTTTGAGATCTGTGAGGATTTTTGCCCGTAAGAATTTAAATACTCACTATCCCATGTCCACTTTTCACCCATAGTTTTTATAAATAATTTTTCTAATTCTAAAAATTGAGCAAAAAATAAATTTCTAATTTCATCATCATTATGTTGAATATCAATTAAAATTTTAGTGTAGTTTTCATTACAATCAATTTTAAAATATAGGTCTTTAATATTTGTTTTATAATTAAGCCATTTTATTTTAGTGTCATTAATGGATTTATTTTTTGACATATATTTCCCAAAACTTGTATAAAAAAGTTTTTTCATCTCACTTTTATATTCTTTACTATACATTCTTTAAAAATATTAATATTCTTTTACAAACAAATGCTTTTTTTCTTGATGAGAATAGTATATTAGTTCTTTATTTATAATCATTCTTAATAAGCTTTGGTAAAAAACGTTGTAATAGCAGATAATTCGGAACTAATTCTAAAGGGATTAAAATCTATTTTACAGCCATTTGTAAATAATGAAATATTACTTGCATCCAATTTATTATCTCTTAAGGACTGTTTAAAAAACTCACTAAATTGTTTCCTAATTATTGATTACACTTCAAAGGGATTTTCATTAGATAATATAGTTGAACTAAAAAATAAATATCCTAAAATGTTGGTTATGGCGGTAACACCATATACAAATGCTCAAACTATAGTTCAAGCTGTTAGAGCTGGTATTGAAAGCCATATTAAAAAGGAATGTTCGGCTGTTGAAATAAAAGATGCATTTAATGCTACTTCAAAAGGTAAAAAGTTCTTTTGTAATGACATTGTTAAACAAATGAGAACAGAAAATATTAATCCTAATAATATTTCATTCAAATCTTTGGATCCTAATCCAGTAAACTTAAGTGATAGAGAACTTCAAATTATTCAGTTTATTGCAGAGGGTTATACTAATTCACAAATTGCAGCAATTGTTTATTTAAGTAACCATACAGTTAACACTCACCGTAAAAACATAATGAAAAAATTGGGTGTTAATAATACAGCAGGAATTGTAATGTATGCTGTTAAAGAACAAATGGTTACTCCAAACCAATTTAGTTTTAAGAAATCGGTTTTAAATTAATTCTTTTCCGGTTTAAATATTCTTAATTATACTTTTTTAATTTTATTGTTGTTTTTGATTTTTCTATTTCTTTCTTTTTTTCTTTGAAAATCATCCATATTCCACTTATATAGTTTGTAACCTATGGTGATTCCTCCTAAAAAAATTAATGCAACAAAAAACGTTATGAAAAAATCTCCTGGACTCATTAAAGTATATTTTCTTTTAAAATTTGTTCCAATTTAATACCTCTTGAACCTTTTAATAAAATTAAACTATCATTAACATTCTTCTTCTTCAAAAAATTAATTAATAAGTTAGTATTTTGAAATTTTTCAAAATGATTACTAGTTTTTTGATAACATTTCCCAACTAAAATTACATTTATTGATGTGGCCATTAAATAATCGGTAATTTGTTGATGCTCAATTTCTGAAGACTCACCTAATTCAAGCATATCTCCTAAAATTATTAATTTACTTTTATGAGCTATCGATTTAAAACTCATTATTGATTCAAGTGTACTAGTAGGGTTTGCATTGTAACAATCTGCTATTACGGTATTTTTTTTAGTTTCTATTAACTGAGATCTATTATTAGTTGGAGAATATTTCGTAATGGAATTTATTATTAATTTATCATTTACTCCAAATATTTTTCCAACGGTTACAGCTGCTAGCAGATTACTTTTATTGTATGATCCAAGTAGGTTTGTTTTAATTATTTCTTGAGTTCCATTAAAATTATTTAATTTAATTTCAACAGTTGGAGATTGGTTTACCACTTCACCAGTGATATTCGCATTTTTTAAACCATAGGTATGTTTTTTTATATTTTCTGGTATATAATTAATTAAAACTTTATCGTCTTTGTTGACAATAATTTCTCCTTTTGTTTTTATAATAAAATCATACAGTTCAAACTTAGTTTCTTTAACAGTATTTATATTTCCAAATCCCTCTAAATGGGCTTTGCCAATATTGGTGATAATCCCATAATTTGGTAAAGCTATTTCGACAAGTTCTTTAATATCTCCTTTTTTACTTGCTCCCATTTCTACAACAGCAATTTCATGTTTTTTTGAAATTTTAAGAATTGTTAATGGAACACCTATATGATTGTTTAAATTACCTTCAGTGATAAGAATTTTAAATTTCTGACTAAGAACTGATCCCATAAGTTCTTTAGTAGTAGTTTTTCCATTAGTTCCTGTTATACCAATAATAGGTATGTTTTTAATTATTTTCCGATGATGTAGAGCTAGTTTCTGTAATGATTCTAATACGTTTTTAACAAGAAATGTTTTCCCATTTACAAAGTACTTTTCTTGATCTATTACAGCATATTTTGCACCCAGACTAATGGCTTTTTCAACATATTCATTACCATTAAAATTAGGTCCTTTTAAGGCGAAAAAAAGATCATTTTTACAAATTTTTCTAGTGTCAGTTGCTATATTTTGATTACAACTTAAAAAAGCATTGTAAATTTCTTCAATCATTATTCTCCAAATCTATCCATTACAGCTTCTGTAACACCTGTAGATGAGAATCCTCCATCGTGAAATAGATTTTGCATTGTTACATATTTTGTTAAGTCACTAAACATGGATATGCAGTAGTTTGCACAATCCAACGATCCTGCATTTCCTAAAGGACTCATTTTTTCACTAAAATCAATAAATTTATCAAAACCTGTCACACCACTTCCTGCAGTTGTGACTGTAGGAGACTGAGAAATAGTATTTATTCTCACTTTCCTTGAAGTACCATAGTGATAGCCAAAACTTCTAGTAATAGATTCTAATAAAGATTTAGCATCAGCCATATCATTATAATCTGGAAAAATTCTTTGTGCTGCAATGTAAGATAGAGCTACAACTGAACCCCATTCATTCATAGCATCTAATTCAGAAGAGACTTGCAAAACTTTGTGTAATGACATTGCGGAGACATCTAAAGTTTTCTTATACCATTCGTAATTTAAATTAGAATATTTTTTCTTTTTTCTAACATTAGGAGACATTCCGATAGAGTGAAGTACAAAATCTATTTTTCCTCCAAGTATTTCCTGAGATTCATTAAAAAGATTTTTTAAATCTTCAACGGATGTAGCATCTGCTGGTATAACTTTAGAATTGGTTTTTTTAGCTAAATCATTAATAGCGCCCATTCGCATAGCAATTGGTGCATTAGTAAGTGTGAATGTTGCACCTTCTTCATGAGCTCTTTCAGCAACTTTCCAAGCTATGGACATGTCGTTCAATGCTCCAAAAATAATTCCTTTTTTTCCTTTTAATAGATTGTGAGACATATTGGTATATTTTGTTCAAATATAGAAATATACATTAATAAATTTTCTTGCATCTGTAAAATACTGTAGTTTAGATATGCACAATGGTTAAGAATTATTATAAATCTTTAGGAATATCTCCTTCTGCTAATAAACATGAAATTAAAGCTGCTTATCGAAAGCTTGCTAAAAAATATCATCCCGACAAAAATAGTTCTATTAATGCAAAAAATATATTCATTGAAATTAATGAAGCTTATGCTTATTTGACTGATGATAAGCATAAAATACTTGAAAATCCAGTAAGCAATTCTTTTAAAAAATCCAAGTCTAGATCCCGATATTCAGAAGAAGAACTTAATAAAAGAATGGAATGGGCTAAGAAATATGCTTATTACAAAAAAATTAAAGAAGAGAAAGTTAATGAAATCACATATTACAATATACAAAACTCTTATTTCAGTTGGTTTATTCCATTAATTAGTTGGATAGCTGTTGGCGTTGCTTTTTTAATTCTTATGGATTTTAAATTACTCCCGACTAATTCTATAAATGTTAAAATAGTTAAAAAATATATTGATATGGAATCTGGTACTTTGGCATTAGAATGTCTAGATTTTAATAAAAAAAAAATTGAATTTGGTGTTTCCTTGGATAAAGTAAAATATATTAATCAAATTAAAAATAATCAGTTAACTCTACAAAGAAGTCAGATATTTAATCAAAACACACATATAAACTTTAATAATCAAGGTGAAATATTAAGCATTATAAATAACTTTTGTGTTTACAGAGTTTTTTATTTCTATTTTATTCTTCTTCTTCTGCCTTTAATTACCATTTTATCAAAGGGACCAAATGTTGTTTATATATTGTCAACTTATATAATATCTAGTATTTCTGTTTTTGGAATTATATTTCTTTTTCTTTCATTTATTATATGAAAATAATTTCATCATTTTTTCTTGCTTTATTATTATTTAGTTGTGATAACCAACCTCCAAAAGAATACTTTACAAAGCCTAAAAAAAGTAATTATATTAATATTACCAATTTAAAAACAAAAAAAACAGATAATAAAAAGGTTCTTAAAACCAACTTGATTAATAATCAAAATGTTAAGGAAAAGCTTTTTGAATTTGGAAACATTAATAATGAAAATACTGTTGTAATTACCACAAAATTCGGTGATATAAAAATTAAGCTATATGAAAACACTCCATTACACAGATCAAATTTTATTTTACTTTCTAAAAGAAATTTTTTTGATTCTACAATATTTTATAGGGTTATTAAAAACTTTATAATTCAGGGAGGGAATAGCGATAAAAATAATAGATTACAAAAAATGGCTAAAATTGGCATGTATAGAATTCCTCCGGAAATCAATACTTTAAATATTCATAAAAGAGGGGCAATTGCTATGGCTGTTCAAGAGCAATATTATAAGGATCCAAGCAAATATAACTTGTCGTCAAGTCCATTTAGTTTTTATATTGTTCAAAAAGGACCTTTATCTGATAATTATATGAACGAAATAGAAAAAAAATATAAAATCGAAATTCCTGAAAAAAATCGTGCTACATATAGAAAGGTAGGAGGAAGCCCACATTTAGATAATGAATATACTGTCTTTGGAGAAGTGATTAGTGGAATGTCTATTGTAGACAAAATTAGTGATCAAATTACAGATGGTAAAAATAGACCAATTGAAAATGTTTACATAACAATAAAGGCTTTCAAATTATAGTTTATTCTTATGAAATTCCTTACCCAATGTAACTTTTATATTATATTTTGAGTAAATAGATTTGTAATTAAGTTATAAATGAATAAAAAATTCAAAAATTCTGATTTTTCAAATGATGGTTATCAAAAATTATTGGGTAATAAGAAAATTATATTTTTATTTTCTTGCTCAGTTTTATTTGCAATGCTTTCATTTGTTTGCTACGAGCCACAAGAAAATGAATTAATAAATAATCAGAAAATAAGCTTATTAAGTATAGATGAAAAAAAATCTTCATCCTTAAAAGACAATTATACATTAGAAATTGATAATGAAATTGTAGAGGTCAATAAACTTGAAAATGATATTGCATTAATTGTTGGGAGTTACCAAGAAAAGATAAATGCTGTAGCATTTGGAAATCAAATGAAAAATAAAGGGTTTAAGTATTGTAAAATAATTAAAAAAAATAATTCCCCTAATTATTGGGTTGTACTTAATCTTTACAAAAACAAAGAAGAAGCAATTTTAGCAAGAGAAAGATTTTTAATAAATGGGTGGATAAAACAAATGTAGATTTATTTTAATTCTATTCCCACTGGACAATGGTCAGATCCCATCACATCATTTAGTATAAATGCATCATTAACCATATTAAGAGCTTCTTTAGATGCAAGAAAATAATCTAATCTCCATCCAATATTTTTTAATCTAGCGCTAAACCTATAACTCCACCATGAGTATTTAATTTCCTGAGGATAGAAGTGTCTAAAAGTATCTGTAAAACCCGAATTTATATAATTTGTCATTCCATCAATCTCAAACTGAGTATATCCTGCAGTTTTATTATAGTTTGATTTTGGATTTTTTAAATCTAATTCTTGGTGAGCAACATTTAAATCTCCACAAAGAAATACAGGTTTGTCTTTATTATTAACAAATTCTAATAAATCATTATCCCACTTTGTTCTGTATTTTAATCTAACTAATCCATTTCCGCTATTGGGTACATAAACAGTGATGTAATAAAAGTCTTCATATTCTGCACAAATAAGCCTTCCCTCTTGGTCGTGTTCTTCAATTCCTAATCCATAAGTAACTTTAATGGGTTCTTTTTTTGATAAAATTGCAGTTCCACTATATCCTTTTTTAACAGCACTATTGGAAAATATATGATAACCAGAAACCTCTTTTAATGCTTCTAATACTTGATCATCTTGAGCTTTGGTTTCTTGAAACCCAATAATATCAGCGTTAATATGTTCTAAAATAGTAGAAAGACCTTTTTTTTCTACAGCTCTTATCCCATTTAAATTCCAAGAAACTAACTTCATTAAATAATTTTTAAAATATATATATCATGAATGTATAAATTCTTTTTTAATCTGGTATTTTAGCTGAATAAATATTTATTTAAAATGGATTTAAAATCTTATAATTTTAAAAATAAAAGAGCTTTAATTCGAGTCGACTTTAATGTTCCAATTGATAACAATGGAAATGTAACAGATAACACTAGAATTAAAATGGCAATACCAACCCTAGAAAAGATACTTAATGATGGAGGAAGTATTGTTTTAATGTCACATTTAGGCAGGCCTAATGATGAACCTAATAAGGAATTCTCATTAAGCCAAATAATTCCCAGTCTTGAATCTCTTTTAGAAAAAAAAATAATCTTTTGTTCTGACTGTGTAAGCGATGAGTCATTTAAAACAACTAAAAACTTAGAAAATGGATCTGTTGTTTTGCTTGAGAATTTAAGATTTCATAAAGAAGAAAAAAATGGAGATAAAGATTTTGCTCAAAAATTATCTAATCACGGAGATGTTTACGTAAATGACGCTTTTGGAACTTCACATAGAGCACATTCCTCTACTTCATTAATAGCTAACTATTTTCCAAATGATAAAATGTTTGGACTTTTGATAGAAAAAGAAATTAGTTGTGTAGACAAAGTTTTAAATAGCAATTTACATCCACTTACAGCAATTGTTGGAGGTGCAAAAGTATCTTCTAAAATCACTATAATTTTAAATCTTTTAGATAAAGTAGATCACTTAATTATAGGTGGTGGAATGGCTTACACATTTATTAAAGCTCAAAATGGGCTTATAGGTAAATCATTAGTTGAAGATCAATATTTAGATTTAGCGCTAGAAATATTAAAAAAAGCAGCTGATAAAGACGTTAAAATTCATCTTCCAACAGATTCATTATGTTGTAAAGAGTTCAGTAACGATTTAGAATATAATATTAGAACTATTGATTTAATACCAAATGATGAAATGGGGCTAGATATTGGCCCAGATTCTATCAAAATTTTTAATAATATTATTGTGAATTCCTCCTTGATATTATGGAATGGACCAATGGGAGTTTTTGAAATGAGTAATTTCCAAAATGGAACAATTTCAGTTGCAAATTCAATAGTTGAAGCTACAAAAAACAAAGCTTTTTCACTTGTTGGTGGAGGGGATAGTGTAGCGGCTATAAATTTATTTAATATGGCAGATAAAGTCAGCCATGTTTCAACCGGAGGAGGAGCTATGCTTGAATATCTTGAAGGTAAAGAATTACCCGGCTTACATGCTATTAGAAATTAACATGAAATTTATATTCAATATTCTTTTTTTTTCTTTTCTTTTTTTTAGTTGTGATAATAATCCAGATACTTGGATAAATAATACAATTAAGTCTGAGAAAGATGTATTAATGGCAACTTCTATTGATTTAAAGAAACTTATTAGTAAATCTAACTTAGGAAATATTGATTTTTTAACAAGTGATCAAAAGCTAATCTACAGTGTGTTTAAATCATCTTTCAATAGTAGTTTATTAGGTTTTAATATAGACCTCCCTCAAAAACTATTTGTAATTAATGAACCTGGAAAAATAAATGGTGCAATTTTTTTAGCTGGAAATATTGAAGATTTTAAAACATTTAAGCAGAATTTGTCTAGTTTTTTTGGAGTAGATAAATTTACTTCCTCAAATCCTACTATTTGTTTTTCATCTGAGTATAATATTTCTTTTGGTTTTAATGAGTCAAATTTTATAGCTGCTTTTTCATTAGATAAAAACTTTTCGGAAGCTAAAATTTCAGATTATTTTAAACAAGAAAATACAAATCAAGACAATGAATATATTTCAGAGTTTCTAAATCTTAAAGATGATTTTTCATTTTATATTTCTTATTCAAAAATTAATAGATTAATTAATAATTTAAATAATGATTTTATTAAATCTCAGATTAATAGTAGAGTCAATATTAATGAATTTAGTGAAGATGTAATTTTAAGTTTGAATTTTTTAGAAGGAAAGATTAACTGTAAATTAAAAAGTAATCCAAAGTTTTATAATAATTTTTCTAATGGTGTTTTAAATAAAAATTTTAAAAGTTTAGTTCCAAAAGATGATTCATTATTTTCTTTTGTATTTGCAAATATTAAACCTAATAATATTGAAAGTTATTTTTCTAAGCTATCAAAACTTGGTTTCTCTTTAATTTACAATAACAGTATTATTAATTTTAAAGAGCTTATTTCTTTGATGAATGGTAATGTTATGTTTTCTTTAAATAATTCTTTAGAATCAGATTTAGACTCCTTAGATAGCGGATATTTAATAAAAGAATCTAATTTTTCAAGATCAGATTTCAATAAAAAAAAATAGTTGAAGAAAATGATAATGAATATTGGGATGATTTTGATTTTGAAATTCAAAATGAAGACAAACTAAATTCTGTATTTAAAAAGTCTCCTTCTTATGCTTTAAGTTTTGGTATTAAAGATCAAGAGGCTCTGTTACCTTACTTTAAGGATAATAATTTAGATATTTTAAAAGGAGTTTGTTTTGAAATTGATCAAAATTCAATTTTATTTAAAGATAATATTTTGCATATTTCTAATAATTTTAATTTTCTTTCAAAATTTATTTTGAATAGTGATATAGTTACTAACACTGCGATTAATGATAGTATTTTCAACAAGCCTTTTTTTGGTGTTTTAGATTTTAAATCTTTAATAAATTCTTACGATTTTCAAAACGAAAGTTGGAATAGTATAATTAAACAAACATTACCTAATGATATTTCAAGTATTTTAATAAATGGAGATAATCAAGGTTTAATATTTGAGGTTATTTTTGAAAAGAAAAAGATAAATTCATTTAAAATACTTGTTGAAAATATTTTAGAAAACAAAATCATTGAAAATTACTTGTAGGAGTCTATAGCCTTTCTAACACTTCCATGAATTGATATTAGATTTTTTGCAACTTCTAAATTTATATTTAACTCTTCCATTACCATTTTTTCAGCTCTAGAAATTAATTTATTATTTGAAAGTTGCATATCTATCATTTTGTTCCCTTTTACTTTTCCTAATTTAACCATTAGGGATGTAGAAATCATATTTAAAATTAATTTTTGAGCTGTTCCAGATTTCATTCTTGTACTTCCAGTTATAAATTCAGGTCCAACTATTGGTACAATAGCATGTTTTGCAATATTATCTAATGGACTTCCAGGGTTACAAGTTATTCCACCAGTTAGAATATGATTTTTATTACATATATCTAATGTTCCAATAACATATGGTGTTGTTCCAGAAGCGGCAATTCCAATTACACTATCATTTTCATTAATATTATATGATTTTAAATCTTCCCAGCCCTTGTAAATATCGTCTTCTGCATATTCAACAGCTTTTCTTATTGCCGAATCTCCACCCGCAATAATTCCATTCACAAGATCATCTGCAACTCCAAATGTGGGAGGGCACTCACTGGCATCTAGAATTCCTAGCCTGCCACTTGTTCCTGCACCAATATAAAATAATCTCCCTCCATTTTTCATTCTTTCTGCTACATCGTCAACTAAACTTTGAATTGATTCAATTTCTGCTTTTACAGCAACTGCAACCTTTTGATCTTCATAATTTATATTATTTAAAATTTCAATAGTAGATTTATTTTCAAGATTATTGTGATTAGAATTTTCTTCAGTAATTTTTTTAAAATCCATATTTGATATATTAGAATTAAAATGTTGAAAAATTAAGTTATACAAATATTGTTATTATCTATCCTTATTTGCTAATTTGTTAGAAATTTAAAAATAAGTATGAATATATTAAAAGAGGGTGACTCTGCACCAAATTTCAAGGGCCTTGATCAAAACGGTAATAATGTAGAATTAAGCGATTTCTCTAATAAAAAGTTAATACTATATTTTTATCCAAAAGACGATACACCTGGATGTACCAAAGAGTCTTGTAATTTACGCGATAATTTTTCTCAATTAAAAAGTAAAGATTTTGAAGTGTTAGGAGTTAGCGCTGATAATTCAGCTAAGCATTTAAAATTTATTGAAAAATATAATTTACCATTTTCATTGTTGGCAGATACTGAAAAAACTGTTATTAACAAATATAATTGTTGGGGTTTAAAGAAGTTTATGGGCAAAGAGTACGATGGTATTTTAAGAAAAACTTTTGTTATAGAAAATAATAAAATCATCAAGGTTTTTGATAAGGTTAAAACAGCAGGTCATTACGAACAAATTATGGAGGCTCTTAATTAGTACGTAAAACCTTTATGTACTTAATTGTGAAATTAGTAGAAAATTTAAAAAATGGAAGAAATAAATAAAGAAAAGCTTAAAGCTTTACAAGCTACACTGGATCGTTTGGATAAGTCTTATGGTAAAGGATCAGTAATGAGATTAGGTGATGAACCAGTAGAGAAGTTAGAAGTTATAAAAACAGGGTCTGTAACCTTAGATAGAGCTTTAGGAGTGGGAGGTTTTCCAAAAGGAAGAGTTGTTGAAATTTATGGTCCAGAATCTTCAGGGAAAACTACACTGGCAATTCATGCTGTTGCTGAAGCACAAAAAAAAGGTGGTATAGCCGCAATTATCGATGCTGAGCACGCATTTGATCAATTTTACGCAAAAAACCTTGGTGTAGATGTAGATAATTTATTAATCTCTCAACCTGACAACGGAGAGCAGGCTCTTGAAATCGCTGATAATTTAATAAGATCAGGTGCGATTGATATAATAGTTATTGACTCAGTTGCTGCTTTGACACCAAAAGCAGAAATTGAAGGTGAAATGGGAGATAATCAAATGGGCCTTCAAGCAAGATTAATGTCTAAAGCGTTAAGGAAACTAACAGGATCTATAAGCAAAGCAAATACTTGTTGCATATTTATAAATCAATTAAGAGAAAAAATTGGAGTAATGTTTGGTAATCCAGAGACCACGACGGGAGGAAACGCTTTGAAATTTTATTCCTCAGTTAGAATAGACATAAGAAGGTCTAGTGCAATTAAAAATGCTGATAAAATCATTGGCAATAGAACTCGTGTAAAGGTGGTTAAAAACAAAGTAGCTCCTCCTTTTCAGCAAGCTGAATTTGACATTATGTACGGTGAAGGTATTTCTAAAATAGGTGAAATAATAGATCTTGGAGTTGAAATGAATATTATTAATAAATCTGGATCATGGTATTCCTATGGTGAAACAAAATTAGGACAGGGTAGAGATGCTGTTAAAGATATACTCAAAGATAACCCTGAACTTTTAGAAGAATTAGAAATTAAGGTAATAGAGCAATTAAACAGTTAATTATACCATTATTATTTATTGGGGCCAAAAAGGCCCCTTTTTATATATGAGACAAATATTATTTATTACTTTAATATTTTTAGGATGCAATTCTAATAATAGTGAAAATGTTCAAATAGAAGATAAAACTATACTGGTCGACAATAATATAAATTCCCAAAGTAATTCAAACTCTCTTTTTGATATTGATAAAGAAATTATTAATAACCCTAAAAGTCCAAATGTTTATCTTAAAAGAGCTTTATACTATCAAGAAAAAAGAAATTTCATATCTGCCTTAGAAGATATTAATCGAGCTTTAAGTATAACTCCTGATGTTTCGTTTTTAAAATATCACAAAGCTGCAATTTTGTATGAGCTAGCGGTTTTTAAACAAGATGTAAGTATGATTGATGAGTCTAAAATATACTTAGATAATTGTATTAAAGAAGACAAAGAAATTATTGCTGCTAGACTGTTAAGGTCAAAAATTTTTCTTTTTGAGAAGAATACAGACCAAGCTATGAAGCTTGTAAATGATGTTTTAAAAATTGATAAAAGAATAGCTGAAGCTTATCTCATAAAGGGAATGATTTATCATTTTTTGGGAAATTCAAACCGAGCGTCGTCTTCTTACCAAACTGCAATTGAGGTTGATCCTAATTATTTTGATGCCTATATTCATATGGGTATGTTATCTGAAAATTTAGGAAATACTAATGCTTTAGATTATTATAATTCTGCTATAGCAATTAACAATTTAAGTATTGAAGCTCATAGAAACAAAGGTCTTTATTATCATTTCAATGAGAATTACTCTAAAGCTAGAGAATCATTTCATATTATTACGAAAATTGACTCTAACTTTGAAGAGACGTATTTTAATATTGGCAATACTTTTTTAGGTGAATATAACTTAGATAATAATCAGTATTATTTAGACTCTGCCTTTTATTATTTTAAAAAAGCTATTTATAAAAACTCGAATTATGTTCAAGCAATTCATAATCTAGGAATATGTCATGAAATAGAAAAAGATTTTAGTTCAGCTAGATCTTGTTATAAAAAAGCTATTAAAATTGACAATGATTATAGGCCTTCTTTAGATGCACTAAACAATTTATATTAATTAACAAGTTCAATCAAATTATCTATGTTTAAAAATCTTCCTCTTTTGACATTATTAAGTACTATTATGGTTTGATCTTTTTCTAAAACTTTTATAAAATAAGATCTAAACCCTTTCCACCATCCTGTATGATAAACAATTTTACCATATATTTTATGTTGTTTTAATCTAAATCCATAGCCATAATTTTTTAATCCACTAAAATCCTTACTCATTTTACTGAAAGCTAATTCTTTTAACGAATCTGATAGTAGTAAATTACTTTTCAAAGCTCTATCAAACTTCAACATATCTAAAGTAGTTGAATACACTCCTTTATCTCCAACTACTCCGTTAAGATAAACATCTTCCCAAGGTGTTTTATTTTCATATCCTTGAACAGGTAAAATAAGTTCTTTGTAATTTGTTCTGTTATAAACATTAGTATTATTCATTTGAATAGGAATAAATATATTTTTTTTCATGTAATGTTTAAAACTCATTCCCGATACTTTCTCAACTATAGATGCAAGTAGTAAGTAATTTGTATTGCAGTAATAATATCTTTTTCCAGGGGGATAGTTTATTAGAGGAACTATTTTAGACATTATTTCTATAACATCTTTATTATTTATAGTTAAATTTTTGTCTGGCCAGATACTATCTGGTGCATCACAAAAATGCGTGTATTTACTCATTCCTGATCTATGACTTAATAATTGATGAATCGTTATTTTCTTATATGGGAAATCAGGAAAAAACTTTTGCAAAGTATCATTTAAATTAATTTCTCCTTTTTCAATAAGTTGTAAAATAGCAATTGCGGTAAAAGGTTTTGAAACTGAAGCTAATTGAAAAGAATGATCTTTAGTTAGCTTTTCTTTATTTCTAAAGTTAGAGTAGCCGTAACTATTACTAGTAATTATTTGTCCTTTTTCTGCAAATAGAATATTGCCATTAAAAACTCTGTTCTTATATTTTTTATTAAAAAAGGAATTTATTTTAAGAGTCCTAGGATCATTTTTTAATATTATAAAATCTTTTTTTATAGGCTCTTTATCAACATCAACTGATATTTGGTTTAAAGACTTATTTTCTTTGTTCCCAAAAGATGTGATTAAAATAATCAAAAAAATAAAAAAAGTAAATATGTACAATAAATAGTATTTAAATCTCATAAAAAATGTGTTTAAATTAGATTTTATAATTTGTTTTTTGAAATTTAAAGTCTTTGAAGATCCTCAACGTACTCGCCGATTCTTCTGTAACAGGAAAGTTTGTCTTTAAATATGGAAGCTTTAAATATTGACTTATTTAATAGCATTCTTACGCATTCCTGAACTCCTTCAATAATAGATGGGTGAGGATGAACCATTTCTGCAAGCTCATGAATATTTCTATCCATTTTCATCAATAAACCTACCCCTTGAATAGCACTTGAAGCATGCTCTCCAACAGCTCTCATTCCCAGTATTTTCATCTTTTTATCGTCAGAAACTATTATTTTAAAAAAACCTTCAGTTTTTCTCATCGCAATAGCTCTTGCAATACAAGAATAATCAAGTTTCACTACTTTAACAGGAATATTTTCTTCAATACATGTTTTTTCATTGATTCCTACTGAAGCAACCTCTGGTTGAAGAAACATTATAGTACATATGTTGGAGTAATTTAATGGGTAATATTTTTTAGAAAATATTCTTTCAACAGCATATCTACCTTCTAATTCTCCAACATTAACTAATGAAATATGACCGCTTGCATCTCCAACTACATATATATTAGGAATATTTGTCTGAGTATTATTATCACCAATATGAACACCTCTTTTACTTAGAGTAACTCCAGCATTTTCCATATTTAATCCTTCAATACATAGTTTTCTTCCTACAGATAAAAGAGCTTTTTCTACTTGTATAATTTCTTTAGAACCGTCTTTATAAGATAACTCATATTCAACTTCTCCATTTTTTATTTCTAACCTTTCTAATTGAGCTTTATTATGAATTGTCACCCCTTTTTTCTTAAGGTTTTTACTAATCATATCTGATATGTCCGAATCTTCAAATGGAAGAATCCTATCTGATCTATCAATTAAATAAACTTTAGTTTTTCCAAAATTTGAAAATATAGTAGCATACTCACAACCAATTACACCAGCACCTACAATTACCATTGATTTAGGAAAATCTTTCATATGATCAACTCCGTCACTGGTCATAATTATATTTTCATCAACATCTATATTAGGAAGAGTTCTAGGCTTACTTCCAGTAGCAATAATTATATTTTCAGCATGAATAGTTTTTTTTTCACCTTTCGATTTTTGAATTTGAACTTGATGATTGTCAATAAATGTTCCTAATCCACGCTCATATTTGAAAATATTATTTAGAGCTTTGGACTGAAGTAATTTTAAATGACATGAATATTGGAACTTTCTATCAAAGGTAGATTCCATAAGATTTTTCTGTACATCTTCCCATGATAATTCTACAACTTCACGACCTGCAGATTTAATTCCCTCATTTATTGTTCTTAATTTTTCAGAAAGTTCCCACATAGTTTTAGAAGATAGGGCACCGTTATATAATCCTGCTCCACCAACTTTATCTTTTTCAATTAAAATAGTTTTTTTACCTAAGTCAATAGCTCTCATTGCTGCAGCATAACCTGAGGGACCAGCACCTATAATACATAAATCAAATTTTTCCATAAAGTGTGTTTAAAAAAAATAAAAATTTTCTTTTTGTGTTTTTATTTTAATATTTAGTGAAAATTGAGTTGAAAATGAATTTTTGTAATTATTATTTATTTGGTAAGAAGGCTTAATTCTAAAAGTTAAGTTATCACTAATATCAAATAAAAAAAGATGGGATTCAACATTTGCATCAATTACTTGAAGAAAGTATATTCCTATTAAGGAAATAACTGATAAATCTCTTAACCTTCTATATTCATCTTGAATTTCTCTAAGTTGATTTTCAGAATATTGTGCGTAATATATTGGGCTATTACCGTCTATTCTACTTAATCTTTCATTTTTAATGCTATTAAATTCTTGATTATTAAAGTTTATAAGATAAAGCGTTGTTCCTAACCCTCCATATATCAATGGTAATTTCCACCACAATCTATTTTTTGTAGTGTTTGTTCTTATTATATTATTATGGACTTGACCACTACCAGGAATAATAGAGGAAAATAAAGTAGATTTAAATGAAAATTTATTTTTTTTTAAACTATCGGAATTTTGAGCAAAGTTATTATTAGTTATAATTATTAATAAGAAAATTAAAGTTCTAATCATTGATCAAAATTATCAAGTATTTTAGATAAGTGCTCTTGATTCTTAAAAGAAATTAATACTTGTCCACTTCCGTTTAATTTCTTTTTAATTTTCACTTTGGACTTAAATTGAAACGAAATATTATTTTCCATTCTTATTTCATACCTATTTAAAATTCCTTTTTTATTTTTTTTATTTTCTTTAACTTTTGTACTCATTTGCTCAGTAAGTCTTACAGAAAGATTTTCAGATAAAATTTTATTGTAAGCTTGAAGTATTTCCTGTTCGCTAGTAAATGAGAGTAATGCTCTAGCATGTCCCATGCTAATTGTACTGTCTCGGAGAGCTTTTTGAACCAAAATAGGTAATTTTAAAAGTCTTAAGAAATTAGTTATTGTAGATCTGTTTTTACTTACTTTGTTACTTAATTGTTCATGAGTTAAATTACACTCTTCAATTAACCTTTGATAGCTCAATCCTATTTCAATTGAATTTAAATCTTTTCTTTGAATATTTTCAACAATTGCCATTTCAAGCATTTCTTCATCATTAGCTATTCTAATATAACAAGGAATTTCATTAATATTTGCAATTTTTGAAGCTTGATATCTTCTTTCACCAGAAATAATTTGAAAATTATCTCGACCTATTTTTCTTACTGTTATTGGCTGTATTATTCCATGTTCTTTAATAGAATTTGATAATTCTATTAAAGAATTTTTTTCAAAATCTATCCTTGGTTGAAATGGGTTAGGGGTAATATTAGAAATATTAATTCTTGATATTAATCCAGCTTGATTTTGTATTGAACTGTTTGAATTAGATGTAATATCTGTTTTTGCATTTTCAAGTAAAGCGCCTAATCCTTTTCCTAGTGCGCTTTTTTTAGAACCCATTTACAGCAATATTATTTACCACTTCATTCACAGTATTTTCAGTTAAGTTCTTTTTTATAAGCTCTTTAGCAAGATTTAAATAATTAACTGCCCCTTTACTACTTGCATCATGCATTATAATTGTTTCACCATGGCTTGGAGCTTCACCCAATCTAGTATTTCTGTGAACAATAGTATCAAAAACAAGTTGTTGAAAGTGTATTTTAACTTCTTCAACTACTTGATTAGAAAGTCTTAGCCTTGTGTCATACATAGTTAGTAAGATGCCCTCAATATCTAAAGATTTATTCAATCTACTTTGGACAATTTTAATTGTATTTAATAACTTACCTAATCCTTCTAAGGCAAAATATTCACATTGAACTGGTATAATAACACTGTCAGAAAGTGTGAGAGAATTCAAAGTCAAAAGACCTAATGATGGAGAACAATCGATTAAAATATAATCATAATCATTAGCTAAATGTTTAAATGTTTTTTGGAAAACAAATTCTCTTTCTTCTAAATTAATCATCTCAATTTCTGCACCAACTAAATCAATATGTGATGGTAATAGATCTAGATTTGGACTTTTAGTTTTCAGTATAAGGTCTTTAGGGTTTTCACCGTTAATTATACAATTATAAATCCCTTTATTAATGTCACGAGGCTCAAAACCAACACCGGAAGTACTATTAGCTTGTGGGTCAGCATCAATTAATAATGTTTTTTTGTCAAGCACACCTAAGCAGGCTGAAAGATTTATAGCAGTAGTAGTTTTTCCTACACCACCTTTTTGATTGGCTATGGTTATGATTTTACCCATTAATATTTAGTTTTAATATCAAATAATTATAACCTAAAGTTATAACTTAAAACTTTGTGGATTACTAATTTTAAAATTGATTTTTACACATAATTGTGTTTAAAGACCAATTAAATTAACTTATCAAAAAAAATAATGATTTTTTCTTGAATAAAATAATTTAAAAACCTGTAAATCAATTATTTTGAAAAAAATATAAGATTTAGAAATTGTTGAAAAAAAAGTATTTAGAAATTTATTAATCTACATTCTTAAAGGACTTACTTTCCAATGAATTATTGTTTTCAACTGGATTAGCTTCGATTAAGTGATATAACTTTATCAATAACTTCAATAAATCCATCTTTAAATTTATCAAAATCTTCTTTGTAAAGAAATATTTTATGTTTTTCAAAATGAAAATCACCATCTTGATCAAACTTTTTTTTACTTTCTGTAATTGTTAAATAATGATCTCCAGACCTTGTAGATTTAACATCAAAAAAATAGGTTCTTTTACCAGCTCTTACAGATTTTGAATAAATTTCATTTCTATAGTTTTCTTGATCCTTGGTGTTTTCAGTAGACATTCCTTGTGTTTTATATCTGCAATATAATTAACCTTTTTATTTTTTCTAAAAAATCAGGGTAATTAATTATCTTCCAATTGTTGTTTTTTAAATATATCATAGTAAAAGCCTTTGCTTTTTAATAAACTTTCATGGTTTCCTTGATCGACAATTTCACCATTTTCTAGAACCAATATGTGATTACAATTGCTAATGTTATTTATTTTATGACTTATATGAATTGATATTTTTTTACTTGAGTTTTTATTCAATGAATGTTGTATTTTTTTTGATGTCTGTGAATCCACTGCTGACAAGCAATCATCAAAAATTAATAATTGAGGTTTTCTAAACAATACTCTTGCTATTGAAACCCTTTGTTTTTGCCCACCAGAAAGTGTGACTCCTCTTTCACCAATTTTTGTTTGAAAAGAATCATTAAACGTTTCAATTTCATTTAATAAACCTGCGCTTTCTGCAGCAGTTTTAATTTCATCCTCATTAAAATCCTCTTTGTTTAATCCGAAAGCAATATTGTTTTCTATGGAATCAGAAAACAAGAAAACATCTTGTGGTACATATCCAATTTTTTTTCTGTAAGCATTTAATTCTATTTTTTTATATGAAATATCATTAATGAAAATTTCACCTTCTGAGGGTTCATATAGTCTGCATAATAATTGAACTAATGAAGATTTTCCGGCTCCAGTTTTTCCAAAAATCCCAAGACTCATTCCAGCATTTAATTTAAAATTTATGTTTTTAAGTACATAATCATCACTATTTGGATATTTAAAGTTTATGTCTTTAAATTCTACTTTAAATATTTGTTCTAGTTTTTCAGTTCCGTTATTTAAAACTTTGTCAGTAATATTTATAAACTCATTAATTCTTTTTTGAGATGCAGCTGCTCTTTGAATTAGAGAACTTACCCAACCAACAGAGGCAAATGGCCAAGTAAGCATGTTTATATAAAATATAAATTGAATTATATCACCATAGTCGAGTTCATTATTAATTGTTTTTATTCCTCCCAAATAAATGGTAATAACTGTACTTAGACCAATTAGAAATATAATAGAGGGTAAGAAAAGTGAATTAACTAAAGCAAGACTTAAGGATGCTCGTTTATAATCTTCAGTTTCTTTTTCATAAAGTGATGTAAAGTGTAATTTTTTATTGTATGCTTTTAAAACTCTAATTCCAGAAAAAGCTTCTTGAACAAATGATGTGATTTTAGATTGTTTACGTTGTGTGATTTCACTTTTTTTATTGATAATACTACTAACCATATAAATTACTAAAGAAAGTATTGGTAGTGGAAATAATACATACATAGTTAGAACTGCATTTTTATAAAGCATAAATGAAATAACCATTACAAATAAAACAATAACATTGATAGAGTACATTATCGCAGGTCCTAGGTACATTCTAACCTTGGTGACATCTTCACTAATTCTATTCATTAAATCCCCAGTCTTATTATTCTTATAAAAGGAAATTGTTAATTGTTGATATTTAGAAAAGATTTCATTTTTTAGATCAAACTCAATATTTCTGGACATTACAATAATTGTTTGACGTGTGAAAAATAAAAAAACGCCCTTAAGAAGGGAGAAAAGCATATAAGTTAGAACTAGTCTAATTCCTAAGTCCCAAAGAATTATATTGTTATTTTGATCAGATTTATTTTTTACATGTTTTAAAAGCTCATCAGCTGCTTGATCAATGATTTCAGGCATATAAACTCCAAAGTAATTTGATAAAATTATAAATATTATACCTAGTGTTAGGTGCCATTTATATTTTAAAAAATATTTATTAAGGTGTAAAAGTGATTTCAATAGTGAGCAAATATAATTACAATAAACGATTATTTTTTTTTCCGAGTTTATATTGTCAAAATATTATTTTTGTCAAATATTTCATGATTCTTTAAATAATGAATGACAATTTAATTTAATCAATAAAATATGAATGACAATAGCTCAATAAATTTTTTCAATATGAACCATGAGAAAATTTTATTCTGTCAAGATAAAAAAACTGGACTAAAAGCAATCATTGCTGTCCATAGTACTGTTTGTGGTCCTGCTTTAGGCGGAACCAGAATGTGGAAATATTCTGATGATCAGTCTGCTCTAACAGATGTAATGAGACTTTCAAGAGGAATGACCTATAAAAATGCCATATCAGGATTAAATTTAGGAGGTGGAAAAGCTGTTATTATCGGTGACTCTAAAACTCAAAAATCACCTGAGCTTTTTATTAAGTTTGGAGAATTTGTAAATTCTTTAGCTGGTTCTTATATTACAGCAGAAGATGTTGGTATAAATCCAGAAGATATGCTTCATGTTTCCAAGAGCACAAAACATGTTACCGGATTACCTGGCAAAAAAGGTGATCCTTCTCCAATTACTGCTTACGGAGTTTATATGGGAATGAAAGCAGCTTTAAAATTTCACAAAGGGAATGACAGCCTAAATGGAAAAAAAGTACTTGTTCAAGGTATTGGTCATGTTGGTCTGTATTTACTTGAGTATCTTCATAAAGAAGGCGCTATAATTACAATTTCAGATATAAATAAAGAGGCAGTTAAAAATACAGTTTCTAAATATAATTGTAAATTTTTAGAACCAAATGATATTTACGATGCAGAGATGGATATTTATGCTCCATGTGCACTTGGGGCTACTGTAAATAATAATACTATTGAGAAATTAAAATGTTCTATCATTGCAGGTGCAGCAAATAATCAACTTATGGATGAGGATGTTCATGGTAAAATTTTATTTGATAAAGGAATAGTTTATGCTCCTGATTATTTAATAAACGCTGGAGGAGTTATGAATTGTTATGCCGAAATACATGGTATAAATAATAAAAAGGTTATGGAAATGGCTGGAGAGATTTATAATACTACTTTAGATATTTTAAATAAATCAAAAAAAGAAAACATTCCTACTTCACTAGCAGCCAATAAAATTGCAGAAAAAAGAATCAATATGGAATTAGAAAAAAGAATCAATTAATGTTGAATAGAAGACATATTAGAATAAAAGTATTGCAGGCTTTTTATGCTTTTTCGCAGTCAAATAACGATGATTTGAAAAATGGTGAAAAAGAGTTCATCCATAGTATGAAAAAAATATATGATTTATATATTTATTTAATTCAAATATTTATTCCTCTTAAAAAGTATGCAAATATAAAAATTGAGGAATCTAAAAGGTCTTTTTTAGATAGTGATAAAAATTCTTTAAATAATGCTTTTGTTTCAAACCAAAGTAATAAATATTATTGAATCTTCGAAAGATTTAGATAACATTTCTAATAAATTAAAAATTAATTGGCAGGGTGTAGTTGAAAACGACTTAATAAAAAAACTTTTTAAATCATTGTATGAAACATCTTCTTTTCAGAATATTTTAAATTCTAATTCAAGCGATTTTAATTCCCAAAAAACAGATATTATAAACTTGTTCAGGGAAGAGATTTGTAATTTTGAATTATTACATCATTTTTTCGACGAGAAAAGCATTTATTGGCAGGATGATTTAGATCATGTTTCTTCAATGATTATTAAAACACTTAAAACTATTGAATTAGACAATGAACTATATGTTTTACCATTATGGAAAGATGATGAAGAGGAATTTGCTTTAAATTTGTTCAGAAAAGCAACATTAAATAAGTCTTTGAACGATCAAGTTTTACAATCATATTCAAAAAATTGGGAGAGTGAAAGATTAGCTAAAATGGACTCCTTGTTAATGAATTTAGCAATAACAGAAGCTAAAGAATTCTCATCTATCCCATTAAAGGTAACATTGAATGAATACATTGAGATATCTAAATTTTATAGCACACCTAAAAGTAATGGATTTATTAACGGTATTTTAGATAAAATTTTTACTGACTTTAAAAAAGAAGGTAAATTGAAAAAAGTAGGGAGAGGTTTAATTGGTTAAAATGAGAATTTTTTACTTAATAATTATATTGTTTTTGATTGTGTCTTGTAATAATGACCAATCTAATTATTCAAATCAAATAACTGCTGATTTAATTAGTCCTAAATATCCTCCTATAATTGAATTTAAGGATTTAATATTTAATTTTGATACTGTTGCTCTTGGTTCAAAAGTAGAACATACGTTTGTATTTAAAAATATAGGTAAAACTTCTTTACTTATAAATTCTGTAAAGGCCGGTTGTGGTTGTACAGTTTTAAAAGGTTGGCCAAAAACTCCAATAAAACCTGGAGATTCAGGAGAAATTCCTGTGGTTTTAACAACCTCAAGAGCAGGTTTTAATAAAAAATACATTTCTATTTTAGCAAATACCAGACCTGCTACAAATAGACTATATTTAGAAGGATTTGTTGCTGGTATATAAACATAAATATAAATAAATGAATAAGATTTTTTTTCTCCAAGTATCCGAAGTTGATGATAATAGTGGAATATTGAATATTGCTTTTTTAGTGACAATTTTTGTAATCTTTTATTTTTTCATGGTTAGACCTCAAAATAAAAAAAGAAAAGAGCTTCAAAACATGAGAGATACCTTAAAGAAAGGTGATAGTGTAGTCACTATTGGAGGAATTCATGGAAAAGTTGCTGAAGTTAAAGATTCTACAATTGTATTATCTATAGATCAAAATGTTAAAATTAAAGTAGATAAATCTGCTGTATCTATGGACGAGAGCACAAAATTAACAGAAGATAACAAGCAATAATTCTATGATGAAAGTTGGTTTAACTGGTGGTATAGGATCTGGTAAATCAACAGTTGCTAAAATACTTTTAGAATTAGGATTTCCAGTTTATAATTCTGACAAAAGAGCCAAATGGTTAATGAATAATGATTCGATCTTAAAAAATAATATTTCTTCTATTTTTGGTGAAAATTCTTATATTAATGGAGTCTTAAATACTAATTTCATTTCTAATATAGTCTTTAGTAATCCTGACAAAATTGTTCAATTAAATAGCTTAGTTCATCCATCTGTTTCTAAGGATTTTGATAAATGGTTAAAATTAAATATTTCACATAATATTATCTTTAAAGAAGCTGCTATTTTGATTGAAAGTGGAGCATATCTAAAAATGAATAAAATTATTCTAGTAGAATCAAGAAATGATCTTAAAATTGAAAGAATTTTGAAAAGAGATTCTACAGATTTTGATTCAGTAAAAAAAAGAATGGACTCACAAAGTAGTGATATTAAAAACAAAAAGTATGTTGATTATATTATTGAAAATAATGAAACTTTAGAGTCTTTAAATACTAAAGTAAATTTAGTAATTCAGCAAATTAAAAAAGATTCTGAATAATTTAATTAGTTAATAATTATCCCCAAAAAACATAAGCAATAATAATTGCTGCAATCACACCTACTAGGTCTGCTAATAGTCCTGCAATAATTGCATATCTTGTATTTTTTATTCCTACTGAACCGAAATAAACTGCAAGTACATAAAAAGTTGTTTCGGTTGAACCTTGAAGAGTTGAGGTTAGCCTACCTACAAAAGAATTTATTTGAGATGCGTTTTCTCCCCATGATTCAACCATCATTCCTCTAGCTCCACCACCAGAAAGTGGTTTCATAATAGCAGTAGGCAATGCATCTACAAATCGAATATCATTAAAAAATAAACTAAAAAAATTACCAATACCATCGATTATGTAACCCATAGCTCCAGAAGTTGTAAATGCTCCAATTGCGCACAACATTGCAATTAGGTAAGGAACTATTCTAACAGCTACATTAAACCCCTCTTTAGCACCCTCAATAAATTCTTCATATATATTTATTTTTTTTCTTAATCCTAGTAGTATGAAACTAATGATAAATGAAAAAATAATAGATCCTGATGTTACCGCTGAAATCACTTCAATTTGATCCTTATGATTTATTAAGTACCATACCAATAATCCTATTAACATTGTTGCTGTTCCTAGATAAGCTAAAATTGTTTTTTGAAATAAGTTTATTTTTTGAAATATTGCCACAAAAATTAATCCTGCCAATGTTGAGCAGTAGGTAGCTATTAAAATTGGTAAAAATATATCAGTAGGATTTCCAGTTATATTATTTTCAGCCATTGCAGTAGCTCTAAGAGCTATTATACTTGTTGGGATTAATGTTAATCCAGACGTATTAAGAACCAAAAATAAAATTTGAGAATTTGAAGCTGTTTCTTTATCTGAATTTTCATCTTGAAGTTCTTTCATAGCCTTTAGTCCAAGTGGAGTAGCAGCATTATCAAGTCCTAACACGTTTGCAGAAATATTCATGATAATGGAACCATGTGCTTTTGAATTTTCGGGTAATTCAGGAAAAAGTTTATTTAATAATGGGGAAAACAACTTGGATAATATTTTTATTGCTCCTCCTTTTTCTCCAATTCTCATTATTCCTAGCCAAAGGGCCATAATTCCTGTTAAACCCAGAGAGAGTTTAAATCCCAATTCGGCTCTTTCGAAAATAGAATTAACAATTAATGAAAATATTTCAGGATTTCCAGTCTAAGGATTGAAATATTGCCACTAAAAAAGCTACAATAAAAAAACTAACCCATATGTAGTTTAAAATCATTAAAATCTAATATAGAATAATAAATTTATTTAATCTTTTATTATTATTAATTTTTGAATTAACATATGTTAAAATGTAGGATAAAATATATTTATATATTCGTGTCAAAATTACAATAATTCATTTCTTTAAATTTTAATCCCAATGATATTTTAAATTATTTTTTTTATGAAATTTATTACACTATCATTTTTAATCTTTTTTTCTATATCATTTTTTTCTCAAAATTTAATTATTACAGGTAAAGTAGTTGATGAAAATAAGGAAACAATGCCTGGGGTTAACATCAAAGTTGAAGGTATAGATGGTGGTGCTACTACAGACTTTAGATGGTAGATACTCAATTAGTGTACAAAACAACTAAATATATTAGTTTTTTCCTTTATTGGTTATAAAAGTCAATCTGTTACAGTAAATGATAAAACTAATATAGATATTCAACTTAAGCCCTCATCTGAAAATTTAGACGAAGTTGTTGTTGTTGGGTATGGAACATCGAGAGTAAAGGAATTGACAGGAGCTACAGTTCAAGTTAAAGGTGAAAGTATTGAAAGATTAAATATTCCAAGAATGGATCAGGCTTTACAGGGCCAAGTTTCTGGTGTTACAATTAGTACAAATTCTGGTTCACCAGGTGGAACTTCAAACATAAGAATAAGAGGGTTGTCAACTTCAGGTAATAATAATCCTTTAATTTTAGTAGATGGTGTGGTATACGATGCTCAGGGTCTAAATGCTTTAAATCCTGGTGATATTGAATCAATAAATGTTTTAAAAGATGCTACTGCTGGTATATATGGAGTTAGAGCTGCCAATGGCGTAATTATTATAGAAACCAAAAAGGGAAAAAAGGGATCTAAGCCTAAATTCGAAGTAGGTTCTTATTATGGGATGCAAAGCACAACTAAAAAACTTAATCTTTTAAATGCAGGTGAATATGCTTTAATCAAAAATGAAATGTTTATAAGAGGAGGAGGTCAACCAATTTTTAATAATACAGACTTAAAAGTAGGTTCTAATTGGCAAGATTCAATTTTTCAGGATGCACCTGTTCAAAGTTTTAATATTGGTGTAACTGGAGGAGGAAAAAACTCTTCTTATTCAATAGGAGGAAATTATTTTTCTCAAGATGGAATTGTAGGAGGTAAAAAATCTAATTTTGAAAGGTATAATGCTAGAGTAAATTTAGTTAATTCACTAACAAAAAAACTTACATTAACAAGCGTATTTTTATATACTCACGAGCAAAGAAGTGTACTTGCCGAAAATGGTATTGGCTCGGTTCTATATAATACTATTAATGCTTTCCCAACAAGAAATATTCATTCTCCAGATGGTAATTATGAATATTTAGATGAGGTTAGTGATATTATTAATCCTGTTGCTCAAATTGAAAATACTTATAATAGATCTTTTACTAATAAATTAGTAGGTAAACAAGAGTTTGAAGTTAAAATACTTGACAATTTATCTTTTACTAATAGACTAAGCTATAATTATGCAATTGTTGATGGTAAAACATTTAACCCTTTAGCCTGGTATGGCTCAGGAAAATATGCAAACTCAGCTTTAAATGCTAATCTTGACCCTGTTATGGTTTTTAATGGCTTTCAGTACAATCAAAATTCAGATTCTTATGATAGTGTTCTTGTTGAAAGAGGAGCTAGTGTTTCAGAGCAAAGAGCTACTTATTTAGATTTAAATTATGAAAGTTATTTAAATTATAATTTAAATATTAATGATCATAATATAAAATCTACTTTAGGAGGCATCAGTTTTTAGAAGAAAAGGTGACGTTTTAAATGGAACTGGTTTTAACATTCCAAATAATTCAATTGATTATGCCGATATTTCTGCAAGTCAATCCCCTGGACAGTTTAATCAAAACAATACAGGCTCTTATGAGTTTGAAGAGAGACTTCTATCTGCTTTTTTAAGAGGAGAATATAGCTACAAGTTTAAATATATTTTTTCTGGGGTAATTAGAAGAGATGGCTCAAGTAAATTTGGACCTAACAGCCGTTATGGTTATTTCCCTTCTTTTTCTGGAGCCTGGATAGTTTCTGAAGAAAGTTTTTTAAATTTTAAGCCAATTACTTTTTTAAAGTTAAGAACCAGTTATGGTATTTCTGGAAATGATCAAATTGCTAACTTTGCATATAGAGCACTTTTAAATGGAGAAGGTGTTTATGTCTTTGATGATATAATTACTGCTGGTGTCGCAATTGGAACTGCCGCTAATCCAGACTTGAAATGGGAAACTACCAGACAATTAAATATTGGGGTTGATTTACAATTATTTAATTCTTTTGATATTACTGCTAATTATTTTATAAAGAATACAAATGATTTACTTTTTAGCCCTAATGTATCCTGCTTTAATAGGATCATATGGACCTGGGGGTTATCCACCTATCGTCAATGCTGGTAATGTTTCTAATAAAGGTTTTGAGTTTGAGTTTGGTTATGCAACGAATCCCAATAATCCTATTGGAGTTAATGTGAATTTGAATTTTACTTATCTTAAGAATGAAGTAACATCTGTTCCTGATGGTATTGATTTTATTCCTGGTGCTAGTTTTGGTGTTGGAGGAAATACTGCTACAAGGTTTGAAGCTGGATTTCCAATTGGTTATTTCTTTGGTTATCAAACTAATGGAATATACCAAAACCAAACTCAAATTGATAATTCAAATATTATTCAAGATGGTGCACAAGTAGGCGATTTAATATTTGTCGATCAAGATGGTGATGGGAAAATTAATTTTAATGATAATAGCGATAAAAGTAATCTTGGTTCTCCGTTACCTAAATTTATGTTTGGTACTGTTTTAGGATTTAATTTATATGGTTTTGATATTTCAGCTAATTTATATGCTGCTGTTGGACAAAAAATCATTAGAAATTACGAAAGGCAACAGCCATATGCTAATCAACTAAACTATGTCTTAGATAGATGGACAGTGGATAATCCATCTAACGAAGTTCCTATTTACACAACTGCGTCAAACAGAAATGGAGTTTTTTCAGATTTTTTTGTTGAAAATGGTTCCTTTTTAAGAGTTAGAAATATACAAATTGGCTATGTTTTACCAAAAGAATTTTGTAAAAAGTTTCAAACTAACTATGTGAGATTTTATTTAGCTGCAAACAATTTATTTACATTCACAAAATATATGGGTTATGATCCTGATATTGGTGGCGGGGCTTTAAGCGGTGGTGTAGATAATGGGTTTTACCCACAAGCAAGAACCATAATGGGGGGAGTCAATATTAAATTTTAATACAATGAAAAAAATATTTATTGTTTTTATATCGGTCATTTTTTCGTTAGTAATTATTACTAGTTGTAAAAAGTTTTTAGAATTGGACCCACCATACACACAAGATGCTGAAAATTATTTTCAAAATGAACAAGAATATTTCAGAGCTCTAACTGGTGCATATGATCTTTTGCAAGGAATGTTTGTTTCTTACTGGATTGGAGACATAGCTTCAGATAATACTATTGCTGGAGGAGAAAGTGTTACAGATACAGAGGGTCTTCATCAAATTGACAATATGACTCACGGGGCTGTTAACAACGAGTTGAGAAATTTAATGCGATGGAATTATTGTGGTATTTCTAGATGTAACTTTATTTTGGAACCTAAAGAAAATGAAATTAATTTTGCTTCAAAAGCAACCATTCTAGCAGAAGCTAAATTTTTAAGAGCATTTTATTACTTTGAATTGGTTAAAGTATTTGGTGATATGCCATTAATTATTAATAAAAGAATTGGCAATGATGAAGTTTTATCAAGCATAAGAAATCCTGCAAGTGAAGTTTATGACCAAATTGAAAAAGATTTAAACGAAGCTATAGTAGTACTTTCTTACAAATCGGAATCATCCCATTCAGGAATTAAGGGTAGAGTGGACAAGGGTGCTGCACAAGCTTTGCTTGGTAAAGTATATTTATATCAAAATGAATGGTCCAATGCTGACTTTGTTTTTAGTGATTTGATTAATAGCGGAAATTACACATTGGCTTCAGACTACACTACCATGTTTTCAAAATCTAATGAAAATAATAGTGAAACCGTTTTTGATGTAGAGTATTCTGATGGTGAGGGTGGAGGCTATAATTGTTTAATTTGCTTAGAAGGAAATTTAACACCAGGTTACCAAGGAATAAGAGCTTATGAAGGTGCTGTTTATGGCGATGGAAATAGCTATAATTTACCAACTCAAGATTTATTTTCTTCTTTTGAGTATAAGGATCCAAGGAGAGATGTTACATGTTTAAATTTAGATAATTTCATATCTAATAATTCTCCGGGATCAACCTATTCAATTGGGGGTGGAGGTCACACTGGTTTATTCAACAATAAGTACATAAAGTCAAAAGCTGAAATGAGCGGTTTAGGAGATAATGATTTAACAAGTGGTGTGAATTATAGAGTTATAAGATATGCCGATGTATTATTAATGGCTGCTGAGTCAAGTAATAAGTTAGGTTATGATACAGTAGCTTTAGAATATTTAAATTTGGTTCGTTCTCGTGTAAGTTTACCTTTAAAAACGTTTCAAACTAATGAGATGCTCTATGAAGATATTTTAAAAGAAAGAAGATCTGAATTGTCTTGTGAAGGTCATCGTTTTTTCGATTTAGTTAGAACTGGAAAAGCTGCAGATGTAATTCCAGGTTTTGTAGTTGGTAAACACGAATTATTTCCAATTCCTCAAGATGAAATTGATTTAGCTGGTGGAAATTGGTCTCAAAATCCAGGATATTAAATTCTATGAAAATGATTAACAAACTATTTTACATAATATTTTTTTTAGGTATAATTCAGAGTTGCGGAAAAGAAGGATGTACAGATCCTCTTGCTCATAATTTTGATGATAGTGCTAAAAAAGATGATGGCAAATGTTTTTACGGAATAAAAGACAGTTTGGCTGCTCAGTTTTCATTTGAATTTTTAGACTCTAACATTGTTTCTTTAAAAGTTGTTAGCCCACGGAACGATTTAGATTATTTTTGGGATTTAGATAACGGAAAAACTAGCAATGACTCTACTGTAATTGGGATTTACCCATTTAAGGGAATAAAAGAAGTCTCTCTTTTAGTTTCAAATTCTCAAGGTTTCACTTCCAATTCACAACAATTTAATATTACTAAGGATAGCATCGAATTACTAGAAAACCCACTGTTGTTTTTTATTTCAGGTGGTGCTAATCCAAAAACCTGGTGTGTTGATTCAAATAGTGCAGGCCATATTGGTGTAGGTCCTCTTTCGTCTACTTCTCCAGTTTGGTATAGTGCACAACCTAATGAAAAGCCAGGTGTAGGATTATATGATGATCGCTATACATTTACGTTAAATAACTTTCTTTTTGATATGAATACAAATGGTCTAATATATATTCATAATACATTTCAATCTCAATTCCCCAATTCTTATCAAAATCTGTTCGACTATTCGTCTCCATTTGTTGACCCTCCTACTGGAAAATGGAATATTGATGAGGATTCTGTATTAACTTTTTCTCAAGGTTTACATTTGGGTTTTTATACTGGGGCAAGCGAATACAAGATTACAAAACTTAACGATGATACCCTATGGGTTGAATATCTTCAATCTAATGATCAAGCTGCTAAATGGTATGGGAAATTCATTGCCGTTCAATAAATTTTTAAATATGAACTTAAGGTTTAATCCATTTTTATTGATTGTAATAATTACTTTTTTTTTAGTTAACTGCAAAAAAGGTTGCACCGATCCTAATGCTACAAATTATGATCCTGATGCTAAAAAAGACAATGGTACTTGTTATAATTTTACTTTACCTACAAACTTAAATTATACTGTTACAGTTGATTCGGGAACCAAAAAAGTGGATGTTGTAGCAACTTCAATAGGTGCAAACGGATATTCCTTTGTCTTTTATGAACTCTTAGATTCATCTAATGTTCAGTTTTCATCTTTAAATACCGCGTCACATACTTATTCTGATTTTGGACAGCATAAAATTGCTATTAGGGCTCATCTTACTGCTAATGTATACATAGAAGAAACTTATTCTTATATACGTTCCTGAAAATACAGATACTACAATATCAAATGCTGGTTACATTACTCCATTATCATATCCAAATTACACATTAGTTTGGAATGATGAATTTGACGATACATCACTTAATAGTAATTGGATTCAAGAAATAGGAAATGGGTGTCCTAATCTTTGTGGTTGGGGGAACAATGAATTACAATTTTACAAAGCAGAAAATACTTCTTTAGAAAATGGGTTTTTAACAATTACTGCTAAAGAAGAGAATTTTTCAGGTTCTAATTATACTTCTTCTAGAATTAAAACTCAGGGAATTAAAAGTTTCACTTATGGCAGAATAGATATTAGAGCAAAACTTCCATATAGTCAAGGAATTTGGCCTGCATTATGGATGTTAGGAGAGAATATTACAACTGATAGTGGCCTGGATGCGGAGAAATAGATATTGTAGAATTAATTGGGGGGAGTGGTTATAATGATAGAACAGTTCACGGATACCTTACATTGGGATAATAATGGTTATGCTACATCTAACGGTTCTACTCACTTTCAACGGGTAAATTTAACGATGAGTTTCATGTTTTTTCAATACTATGGGATTCTTCATCTATAATTTGGCTAAGAGATGATATTCAATATAAAGTAATAGATATTACTAACTTAAGTGCATTTCATAACAATTTCTTTTTTATTTTTAACGTCGCTGTTGGTGGTAATTGGCCTGGAAATCCAAATTCATCAACTGTATTTCCACAACAAATGGTGGTTGATTATGTAAGAGTTTTCCAATAAAAAAATATGACGAATAATAAAATAATAATTTCATTTCTAGTTGCTATATCTTTCTTTCCATCTTGTAAGCAAAATAATAATTCTACTGTTGAAGTTTTAGATCCAATTTCTAAAAAAGTAGATTCCATTCTTTCATTGATGACTTTAAAAGAAAAAATTGGGCAAATGACTCAGATTAATTTAACAGTTATTGCTAAAGGTCCCAATAAATGGGCTTCTAATGATACAATGGAAATCGACTATGAAAAAGCTAAAAAAGCGATAGTTGACTACGGTGTAGGTTCAGTTTTAAACACTGTTAACAATCTTGCTCAAACACCTAAAACTTGGTTTGAAAATATTTCAGATATCCAAAAATTCGCTTTAGATAGCACAAATATTAAAGTCCCTGTAATCTATGGGATTGATGCTATTCATGGTGCTACTTACACTGATGGAGCAACGATGTTTCCTCAACAAATTTCTACAGCTGCAACTTGGAATCCTGTTCATGCTTATAATATGGCTACAGTTTGTGCTTATGAAACAAGAGCTTGTGGAATACCTTGGAATTTTTCTCCTGTTTTAGATTTAGGAGTTGACCCTAGATTTCCTAGACAATTTGAAACTTTTGGGGAAGATCCATTCTTAGTAACTGAGTTTGGAAAAGCAATGATAAAGAGGATACCAAGGCGAAGAAAATATAGTTGGTAATAGTAAAGTAGCTGCCTGTATGAAGCATTTCACAGGATATCAAGCAACTATTAGCGGAAAAGATAGAACTCCTGCTTATATTCCAGATAATGTGCTTTTTGAATACCATATAAAGTCTTTTAAAGCAGCTATTGATGCTGGAGCTAAAACTGTTATGATAAACTCTGGACTTATAAATGGTATTCCTGTGCATTCCAGTTATAAAATACTAACAGAAATACTTAGGAATAAATTAGGCTTTCAAGGAGTTATTTTAACCGATTGGGAAGATATTAATAAACTTTGTGATAGAGACAAAGTTGCCATAAATAGAAAAGAAGCGATAAAAATGGCAATTAATGCAGGAATTGATATGTCTATGGTTCCATATGAGTATGAAGAATTTATTAATTTACTAATGGAACTTGTTGAAGAAGGTGAAGTGAAAATATCAAGAATTGACGATGCTGTTAGTAAAATATTAAGATTGAAATTTGAATTAGATTTATTTAAGAATCCAGTTACAGATTATAGAAATTATGGGAATTTTGCATCAAATAATTCTAAAAAATTAGCCTATCAATCGGCTTGTGAATCTATTACATTATTAAAAAACAACAACTCTATTTTACCCATTAAAAAGGGCGCTAAAATACTTGTTGCTGGACCTAATGGAAATAGTATGAGAACCTTGAATGGTGCTTGGACTTATAATTGGCAAGGTAAATTTACAGATAAGTTTGCAGAAAGTCATAATACTATATTTGAATCATTTTCTAATGTTTATGGAGAAGATAATGTCACCTTTATATCAGGTGTTTCTTATAAAGAAAATGCATCTTTTTACGATATGACTCAAGATAATATAGGGGAGGTAGTAAAGGCAGCAAAAGATCACGATTATATTTTACTGTGTTTAGGGGAGAATTCTTACACAGAAAAACCTGGAGATTTAAACGATTTAAACCTTCATAAGCTTCAATTAAAATTAGCTAATGAATTGTCTAAAACAGGAAAACCAATAATTTTGGTTTTAAATATTGGAAGACCAAGGCTTATTTCTGAAATTGAACCTTTTATGTCTGCAATTTTAAATATTTACTTGCCTGGTAACTTTGGTGGAGACGCTCTAGCTGATATTGTTTCTGGAAAAGTTAACCCTTCTGGTAAATTGCCATATACTTATCCTGCATTTCCAAATTCATTATCTACTTACTACTACAAGCCATCTGAGGTTCAAAACAATTCACAGGGTGCTTATAATTACGTAGGCAAGCTTAATAACTTATACGAGTTTGGGTACGGTTTAAGCTATACTAAATACGAGTATAAAGACTTTGTTTTAGAAAATGATTCATTAGCAATAAATGATACAATCAAAGTTTCTGTAGATGTTTATAATAAAGGAGCTATGAGTGGGTTTGAGACTGTTCAATTATATACAACAGATATGTACGCTTCCATTACTCCTGATAATAAAAGATTAAGAGCATTTGAAAAAACTTTTATTGAATCAGGATCTTTTAAGAAAATAAAATTTAAGATACCAGTTAAGGACCTATCTTTTTTTAATATTAACAATGAATCTTCTCTTGAGAATGGAGATTTCATGATAAGTATTGGCCCAAATTCTAAAGAACTAACTTCAATTCCTTTTAATGTTAATTAATCAACAATAATTTAATTTATTAGATATAAAATGTGCTAATTAGCCTCTTTTTAAAAGTCACAATAAAAATTATTTTATAAGTTTCCAGGTAACAGTAATTGTTGTTGTAAAATCAGAAATAATTCCAGTAGAAGAGTCAGTCTCAATTTCTCTTTCAGATAAATTATAAAGTAATAAATCAGCAGAGTTTGATGTTAGATTTGATACTGGAATAATAAATGTTGAATCTGATCCATTATCAGCACTTTCTGGAATAACTAATTCTAAGATATTATTTGAGTAAGAATAACTAGAAGTTACACTACCAAATTTATCAAAAAGTATAGCAGTTGATCCATCAGTTAAAAACTCAATTTCCAGACTATCAAGATCGGCAGTAGTTTGAACCTCAGTACTACTAGTGTCATAAAGAATTGTTGTATCATTAGTAAATGGAGGAAACCCAGGGACAAATACCGAACCAACTGTACTAAAAAAGTCTACTTGCTCAGCTACTGTCCATTTTCCTACAATACTAGTATTATTGTCATCATCTTTATCACATGAAATAGTAGCAATAATAAATAACGCGATGAATAATAACTTTTTCATATTTAAATATAAGGAATTATTATTATGTAATAAAAAAGGGGCCAATTGGCCCCTTAAAATAGATTAATTATTTATAATTTATTTTATAACTCTCATGTCAAAGAAGTGCTTATTGTAAAATCAATTACGAATTCCAAATGAAGAGTCAACTTCATATATTGTTTCAGAAAAATCATAAAATAATAAATCTGCAGAGTTTGATGTTAGATTTGATACAGGAATAATATATGTTGTATCTGTACCATTATCAGAACCTTCAGGAATAACTAATTCTAAAACATTATTTGAAAAAGTGTAGGTAGTTGTATCATCATTACCATCTTCATCAAAAAATATAGCGTTTCCATTCGAAAGAAATTCAATTCCAGATCCATCAAGTGAATCAACAGGTGTTATTACAGTACTAGTTGAGTCATAAACAATAGTAGTGTCTAATCCAGGAATATTAGTACCTGATATTGAAACTACCAATCTGACTAAAAGTTTCTACTTGCTCATTGATTGTCCATCTACCTTCAATACTATTTGTATTGTTGTCATCTTTGTCTTTATCGCAAGAAATAGCTGTAATAGCTAGAACTGCGATGAATAATATTTTTTTCATTTTTATTTATTTTAATTTTTTGCAATTTTACAATAATTAATTAAATTTAACTTACCATTTGTTAATCTATATTTAAATTATAGCATATAGAATTCTATTTATTGATTTTAGATATTATATTTAATATTAATTTGCTTTTTTATTATATGATAATTTATAAATGAATCACACTTTAAGTTTTTTAAGTAGCAATAAAGATGAGCTGTCATTTTCATTAAAGAAAAGTATTTTTAATTTAAATCAACTTAATATACCTGCTTTAGGGTCTTTAGAAGATTTAAATCATTTAGAAAATTTATTTAATAGTTCATCGTTTATTGCATTAATAAAGATTAATAATAATCTTGTTGGGTTTGCTATTATTATGGGTAGTTTAAGTGAATATTCATCACCTAACTTTTTGTATTTTAAAAAAAAGTATAATGATTTTATGTATATAGACAGAATTGCAATTTCTGAAAAATATCACAGAAAAGGTTTTGGATCATTGATTTATAAAGAGCTTTATAATCAATCTAAAAATTTAGGTATCCCTTTATGTTGTGAAGTAAATACTAAACCAATAAACCAACAATCTTTAGATTTTCATAAAAAGTTAGAGTTTTCAATAATTGAAGAAATTTCTTTTGGTAAAAAAATAGTTGCAATGATGGTTAAAAATTAAAAAATCCCCTTTCAATTATTAAATTTAAAAGGGGAAATATTATAGGTTAAATTCAACTAGATTATATAGTCTTATTTTAAAATTTGTAATTTTTTAGTAGTTATTTTTCCATTCGATTTTGCAACTACATTGTAAATTCCGTTACTTAACAAAGAAACATCTAAATTGTAATAATCTAAGTAAGCTGAGGAGTTTATTTTTTTAGAAAATACCACTTCACCAAGAAGATTAACGATATTAATTTCAATATCAGAATCTTTATATCCTTCAAATGCTAAAGTAGCTAAATCACTAGTTGGGTTTGGAAATATCATTAGTTTACTAGCAGGAGAATTGTTTTCTATAACACTTGTAACTAATGAAGCAGTAGTTGATTGTAAAATTTCTTTAGTGGCATCGTCTTGAATCCATACAATAACCCCTAATTCATCAAAATCTTCAACAGTATGATTAATCTGCATGATTCACAGGACTATTTGCATCTGGAGGAAGTATATAATCACCATTAAATGTATAGGATAAATTTTCAACTCTTTGTACACCATCTTGAAGAGAGTTTAAATTAGATCCTGATGAACCAGGCACCATTTTTTTCATTACATATTCAAACTCGGTTTCACCATTAGTTCCAGTATTATTAAATGTTTTGTATTCAAAAATTGCTGCATATAAAGTTAAATTTGTAAAATTTCCAAGCGGATCAATAGTAACTTGGAAATCAACTTTTTGTCCTCCACCCAAACACTGTAATTTGCAGAAAGATTTATAAAAGAAGGTTTAGCAATAGAATTATCAACTATTTGACTTGTTAGACTAGAGGAATTATCCTGCCATTCATTCCCATCAACAACTAGATCTGGAACTGAATTAACACTATAATAGGTTCGTCTATCGCCAACTTCAGCTGTATAATAAGGATCACCTGCACCTGGGAAATCTACTTGATATTTTAAGATTGAGTACTGATTGTCTTGATATCCTTGTAAGACGCTTGAAACATTTACATTACCTGGTGCACAAGGACCACAAGTAGAACTTGTAAAAGATTCTAGCATTGGTCTTCTTAAAGCTAAGTTACTTGCTACTGTAATAGATTTAGAAACTCTATCATTAGAAAGATTCATATCATTTGCACCATTTATATTGCTTGCCCATATTTCAACAGTATAAGTTCCTGATGATGATGGGTTCCATGAAGAAGTATGGCTAAAGGAGTAATTACTTCCTGTTGTGAAATTTAAGTTTGTTAAAGGCATTGTGACAGCTGACCCTCCATTTATTGTATAGTTTATATCCATTGAAGTCACTGTATTGATTCCTCTGTTATTAAGTTCTCCAGAAATTGTAAAAGGTGCATTGGTTAATGCTAGAGTAGGGCTTGTAGCTAAGGAAACTCCAGCAACATCAATTGCAAGTGCTTCACTAACTTCAAAGTTATCAATTGCAATATCTCCATAAAATTGAGTTCCACTGCCATCATCACCAACAGTAGCGCTTATTTTAAATCTTAATGTATCTGAAAACCCAGCTAAACTTACAGTTTCAAAATTCCATTGATCACCTTGGTCACCAGATTTAGAATATATATTAGTGTAAGAATTTCCACCGTCGTCTGAAACATCAATTCTAAGTGTGCCAATAGATGCTCCATACATATGGGAGAAGAAAGTTAGTTTCGCTGCACTTAGAGAACTTATATCTATAAATGGGCTAAACACTACCGCACTGTCATTAGGAACTCTTGGGTCAGATGCTTCAATATAAATATAATCTCCTCCGACTAGTTATATCGTCAGTTGGGCCTGTAGTTGTAGATGTAGTTGGTCCACTATTTAATGTCCAATTAAATATGTCATTTGAACTTTGAGTAAAACAATTTGGAAATGAATTGTCAAAGTTTTCTAAATATGGAGCATTTTCTACACAAAGAGTAGAGAAAGACACAGGCCCAGCCCATAAACTAGAATCACTAGAGTCACATAATGCTTGAATATATACATCATAAAATTGAGATGGTAATAATCCAGTAAATGAATATGAACTTGCAGTATCATTAAAATATGTTCCATTTCCTTGCGAAAATCCAGAAATTCCATATTCTATATTGTAGGAAAGAGCATTTGCAGAACCGACCCAACTTAAATCAACAGAATTTGTAGTTATATTAGAACTTAGAAATCCGTAAGGTTTTGAACAACTTGCAGAACTAAAATTAAATTCATAGTATCTATTATCAGCAGCAGTAGCATCAGTTGAAGCTAGATTACTCAAACTTGGAGACCCAGTTACCATTAAAGCAGCAGATGAATTTATTTGTATACCCGCTGTGATAAGCGGTGCAGCAGCAGCAGCGTGTCTTTGGTCTACAATATAAATATTATCAGTACTTTCTTCTAAAACTATTGACCAATAAGACCAACTTCCTCCACCATCGTAAGATGAGAAGAAAACCCAGTGTTGTTGACTACCTGGAGTTCCAAATGTTTTACTTACAATATTATCATTTGTTCCAGTACCTTGAATCCCCCAAACCAAAATTGATGCATCTGGAATTGAAGTACTAGGTAATGCAGCATTAACAGTTCCAGGAACAGGCGTAGTTGTTGTAGAAAAAGTAAGAACTCCAGTAGATGAGACTTTATACTGAGCTAACAGCAACATCCGTTAAAATTAAAACTAAAAGGAATAGTTTCTGTAGACGACCAACTAGGTGTTGTTTGACTGGGACCTAGTATTACTGTCCAGGAAGCATCTAAGCCAGCACCAACAGGATATTCATAATCAGAGTTTAATCCACTAGGATTTCCAGTATTTTGATTTAGAGTGTAAGTATATTGTGAAAAACTTGTGTTTATCAATGATATTGAAAATACTATAAGTAATAATTTTCTCATTTTTATTATTTTAAGATTTGTAATTTTTAGTAAATATTGTAACTGCCAGAGCTTGATGTGCTAAATTTATAAAAGTTTACTTAGTAATAATAATTTTTTGAGTTGCAGTTCCTTTTTCAGTATTGATTTCAATCATATAAATCCCATTACATAAAGAGGAGACATTAATAGTTTTAGCAGATTCAGCCGATAAAACTAATTTACCATATACATCATATACATCAACAGAAATATAACTACCTTGAATTGTTAATATATCTTTTGCTGGATTAGGAAAAGTGTTAAATAAAGAAGATAATTCCTCTATATTATTTGCTCCACCAGAAAAGCAAGCTGTAAATTTTGTTTCATAATCTGCAGGAAATAATCCATTACTAAACCCTACATCAGACTGGACAATAGTACTGTTTCCAGGATCAGTTTTATTAGGGCAAATCATAATAAAAAAAGGAATTCCGCCACTACCCAGCCCAAGTGTGTTTTCATAATGATCATATATATTATCATTATTACTGGTATATGGAAATTTAGGATAAGTACCTCCCCATCCTAAACTGTTTACAACAGAAGCATTATCACTTGGTTCTATTGTAATTGCAAATACATTTAAATTATCCATCCCATTTGTAGTATGATTTACATACATAGTGGTTTTCTCTTCGGCAAGGGCCACACCAAGATGCCCAAAAATCTAGTAAAACTACTTTTCCTTTGTAACTAATTCATCATGTAATGTGATAGAATTTCCGTATGAATCAGTCATTGTCCAGTTTGGAATCATTTCAACTATATTGTAGTTAGTAGCAATTGTATTATTATTCATATCAGGGTCAGTATTTCCATTAACAAGTGTAACTGTAGAATTGAATGAATAAGGACCTCCAATCGTAAGGGTTCCTAAACTTATTGTTTCAATATGCGTTTGTCCTGTTGTTAAATTAATTCCAGTAACACTAACAGGAGTTGTTGGTCCTCCGTTAAAGTCCCAATCAATGTTTAAAGAAGTGATGTTAGTAGCTCCAATATTTTTTATTGTAATATCAACAGTTCTGTTTCCGGCAATTATAGCATCAATTTCTGAAGAAACTAATTCAGCATTATCATCTAATAATTCACTTACAGTCACATTATCAATTCCAAGAACATGCATGTCGTTGGAATTATTTCTAAATGCAATATAAATTGTTTGACCTACGTATGGTGTTAATGATATAGAACGAGTTGTCCAAGTATCATTTTCGCCATTGCCAGGAATAGGAGTAGTAATAGGGCCTGGAGTTGTTGGAGTTGAACTATATAAAGCTGTTCCTGTAAAGTCAGAGGGACTAGTGCCAGTAGTAGAAACATAAATTTCAACACCATCAGGATAAGCAGATTCAAAAACAATTGCGTCAAACTCTAAATTAATTCCATTTGAAGTGTTAGGTAATGATATTGCTGGAGTTACCATCCAGTCGTCTGCAGTTCCTAATGGATTAAACCAAGAAACACTTCCTGCACAATCTTCGTTAAGTATTGTTGCAGCTGCAAAAGAACCAGTAGTAGTTATAACAGTGCTTGCAGGAGTCATTCCGTCCACATCAGTTAGAGTCATTCCGGAAGGGATTCCTGAGTTAAAATCTTCAAAATATATTGGCTGAGCGTTACTTAATAAGCTAAATGCAATAAAAAGGGTTAGTAAATTATTTTTCATAAGTTCAAATTATTTTAATTTTATAGAAGTTAAATTCAACGTAAAGTTATCGATGATTATTAGATCATAAAGTTAGATAAATTATATTAAAATTTAATTAATAATTGTTGATATTATTCAATAAGCTATATATTTATTAAAATATAAATTTATGAAGCATATTTTCTTTACACTGACATTTGTTTTATTTCATTTGTTTGCAATTTCTCAAATAAACATTCTTTGGGATGATGATCCTGGTATAGTTTATAATGGCCAAACAATTAATATTAATAAAGATTATGCTAGTTTTGACGTTAAGATGCATTGTTATAATCTTAGTTCTTTAGTTCAAGATGTTAAGATTAAAAGGGTTGTTCTTACTTCAAATGACTCACTTTTTAATGATCAATTTTGCGATAATAATCTTTGTTATTCATGCTTTGGAAATGACTGGACAACACCAACTCCAAATATATTACAGCCTGGAGATTCTTGTTTGATGAAAGCTTCTTTTTATTTTAAAAATAGTGGAAATGTACATGTCAGATATTATGTTTTAGACGTAAACGACAACCCTATAGATTCCGTTGATGTAGATATTTTAAATACCGTTGACGTAGCTGTATTAAACAATGAAAATATTTTAGCTTATCCTAATCCTGTGTCAAATATTCTAAACATAGAAATACTTAATATTTCAGCTGAAAACTTAATATCAGTTTACGATGTTTCAGGTAAAAAGGTATTTTCTTCTGGACTTAAATCATCGGTCAATAAGCTTAATTTTAGCTATTTAAAACCAGGAGTATATTTTTATCAAATTTCTAATGGTACTACACTATTGAAAAGTGATAAATTGATTTTAGAAAATTAACTAGTTAAGTTTCTTACTAATTTATTTAGCCGTGTATATTGACAATTGAAATTCATATACTTTTTTCTGAATTTATTTACTAAATATATAGGTACATACAAACAAAATGTAGATCCTAATCCAGTTAAAATTCCAGTTAAAATCAAAAGAAATTTAAGATTAATAGATTTCGTTTATTAATAGATAAAAACTCTATGTTATTTGAATAAAAAGTGTCGAAAAACAACAACTGAATAATACTCCAATCTAATCCCCAGGTAAATCCAATTATAACACAATGGACTAAAATTTTATCTTTCAAATTTTCTTTCAAATAAAATATGGTAAAAATTATCATTATTACGTATATAAGTGGTAAAGTAATTTGACTCCATCCAAATAATGTAACCACCCCCACAAAGAGACCAAATAATCCAGTTTTAATAATAATTTTATTGTTTAGCTCTTGAAAATTCATATTTATATTTGATTTATTCTTTAATTTACAATAAATATTAAATTAAAACTTTAATGGATTTATTTAAATTGATTAATAACAAAAAGACAACAATTGTGGATGTAAGAACACCGCATGAGTTTTCTGAAAATAGAGTAGAGTCTTCGATAAATATTCCTCTCAATGTTATACCTGAAAAAATTAAAGAACTAAAAAAAATGCAACCAATTGTAATGTGTTGTGCTGCTGGAATTCGAAGTGGGCAGGCGGTTGAGTTCTTAAAATCAAATGGATTTGGAGAAGTTTACAATGGTGGATCTTGGAATGATGTTTTAAATATGTTAGAAAATTAATATGAGAAAAATATTAATAGTTTTATTTTCACTTTTATTTTTCTCTTGCTCTGAATCCTCTGAAAAACAAACTAATTCGCTTCCAGCTCAAGTTTTAGACGTAGAGAATTCACAACTTATTAAGCTTTTACAAGAAAAACCAGGAGTTATTTTGGATGTAAGAACTACAGAAGAGGTTTCAGCTGGGTATATAGAGAATGCTAGTTTCATTAACTTTTATGATGATGATTTTTTAGAAAAAGCGAGTTGGATTAAGAAAGGCCAGCCTATTTATGTCTATTGTCACGCAGGTGGAAGAAGTTCTAAAGCAGCCATGAAGTTAATTTCTTTAGGATTTAAAGAAGTGTATAATTTAGTTGGTGGTTACAGTAAATGGTTAAGTGACGATCTTCCAATTGTAAAAGGCGTAGAGTTAAGTTCTTCTAATTACAAGGTCTATAAACTTGAAACAGTAAATGAAATTTTAGAGTCATCCGAAAATGTACTTGTTGTTTTTAAAACACCGTGGTGTCTACCTTGTAAAAAGTTAGATACTGTTTTAGATAATTTCTCATCAAAATATCCATCCTGGGAGATTCTGAAAATTAATATGGATAATAATAAAAATATTGCAGACGCTTTTTCTGTTATGTCTGTACCCACTATTTTAGCTTTTAATAATAATGTAAAATATTTTTCATTCACGGGTTTTATTGGTTTAGAAAATTTGATTAAATCAATTAAAAAGTGACATTTTGTCATAGTTATATTTTTTAAAATGACATTTTGTCATTAATTTAAATAATCTTCATTTTAAATAGGACTTTATTTCAGTCACTATTTGTTGGGCATACCATTTGTTCATTGAATTGTGTATTAATAAACAAAATAAATAAAATGAAACTATTAAGAAAATATGAAACACCCATTGATGGATTACTAAACAATTGGTTAAATGATGAATTTGTTGGAATGCCGATTCATAATAATTATGAACGAACTCTTCCAGAAGTAAATTTAATTGAAGGTAAAGAAGATTACACTATTGAAATTTCTGCTCCCGGCTTTGATAAAAAGGACTTTAATATTGAATTAGATAATTTTAATCTTACTGTAAGTGTAGAAAAAGAAGATATAATGAATGAAGATGCTCAATTTATAAAAAGAGAATTTAATTATACTTCTTTTAAAAGATCTTTTAAGTTAGCCAAGCATTCTAATACAGACAAAATTAATGCGTCTTATGAAAATGGAATTTTAAAATTGAATATTCCTAAAACGAAAGATGCTATTCCCTTGCCTGTGAAGTCAATTAAAATAGGATAATAAAAAGTTAATTATAAATGACGAAGCCAAAAAGTTTCGTCATTTTTTTTTAATTCATCTGGAATTATCTCATAAATAAATAGCTAAATCCAATAGATGCAAAGTAAGAGTTGTTATTTAATCCTCTACCAAAATATGCATCTACTTGCATTTTTTTATTTAATAAATAGGAACCTCCAAAATCAAAATTTATTGCTTTGTCTTTATCATCAAGCATATATTGCCAGTTTCCGTAAAACTCTATAAACCCACTGAATTTTTCACTAATGCTATTGCCAATTAAAATTGAGTAATTAAATTCATTTTCTGCATTATAAATTATATCGTGACCAAATGTGTATCCTAAACTAATTTTATCTGAAATTTTATTTCCACCGACTATTTTAGTTACTATATTTTCATAGAAACTTTTTAAACTATCTGAATTTTTAGATTGAATTGTTAACATTGAAACAAACGCTAATTGAAACTCTTCATTTTTAATTATTTGAATTTTACTTCCAAATTGTATAGGACTTATAAAAGTTTCTTTATTTTTTGAACTAAACATTAAATCTGTAGAAAACCTAACTTCTATTTTTTCTAATATACCATATCTTAAAAGTAGGTTAGGAACGCTTATTGAATTTAATTCATTCTCCGTAAAGGGTAACATTACCCCAGATTCTATTTGAAAAGCTTTATAGTGTAATGTGGTTGAGTTATCTGTTTGCGCACTTGGTCTATCAGTAGAAATAGATTGACTAAAACTATTTGAAAAGTATAATATTAATATAAATAATAGACTAGCTTTAAGCTTGAAGTCCAATATAATTTTAAAATCAATTACCATGAGTTAACTTCAATATTATTTCTGAATGTTTTGGATAAGTTTTAATTAACTCTACTCTAGAAGGCATTGTGAAATCTTTAAAATCAAATCCAGGACTTACTGTGCAACCACAAAATGAAAAACTATTTTTGTCTTCAACTTCAGAAGCAAATAATGTTCCTGCAGGTACTACGTATTGAAAATATTCCTCATTATTTAAATCTTGACCAATTCTAACTAACTTATATTCTCCTTCTTTATTTATAGTATGTAGAAGTAGAGTAGTGCCGGAATAGAAATGCCAAATTTCATCTTGTTTTATTTTGTGAAAAGCTGAAAATTGATTTTTTGCAAGTAGAAAATATATAGCTGTAGAATAATTCCTTTCACCTTCAATGTCTTGAGACAAACTAGAAGTTTCAATAATTCCATTGCTTCTGTAGGTCTCTTTATAATAACCACCTTCTGGGTGAGCTTGAAGATTAAGTTTATTTATTAAATCATCATAAAGAGATTCCATTAGAAATATTTTTTGTCTTTAATATTCATTTAATATTAAAATTTATGATTAAAATATTTAATTTTTATACTTCCTTTAGAAACCTTATTTACATCTTGAATTTCTTCACTATAGCTTTCTAAATCGCCAGTAAGTAATGCTGGCATTTTTTGATTCTTTACATCAAAAACAATTTTTATATCAGAGGGTAAATCATATTTAGTATTTCCATAATTTAATTCTGCACTATAGCTTCCTTTGTCCTTAGTAATAAGTATCATTTTACTAATAAGATTATTGCTATCTATCCAAAACTGGCCTGTCACAATTTCTGCATTAATATCCATTGGTATGACCTTAATAATTTCATTGCCTTGCTCTATTCCTAAAGATATAGCAATAAACTCAGAATTAAATAAATCATTAGTAGTTGCGCCCATTTCATTCTTTGGTAAAAATGCAAATCCCTTAATTTTATAGTCAATATCTTCAGGATTTTTAAAAATCATTTTCCCAGTTCTTTCCTTAATATTTATAAAACTAACATCAATATTTACTTTTATATCACAGTTGTACGGAGGTACTTTTTCTAATTTTTGTTTAACAAGTAAAATCTTATTTTTTGCCACAATCGATTGACCATAGATAGCTAATGAAAAAACTGTTAAAAATAAAACTGAATATATTTTCATGATAAAATATCTTTTCTGTTAAAATTGTACATTCCTATTGCATTAAAAACAAATATATACCCAAGCTGTACCATAAAAGATAACTTGAGTTTTTCTACTTCAATTTCAAAATCAAAAAAGTATTGCCATTTAATAAAATGACTTGTAAATACATACGGTATTATATCTTTAAATAGAGGTGCGCCTAAAGTGAAAATAATGTTTAATCCAATGATAATGGAAATAGTTCCTACTATAGGCCCAATAGCATTATTAACAAATGAAGATATCATCATAGAAAGTGAAGCAACAACTATCATAGAAAGTGTTCCTGAGCAAAATGCAAAGAAGAATCTCCAACCTACATCATTACTGCTTAGAACTGTAACTCCTCTTCGCAATACAATTAAATCACCAGATCCAAATAAGAAATAACCAAGAACATAAGTCATTAGTGCTAGAAACACTACCAGTGAAATCGTATACAAATAACCGCTTAAAGCTTTGGATAAATAAATTTGATTTCTTGTATATGGTCTTTGTAATATTAATCTAAGTGTTCCAGAGCTTGCCTCCCCAGCAATTGCATCACCTGTAACTAGACAAATTAGAATAGGAATATGAATTATTAAACTATTTAAAAGGATATAAGTCATTAAATTCGTGTTAATGATTTTACCCTCTAATCTAAAGTCGTTTTCAAGGTTTTGAATAGCAATTGAAATTAATTCTTCACCTTCATAGAACATGGCAAGTTGCATAGCTCCAACAGTAAGAAAAATAGCCAAAAAACCAATGTAAGTCCTCGGTCTTTTAATAATTTTGAAAAGTTCTATGAGTGTAAGTTGTATCATTTTATAAGTCCAAGAAATAGTTCTTCTAAAGTTCTCATTTGTTTTGCTTCCGATATAGAGATATTAGATTCAACCATTTGTTTTAAAATTTGAGGAATATTTTCCTGATTTATTTGAGCAATTATACAGTCATTTTTATTTTCATATTGAATTTTTTTATTAGTTAGAAAACTACCAATTAATTTAAGATCGCTAGATTTAAAACTAACTTTTAATAATTCATTTTGCATTAATTCTTCAACATTTCCTTCTACTATTTTTTGACCATTATTTATAACAACCATTCTGTTTGAAATTTTCTCTATTTCACTAAGTATGTGACTAGAAATAATCACAGTAATTCCCATTTCTTTATTAATTTTCAATATTAAAGATCTCATGTCGGCCTGACCTTGAGGATCAAGTCCATTTGAAGGTTCGTCTAATATGATTAGAGATGGATCGTGAATAAGTGTTTGTGCAATTCCAAGTCTTTGCTTCATTCCTTGTGAAAAACCACCAACTTTTTGATTTCTTTTATCCCAAAGATCTACTTCGTTTAAAACATCTTTAATTTTATTAATATTTTTTAAACGTGACATTTTATACAAAATTTTCAGATTGTCAAAAGCCGAAAGGTTTTTATAAAAGTCTGGTTTTTCAATAAGTGCACCTATTGAGTTCAAATATTTTCTTTTGCTACCTGAAATATTTTCGCCATTAATTAGAATCACGCCATTGCTTGGTTTAATTAATCCTAGAACCATTCTTAATGTTGTGCTTTTTCCAGCACCATTAGGGCCTAAAAATCCGTATATATCACCTTTGTTTACATGTAGACTTATATCATTTACTGCAGTAAAGTCACCAAAGTTTTTACAAAGATTACTTATATCTAATATTTTATCTTTCACAGTATAAATTTAACTTTTACATTTTTTGCTACAATAAACAACATGATCCCAATTTTTTTCCCATTTTTTTCGCCAAGAAAAAGCTCTATTACATTTTTTACAAATTTTATAGTCTAGTTTTTCTTTGTGACCTTTCATTATTTAAAATCTGGCAACTCATTTCTTCTCGCATAAGGATAAGAACTAATTTTTTTGAGTTTATAATAGCTATTTAGTCCACCGATACCAGTACTGTGAAGTTTTTCTAAATCAATATACCCTTCTTCACTCAAAGCTTCACTATTTACAAATATATGTTCTACACTTCCGACAATCATTATAGTATTGTTTATTTTTATAGGGATGCTTTCTTGAAATTTTAATCCAATTTTTAAAGAACTTTCTTTTACGAAAGGTGCATCAAAGTCATCGTGAAACCATTCGGTAAATTTACAAAATTCAAACTCTGATTCATCTGAATTAAATTTAGCAGACGTATAGTGGCCATTTAAAGTGTGATTTTCTGGTAAATGATTAATCGTGTAAAGTTTATTGCTCATAATATTATTATAAGTATCTCTTACAACATTTACTTGTGGTCTTAGTATAAAACCTAATAAAGCAGGTTTACTTCCTAAGTGAACTACACTACTGAAAATAGCTAGATTTGTAGTCTTATCATTATCCATAGAACCAATTAGATTTCCTGGTTTTATTCCTGTAATGCTGTTTATAATATTTAAACGCTTTACTTTTTCTAATTCAATGATATTTTTTTTCGTGTAATGTTTCATTTTTGATGATAACTTTTAATTCCTTTTTTCCAATAAGTGAAAAACGATCCAGAAGCTTCAATTTCTGGAAACATCCAATCTCTTTGTTCTTTTATACCCATAAAATGATTGGAAAATGGGTGCTCTTTGTAATATATTTCTTCCTTATTATTTATAATTTTGTAAAGGTCGCTAAATTCCATAACAGCTATTTGAATGTTATTTATTTCATTAGATATTAATACAATAAAATCCATTACTTTTTTTGAAACTGGATATTTATCAAAGTGGGAGGGCTCAATTAAAAGAATTCTATTCGCACTCATGTTTTTTTTCCAGTTTGAATCCAAATTATAACTTGTATAAATTATGGTAGGAATATCTTCATTAATTTCAATTTTTTCAGCTTTGGGAAAATCACATTTTATTTCTAAATTAATTTCTTTAGAAAGCTCATTAGGCACAGTATCATATTTTGACAACTCCTCATATGATTTATCTAAAAATGTAGATTCATCTTTTGTAAAACAGTATTTATTGATATTTTCTTGATTTGCTATATACTTTTTATGACTATTTGTTCCAGCTACCCATTGCCAGCTAAGTGCATTACTTCCCCAATCACCATCTAAAAGATGATAATACATCCATTTTGCAGGGTTAAGCCAATTATATTGTCCAATATTACAACATATTGCAGCTGTATACATCCTTAAATGATTATGCATATATCCAGTTTCGTAAAGCTCTTTAACTCCCAATGTCAATTGCAGATATTGAACTATTATAATTTAAAATTTCTTGAGGAAAGTTATTAGATAAAACTGGAGATTGTTTGTTTTTTAAATCATGATCAATATTTACTAAAGTTTGCCATTTTTTTTGCCAGTAATCTCTCCAAGATAATTCTTGCAGAAATTTTTGAATTTGACTTATTTCATATCCAGATTTAATAAGTTGGTTAAATATTGTTTTAGTACTTATGACACCTCTTGAAATGTAGGGTGATAATTTACTTACATTACCATTTATGAAATTCCTATTTGAGGCATATCTTACAGGATCTAAACCGTTAACCCTTTCAATAATTTTATTATATATATTATTCACACTTCAAATTAACTGATTACAACAACTGTAAATATCTTTGTTTAATTAAATGATTTTTAGCATGCTTTTAAAAGTATTACAATGAGCCTCAATAATATCATAAATTTTTTCTGAATAACCTCCACCCATAACAGTAACAATTGGAGATTTACATTTTTTAGCAAATTCAAAGACCATTTCATCTCGTGTTTTACAATCTTCTCTATTAACACCTAATCTACCTAATTTATCTGTATTTAGTATATCAACTCCGGAAACATAAAATATAAGTTCTGGAGACAATTTATCACCTAATAATATTAGATTTTCTTCCAATTTTTTTAAATAATCTTTTCCATTTATTCCATCTTTAAGTGGAATGTCTAAATCAGAGTGCTCCTTGTGAAACGGATAATTTTTTTCACCATGCATACTAAAAGTAAAAACCTCTTTAATATTTTTCATAATTGATGCAGTCCCGTTTCCTTGATGAACATCTAAATCAATTATTAAAATAGATTTTATATGATGTTTTTCTAAAGCATAAAATGATGCGACTGCTACGTCATTAAACAGGCAAAAACCTTCACCACGATCTCTAAAAGCATGATGGGTACCACCAGCAATATTTGCTGACATTCCATATTTAATTGCAAAATCTACACAGTCAATAGTTCCTTGAGTTATAATATATTCTCTGTAAATAAGCTCTTTAGAAAGTGGGAATCCTGTCTTTCTGATTTCGCTTTTAGAAAGATCTAGATTATTTAATTTTTTGATATATTCCTTATCATGAGCTTTTTCTATCCAAATATCATTTGCAGGAACAGGATTAAAAAAATTATCTTTTTCAACTAAACCCTCATGTAAAAGTTGCTCTGGAATAAGTTCATATTTTAAAATAGGAAATCTATGATTTTCTGGAAGTTTTAAAATATATACTGGATCAAATGAAATTTTAAGCATAGACTTCTTGAAATAAGACTTTGATTTTATTTAATTATTTCAAATTATTATATAAATGATATATAGTTATCTGTAATTAAAATTTATATAATTCACAATAAAATTTGATGGAAACTTCATCTCCAACACTGGTTACAGTCTCCATTCCAAAATCAGTTCTATCTATTTCAAATGCTCCTTCAAAAATAGCAATTTTATTACTGTCCTTATCTATTGTCATTCCTTTGAATTCAAAAGGAAAAGAAAGCTCTTTACCTTTTCCCATCATATTCAACTCCCCAGTTGTGTTATGGTTTGATTTAGATTTTGAGATATTATTAGAGTAAAATTCAATAACAGGATAAATTTCAGAATTAAAAAATTCTTCTCCCATCAGCGCTTCGTCTCTATATTCATTTTCGGTATATATAGAATTCACATTTATTGAAACTTTCAAATTGGAATTTAATGGTGATTCGGTGACATTAAAAATAATATCAAAATCTTTGAAAAAACCTTTCGTATCCTTTAATCCATCAATATAAAAACTGATTTCAGAACTTTTGCCATCTTTTTTATTTTTCCATGAAGAACTAAGGATTAAACTAAAATCATTTTGATCGAGAGTTTCAATATTGGATTTCTCCAATTCACTAACTGGTTCTCCCCATGATTTTAGTATTAGCAAACCAAAGAGAAATATGATTAATATAAATCCAAAAATTTTTACTTTTTTATTCATAGTATCTTTTATGTAAAATTAAGTATTAAAATTTGATTTAAATGTCTTTAACACATCTAAACCCAGTATGGCTCATCCCCGTATCTTTTGAATATGGCATTCTTGCAGAAACTCTGTAACTAGAACAATAAGAATCATTACATAAAAATGAACCCCCACGCATCACTTTTTTAGGATCAAAGGGTTCTCTTGGGTAGTTCCATGTAGTTGGTCCTTGAGGATTTAAAGAAATATCCTTTTCACTTAAAAAGTTGTAGTAATTAACATCGTACCAATCGGAACAAATTTCCCATACATTACCTGCCATGTCGTATAGACCATATTTATTAGGAGGATATTTCATTACAGGTGAAGTTAGAACATAACCATCTGTTTTTGTGTTTTCTAATGGGAAAGTTCCACTCCAAAAGTTGCATTTAGCGTCTCCTTTATTTACATTTTCATTGCCCCATGGATAAATATTGTTATTTAATCCTCCCCTTGCAGCCCATTCCCATTCTGCTTCAGTAGGTAATCTTTTGTTGCACCATTTAGCATATTCTAAAGCATCCTCATAGGAAACATGAACAACCGGATGATTTTCAATTCCAATAATTGTACTTCCTGGACCATTGGGTTGTTTCCAGTTAGCACCTTTAATCCACCTCCACCATTGTGAAAAGTCAAATAAATTATCAATTTTATTTGGTTTGTGAAAAACCAATGATCCAGCTTCTAAAATTTCATCATTTGGTTTGGGTGTATTTGGTGGTAGCTGTGTTTTAAGTAACTCCCAATTAATTTTTTTTTCTGCTGTGGTTAAATATCCAGTAGATTCTACAAATTCGTTAAATTGGGTATTGGTAACTTCGTGAATATCCATTAAAAAAGAATTAACTTTTACTTTATGTACTGGAAATTCTCTAGGTAAAGCCTCGTTTTTATTACTTGCCCCCATAAAAAAAACTCCAGCTTTTATAATTGCCATAGAGTCTAAATTTCCGGTTGAATAATCTTGAATTTTTAAAGAATCAGTAAATAAAACTTCTTTTTTTATTTGGGAGTTAATAATATTCATTCTGTTACTAATATCTTCACAGCAAATTTTATTAGTTTCATTATTATTTACTGTTTTTTTATTAGAATCCTCAATTTTTGCTTGCGTACATGAAATCATAAAAATTACTGAAAAAAAGAAATAAATATTCACATTATTTACTAAATAAAATATTTGTTTTCTTCGATGATTTATTACCATTTGTTAATTAATTTTTAAAATAAGTCAAATTTTCATTTATATTTGGTGTGAATTTAACACTATCTATGAGTAAGTTATATAGTTTATCTAAATTTTTCATAGCATTAATTTTAATTTTCTTTTTTGAACATACATTTTCACAGGATAATTACAGTGAAGTATTTTCAAGTAATGTTAAAAATTTAAGAAAGTCTCCAGTTCCTATTTCATTTTCTGGTTCTTATAGGTTTTTAGGTTATGTTAGAAATCAAAAAAACACTTTTCCTGGAAATTCTGGTAAAACTTTAGACATCGTTTCCGGAGATTTTTATCGACAACCAATGTTACTTCTTAGACTTAAAGGTTTAACAAAAGATAATATTTCTTTTGGTGCAGATTTAATGATTAACAGTAATTATAAAGGCCCCTCAATTGCAAGCAATAGTGATTTAACATTACAGTTAGGCTTAAATTTAAGAACATCCTTTAATACCAAGTTTGGGAAATTTAAATTTAGCTCAGGTGGAGTTAATTGGTATAGGCAAAGTAGATTAACTGTTTGGGGCAATAGATCATTTAACAGAACAAGTATTTTTCATAGAAGACCATCAACAGCATTAAACAGAACTCCAATTGCTAGGTATGAAAACTATTATAAAAATGGATTAATTGACCAAGGTATTCGTTATGGAAGTAGAGCTTTTCAAGGATTTTTTTTCAGTGGACAAAATTTACCTTATAAATTATCGTTTAAAGGAGTTGTAGGTAAAAGTTCTCTTAATAGGTCCAGTCTTACAAATTCTGACAACTTCACAGGATGTCTCAGGGTTAACAAAAAATTCAATAAGAAGCTTAACATTGCATATAACTTTTTGAAATCCTATGCATCTATTAATCCCAAAACAAACGAATTAAAACAATACATAATTCACACTACGGAATTCTCTAAAAAATGGAAGAAATTTTCTTTAAAATTAGAGACTGCATTAGGAAATTATTCTTCTCCGGAGTATGATTTGAAATATGGAGAGGCCATTATATTTAATTTTAAAACTTCAAAATCTTATAAAACTCCATTAGATTTACAAATTTACAGAATTTCTCCCCAGTTTGTTAATCTTACTGGCAACTTTTTAAATACTACAGTTTCAGAAGTATTTCCAAATATTTCTGGTATTGGTACTACAGTTAGAACTCCATTTCAAAGTCCAATTATTGGTTTAGGAACTTATACAAATAATAGACAAGGAATATCGATTAATGCAGAACATTCATTTGGGAAATTTAATATTAATGGTGGAATTGGTTTTTTTACTGAAATTGATACTTCGGATGCAGCACTTTCATATAGATATAACATTAATACTGAAACACTATCTAGACTACAATTATTTAGACAAAATTGGGGCCCTTACAATTCTTTAAATACAACCTTTAGAAATATTTTTGAAGAAGTTGAAATTTCTGACACTAATGCATTAGGTAAGTCAAACTTTAAAAAGTTTTTTAATACTGTTGAATTTCAAGTTAAGTATAAAAACATGATAAAAGGACATAAATTTTATATTTTCTCTTTGTCACGATTTAATTCATGTCAGAAAAAAATAAATGTTTTACCTCAGTATAATTTAGATGCTTTTATCAGCATTTTTTCTCAGGAATTTGATTTCAATTTTCAATTAAATACTAATACCAGCTTAATTTTCACCTATGGAATTGAAAGAGTTATTGGAAACAGTTCTACTGGCTTGGGAGATCAAGACCGCACTTTGGGTGGAAGTCCTATTAATGTGTTATTTGAAACCTTAGGAATTAAAAAGTTTAATCCAAATAATTTTTCTAGAAATCAAAGAAATAGATTAATTGGCTTTGGAGTAGATTACAAAATAGGAAAAAGAGCTATGTTGTTTTTAAGACATAATCTTTATAAATATTACGATCCAAATTTCATTCTTAATAATATTGAAGGATCGGAAACAATGTTAGAGTTAAAAATACTTTTTTAAAAAATGATGAAAATAAATTCCATACTATTTACTGTTATATTCATAGGAATACAAATCTTTACAGTAGCTCAGCAAGATGAAAAAATAAGATTTAGTGGATTAACAAGATCTTTTTTTTCAAGAGATGTAAATAAAATTGATTTAGATACAACTTCCACCAAAAACTTTTCATCAGGATATAATTTAATCGACTTAAATACTCACATAAATCCCATAAAAGAAATAGAGGTTTTTGCTCAGTTAAGAATTAGCAATCAATTTGGAAGTTTTTTTGGTTCAGGTACTAATATTATAGTAAGACAACTAACAGCAAAAGGCGTTTTGGGGAACAGAATTAAATTTACTATTGGTGATATGTATTTAAAACAAAATAAATTCACTTTACATAACTACGACGAAGAGTTGCCTTTTTTTAATAGTGATTTTGTTTCTAGTTACCGTGATATTGTTCATTATGAGAATTTTTTTATGGACAACAGATGGAGACTTCAAGGAATTCAAACAAACTTTTCTTATGAATTTGACCGGTTTATAAAATCACTTGAATTTGATTTTTTTATTACTAGGCCTAGAGGAAATCAATATATTACAAACCTAAATAGAATAAGTGATATGCTACTTTCAGGGGGATCTTTAATTTCTAAAATAAATTCAAATCTAACATTCGAGTCTAATTACATTAATTTATTTGAGATTCCCTCAACAGGAAACATTAATATTTCTGTTAGAAATCCAGTAATTCAAGGTGGTCTAAACTATCACTATAATACTCCTAAAGCAAAATTAGAACATAATATTCAGGGTGGTTTTTCTGAAAGGAGTTGGTTGCAGTTTGATTCTTTGACAAATTACACTGTCGGTATGTTTAGTGAATTCTCTTCTTCTTATAGTAAAAAAGATTCTTCATTAAGTTTTTCTTTTGGCGGAAGATATGTAGATCCAAATTTCAGAAGTTCTGGTTCACAAACTAGAAGAATTAATTTTAATGATAACACTCCATCAATTTATTCTACATATTCTAATGATGAATCACAAAGACCAATTTCAATTTTTGATATTATTTCTGATCCTACGATATATAATCAGGATTTATCAACCAACCTTATGGGTTTTAACCCAATTTATTCAAATTCACTACCCTTTGGAGATGCTACACCAAACAGATTAGGAGTTTTTGCTAAGTTAAATTTAATTAGTAAAAATAAATTTTTAGAACTGAATTTTAATAGTTCATATTTTGAAGAAGTTATTGGACAGGGCTCACTTTTAAAAAGAAATTTTGTTCTGTTTTCTGGAAATACAAAGTTTAATTTACACGAAATTTTGGGACTAAATAAAAAACTTAGTGTTTCAGTTTCTATGGTAGATGAGACAACTAAAAGATCTTCATCCAATGCTGAAAATGTGAACTTAAGTTCAAGTCAATTAAATTTCTCCTCATCTATAGAAACTTTAGATGATTTGTTTATTCAATTAGGCTATAAAAGCTTTAATTCTAAGGGTAATGAGTATTTAACTACAAGATCGGCTTATGGGATGATACAAGGATTTACACCCATTAATTACAACCAAAATGATAATATGTACATTGCAGGTTTAAAATATAAATTTAGACCCAATGTTTATTTAAATTTACAATACAATCTTTGGGGAACGAATTTTAATGATTCAAATATCTCCGATTTTAAATATCAACGATTATTATTTATTTTTTCTGTAAAGTTATGAAGACAAGACACATATATATACTAACAATAATTTCAATATTCACTATATTTAGTTGTACTAAAGAGAAATCAGAAGGTCCATCAATTAATGAATTATATGGTGATTTTGATGGGACTGCTAGCTTGTTAGTTAGCAATAAAAACCCTAATTTTTCTAATAATGAAGTAACTAAGTTTAGTTGTGAATTTGGTAAAATAGTTGATTGGAAAATTTCTATAACAGGGCTTGTTTCTAATGCTAAAAAAATTATAACTGGCAACTCAAATATTCTAGATTCAAATATTAATTTTTGGGATGGTAGTGCTTCTGAATTCCCTTTTTTCATAGAAGAAAATTGTGCTTTAGAATTAACTTTTTTATATCAACCAGACACGCTTAGAGATACAGTTTTAATCACCGGTACTCAGTTATATGATGATGGTTATATTGTTGCTGATTTTGAAAATGGGTTTCCTGTTGATGGTTATATAAAACCACAAATTAATCCCGATCAAACATTTGTAATTGCAGATGATCAACCTTTATTAGGTGATTACTATTTCCAAATGGGAGGTAAAATAAATTTTGATTGGGCACTTGGAAAAATAGATTTAAAATTAGATTATTCATCTTCTCCAATTTCAGCATCTGCCGAGGATTTTTATTTAAATCTAGGAATTCTTTCCGATACAGTAGGCCTACATACAGGTCAATTTATGAATATTTTAATTTCAGAATCAGATTCGGCATTTAATTCGGGAGGAGCTGCAGATGTAGCTACTATTTTTGATAATAATGAAGAGGTATATAAGCTTAAAATATATATAGATTGGGATGGATGGAAATTAATTTCTATTCGTTACTCAGATTTTGTAGCAACTAATTCATCACCTGGTGTAACATTTGCAAAAAACCCCAAAGATATTAAAGGGATGAGAATTGCTTGTCAAGCTTGTCCCTCTAGTGGAGCAAGTGCCCAGTGCGAGGAAAATTTTGACAGGATGGTTAGAACTGATTTTGATCATATAATATTTACTGAAAACAGAGCATTTTTTGATGTAATAACGGGCTTTGTTGGTGATACATGGAATAAAAACTAAAATGGTTAATGAATAAATTAAATAAATATATTTTAGTTTGGTCTTTATTGCTGTTTTTTTCATGTAATTCTATGAAAACTGTTAGCCTTTACGATACAGTTGTAGAGAAAGATATAGAAGATCCTTTTTTAAGTTTCCCATTTAAAGATATTTTTACTGATAGTGATAAAACTGGTGTTTTTGGAATGAAAACACACCCTTGTAAAGAAATTACTTTCGATACTATAAATAATTTTTCTGGTAAAGACCACCTTCATTTAAAATGGGAAAAAACAAAAAACTGCAAATGGCTTGGTTTAGGTTTTAAGTGGGGAAACTTCAAATCTAAAAATTTAACCCCTTTATTTGAAAATAGTGCAATTCAATTCATGATTAGATCTAATTCAGGAGAGTTTTATAATATTCCAATGCTTTTTGGTTTATCAGATTATTCTGGCAAACAATGTTTCTCAAAAGTGAATATTTTAGGAATGGAAGATGGAGTTGTTGACCAAAAATGGAGAAAGGTATCATTGCCATTGTCTACATTTAATCATAATAAAAAAGGAGTTAAAATTTCCAATATCAAAGAGCTAAGGGTTCAACTAATGAAAAAAGGAAATTTTCATATTGATGATATTAAACTAGTTCCCTACAACCATCCTTACAAAATAAGCACTGAAACTTTCACTAAAAAATTCAATACCTTACCTATTAATCTTGGTAGTGAAAAAAAATATTGGTGGGGTGTAAATGAAAACTATTCAAGTAATTTTAAGTTCAAAACAAAATCAAATTCTATAAAATCAAATACTACTTTAAATGACGATAATTTTATACCAGAGTTGAATGTTTCATTATCACTTTCTGTAAATTACGATTCGGAAAATAAAGATAAAAAATGGAATTCATTTGGTTTCCCTTTTAATAAATGGGAATCTGCTGATTTATCTGAAGTATATTTAACATCAGCCTTGAATTTTAAAATTATTGGAAAAAAAGTACCTAAAATTAAAATTAATCTTGTCTCTTATTTAGGTAAGCCTAGGAACATTTCCATACTTATAAATGAAAATAATATTGTTCAATTAGATGAAACTACATTCGAAATTTTCGTTCCTATTAAGTCTTTTAAAAATTTTAATTCTGTTAATTGGACCAAAATTAAAGAGTTAAGGTTTAGAATTTTAGAAACTTCTAATTTTGAAATTGTTGACTTTAAATTAATAGAGTTTAGAGGAGATCCAGATAACCCTACAAAATGGTTTAAATAATGATGAAATTTTTTATTAATATATTGATCGTTTTTCAGGTGTTTCTTTATTCATCTGTTTTCTCTCAAACCTCAAAAGTTACTATTTCTGAAACCGATTCTGGATTTGAATTATTAAGAGACAACAAGCCTTACTATATTAAGGGAGCTGGTGCTAAAAATAATTTTAAAAAGGTAAAAGAATCTGGTGGTAACTCTATAAGAATTTGGAGTAGTAATAAAAGTAAACTTCTAGATTCTGCATTAAAATACGATTTGTCAGTTTGTTTAGGTCTTTGGGTTGGACAAGAAAGAAGTGGATTCAATTATAATGATGAGTATAAAGTAAAAGCCCAAATTGAATTACTCAAGATGAAAATTTTGAAATTAAAAGATCATCCATCTTTGCTAGTTTGGGGGATTGGTAATGAGGTTGATTTAAAATATTCCAATTTTAAAGTTTGGGAAACAATTGAAGAAATTGCTAAGTTCATAAAAAAAGTTGATCCTAATCATCCAACTATGACTGTTATTGCTGGATTAGATCCATCAAAGGTTTTTATGATTAAAAAATACTGTCCAAGTATTGATATACTTGGTATTAATGTCTACGGATCTATTGTAAATGCAAACCTAAACATAAGAAGATATGGTTGGGAAAAACCTTATATAGTCACAGAGTGGGGAGTTAATGGACCATTTGAAGCCAAAGTTAATTCTTGGGGTGCTAAAATTGAGCCAACTAACGGAATTAAAGCTAATCAAAGATTAAAAAGATATAAAAATTTTATTGAAGGTGATAGAGAAAAATGTTTAGGTTCTTATTGTTTTCTATGGGGCCAAAAACAAGAATCTACAGCGACTTGGCATGGTATGTATTTAAGTAACGGTAATCCTACGGAGGCTGTTGATGTAATGGAATATTGTTGGAAAGGTCAATGGCCAGAAAAAAGAGCACCTAGCATTATGAAAATCAAGTTAAATGGGGGTAATTGGCAAAAAAACCATGTTTTCATTAAAAATGAGGAGGTCAATCTAGAATTTATTTTTAACAAAAATAATAATGACAGCTTGTATTTTGATTTTCAATTATACCCTGAAACATTTTCTACAAAAGGTGGAGGTGATTATCAGAAATCACCAGATAAATTAGAATTTATCAAAGTTAAACAGTTAGAAAGTAGTTTAACTTTTAATGTGCCAAATAAAAAAGGGTTTTACAGAATGTTTGTTTTTATTAAAAATGAAATTAATCAATCTTCCGTAGCAAATATTCCTTTTAGAGTTGAAGGTCAATAAATTTATTTTCGATATGTCAAATAACTATAGTAAAAAATTAATTTTTTTATTTTTTTTTAATACTTTTTTTCTTGCTTTTAATTCACAGTTAAATACATTTTTTGAAGATTGGGAGCCAAGAACTTTTAATCCGTCTTCAAATACTGATTTAAAACCAGCAATATCTTCTTCTCCGACTGTTACTATTAATATTAATACATCTAATGTTATAGCCGATGTTTTACCATCACATTTTGGAACAAACTTGACTCATTTTTTAGGAGAGTCTGTTATCAACGATAATGATTTTATGAGTAATATTAAAAATTTAGGAAAATCTATCTTAAGATATCCAGGTGGTAATGGTTCAAATCAATTTTTCTGGGATGGAAATATTCCATCTTCAATTTTAAACGATTCTGAAATTACTGTAAATGATCTTATTGACGGTTCTGGATGGAGAATTAGTCCTGATGATTTTCTTCAGATTTTAGATTCTACTAACGGAACGGGTATCATTGCTGTCAATGCTTCGTATGCTAGATATGGATCATCAGTAAATCCACTTCAGACTGCAGCATCATATGCGGCAAATTTTGTAAGACATATGAATCAAACTTTGGGTGCAAATATTAAATATTGGGAAGTAGGTAATGAAAATTATGGTTCGTGGCAAGCAGGATATATAGTAAACGGAGATACTATTGATGGAACTAAATACGGTGATGTTTTTAATGTTTTTGCAGATTCTATGAAAGCTGCTGATCCTACTATAAAAATTGGAGCAGTATTATTTCCTAATGACGGAGTTTATAATAATTGGTCAAAACAAGTACTTCAAAAAGTTGAAAATAAAGCAGATTTTTTAATTGTTCACGATTATTTTAGAAGAAAAAATAATCCTAATAATGTTACTTATCAGGAAATGTTAAACTCTCTTAATGAAGTTCAGCAAGACAAGAATAACGTTAATGATATGGTTTTAAATTATACAAATAAGCCATCTGGATATTATCCAATAGCAATGACTGAATTTAATTCAAAAACTGGCGAAAGAGAAATATCTATGGCCAATGCAATTTTTATTGCCCAAGCTTTAGCTGAGCAAATAAAAAATGGATTTGCAGCTTCTATTTTATGGAGTTTCCAAAACGGTTTAGATAGTTATGGAGGAGATCATGGTATGACTGCTAGAAACAGCCCTGTCTTAGCTGATCACTCACCAAGACCAGTATTTTATATTTATCATTTTTTACAGCAGTTTATGGGTGATCGTATGGTCTGGTCATATTCTAGTGATTTGTCTGTAAAGTCTTATGCTTCTACTTTCAATTCTGGTGCTAGGGGAGTTGTTCTTGTGAATAATTCTTCCAATTTTAAAACTGTTGATTTAGATTTCGGAATTGATACCATGAGATATAATTATTATTGGTACGAAGTTTATGCAAATAACGAAACTGACAAAAAGATATTTGTAAATGGTCAGACAAGTAATTTCGTAGAAGGAGGGCCAGAAAACTACTCTTCAATCCCATCATATTATAGACCTGTCAATGGAAATAATAAATTTGAATTAAAACCTTATTCAGTAAACTTTATTGCTAATTCAGATTATTTATTGAATAACAATATTAAAGAAAGTGAAATAGATCTATTATTATATCCAAACCCTTTTGATGAAATTCTAAATATTACTCAAGAGTATAAATATGACTATTTAAAAATATTTGATATTAATGGTAAATTGGTTTTACAATCCTCTAAAGAATCTATAGATACAAAATTTTTAAAAGATGGTATTTACATTTTAAAATTATTTAATTCGCAGTCTTCGTCACAATTCAAAATCATAAAAGTCAAAAAATAATGAAGTTTAAAATTTTAATTTTTTCCATTATAATTTTTTTTACACTAAGTTTTAATAAGGAATCTAAACCCATTTATTTGGATAGTAGTTTTAGTGACACCGAAAGAGTGGAGGACTTGTTGTCTAGAATGACTATTGAAGAAAAGGTAGCTCAAATGTGTCAATATGTTGGACTCAATTATTTGAAATCTGAAAATGAATCCTCATTGACCCAAGAGATTTTAAATAGTGATTCAAAGGCCTCTTACAAAGGTTTTTTAAAAAAAGATATTGCTCAAATGGTTGTAGATGGGAAAATTGGTTCTTTTTTACATGTTTTACAAGCTAAAGAATCTAATCTTTTACAAACACTAGCTTTAAAATCTCGTTTAAAAATTCCTTTAATAATTGGAATTGATGCTATTCACGGAAATGGAATGGTTAAAGGGACTACGGTTTATCCTTCTCCAATATCGATTTCTGCTTCATTTACAGATACTTTGTCTTATAAAGTTGGAATACAAACAGCAAAAGAAGTTAGAGCCGCTGGTTCTCATTGGGCTTTCACACCAAATATTGATGTTCTTAGAGATCCGAGATGGGGTAGAGTAGGTGAAACATTTGGCGAAGATCCACTTTTAGTATCCAATATGGGTGTAAGTATGATAAAGGGCCTACAGGAAACCAACAAAGTAATTGCCTGCGCTAAGCACTTTATTGCTGGTTCGGAGCCTATAAACGGCTTAAACTCTTCACCAATGGATATTTCAGAACGAAATTTGAGAGAAATTTATCTTAAGCCATTTAAAAAAGCTGTAGAAGCTGGGGTTTACTCCATTATGACTGCACATAACGAATTAAATGGAGTTCCTTGCCACATGAATAAACACTTAATGAAAGATATTTTAAGAGACGAATTTGAATTTAAAGGTTTTATTGTAAGTGATTGGATGGATATTGAGCGTATTCATACACTTCATAAAACCGCAGAGAATATTAAAGAGGCATCCTTTCTTTCTGTGGATGCTGGTATGGATATGCATATGCATGGGCCTTATTTTTTAGAATATATAGTTGAGCTAGTAAATGAAAATAGAATTTCTGAAGAACGAATTGATGAGTCTGCAAGAAAAATATTATTAGCCAAATTTAAATTAGGGCTGTTTGAAGACCCTTTTATTGATTTAGCAGAAGTTGATGAAAATATATTTACTAAAGAGCACCAAAATACTTCATTAGAAATTGCTCGTAAATCAATTGTTTTACTTCAAAATAATCAAGGAATTTTACCTCTTAAAAAATTAAAAAAAACAAGAATATTGGTAACTGGACCTAATGCCAACAATCATTCAATTCTTGGTGATTGGACAAAGCCACAACCAAAAGAAAATGTAATTACTGTTTTTGAGGGAATTAAATCGATTGCTTCTAAGAAAGGTTTTCAAGTAGATTTTCACGATTCTAACAGTGATATTCTAAATATTACAGCTTTAGATATTTCATCAACTGTAGAAGTCGCTCAAGATTATGATTATGTCTTTGTAGTTGTAGGAGATAATTCTTTAAGACACCTTAAAAAGAAAAAAACTGCAGGTGAAAATATGGCACGCGCTGATATCAATTTAGCTGGAAATCAATTAAACTTAGTTAAGAGCTTAAATAAATTAAATAACGAGTTAATTGTAATTTATGTAAATGGAAAACCTATTGCAGAGCCTTGGATTGCCGAAAATGTAAACTCCATTATCGAAGCATGGGAGCCTGGCAGTTTGGGTGGACAAGCAGTTGGGGAAATAGTTTTTGGAGATGTTAATCCTAGTGGGAAACTTCCCCTAACATTTCCTAGAAGTGTGGGTCAGCTTCAGATGATATACAATCACAAACCCTCTCAATACTTTCATGATTATGCCGAAGAAAAAATCACTCCTTTATATCCATTTGGACATGGGTTAAGCTATTCAGACTTCAATTATTCAGAATTAGATGTTAAAATGTCCAATAGTGAAAAGTCTTTAATTAACGTTTCATTTCTTCTAACAAATAATAGTGAGTTTTATGGTGAGGAGATTGTTCAATTATATTTCCGTGATAGTTACAGTTCTGTAACAAGGCCAGTAAAAGAACTATTGAAATATAAAAGAGTTGGTTTAAAGGCTAAAGAGTCGAAAAGAATAAACTTCTCCATTCCAATTGAAGATCTTGCTTTTTATGATTTAAATATGGATTTATGTGTTGAAAAAGGAAATTTTGAATTTATGGTAGGTGGATCTTCAAAAAATAAATCTTTAATTAAAGGTTCATTAGAATTGGTAGATAGATATAATTTCTAAATATTAATTAAAGGATTTAATTATAGAGCCATAACCTGGTTTAAAAACTATAATATCGAAATTATTAGTTGGATTAATTATATCGTTTTCTTGATAAATTTCCCATTCACCACTTTTATTATTTCTCCATCCAACTGAAGAATTTAAGTTATTAGAATTTATTTTAGTTCCATTATTTAATTTACTTATTGATGGTTCATTTAATATGGGTTTTACACCTTTTGGCCACATTTCTTTCAACATTTTAACTTCACTCATGTTTCCATAATCGGAACTATTTATCCATTTAGAAAGTTTTTTATTAAGTTCATCAAATATATTTTTGTAATCCATATTACCATATAGATTATTAAGTTCATATGGGTCATTTTTCAGATCATATAACTCATATTTTCTTTTTGATTTTTTATACCAATTGTTTAAATTATCACTAAGACCATTTATATTATTTAATGAATCCAAGACATTCATAGTTTTCATATTTTTTCTATAAGAGACGGGTTGCATAATAGATGAGGTGGTATCATAATTAAATATGAGTTTAAAATTTTTGCTTCGTATACATCTTCTTCTGTCAGTAAATTCATCAAACCTGTCAGTTGCTGCAAAAATATAATCTCTATTTTCTGAATTATAAAATGAAACTCCTTCCATATTTTTAGGTGCTTTTCCACCTGACAATTCTATAATAGTTGGAGCTAAATCAATAAAACTAATCATTTGATTATTTCTTTTGCCATTTGTTTTTTCATCCCATTTTATAATTAACGGACATTTTAAACCCGTATCGTAAATTGATCTTTTATATCTTGGAAATGGTCCGCCATGATCAGAGTAGAAGAAAATTATTGTTTTATCGTAAAGACCATCATTTTTTAGTTGATTAATTAATTTTCCTATTTGAAAATCAAGTTTTTCAATATTTTTATAATTGGTAACGAAATCATTTTTAATAATATCATTTTTAGGAAAAAAAGGAGGAAGAATAATTTTATTAATTTCTTCTGAAGGATGTTGTTTATGATTCTTCCAGATTTTAGACTCATGGCAGATATTAAAATTAAATACAGAAAAAAATGGTTGATTTTCTTTTCTATTTCTCCAATGAGCATCTTTATTACTTTCATCCCATGCTAAAGGTGACATCTCCATATTGTAATCCTGCTTTGAATTATTGCTACAATAGTATCCGTTGGCTCGAAGAATTTCTGTAAAAAATTGAACTTTTCTTTTTGCAACTGCACTATAAATAGGAAGATTTGTATGATGATTTATACTATCACTACTGTTTTTAAATGCACGCATATTATGAGTTCCAATTGTTGTTGGATACATTCCTGTTATTATACTGCTTCTACTAGGGGCGCAAACAGGTGAGACTGCATAAAAGTTTTCATATACCGTTCCTTCTAATGCCAATTCATCAATATTTGGTGTTTTGGCTATGCTATCTCCATAGCTAGAGAAAAACAGGGATTGGTCCTCACAAACAATCCATAATATATTTGGTTTTTCTTGAGATTCAGATTCATAATGAACTATTAAAAAACAACATACAATAATAAATTTTAATTTTCTTACCATTAATTCCTTTAAAATTATATTTATAGTTTTATATTAGTGTATAATTAACACTAATTTTTTGAGAAATTTAACCATATCATTTATATTTTGTGTAATAAATTTCTCATTTTTTTCTCAAAGTATTAATTCAGTAAACTATTTTATAAAAACCAAAGACATTGATTTTTCTGTAAAAGGATACTATCGTTTTTTAGCCTATAACAGATCTGTTTCAAATTTATTTGGAGATACAAATAGATCAAGTGTTTTTCGTTTAGATGATGAATTTAATTCCCCTACAATGAATCTTGAAATGACTTTGAACTCAAAAAAGTCTGGATATATTAAAACTCAGCTATATGTTTTTGAACCTTTCTCTGGTATATCTAAAGATGAAAACTTTCTAAAACTTAATAGGAGAGGAGTTTCTATTGAACTTGGTACTAAAACTGATTTTGGAAAGTTTACTATAGTTTCAGGAGGAATTAATTTTCTTAGGTTTAGTGACTTTAGTTTAAGTTCAGCAAAACAGGTTAGAAACTCTCTTTTTGATAGAAATGCGTGGACTTACGTGTGGCCAATTAATACTCAATTTAGAAACTACATGCAGAAATCAGACTACACTAGAGCTGCTGATTTTGGAAAAAGACAAACTAGTGGCATTCATTTTAATGCTAGTGATCTTCCCAAACAATTTAACATTGATGTTTTTTATGGGAAAACTCCTTTTAATATTTCTCCGTTAGATCATATTTTAGCCTTTAAAATCAATAAGAATTACAGATTAAATAATTTTGGTTTGGGTTACTTAAGATCTAATGGAATTGACGCACTTTCAAACGGTTTTAAGTTCAATAATCAAATTTTTAATTCTACTTATAGTGGGAATATAAATGAGTGGAAAATAAATAGTGAAATTGCATATAGTAATTACTATTTTGAGTTTGATAAAAACTCACAAAATGGTGTGGCTTCACAAATTAGTATACAGCCGTCTTCAAAATATATTAAATTCCCTCTTAAAATTGAAGGGTACTATATTTCACCAGGATTTGTAAATATTCATTCTTCTATTATAAACGGTTCCGTACCTTCGTTCAGCTCTCAAACAACTTCATTTAATGGGGAAGGAATTCCGGATGGTGCAAGGCCATATGGAGGAGTTATGACTCCCATTCATGTGAAATCCAATAATAGATATGGATTAATAATTAATTCAGAGTTTGATATTGGAAAAGTTAAAGTAAACATTGGTAACGCAGTTTCTAGAGAAATAAGTAATGATACTAATTTAGTTTCCTTTTTTCATAAAGTTAATGGTCTATACTTATCTAGGATTGAAAGGTTTAAATCTAACGCTGGTCCTCAAAATAACTTAACTACTTTTTTTAGAGGTTATTATGAAAATGTATTTATTGATGAACCAACAAATAATGAAATTAAAAAATCCTATAATGTTCTTCTTTTAAATCTAAAATACCAATCTAAAATATTCAATAAAGATTTTTTCTTTTTTTATTTAGGAGAATTTCATTCTCTACAATCATTTTTATCTCCACTTCCAGTATTTTCAAATAAAGCCATATTAAAAAATCATTTTCATGAAATTGATTTATATCTTGGAATTAGTAAAACTTTTTCTGTGATTGGATACTTTGGTAGAGAATTTATAAATGGAAATTCTTCTTCAGGTTTAGGAGATGTTCTTGATGCGGATAATAATTATAATCCTCGTGAAGGTAAGGGGAAAGTTATTGGAATTGGTTTTGATTATAGCATTACTCCTAAATCCTGTTTATATTTCAGGCTAAAAAAAGTGAGTTATGCAGACAATAATTTTTCTAACAATTTATATAGTGGATATGAGTCTACTATAGAATTTAAAGCATTTTTTTAATGAGATTATTATTATTAACGATTATCAATTTTTACAACATATTTAACTTATGCTCAATTTCCTAAATTTCATATTGGTGGTTTAGCTAGGTCGTTATCTACTTCTGCCCATTTAGACAAAGAAGATACTATCAACAACGATATTTCTCAAGACTTTAATATTGTATTTGACTTAGCTATTAAAGGAGAATTAAATAAACATGTGAATTTATATAGTGAATTAAGACTTGGTTCAAATCTTGAAGTTTTTGATACTTCATCTTCTTATTTAAACTTAAGAAGGCTTTTGATTTTCGGTGATTTAAACGACTATATTTCTTTTGAAATAGGAGATATTGATTTACAAATGACTCCATTTACTTTGTGGAATTCAAATGAAGAAGGTGAGGTTAATGAAAACAGTATTTTTAGTAACTACAGGGACATTCAGAGATATGAAAATTTTAATAATGGTAATAATTGGAGAAGACAAGGTGTAACTGTATTTGGAAATAAATCAGTTTCTAAAAATGATACTATATCATATAAATTTTTTGGAACTAGGGAGTTTGCCTCAAATGGTATTTCTAATCCCGATATTTATATTTTTGGTGGTGATGTTAATTATGATTTTAAAAACTTTTATTCAGGAATTAATTACATTGATTTATTCTCAAATAATAAAGGTATTTCTTTAGACACAAACTTTCACAATCATGTGGTTTCTTCAAAGTCTGCATTAAAAATTAAAAATCTAGAATTTTCTTCTGAATTAGGACTTTCTAAATTAACAAATTCTAGTTCAACTCTAAATAATAAATGGATAGATGGGGAGTTTGTGAGTTTAGGATTTAAGGCTAATTTTTCAAAAAACTTATTTATTTCATTAAATTACCGATCAGTTAGTGATGATTTTTCTTCGCCTGGTGCCCAAACCAAAAGAATTAATTACTCGATGTCGCCCAATCTTTTTCCTCAGGTCTCTAACTCTTTAAACAACAGAGAAGTTAGCGTAAATGAAATAATTACTGATATTAACTTTATAAGATCTCAATCTTTTTATAATAGAACAATTGATTACTCATTAGATAAATTTAATCCAATATTTGGCGTTTCTGAACCATATGGTTTAGCTACTCCCAACAGAAGAGGGTTTTCATCAAAAATTCAATTCAATGATACCTCTAAAACTATTTATTTATATGGAAAATGTGCTGTTTTAAGTGATTTAATTGGTGAAGGAGTTGATCAAAAAAGAAAATATTTATCTTTTTCCGTAGCTTCTGATGTCTACATAAATAAAATTTTAAATTTTAATAAAACCATTCTCTTTAAATCTGGGTTTTATTATTCTAATTCAAAAAGAAAACATTCTCCAGAAATTTTTGTTGATGATGTAGATTTTAATAATTCAATATTAGACATTGGAATTGAAATGGAGGCCATTAAAAATTTCTATTTAATCTTTGGGTATAAAAGTATAAATGCTTCAGGAATCGATTATCTTTCTGTTAGAAATGATGATTTTATTATATCCTCCTTCGATAAACTACAACTTGATATTAATCAGAAAATTAGTTCTTTTGGTTTGAAATATAATTTTAATAAAAAATCAAGTTTACTTTTTAATTATCAAGAAATGAAATTCAGTAATAATTTATTAGATTCAAACTTTAAAATAGATCAATTTTTTATATTAGTTCAAATAAGATTTTAAATATGCTTTCAATTATTAGAAATATAGTTTTTTTATTTGCTTCGCTAACCTTTATATCTTGTGAAAAAGAAGTATTTGTTGGTCCTGCTATTGAAACTTTATACGGAACATTAAATGTTTTAGAACCTTTTAGTAACAATAAACCAGTAGGGGTAGATTTCTCTGTTAACGATACTGTAAAATTTGAATGTTTATTTTCTATTACAGCAGATTATCAAATAGATTTTATTGGGAGAAATTCTGGTGCTAAATTTACAATGAATGGTTCAAATATAGATTTATCTGATTCTTATTGGTTAGGTAACTCTGAATGGTAGTTTTTTTTAAAAAATCTGAATGGTGTGACATAACTTTATCTTTTACTGGAAATGATACTTTAATATATGATTCAATATTGATTCTTGGTGAAAGAGATTTTAGCGATTTAGGAATTTTATTAACAAGCTTTGAAGATCCTAGTGAATATTCAATTGTTACTTCTTCCAACAATGATTTATTTGAAGTTAATAATTCAAATTCAACTATTGAAGGAGATAATTCATTAAATACTCTAGGGATAGGAAGTGCTGCTTGGTTTGGTGCTGTCAGGTTTTCTTTCAATAGTAATACAATAACTGAAACCGATCCCAACAATATTTTTTTTAATGGGTTTTTTAATAGTCAATACTCGGGTAGTGCATTTGTAATTAAAGTTTTTGAAGACGAAAATGCAAACGGTATATACGATTCGGGAATTGATGAAGCTTATGCTTTAAAAGTAGGTTTAACAACAAATTCTCAATGGCAAAAATAAACTCTTTCATTTAGTAGTTTTGTTATTGATCAAAGCGGTAACAATGTACTTATAGATGGAGTTTTAAATCCTCAAAACATTATTAGAATTGACATAACAAATTCTCAATCAGGTACTGCAAATGGTCAGTTCGGCTATATTGCAGACTATTTTTTAATATCCTATAATCAACCTTTATAATTTCTAACATATGAAAAGTATTATCAATTTATCAGTTTTTTTATTTTTATTCATTGGCTGCATACAACTCACAAGAAATAAATAACCAAATTCCAAAAAGTGAGACTAAACCTTTGAATGTTGTATATATTATGGCCGACGACCATGCTTATCAAGCTATAAGCGCTTATGGTTCTGAAATAAGTAAGCTTGCCCCAACTCCAAATATTGATAGGATTGCAGAAGGCGGAGCCATTATGAATTCTGTTTTTTGTACAAACTCAATATGTGGACCTAGTAGAGCATCTATTTTAACAGGAAATTTATCACATGTAAATGGATTTTATAAAAACGTAAATGGAGGAGATTTTGATGGTGATCAGCAAACATTTCCTAAAATTTTCCAAGAAAATGGATATCAAACTGCTGTAATAGGTAAGTGGCATTTAGGAACTACACCAACAGGGTTTGATTACTCAAAAGTTTTGACGAATTGGGGTGGTCAGGGAACTTATTTTCACCCTCAGTTTAGCATTAATGGTAAACAAACAGTAAGAGAGAAGCATAGACATTCTACTAAAGTAATTGAGGACGATTGTATCGATTGGTTGTCTAATAGAGACACCACAAAACCTTTTATGTTAATGTATCAATTTAAAGCTCCACACAGAGATTGGAGACCAGACTCTATTTATCACGATTTATTTTCAGATTTTGATTTTCCTGAACCTTCAACTTTTAATGACAAGTATGAAGGAAGAATAGCTGCAAGTGAAAATATGATGGAAATTGAAAATCATTTAAACAGAAGAGATTTAAAACTAATTGCTCCATCTGGAATGTCAAGAAGAGATTCCATGAGATGGCTATCTTATGGTGATAACGGTCAATTTTGGACACCTAATGACACCCTTCAGGGAGTAGAATTAAAAAAATGGAAATATCAGAAGTATATCAAGGATTATTTAAGATGTATTGCTGGTGTTGATAGAGCAGTAGGTAGGTTGTTAGATTACTTAGACAGTAACGGCTTAACTGAGAATACAGTTGTTGTTTATACTTCAGACCAAGGATTTTATTTAGGTGAACATGGTTGGTTTGATAAAAGATGGATGTATGAAGAGTCTTTTAAAATGCCATTCTTAGTTAAGAATCCAAGATTAATTAAGCCAGGAACTAAATCTAATGAATTAATAATGAATATTGATTTTGGTGCTACACTTTTAGATTTTGCTGGAATTGAAGTTCCTAAAAATATTCAAGGTAAAAGTTTTAAACCTGTTTTTGAAGATGATAATTATATTGGCAGAGATGCCGTTTATTATCATTATTATGAATTTCCAAAATGGCATAAAGTACAACCACATTATGGAGTTAGAACTTCTAGATATAAACTTATTCATTTTTATTATTCTATGGATAACTGGGAGCTTTACGATTTAGAAAATGATCCAAATGAAATGAATAATATTTATTCTAATGCCTCTAAAGATTTAATTGACAGTCTTAAGTTGAGACTATCCGCATTAAAAAAGGAATACAAAGATGACTTTTCTATTAAAGAGATGAAAGTAATGACTGATACTGTTATTCAAAGAGTTTATAACGAGCCAAATAAGTTAAAAACTAAACATTTATAATATCAATTTAAAACTAACCCTTTAATTAAAAAATATGCGATTTGTCTATTCATTTCTTTTACTACTTTCTTTCAGTTTAGTTCATTCTCAGTCCGATTCTTTATGCAATCCTTCCTTTGAAGACTCTTTAAATAATTGGTCTAGCTTTTGTAATGGAACCTCTTCAGGAAATTTCACTATTAATTCTAATTCTGCGTATAGTGGTATTTATGGATTAAAAATGGACGTAACTAATATAGCACCACCATCTTCATCATGCGCATTATCAAGTTGCCTATTAAACTTACAACAAGGATTTTTTTATGAAATTTCCTTTTGGGCAAAATCAGATTCAATAAATGATCTTTTAGTAGTTTTACAACCCACTTCTGCACCATTCACAAATTATGCTTCCAAGAATTTTACTTTGTCTTCTAATTGGAAAAAATATTCTCTTTACACATCAGATTCTAGCGCTGTTAGTAACGTTAAAATAAAAGCCAAGCCTTTAACTAATGGAGTTTATCATATTGATGAGTTTAATTTTCAACGAATTTCTTCTTTGCCAACAAATACTGAAATCTGTAATGGTGATTTTGAAACTGGAATTTCAAACTGGACTAATTCTAATAATGGTGGGGATATTTCTGTTTTTTCAGATACTTCCAATTATTTAAGCCTTATTAATTTTAATTCTGCTAGAGTAGAAGCATCAAATACTTCTTTGGGGCAGCCAATTTTTTCAAGTTGTAAAACAGATATAAAAAAGAATATTAAATATAAAGTTCATTTTTGGGCAAAATCAGATTCTAATGGCAGTCAATTAACTGCTACAAGTTCATTAGGTTCATCTCCATTTACTAATTTTGGTTCAGAAACATTTACCATCTCAAATAGTTGGACTGAATTCACTTTTATTTCGGAAAGTGATTCTACCATTTACGCAAATGTAAGAATTGCAAAATTTAAATTTCTTAACGATGGAACTTATTTTTTAGATCATGTGTGGGTAGAAGAGTTACCTATTCAGCCTTATTTTTGTGATGGCGATTTTGAGACTGATCTTTCAAATTGGACTCAAACAATAAATAACGGTGCAGTTGCATCCATGAGTATTACTCCTTCTCAGGCTCAAAACGGCTTGCAATCGTCAATGATTTTCATCAATACAATTGGCTCTAATCCTGGGTCTATACAGCTATCAAGTTGTAAGACTGATATTGTTAAAGATTCGATATATACAGTTAGTTTTTGGATGAAAGGATCTTCTAGTAATTTAGGTTTTAATGCAATTTCATCACTTGGATCTACTCCATTTACAGCCTTTTCATCAAATTCATTTTCTACCACATCTAATTGGAAAGAATATTGTTTTTCTTTTTCTCATGATTCAACTGTTATTGGCAATGTAAGACTTTTAAAAATTCAGTTTTTAGATTCAGGTACTTATTATCTAGATCACGTAACAGTAAATAGTTCAAATTATATATGTTCGTCTGTAACAACGACATCGATACATGACTCTGAATTAAGCCAACTAAAAATCTTCCCTAACCCTAGTTCAAGTATTCTAAATATTAATAATCTAAATGAAGACATTAATAAACTATCCATTTATAATATTAGCGGGACTATGATTAATGAAATAGCTATTAATAATCAATTAAATTTAAGTTTAGATATTGACCAATTAGATAATGGCATGTATTTAATTCATTTTATTAATGAAAAAGGAGTAATAACCACTCAAAAATTCATTAAAAATTAGTCTAGCAATCTAACAGAGTCTAATAAGTACTGAAATTTTAATATTGAAGGAGTATTTTCTTTATTTTTTGAAATATTTGTATTTTCATCCGGATCTTTAACCAGGTCATACATCATATTTGCTTTTAAGTAATTATTGTCTTTATTTCTCCATTCTGTATATGATTTTTCTATGGTGGTTATTGTTTCACCCTTATGATATTTTGTATATCCATTTAAATTTTCAGGATCTAGTTTATTAATAGTTAATAGACTTTTCCCTTGCAGATGGTTAGGTTTGTCAATATTTGACAATTCACATAGCGTTGGATAAATGTCTAAAAGCTCTACTACTGAACGTATTCTTTTTTGTGTTTTTTGTTTAGGGTATTTAATAAGAAGAGGGACTTTTAATGAAGTTTGGTAATTACAATGTTTAGCCCATAGATTATGCTCACCTAGTTGCCATCCGTGGTCTCCCCAAAGTACAATAATAGAATTGTCATAAATTTCTAATTTTTTTAAATGTTTTATAAGTTTTCCAATTTCATCATCAATATAACTAACACAGGCATAATAGCCATGTATTAATTTCTTTTGTGTTGAATCTGGGACATCAAGATTAAAATCAGATGGAATATTGGTATACTTTCTAAGTTCTCCATATTTGTGCATAGATATATCAGGAGAATTTTCAGGTTGATATCTGTTAGACGCTAGCTCAATATCTTTTTCATTATATAAGTCCCAATACTTTTTTGGAGCATTAAATGGCAAATGAGGTTTTAAGAACCCCAGTGCCATGAAAAAAGGTTGTTCTTTCAAAGTTAATTCATCTAATTTTTCAATGGCTTTATTTACCATTTTGGTATCACCATAATCATCATTTAAATTTTCTCCAATTTCAAATGCTTTTGCAGCACCATTATTATCATTGGTTTTTGCAGCAAAAATATTTTCATTAGTTTGATAATCTCTCCAATTCTTTTCTCCCCTCCATGCAGGTATAGACCAGCTTTCTGGAGAATCATTAGTGTGATGTGAAATTTTACCTAAACTTAAAGTGAAATAATCATTAGATTTAAACCACTCTCCAATAGTTAAGACATCGTCAGCATCTTCATCCATTCTAGTTCTAAATGATTTAAATCTATTTTTATTTGGTCTTAATCCTGTTAGTAACGATGCTCTAGAAGCGCCACAAACAGGAAAGTTACAAACAGCATTTTCGTATGTATATGAATTAGAAGCTAAATAATCAATATTTGGAGATATTATTTGACTTTTACCATAACAATTTAATTGTGGTCTTAAATCATCTACTGCAATGAATATAATATTAGGTTTTTTTTGTACATCAGAATTATTATTTAAACTAGTTAGAATAATAACTCCTAATATAATGGAGAATAAAAAAAATATTTTTGTTTTCATTTTTATTGTGTTAAAATATAGTTTGCGCTAAAAGGTTTGGATAAGATTTTAATTTTATTATTTGTTAAATCTAACGTATTTGCTTTAATTTTTTTGAAATTTTCTGGTCCTCCAGCATTTTTATTAGAAAACACTTCATTGATTCCTGTTTTCCTCGATAAAGGATTCTCATTATAAATTTCATAAACACCTGCATATTTTTTAAGTGAAGTATTTTTAAGTTCAATTTCTACAATTTCCTCTTTGTTAGAAGTATTAACAACAACTAGTCCAATTTCACCTGAACTAAAACTAGATGCATGAATTCTTATAGAATTTTTTGTAGAGTTAGTTTCGTAATAAGTGTCACCAAAACATTGGTTGTAAAAATAATAATGAAAATAGGAGGGATGAGGAGTCAACCAATCTAATTCATTTTCTTTTTTAGAGGAAAACATTCCATGATCTTTTCCATCGTGGTATCCGTTTTCTATATCCCATATCATGGCCATACCATAACCTTGTCTTATTATTTCACCTATACAATGAGCAAAAAATATCCCAGCAGAATGAGAAACGTTGGTTGCTCCGTCATTTTTAGAAATTGTAGCATTGCTTCTTGTGTTAAATTCTGTAAGTGCAATTGGCAAGTATTTCGCTTTCTTATCGGTATACTTTTCAATTGCTTGGTTTACAACTTTTATGTGTGAATAGGTAGTGTCAACAGCAGCCAACATTTCTGATGGACTTAATTTTGCCCCAAACTTGGCATAGTAATCATGTAAAATATAAAAATCAGCATGGTCAATAATTTCTGGAATAACGAGTTCGTTCCATTTTTTTTGAACTGGGTCATTTGTTTTAGGCTTTTGAAATCCTACAACTCCAATTTTTATACTAGGGTCTACAGCTTTCATTTTTTCAATAAAAATCCTGCAGTGTTCCCCGTATTTTTTAGGGTCTATTATTCCTCTTTCTTTAACGTTATATCCAGCTTGCCATTTACCCCAGTTTTCATTTCCAATTTCCCAAAACTTTATTCCTAATCCTCTTTTTATATTTACTTCTTTTACCCATTCTGCAGCGTAATTGGCAGCATTATTTACTCTTTCGAGCTCATCCTCTTCGTTAGAATAAAGACAAAAGCTATAATTCACACAAATAGATCCTGTAGATTTTGTTCTCAATAATAGTTCGTAATAGTCTTCAGGTCTTGTTCTGTAATTCCCTTGTGTTCCAAGTTTTGGAGAGGTTGTTTTTTTAAAATTACTTTTATAAATTATTTCTGGAGTACCATCTGGACATTGATTTAATTCACTAGCATCCCAAAAGTAATCGTTAGCAGCATTACCACCGGGAAATCGTACAACTTGAATTCCAATATCTTTCAAATTAAAAATAAATTCATCTTGTTCTAAAAACTTTCTATTGGTCCAGTGACCTAAATTATTTCCAAAAATATATTTTGAAATTTTTGTTAGTGGTTTCGAAAAGTCAGTGATAGTATACGTAGTTGGATTCTTGATTAACAGTTATTACTTTTTTGGATAAACTAATTCTAGGATTTTTCTTTTCCTTCCAATCATCAAGAAAAAAACCAGGATCACCTTGCATGGGTGGTTTATTTTTAAAAAACTCAATATTCTTTTTAAAAGAATTATTTATCTGGCTTTTAATATTTGAAGAGAATAATAAAAATACTGTTATAGCAATTGTATGAGAAATCTTTTTAATTGTCATGTATTAAAGAGGAGAATTAATTTGGAATATAAAATTAAAATAAAAAATCATGAATTCTTGTTTAATGATATTTAAAAAAAGATTAAATATAAATTGTTTTGCATTTTTTTTTTGTTAAATTTATTTAATGTATAAATAACACTAATTAACATATGTTAATTGTTTAGATACATAATTGTACTAATTTTATTTCTTATATAAAGTTCAAATTCAAACTCAATATTTTTAAATCATGAAGAAATTTTACTCCTTTAATCCTATCAACATTTTTAGCATTATTTGTTTTTAATGCACAAACTACAGACACAATTAATACTGGTAGCTTTTATTATACACCAAGTACATTAACTATTAGATGTTGGTGATTCAGTAATTTGGATTAATGATGGTGGAAATCATGATGTTAATGGAGATATTAATTCTATAACTAATCAGCCATTTAATAATCCAGTAACTTTTGATTCTCCAGCAACTAACACGTAGGTGCAGTTATTTTTGCATTATAAATTTACTGTTGCTGGAACTTATAACTACGATTGTTCTGTAGGTTCTCATGCATCAGCTGGAATGGTTGGAAGTGTAATTGTAAATGCTCAAAGTAATCCAGCTTTAAGTATTCAAGGTGCATATGGATTTAACACGCATCCTAAATCTTATATTCAAATGATGGTAAGGCAATTCATTTCGTAGCAAATGCATAATATTACTGATTTAAGTCGTTTATGGACTTAGAGTATTGCCATAATGGTGGAGGCTCTGATGGTGTAGAATGGAGTTCCTCAATTGGAATTCGGCAACTGCAGGCGATAACATTTTAGTTTATAGAGTAGGTACGGAAGATCCCAACTTTTTTTAGTGTATTTTGGAACATGTTTTTCAGATTTGAACAATCTTTAATGACCATCTAGGCTCAGTTTTACCACTGGAAATGGAGATGATCCAGTACATTATTTTTATAATGGAAAGTAATGATTGTTGACATATTAGGAGATCATTATATCGCGTCGCATTTACTGGAGATCCATTATGAGATTCATGGGCTACAGAAAGTTCAAAGTGGTAATGGCATTTAGGCGGTGAAGATTGGATTTGATGCGACTATACAACAGATTCTTCTGGTTGTCCATATCCTTTATGTCCAGCGCCTTCAACTGATCTTGTGATAACAGCAGAGGTATGTGGAAATACAACTAGTATACAGTAGTTAAGGTTGACCGGTCCATTTTGGAATTGGGATCCAGCAGGAGGTCCAGTAGCGATACAATAATGGAGATGGAACTTTCACATTTACTTTATCACCAGCACCAACAGCAGATATGGAGTATTTATTAGTATTGGATGGAGTACAGGAAGATATGGTAGCATCTGGAACAGCTAGTTCAAACTGGGCATGTACGCCAGTAACAGATTATTTTACTTATGCAATAGACAATGGTTAACAACAGATCCACTTACATTAACTGGTTTAGTTTATGGAAGTTGTGATCCATGTCCAGCGCCTTCAACTGATCTTGTGATAACAGCAGAGGTATGTGGAATACAACTAGTAGATACAGAGTAAGATTGAACCGGTCCATTTTGGGATTGGGATCCAGCAGGAGGTCCAGTAGGATAAATAATGGAGATGGAACTTTTACATTTACTTTATCACCTGCACCTACAGCAGATATGGAGTATTTACTAGTATTGGATGGAGTACAGGAAGATATGGTAGCATCTGGAACAGCTAGTTCAAACTGGTCATGTACGCCAGTAACAGATTATTTTACTTATGCGAATAGAAAATGGTTAACGACAGATCCACTTGCATTAACTGGTTTAGTTTATGGAAGTTGTGATCCATGTCCAGCGCCTCAACTGATCTTGTGATAACAGCAGAAGTATGTGGACCTACAGATAGTAAGTACAGTATTAAGGATTGACCGGTCCATTTTGGGATTGGGATCCAGCAGGAGGTCCAGTAGGAACAAATAATGGAGATGGAACTTTTACATTTACTTTATCACCTGCACCTACAGCAGATATGGAGTATTTACTAGTATTGGATGGAGTACAGGAAGATATGGTAGCATCTGGAACAGCTAGTTCAAACTGGTCATGTACACCAGTAACAGATTATTTTACTTATGCGAATAGAAAATGGTTAACAGACAGATCCACTTCAGTTAACTGGTTTAGTTTATGGAAGTTGTGATCCATGTCCAGCGCCTCAACTGATCTTGTAATAACAGCAGAAGTATGTGGAACTACAACTAGTAGATACAGTAGTTAAGGTTGACCGGTCCATTTTGGAATTGGGATCCAGCAGGAGGTCCAGTAGGAACAAATAATGGAGATGGAACTTTTACATTTACTTTTCACCAGCACCTACAGCAGATATGGAGTATTTATTAGTATTGGATGGAGTACAGGAAGATATGGTAGCATCTGGAACAGCTAGTAAATTGGTCATGTACACCAGTAACAGATTATTTTTCTTATGCCAATAGACAATGGTTAACGACAGATCCACTTGTTCTAAATGGATTTAGTTTATGGAAGTTGTGAGTCCATGTCCAGGGCCACCTGCACTAACTCAGATGGATTTACCAGTAACATTTGATGATGCTACGGTTAACTATTCTTTAATTGATTTTGGTTCAGCAGCTTCTACAATAGTTGTTGATCCTACTGATTCGACAAATACAGTTGTACAAACAGTAAAGTCGTCTGGTTCTCAACCATGGGCAGGTACAAGTTTAGCGGAGCCAAATGGTGGAGCTAATTCTGATATAGGATTTTTAAATCCAATACCATTTACACCATTAGCTACGAGTATGAGTGTAAGAGTATGGTCAACAGGATCTGGTATACCAGTAAGGTTAAAAGTAGAGCTTGATACGGACAATACTATTACCTGTGAAACTGAGACAACTACTACTGCAACAAATGCCTGGAGACTTGGTGTATTTTAGTAATGAGCTTCGGAAAGTGCATTGAAGTAGCAATCTTAAAACAGATCTATTTTTATTTGGAACAGAAATGGAGAGACCTTTTACTGGTATTATGGAAGTTGTGTCCATGTCCAGCGCCTCAACTGATCTTGTGATTACACAGAGGTATGTGGACCTACAGATAGTAATACAGTATTAAGGTTGACCGGTCCATTTTGGGGTTGGGATCCAACAGGAGGTCCAGCAGCGAGTAAATAATGGAGATGGAACTTTCACATTTACTTTATCACCTGCACCTACAGCAGATATGGAGTATTTATTTGTATTGGATGGAGTACAGGAAGATATGGTAGCATCTGGAACAGCTAGATAGAATTGGTCATGTACACCAGTTACAGATTATTTTTCTTATGCCAATAGACAATGGTTAATGACAGATCCACTTGTATTAAGTGGTTTAGTTTATGGAAGTTGTGATCCGTGCTCACCGCCACCACCGCCACCAGCATCAACTATTTTAGGTACTTGGAAACTTAGCTCTCAATTAAATTCTTTAGCTCTTGGTCCTAATCAAGGAAGTACTGCATGGTGGTCAATTAATACTCTTGGTGGAGGATCAAGTGCTAGACCTTGTCAATTTGACGATTCTTTAACATTTTACGCTAATGGAACATACGATCACTTTATGGATAGTCTTACTTGGTTAGAAACTTGGCAAGCAGGTTCACCAGCTCGAAGGATGTGCGTGTTCACCAATTGCTCCTCATGGTGGAGGACTTAATACATATTCCTATTCAAACGATTCGTTAACAGTTTATGGAAGCGGAGCTCATGTTGGTCTGTCGAAAGTTCATAACGGAGGTGAAGATGGTATGCCTAGTAGGTGATTCAATTGTTTATCAAGTTGCATTTTCTGGACAAAATAATGAAATTGCTACTTTAGATATTAGTTTTCCAAATGCTGGAGGTGTAAATGGCTTAGGCTGGTGGAGATTTATATATATAAAAACTAATAGTAATTCACCACCTCCAGCATCAACAGATCTTGTAATAACAACTGAAGTATGTGGTCCTACTGATAGTAATACAGTAGTAAGGTTAACCGGTCCATTTTGGGGATTTGATCCATTAGGAGGTCCAGTAGGTTCAGCTAATGGAGATGGAACATTTACATTTACATTTTCACCCGCACCTTCTGCAGATATGGAGTATTTATTTGTTTTGGATCGGAGTACAGGAAGATATGGTAGCATCTGGAACAGCTAGTGTAAATTGGTCATGTACACCAGTAACAGATTATTTTTCTTATGCTAATAGACAATGGTTAATGACTGATACACTTGTTCTAAATGGTTTAGTGTATGGAAGTTGTGATCCATGTGTAACAGATATTTCGAATAACATCGAAAGTTCAGTTGTTTTATATCCAAATCCAGTAAATGACATTCTTAATATATCATCATCTAATATTATTAAATCATACGATGTTAAAGATCTTTTAGGAAGAGTAATTTATTCAAGTTCTGAAATAAACTCTAACAATATTTCTTTAAATACATCCTCATTTAGTAACAACATTTATTTGGTAAGTTGTATAGTGAACGATCAATTAATTATTAAAAAAATTATAGTTAGTCGTTAATAATTGGTTTTATTTTATTATTTTTATAAAAGAGCAATATAGAATTGCTCTTTTTTTTATACAATAAAAATAATTTTATGAAAATCTACACAACTCTTTTTGCTTTAATTATAACAGCAACTATTAATGCTCAAAACCCAGGAACAAAAACAATTTTTACAGAAAATTTCGGTTTTTTAGATACTAATGAAAGTATTTCTGCTAATTCAAGTATTTATTCACACACCGGTACTGGTGATTTTATTCATAAAATAGTTAATACTCAGGGTGCTTCTGGTTCCAAATGCTTTGGTCAGTTAGATTCTTCCGGTGCTAGTTCAGCATCATTAGATATACAATTATATGGGGGTAATACATATGAATATAAGGCATTTGTTAAAACTATTCAAAGTAGAGTATTTGTTACTTTAAGAATTAATGTTGGTGGACTTGATGTTGCAATATCTGACTGTACATCTGTTAACGGTGTTTGGGAAGAACTTACGTGTACATATACACCTTCTCAAGATGAAATTGCAACTTTAATGTTTGTTAAGACTGCAGGATATCGTGCAAATATTGACAAAATTAAAGTCATATGTACTTCTTGTTCCGATAAAAACTTAGTTTTCGACTTTAATGATTCTAAAGAAGGTTGGATAAACGGTGGTGGATGTAATCTTTTTATCGGAAATGATGGATTCATAATGAAGGCAACAGGACCTGTAGTTGCTGTTGCAAGGTCTGGTACTAATGATTCTACTGCTAATTTAGATTTAAGCACGTCTTATTATAACACAGCCAGAATAACCTTTAAAACGCCATATCCCTCTCATCAAGCTGGTAATGGAAAGTTGTTTTTTCATTCTCTGGCTGGTGGTAATGCGCCATTTGCTACTTTCAATTTCCCAAGAGACCCATCAAATACATCAACTTATCAAACTGTAGAAATTGATTTATCTTCTACGCCAACAGCTGGTACTTATAGCGGAGATATTGCAAGATTAGGTTTTAGAGCCCCATGGGGTATTAACCAAAATGGTAGAACTGGAGATACCTGTTATTGGCAAAAATTAGAATTATTTAATAAAATTTTGCTAGCTGATTTTTCTAGCTAGCGATTCTATATTTTGTTTAGGAGATTCAGTTAGTTTTACAGATTCATCAGCTGGAAGCCCTACTTCTTGGCTCTGGGACTTTGGCGACGGAACTACAGATACATCAAGAAACCCTACTCATATTTATAATTCACCAGGAACATACGATGTTTCTCTTATTGTTTCTGGAAATACAGTAATTGATACTATTACCAAATCTAGTTTTGTTACTATAAATACAATCCCTATAGTTTCTGGTGGAATAAATCAAGCTGTATGTTCAGGTGATTCTATTACACTAATTGGTTCTAGTACAACAAATACTAATATCACTTACACTTGGGATAATGGTGTAACTGACGGAACTGCATTCACCCCAAATGCAACTACTACTTACGAAGTTACTGGAACTGATGCTAATAATTGTACTGCAACAGATCAAGTTGATATTACTGTTAATAATTCACCAACAGTGTCAGCTGGAGCTGATCAAGCTGTTTGTCAAGGTAGTTCCGTTATTTTAAATGCTAGTGGAGCTACAACTTATTCTTGGGATAATGGTGTTTTAAATGGGGTTGACTTTATACCAACTTTAACAGCTATATACACAGTTATTGGAACAGGTAATAACGGATGCACAGCAACAGATTCGCTAGATATTACAGTAAATGCATTACCAACGGTTGTTGCCGGACCTGGTCAAACAGTTTGCGAAGGTAGCTCAGTTGTTTTAAATGCTAGTGGAGCAACAACTTTTTCTTGGGATAACTCAGTAGCTAATGGAATTACTTTCATTCCTAACTCTACAACAACTTATACAGTTACTGGAACAGATGTTAATGGATGTGTTAATACATCTACAGTAGATATTACAGTAAATCCTAAACACTATATTATTTCAATCGTTGGCTTATGTGTAGGTGATAGTAGCTTTGCCGGTGGAGCATACCAGAAAGTTAACGGAGTGTACTATGATTCTCTTTCTAATTCAGCCGGATGTGATAGTATAATTGAAACTGAATTAACAATTGACACATTAATTATAGTTAATCTTCCTTTAAATATCTGTAGTGGAGATAGTTTATTAATTAATGGAAATTATGAATTAGTAAGTGATACTTTCTACAACAATACAGTAAGTTCAGGTGGTTGTGATAGTTTGACCATTACTTCTTTGACTGTTAATAATCCAACTACTGGAACTGATAACCAAACAGCTTGTGACAGTTTTACATGGATTGATGGAAATTCATACACATCTTCAAATAATACAGCTTCTTTCACCATACAAAATTCTTCAGGTTGTGATAGTATGGTAACATTAGATCTTGTAATTAATAACTCAAATACTGGTGTAGATATCCAAACAAGTTGTGATAGTTTTACATGGATTAATGGAAATTCATATACATCTTCCAACAATACCGCTACATTCACATTGCAAAACTCTGCAGGTTGTGATAGTTTAGTGACGTTAGATCTTGTAATTAATAATTCATATTCGTCAACTTTACCAATTACTGCTTGTAATTCATTTGATTGGGAGGGAATTACTTATGATTCATCTGGAACCTATACTAATGTTTATCAAAATGTTGATGGTTGCGACAGTTCAATAACATTAGACCTTACAATTAATAATGGATCAACATCAACAGTTTCAATTTCAGCATGTAATTCATTTGAATGGGACGGAACGACTTACGATTCAACAGGCTTTTATACCAATAACTATACGGATGTTAATGGCTGTGATAGTACGGTAACTTTAGATTTATTGATTTATTTTATTCAAGCTACTATTGATACACTAGGAGGTGATTTGGTTGCTAGTGGAGGGTTGAGTTACCTATGGAATACTGGCGCCACTAATTCAACTATTACACCAGATACTAATGGCCTTTATGTTGTTGTAGCAACAGATGCTAACGGATGTGCTGATACAGCTACATTTAATGTAACATATATTACTTCTACAGGTATTTTAGATAATTCAATTAGTACAATTAGTTTATATCCAAATCCTGTTAATGACATACTTAATATATTATCAAGTGATAATATTAAATCATTAGAAATTAAAGATCTTTTAGGAAGAATAGTTTATTCTAGTTTAGATATAAATTCTAAAAGTATTTCATTGAATACTTCTAATTTTAGTAATAATATTTATTTAGTTAAGTTGTTTAATAAATGATAAATTAGTTAGTTAAAAAGATTATTATTAGTCATTAAAAATTAATTAAATTATTGTAATTTTAAAGAGCAAGTAATATTGCTCTTTTTTTATTTAAAAAATACTTATGAAAATATTTAAAACTTTAGCTACTTTACTTTATCTTGTTTAAGTAAATGCACAAACACTGATACAATTAATACAGGAAGTTATTATTATACACCAAGTTCATTAACTATTAGATGTTGGTGATTCAGTAATTTGGATTAATGATGGTGGATATCACGATGTTAATGGAAATATTAATTCTATCACTAATCAGCCATTTAATAATCCAGTAACTTTTGATTCTCCAGCAACTAGTACAGTAGGTGCAGTTATTTTTGCATATAAATTTACAGTTCCAGGAACTGTATAATTACGATTGTTCAGTAGGTTCTCATGCATCAGCTGGAATGGTTGGAACTGTAATTGTAAACGCTCAAAGCAATCCAGCTTTAACTCTTCAAGGTGTTATGGATTTACACGGATCCTCAAATACGTATATAGTGGAACAGATGGTAAAGCTATACATCTAAAAGCAATGAATAATATTACAGATTTAAGTGTTTATTCCTTAGATGTTATTTCAAATGGTGGAGGTTCATTAAATCCTAGTGAATATGTGCTCTCTGGTTCAGCAAATGCTGGCGATGATATTTTAGTTTATAGAGTAGGTACGGGAAGTAGCTCTGCAACTTTTTTTAGTGACTATTTTGGAACATGTTATTCAAACTTTGAAGTTTTAATTCCCTCTGGCTCTAGTTTTCCTGGTGGAAATGGAGATGATCCAGTAGCATTATTTTTAAATAATCAAATAATAGATTCCTTAACATATTTAGGAAATCCCATTCTATCTGGTGCATTTCCAGGCGATCCATATGATGATTCGTGGGCTCACAAGGATTCAAACGGAGTTTGGCAATTTGGTGGAAAAGATTGCGATAATGATGGTACATATACTGTAGATTCTTCTAATTGTCCGTATCCTTTTTGCATTGTTTCACCAACAACACCGCCAACACCTGGAAATTTAACCTTTACAGCTATAATGGATTTAACAACTCCAACTGGAAGTTCTACTAGTGGCAGAGCTTTAATGTTCACAGCAAATCAAAATATTTCTGATTTAAGCACTTATGGATTTGGAAGTGCACAAAATGGTGGAGGTTCAGATGGAGAAGAATATACATTTCCAAGTATTAGTATTAATGCAGGTCAACATGTTATAGTTTGTAGAGACAGTACAGCTTTATCAAATTACTTTAATGGTTGTTTAGAACAATTTCCAGCTTCATTATATCCCAATCTTATTATTGAAAGTTCTACTGAGCCTACTGGAAATGGAAACGACGCCTACGAATTATTTTTTAATGGAAATGTAATTGAAACTTTTGGTGATATTGTACACTCATATGGCACGGGTGGATTTACAGATTTACCATGGGCTTACAGAGGATCTCTGGGCTTGGAAAGATACAGCTGCATCAAATGTAGGTAACTGGGTTTATGGCGGTGATAATTGTTCTGATGGTTCTACTACAACTCAAACTTCAAGTTGTCCTTTCCCGCTTTGTGGTGCTGCACCAACTATTGCAGCAGATTTTTCTGCAAGTGATTCTACATTTTGTAATGGAACTACTGTTAATTTTATTAATCTTAGCTCAGGAGCAATAAATTACTTTTGGGACTTTGGGGATTCAACTACATCTAATTTACAAAGCCCAAATCATACCTACAATACTCCAGGAACCTACGATATTTCTCTTGTAGCTTCTTCTGGTGGAATTACAGATACTATAACAAAAGCTAGTTTTATCACAGTGTATTCACTTCCTACAGTTTCAGCTGGAGGAGATCAAACTGTTTGTTGAGGTTCCAATTTAACACTAAGCGGTATCGGAGCAACAACTTATGTTTGGGACAATGGTATTGCTGACGGAGTTTCTTTTAGCCCAACTACTAGTGGGACTTATACAGTTACTGGAACAGATGCTAACGGTTGTAATAGTACAGATTCAGTAGTTGTTACTGTTAATGCTAATTACTACAACATTGTAAATATTAGCTTATGCAATGGGGATAGTGTTTTTGCTGAGTGGCGCTTACCAATTAGCAAGTGGAACTTTCTATGATTCCTTTACCTTCAATTGCTGGTTGTGATAGTGTAATTGAAACTATTTTAACTATTTCTTCACAGATTACAGTTAACCTCTCATTAAGTGTATGTTATGGAGATAGTGCTTTGATTAATGGAAATTATGAACTAGCAAGTGGAACTTTTTATGACACTACTCAGAGCGTGTCTGGTTGTGATAGTGTAACTATTACCAATTTTATAGTAGAATCATTAATTTCAAATAGTGAAACAACTATCATTTGTCAAGGTGATAGTTTGTTTTTAGATGGGGCTTATCAAACAATAGCTGGAAATTATGTTGATACACTTTCATCTAATGGATGTGATAGTATTTTAACAACTAACTTAATAGTTAATTCTGAAGTTATTAATAATGTATCAGAAACTATATGTCAAGGAGACAGCATGTTTTTGGCTGGATTATATCAAACATGTAGCTGGTGATTATGTAGATACACTATATCATTCTAATGGATGTGATAGTATTTTAACTACAACATTGAACGTAAATAATTTACCAACAGTGATTGCCGGAGTTAATCAAAGTCTTTGTAATGGAGATTCACTAACCCTTCTAGGCTCTGGAGCAAATACATATATTTGGAATAATGGAGTTATAAATGGATTGGCTTTTTTACCAACAGTAACAACAACATATTTAGTTATTGGAACCGACGTCAATGGTTGTACTAATACAGATTCAATTGACATTACTTTAAACGCTTTGCCCTCTGTGAATGCAGGGCCAGATCAAATTATATGTGAAGGCGATCAAGTTACTTGAAGAAATTGCAGCACAATTTAATAATGCTTTAATTCTTAAAGGGAGTTATGGATTTACATGGTGGTACATCCAGTTTATAGTGGATCGCTGGATGGTAAAGCCGTACATTTAGAAGGCAAGTGCATATATCTCAGATTTAAGTATTTATTCATTAGATGTTATTTCAAATGGTGCAGTGGTCTATTAGACCCATCTTCTAGTGATATGTGCTCTGGTTCAGCAAATGCTGGCGACGATATATTAGTTTATAGAGTAGGAAATGGTGATAGCTCTGCAACTTTCTTTAGTGACTATTTTGGGTCATGTTATTCTAACTTTGAAAGTTTTAATTCCCTCTGGCTCTAGTTTTCCAGGTGGAAATGGAGATGATCCAGTAGCATTATTTTTAAATAATCAAATAGATAGATTCCTTAACATATTTAGGAAATCCAATTCTTATCAGGTGCATTTTCAGGAGATCCTTACGATGATTCGTGGGCATATAGGATTCCAGATAGGATTTGGCAATTTGGTGGAAAAGATTGTGATGTTGATGGAACCTTATGTGTAGATTCTTCAGGTTGTCCTTATCCTATATGTAGTGAAGTGCCAATACATTCTTCGGACTAATGGTGCAATAGACAAAGGATACTGGCTGCTTTTACTCCAGCTCAACAACTGACTTATACTGTTACTGCAACAGATGGTAATGGATGTTCAGCAACTGATCAAATTACAGTTACTGTAAACCAATTGCCAATAGTTAATGCAGGAGTCGATCAATCTATTTGTGAAGGAGAATCTGTAACTCTTACAGCTTCTGGAGCAACAACATATTCTTGGGATAATGGAGTTACTAATGGAGCTGCTTTTACTCCAACTGCAACAACAATTTATACAGTTACTGGAACAGATACTAATGGATGTTCTAATACAGACCCACTAAGTGTCTCAGTAAATTCTAAACATTATATTATTTCAACTATTGGTTTATGTACTGGTGATAGTATGTTTATTGGTGGAGGGTATCAGTTATCTAGCGGAATATTTTATGATTCACTCTTGACATCTACAGGTTGTGATAGTGTAATTGAAACGGATTTAACTATTTCATCACAAATTACAGTTAATCTTTCGTTAACTATTTGTGAAGGTGACAGTACATTAGTTAATGGAAACTATGAATTAGCAACTGGTACTTTTTATGATACTACGGTAAGCCTTGGAGGTTGTGATAGTGTTACAATTACTAGTTTAACTGTTATTCCTTTATTTACTAATTTAACAGTGAGTATATGTCCTGGAGATAGTTTATTGATAGGGAGTTTATACCAAACATTAGCTGGATTATATATTGATACCCTTGTTTCATCTGCTGGTTGCGATAGTGTTGTCACGGTTGATTTAACTTTGTATAGTTCTTCAGTTACACTTGATTCATTAGGTGGTGATTTAGTTGCTAGCGGAGGGTTAACTTACCTATGGAATACTGGTGCTACTAATTCAACTATTACACCAGATACTAATGGTGTTTATTCTGTAGCAGTGACTGATATAAATGGATGTGTAGCTACAGCTTCATTTAATGTTACATATATTACTTCTACAGGTATTTTGCATAATTCAATTAGTACAGTAAGTTTATATCCAAATCCTGCAAAAGATATATTAAATATATCTTCAACTGATAATATAAAATCATTAGAAATTAAAGATCTTTTAGGAAGGGTAATTTATTTCGATTCTAAAATAAATTCTACAAATAATTCTGTAAGTACCTCTAGCTTTAGCAATAATATTTATACTGTAAGTTGCTTAATTAACGATAAATTAATAGTCAAAAAGATTGTTATTAGTCACTAAGGATTAATAAAATTTTGTAATTTTATTATAGAAATAATATTGCTTATTTTTTTAAATAATTAAAAAACATGAAAATATTCAAAACTTTTATTACCCTACTTGTTTGCTTCACATTAAATGCACAAACTACATATACAATTAATTCTGGTAGTTATTATTATACACCAGATACGTTAACTATTAATATTGGTGATTCTGTAATTTGGATTAATGATGGCGGATATCACGATGTTAATGGAAATATTAATTCTATAACTGGACAGCCATTTAATAATCCAGTAACTTTTGATTCTCCAGCAACTAGTACCGTAGGTGCAGTTATTTTTGCATATAAATTTTCAGTCCCAGGAACGTATAATTACGATTGTTCAGTAGGTTCACATGCATCAGCTGGAATGGTTGGAACTGTAATTGTTAATCCTCCAAGTACATCTAATCCGAGCTTAGCTCTTAAAGGGAGGTTACTCGGACTTCAAATGGATATAGTGGGACAGATGGTAAAGCTATACATCTAAAAGCAATGAATAATATTACAGATTTAAGTGTTTATTCCTTAGATGTGATTTCAAATGGTGCAGGTTCATTAAATCCTAGTGAATATGTGCTCTCTGGTTCAGCAAATGCTGGCGATGATATTTTAGTTTATAGAGTAGGAACGGGACAGTAACTCTGCAACTTTTTTTAGTGATTACTTTGGAACATGTTATTCAAACTTTGAAGTTCTTATACCATCTGGAACTAATTTCCCTGGTGGAAATGGAGATGATCCAGTAGCATTATTTTACAATAATCAAATAATAGATTCATTAACATACTTAGGAAATCCAATTATATCAGGTCCATTTGCTGGAGATCCATATGATGATTCATGGGCTCACAAAGATTCAAACGGAGTTTGGCAATTTGGTGGTAAAGATTGCGATAATGATGGGACATATACTGTAGATTCTTCTGGTTGCCCTTACCCTGTATGTGGAGTTGCACCACCACCACCGCCATCTCCTGGTAATTTAACCTTTACAGCTATAATGGATTTAACAACTCCAATTGGAGGTAACTCAGGTGGTAAAGCAGTAATGTTAACAGCAAATCAAAATATTTCTGATTTAAGTACTTATGGATTTGGAAGTGCAGGTAATGGTGGTGGTTCTGATGGAGAAGAATATACCTTTCCAAGTATTAGTATTAATGCAGGTCAACATGTTATAGTTTGTAGAGACAGTTTAGCTTTATCAACCTACTTTAATGGTTGTTTAGAACAATTTCCTGGTTCTTTATACCCCAACCTAATTATTGAAGATACTATTGAGCCCACAGGAAATGGAAACGATGCTTACGAATTATTTTTTAATGGAAATGTAATTGAAACTTTTGGAGATATTGTACACTCATATGGCACTGGTGGATTTACAGATTTACCATGGGCTTACAGAGGATCCTGGGCTTGGAAAGATACAGCTGCACCGAATGTAGGTAACTGGGTTTATAACGTTGATAATTGTTCTGACTCTTCTACAACAACACAAACTTCTGCTTGCCCTTTTCCACTTTGTGTTGGTCTACCACTAACATCTGTTGATAATAATTTATCAAATGACATTTTAATTTACCCAAATCCATCCTCAGGGATATTAAATTTGAAATCAAATACTGAAATTGAACAATATTCAATATTTAATATTTCAGGACAATTGTTACTTAGAAAATTGGTAAACTTAAAAGAAATCACTTTAGAGCTAACAAATCTTGAGAATGGAACGTATTTTTTAAATTTTACAACAAATAATTCATTAGTAACTAAAAAAATTATAGTTCTCAAATAAATAATTAATGATTAGATATCTATTTTTAGTATTTATTTATTCATTTATTATAAATTTTAATTACTCCCAAGATATCATCCTTGGAGATTATATACCAGGAAATGGATTAGTTTTTTCTAGTACTGATCAAAATTACAAGGTAGTTCTAAGAGGGTATTCTCAATCTTTATTTGAATCTAAAACTAGATCTTTTGATTCTTCTAATATTTTAGACAATAATGTATACAATAGGTTTAGAGCTAGAAGAGTTAGATTAAGACTGTCTGGTAATCAATTATTCCCTGGTTTTAGTTATAGACTCCAGGTAGATTTAGCACAGTCTGTAGAGGGTGATGGAGAGCTATCAGGATTGTTACTAGACGCTTGGGTGGGCTATAATATTACAAAGAAATTAAAAATAATATTTGGTCAAAAGGCAACGCCAACTGATAATTTATCTGTTCAAATGGCATCGAATTCTTTGCAGCTACCTGAAAGAAGTAGACTTACTTCAGCTTTTGCTAGCATTAGAGAGGTTGGTTTATTTATGGAAGGGAAATTTAAAACTGGAAAAAAATCGGTTCTTAAATCGATGCTATGTATAACTAATGGTGACGGGTCTAATACACTTTCAAATGATTTTGGTGGTTTAAAGTATGGAGCAAGAATTAACTTTTTACCTTTTGGTACTTTTAGAAACTTTGGACAGTTTAGACAAGTAGATATGGTAAGAGAACTATCACCAAAATTAATGCTTGGTATAAACGGGAGTTATAATGTTGGTATGAGTAGTAGAAGAGGAAGAGAAAATGGTGATTTTTTGTTTTATAATATTACCAATTCGGATACAAACCTTAGGTTACCTAATTATTTAAAAACAGGAGCAGACCTATTATTTAAATACAGAGGATTTTCATTAATTGCTGAATTTATTATGACAAAGGCTTTTATTTCCGATGATATAACAACTAGAAATGACAGATATGGAAACCCCGAAGATTTAACTACTAATTTTAGAGGATATAGCGCTGAAGAATATGCTAGAACTCAATTAATGATGGGTAGTGGATTAAACCTTCAAGCAGGTTACTTATTTAAAAATTTATTTTCTATTGATGGAAGATTTACTTCATTAAACCCCGATGAGTATTCATTTATGAACAATACTTCATTTTATAATCGAAATAAATATTACACGATTGGAATTAGTAAATATTTCTCAAAAAACTACTCATATAAAATACAGGCTTCTTATACATTAGTAGATGATGCTGCTATTAGAGATTTGTCATCTGTTGACTATAGTGGTAGTGAAAATATATTACGCTTAATGGTTCAAATTGCCTTTTAATGAGAAGTGTTTTAATTCTCATACTATTTCTATTTTTCACAACTAGTTACATTTCTCAAGATTCTAAAAAAATAACGAAATCTTTTTTCCCAGATTTTGATATAGAAATTCCTTCGCCAGCATTTAAAAAAAATAAAGGATTTACCAATTATAAAGAAATGATGTCTTTTTTAGATAGCCTAGTAAAAGACTATCCAAATGATATAAGTTATCGTTTTATAGGAAGTAGTCAAAAAGGTAAAAAAATTCCTATGGTTTATATAGGAAATCAAACTAATTACTTAGCTAAGGTTTGTTATATGGGTGGGCTTCATGGCAACGAGCCAGCCAGCTCTGAAGGTATGTTGTTTTTGATTCATAACTTACTTAAAGAAGACAGTTTACGTCATTTAAAAGAAAATTTAAGTATTGCTATAATTCCTATGGCTAATATTGATGGATATGAAAAACAAGATAGATATGCAGCGAATGGACAAGATTTAAATAGGGATCAAACTAAATTTTCTAATCCAGAATCTATTTACATAAAAAGAGCTGTAAATGAATTCTCGCCTGATTTGATGGTAGATTTCCATGAGTATAAACCATATAGAGTTGATTTTGTGAATTTTGGTGAGTTTGGAGTTACCCAGCAATATGACGCCATGTTTTTGTATTCAGGTAATTTAAATGTTTCAAAAAGTATAAGAAAAGTTACTGAAGATTACTTTATAACTCAGGTTAAACCCAAGTTAGATTATTATGATTTAAAGCACCATAATTACATTTCTTCTAAACATAAAAATAATTCAATTTACTTTAATTTAGGTTCTGTTTCTTCTAGATCAAGTGCAACTTCCTATGCATTATCTAATTGTGTTTCTATTCTTATGGAAATAAGGGGAGTTGGTTTAAAAAGAACATCTTTTAATAGAAGAGTTTTCACCACCTACTTATTAGCTAATTCGTATTTAAATACAGCATTAAAGAATTATAATGAGTTAAAGTTGGCAATAAAACAAGCAAATCAATTTCCAGAAGACATTATAATCAAATACAAAAAACAAAAATCTGGTTACACTCTTAATATGATTGATGTTTATGAAAATAAATTAATCCCCATAAATGTTACATTACATAATGGACTTGAATGTAGTCCAGTAATCAAAAGAAAACGCCCAAATTATTATATAATAGAGTCTGAACTAAGTATTGTTACAGACAAGTTAGCTATTCTTGGTTTAGATATTGACACTTTAAACTATGATGAAGTGTTAGAAGTTGAATCTTATAAAATCATATCTTCTAAAAAGTCACCTGTTTTATTTCAAGGCTTTCATGAGAATATTATTAAATCTGAAATTATTCTAGAAAATAAATTATTTAAAAAAGGCACTTTTATAGTTCCCATGAATCAAAAACGATCTAATCTAGCTGTAGAAACATTGGAACCAGAAATGTTGTCTGGCTTTTTGAGATTTAATGTTATAAAGCCAGAAAGTATTAATAAAATTCATCGTTATCTTCAAAATAAACAATTATGAAAAAGATTATTTTTATCATTTTAACTCTGCTATTTACATTCAGCTCATTTGTTTGTCAAGAATCTCAAGAAATGACCAATACTTCATTTGAAAAAGTAAATAAGAGCTAATTATGGTCTAGGTTCAGGAGTTTCTTTAAATTTTGATGACAGCACACATATTTTTAATATTGGTGGTATGGTTCAACCTCGTTTTTTAAATACTACAATAGGTGATAGTGCACAAGATTCTAAAAACTATTTTGGAGCAAAAAGAGCTTATTTTAATTTTAGCGGGTCTTTAAATAATGGTCTTTTTTCATTTTTAGTTCAAACTAATTTCTCAGATTCTTATCCATTATTAGATGCTTGGGCAGGTTATCATCCTAATAAAAATATTAGTATTTTTTTTGGTCAAAGAATGTCTCCTTTTAATAATTTATCAATGCAAATAATGGAATATAATTTACAATTTGCCTCAAGAAATAATTTAAGCCAAAATTTTACTGAAAGTGGTAGAGAGTTTGGAATATTTGTAGAAAGTAAATTTTCTTTAGGCAATATTGGATTTAAACCTACTGTTGCAATAACAAGTGGAGATGGTAAAAATTCATTTGGATTATCATCTAGTGATACCGATCAGGGGGGGGTAAAATATGGAGGTAGACTTAATATTTATCCTTTTGGTTTTTTTAAAGGTGATAATGAATTTATTGGCCACGATACTTATAGAGAAAAGTCTTCTAAATTAATGATAGGTATTGCTTCAAGTTTGAACCAAGGAACGAGTCATAAAGTAGGTGAGGGGCATTATTATGAAGACGCTCCAACAGATGGAACTTTTATGTTTTTTGATAATTCTGGAGTATTTAAACTGCCTAATTATCTTAAGAATTATATAGATATTCTATATAAGTATAATGGGTTTAATTTTCTATTTGAATATGTTAATACTGCAGCTTCTAATTTACAAGGAACTTCTTTAAACTCTGCAGGTTCATTATTATTAGAACCTACTCAAATTAGCCAATATTTAGTTTTAGGCAATGCCTTTAATTTACAAGCAGGTTATTTATTTAAAAGTGATTGGTCATTAGATCTAAAATATGGAAGATCTTACTATGAATTCGAAAAAGTGAATTCTATACTTCAAAATTATGATTCAATGGGGGCAGGTATTACAAAATACTTTTCTAACAGAGCTGTTAAAGCACAATTGTTAGCATCATATGTGAATTTTCCAGAAATTAGCCAAAACAACTTTTTAAATATTGAGTGTCTTTTTCAGATAAAATTCTAATTCATCTAAAATCTTTAGTGATTATATCTGCAACCTTTTGAATAATTGGCGCTGTGTTTTTTTCTGTAATGATGTAGTATATTTTTTTTCCATCACTGTTCTTGGCTTCAAACCTTCTTGGCATACCAATAGAGCTTTTTCCAGTAATCATCGAGTAAAAGACACAGGATGCTAAATAAGTAGCATTTGGGGAAGGATGTTTATTATCGTCCCCATATAAATTAATATTCTGGAAAGTTATTTTCTATATAATTAAATGCATTGCCAACTGGGATATAAACAGCGTTATTAATTTTGGCAAGTGAATCCAAAATAAACATGGTATTTGATTTTCTGTTTTTAGAAATATCTTTTAAATATGGATATTCCCAAGTACCATATACTAATGGCGTTGTATTACTTTTTTTGGCTAATTCTGTAAATAGCTTAATATATTTAGCACAAGAATCTATTTTTTCTAATGGATTTGTACTATGGTCGTTTAAAACTAAATAATCATAGCTATTTATAGAGTAATCTTTTTCACTGTTAAGCCACCAGTGTTTACCTAAGTTGCTTCCGCCTATTGTTTTTTGATCTACTTCAAAACTTGTATTTTGAGCATTTAACATACATTCTATTACTTGAGGTAAGTTCCAATAAAATGTAAAACTATTTCCAATCATTAAAACCTTTAGAGTTTTGGAACTGTCAATTACATTTTGGTTGTATTTAATTACATTATTAAATGAAGAAAAACCAACTGTTGTTGTTAATAGTAATAATTTGGTGATTAATATTCTAAAAGGAACTTCCATCTGTTTTTGTTCCGGGTGAGAATAAAATTCCAGTATTTGCACTATTATGCTGTACATATTCACCATGAAGATCTGGAAACCTTGTGTAGGACTCGTTTGGATTATTGGATAACACAGTCACATCAAAACTAAATAGAGTACTATCGTTACTGTTTTTAACAGTAAGAATATCTTCATCATTAGTTAAATTTAAAACTTGACTAGAAGCTGCAAAAACCAAAGAGCCACCAAAATTACCGTTTGGTGTTCCACCTCCAAAAACTACAACTGCTTGTCCTGGTGATAAAACAGTATTAGTAGGGAATTCATGATTAGGAGTATTAGTTACTAATCTATCTGCATCAAAAAGCTTGTATCCACTTATATCTAAGCTGTATTCAGAACTATTTACAAATTCTACAAACTCATCTTGATTTGCATCTCTGTTCCCGTCACCATTTGCGTCTCCAGCATTTCCACTTGGTGGATCGTATAGTACTTCGTTTAAAACAAAACCATAATATACATTATTGGTAGAGTCTATTGGAGTAGTAGTATCTTCAATTGGCACAACATCCTGAGTTTTAGAACATTTTATATTTAATATAAATATTAAACTTATTATGGATGTAAATAATAAGTAATTTTTTGAAATATTAGACTTCATTATACTGAGCTTTTTTCAAATATAATGATTAATTTTACGAATATGAAGCATTTATTTATTCATGCAATTCTATTTTTAATTATTATTTCAGCCTGTAGAAAAAGCACCATTAATAATAATTCTTCAAATTCCAATCTTTTTGAAAATATGATTGGTGTTATAGAATATACCAATTATGAACCACTTTCTAATAAACCTTTTAACATTCATTATTATATTCCTTCAACTATAAATCAAACAACAGCTCCAATTTTATTTATATTTCCTGGAACTGATAGAAATGCAGACGATTACTTAGAAACTTGGATAACTCTTGCAGATCAAAAGGGAGTAATGGTTTTTGCATTTGAGTTTAGTGTAGATTACTATCCTATGAGTACTAATTATCAAACGGGATTTATTTTAGATGAAAATGGTAATTTAAATAATGAAGATGTTTGGACGTTTTCCGTTATTGAACCTGTATTTGATTTCATCAAAACTAACTTAGTTAATAATACAAATTCATATAATATGTTTGGTCACTCTGCTGGAGGACAATTTGTTCACCGATTTGTTCAATTTAAACCAAATTCCCGACTTAATTATGCTGTTTCTGCAAATGCTGGTTGGTATACTGTGCCCGATACTAGCGTTGATTTTCCTTATGGTTTAAAAAATGCAGGAATAAGTAATGAAGATTTACAAAATTCGTATCTAAAAAATTTAGAAATTCATCTAGGACAGAATGATAATGACCCAAACGATCCTGCCCTTAGAAAAACTCCTGAAGCAAATTTACAAGGTTCACATAGACTTTCAAGAGGAAGATATTTTGTTAATCAGAGCGATTCTATATCACAATCTTTAAACTTTTCTTCCAGTTGGGTTAAAAAAGAATTGGAAAATGTTGGTCACGAACAACAAAAAATGGCTGTTTTTGCGGCACAAGAAATGTATTAATTAAATCTCAAAATTAAATCCAGTTTTCTTTAGTACTTTATACTTTTCTTTATTGAAACTAAATAGTTTTGCTGGCCTGTGTGATACACTTTTTTGATTTTCCCCAGAGTCTATTAATAATTTCATAGAGTTTATTTTTTTTCTAAAATTTCTTTTATCAAACTTTTTTTCTAAAATAGATTCGTATAAATTCTGTAGCTCAGAAAGTGTAAATTTATCTGGCAATAATTCAAAACCTACAGGCTTAGATTTTACATTATTTATTAGTTTTTCTTTACATGCTGCAAATATTTTATTATGATCAAAAGCTAACTCCCCAATTCTATTAACATTATGCCATTTAGCCTCTAAAGCATAAGAAGATGGACTATTTTCTTTATTAGTTGGTGAAAGTTTATAATCTTTAATTTTTAATAAACTATAATGTGCAATTGTAAAAACTCTTCCCAATGGATGTCTTCCAATATCACCAAATGTCTTGACCTGTTCTGTAAATACATCATTTAAACCAGTTAAATCCCTAAGTACTCTGTTAACAGCTTCTTCTGTGTTTTCGTTAGGGTGGATTAAATCACCTGGTAAAGCCCAATAATCGACGTAGGGGTCAACTCCTCTTTTAATAAGTAAGACCTTTAGTAAATCTTCATCATATCCGAAAATTACACAGTCTACAGAAACAGAGTAACTAAAATTATTCTTAACCATTTTTAAATATACAAGTTATTAATTTTTATAAACTCTATCGTTTCCAAAAAACTCTGGTGATTGAATAGAAATTACCATCATTGGTTCTTTTGAATCTATAATAACACCATGCCAAGTATTTTTAGGAACAACAATTAAATCACCAGTTGAAACATTATGTATAGAGTCATTTAGTTGAAATTGTCCATATCCACTTTGTATTAAAATATTTTCAGTGTGGTTAATATGCTTATGAACCTTAACTTTTTTTTTAATCCAGATAGCAAAAGTTGAAGATGATGGATTAGAAGATATTTTTTTAACATTAATATTTTCAAATTCTATACTAGGTTTAATTTGATTAATCTTCATAACGTTTTCTTGACCATGATAAATAGAAGAAAACATTAAAAAAGCTATAAAAAAATATGATTTCATAATAAAATATAATTTTTAATGTTCTTATTTCCTTTTAAAAATTCATTTACCATCATTCTTTTTTTGCCCTCTATCTGAACCTCAATTAATTCTAATGCATTGGTTTTAGTTCCAACAAAAAGTTTATTATCATCTATTAAAATATTTTTCTCAGAGACTTTTTGATCGCTCAATTTAGCATTAAATATTTTAAAATTATACGGCTTTTCTTCCTTATTTATTATTGTCCATGCACCAGGATAGGGGTTTAAGCCTAAAATTAATTGTCTAATCGAAAAAGCACTTTTTGACCAATCTATTTTAGTATTATCTCTTTTTAGTTTAGGGGCAACACTTTGATTTTCTGTTTTCTTTTGTTTTCTGGTTTTATAATTTCCTTTTTCAAGAGTATTAATAGTTTTTATTAAAAGTTTTGATCCAACAAGCATTAGTTTATCATGAAGTTCTCCAGCTGTTTGTCCATCAACAATACTAATTTTCTCGTTTTGCAAAACATCTCCAGTATCTATTTTTTCATTTATAAAGAAAGTAGTAACTCCAGATTCTTTTTCACCATTAATAATTGCCCAATTTATAGGTGCTGCCCCTCTATAGTTAGGTAAAATTGAGGCATGCAAATTAATAGTTCCTTTTTTAGGTATTTTCCAAATTATTTCTGGTAACATTCTAAAGGCAACTACAACAAATAAATCTGCATTTAATTCTTCTAAATTTTTAATAAAACTTCTCGTCTTTTAATTTTTCGGGTTGGTAAATAGTAATATTATTTTCTAAAGCATATTTTTTTACTGCAGATTGCTGAATTTTATTTCCTCTTCCAGCAGGCTTATCAGTTGAAGTGACTACTCCAAGTAATTCATGCTTACTTCTAAAGATAGTGTCTAAAGATGTTACAGCAAACTGTGGTGTTCCCATGAAAACTATTTTCATATCACTCAATTTTTAGTACTAATCCTTTTAAATATTCACTCTCGGGGTGGAAAATATTAATAGGATGGTCTGGTGGTTGATGCATTTGTTTTAAAATACTAACATTCCTTCCAGCGGTAATAGCAGAAGACAATACCATGTGTCTAAATAAGTTGCTGTCAATAACTTGAGAACAAGAAAATGTAAATAAAATTCCATTTGGTTTTATTTGCTCAATTGCTCTGGTATTGAGTCTTTTGTAACCTTGTAGTGCCTTATGCTTTACTTTCATATGTTTAGCAAAAGCAGGGGGTCTAATATAATAATATCATACTGCTCTTCAAGATTTTTCATGTGCTCTTTTGCATCATCAACAATTGACTTATGGTTATTTTTATAATTTTTAATCAATTTCAAGTTGTCTTCTAATAAATCAATAGCTTTTTGGGAGCTGTCTAAAGAATGAACTTCTTTAGCGCCATTATTTAGCGCATAAATAGAAAACCCTCCAGAATAGCAAAATGTATTTAAAATAGTTTTGTTTTTAGCTAATTCTCCTAAATAATCTCGATTTTCTCTTTGGTCAATAAAAAAACCAGTTTTTTGACCATTTTCCCAGTCAATTATAAATTCGTTGCCATTTTCAATTACGTTAGTAGATGTTTCATTTGTTTTTTGAAAAAGATATCCGTTTTGTATTTCATGTTCTTGAATATGAATTTTGGGTAAAGTTTTTTCACTTTTATCGTAAATAGTATCTAGTGGTAATAGCTCAAGAATAATTTTAGTGAAAATTTCTCGATGTTTCCACATGCCAATAGAGTGAAATTGAAATACAGCGACCTTATTATAAATGTCACAAATGAACCCTGGCATATGATCTCCCTCTGCATGAATAAGTCTAAAAACATTATTTTCGGAGTCTATTTTAACTGTTTTTAATCTTTGATTATAAGCTTTTTCGATCTTTAATTTCCAGTATTTTTCATCTATTTTAGTTTGATTAAAGTCAAATATTCTTACACTAATATTTCCTTCGTTGTAATGTCCAGTGGCTATGTAGTTTTCTTTATTGGTAAAAACTTCAACAATATCACCATCTTTAATTCCATCATCAATTTTTTTGATAGCACCAGAAAATATCCAAGGATGTTTTCTTAGTAATGACTTTTCTTTTGATGGCTTTAATATTACTTTTTTCATAAGTACTTATGTTTTATAAAAGTCGATTACTAAATTTGAAATAAATTAAATATTTATTAATGAAATTCGGACAGGTTGATGATTTAAATCTTGTAGACTTTTCTTTACCATCTATTGATAAAATTACTAAAAGAAATTTATCAAGTATAAGAAAAGAAAACAATTTTAATTTTTATTTTGGAGCTCCTGGTTGGTCGGATGTGAAATTTAAAGGAATTATATATCCAAATAGCACTTCAAGTAAGAATTTTTTAAACGCCTATTCCAAACAGTTTAATAGTATTGAAGTGAATTCTACACGTTACGGAATTCCAAAATTACACACACTAGATAAATGGTATGATAGCGTTGGAAATGATTTTAAATTTTCTATGAAAGTTCCACAGTTCGTTACTCATAGAAAAGACATTAATGATCACAAATCTAAAATTAAAACTGAGGAGTTTTTATCCTCTATTCACCAACTAAAAGAAAAGTCAGGAATAAGTTTTGCAGTAATGGCTAAATATTTCAAGGCATCTCAATTTGAAGAGTTGGAGAAATTTGTAAATTTTTGGCCATCTGATGCTCCTTTAGCTGTAGAGTTCAGGAATCCTTCTTGGTTCGAAAGTAGTGTAAGAGCAGAATGGCAAGATTTATTCATCAAAAAAAATATAATACCTGTTGTTACAGATACTCCGGGAAGAAGAGATGTTTTGCACTTTAATTTATCTAATAATCATCTTTTTTTGAGATATGTTGGAGATTTTGATCATCCCAGTGACCTTCTTAGAATAAATAAATGGGTAAATAAAATTTCTGAATTAGCTCTTTTAGGAATTGATAATATTTGGTTTTATGTTCATCAACCTGGAGAAAATAGAGACAGGATTTTACATTTCTACAATAATTTAATTCCCAGAATTAACAAAATTTTAAATATGGATATTCCATTACTAAAAGACTACAGGGTAGACTATAAATAGCCAAATATTTTATAGCTCATGTAGCCAATTATTTCGTGAAATAAAATTTTCCATCTAAATAGTATTTTTGACTGAGGAATTATGATTTTTTCTAAGTCAAAGTGTTTAAATTTTGATTTTTTAGTAAAAGGATAAACATTAAGTTTGGTTTTCTTAAAGCAAGCCATAGTCCTTCTCATATGAAAATCCGAGGTAATTATTAAGCATGATAGTTTAGAATTTGGGTGAATGTTATTTAATGTCCCTTCACAGAACATAGCATTTTCATAAGTGTTGTTTGATTTGTTTTCTGTCAAAATACAAGAGTCTGGAATCCCGGTTTCGATTAAATAATTTTTTAAAATTTCCGCTTCTTTCATCTTGGATGTTAAACTGCCAGAAGCACCTGTAATCAATATTTTTTTGATAAACCCTTTAGAAAACAGTTCTATTGCATTTAGTAGCCTGTCATTATTATTTAAAAAGATAATATTGTCATGCTCAGACTCTAAATCAATCATCCCACCTAAAATAATTCCATAGTCATGATTTTTTTTGGTTTTTTCAAACTTAACCAGCCATAAGTCATTTACTAAGTTGTAAATAAATGTGTTGCTAAAAATTAATAAAATGATAAATCCTAAAATAAAAAATCTCTTTTTAATCAGTTTTGTTCTTAAAATTATAGAAAGAAAAAATAAAATAACAACCCAAAATAGCGGATCTATTAAAAATGATAATATTTTAGAAAATAAGAAAAACACTTCGCTAATAATGATTAATTTTGCTGAAAATAAGTAAATTAAAATAACATTACAATTTAACTAGACTAATTAAAGTAAATGGATTTAATCCCTTATCAACCCAAAAATAAAATTAGAATAGTCACTGCAGCTTCTCTCTTTGATGGCCACGATGCTGCTATTAATATAATGAGACGAATTATCCAGTCTACAGGTTGTGAAGTTATTCATCTTGGTCATGATAGAAGTGTTGAAGAGGTTGTTAACTGTGCAATTCAAGAGGATGTTCAGGCAATTGCAATAACTTCTTATCAGGGTGGGCATAACGAATACTTTAAATTTATGTATGATTTGTTATCTAAAAAGCAAGCAAGTCATATTAAAGTTTTTGGCGGAGGTGGTGGTACTATTCTTCCTAAAGAAATAAAAGTTCTTGAAGATTACGGAATATCTAAAATTTACCATCCTGATGATGGAAGAAAAATGGGACTTCAGGGAATGATAAACGATTTAGTAAAAAGATGTGATTTTCCAACTGGAGAAAAGAAAATAAAAAGTTTAAATAAAATACTATCAAATAATCATCTTCAGATAGGTAAACTCATTTCATCTGCTGAAAATTTTGGACCTAGTAATTTAGAATTATTAAATGATATAAAACAAAAAGTTAAAAACTGTAATATTCCAGTTCTTGGAATTACAGGGACAGGTGGAGCTGGAAAATCGTCTTTAGTTGATGAATTAGTAAGAAGGTTTTTAAATGATTTTAGTGACAAAACATTAGCAATTATTTCCGTAGATCCTTCAAAAAGAAAAACAGGTGGAGCTTTATTGGGTGACAGGATTAGAATGAATGCTATAAATAACAATAGGGTTTATATGCGTTCTTTAGCTACAAGGCAAAGTAATTTAGCTCTTTCAAAACATGTTTCTCAAGCTGTTGATATTTTAAAGTATTCAAATTTTGATTTAATAATTTTAGAAACATCTGGAATTGGCCAGTCTGACACCGAAATTTTAGATCACAGTGATGTTTCACTTTATGTTATGACTCCTGAATTTGGAGCTGCAACTCAGTTAGAAAAAATTGACATGTTAGACTTTGCAGATGTTGTTGCTTTAAACAAATTTGATAAACGCGGTGCATTAGATGCTCTAAGAGACGTCAAGAAGCAATACAGAAGAAATCATAATTTATGGGACGCTAACGATGAAGAAATCCCCGTTCACGGTACAATTGCATCTCAATTCAATGACCCTGGAATGAATAATTTATACTTTCATTTAATTGGTTTAATTGATAAATCATCTAAAAGTGATTTTGTTTCAAATTTTAAAATCAACAATGAATTTTCAGAAAAAATATATATTATCCCCCCTAACAGAGTTAGATATCTATCAGAAATTTCCGAAAATAATAGAGACTTTGATAAGAAGTTAAATTACCAAGTTGAGTTAGCTGACAAGTTATATGTTTTCACTCAAACATTGAAGGAATTAGAGGATGTTGAAAATGATGATTTAAAAAAAATTATTAATCTTAAAATTGACCAAATCAATCTTGACTTTGACCCTAGAAATCAAAAAACAATCGATGAATGGAATGATTTTTATAATTCCTATAAAACAGAGTTTTACAAGTTTACTGTTAGGAAGAAAGAATTTAAAATTGCAACTGCTACTAGATCTTTGTCAAATTCTAAAATTCCAAAAGTTGCCTTGCCAAAACTAACATCTTGGGGTGATATAATTAGATGGGTAAATCAAGAAAATGTTCCTGGAAAATTCCCTTTCACTTCTGGACTATTTCCTTTTAAAAGAGAAGGGGAGGACCCAACAAGAATGTTTGCTGGTGAAGGTGGTCCCGAAAGAACAAATAAACGATTTCATTACTTAAGTTTTGAGCTTCCTGCAAAACGATTGTCCACTGCATTTGACTCTGTAACTTTATATGGGAATAATCCGGGTATAAGACCTGATATATATGGTAAGATAGGGAATGCAGGAGTTTCTATTTGCTGCTTAGATGATGCTAAAAAATTATATTCAGGTTTTGATCTTTGCTCCCCATCAACTTCTGTAAGTATGACTATTAACGGTCCAGCACCTATGCTTTTAGGTTTTTACATGAATGCTGCAATTGATCAAAATTGTGAGAAATATATTATTGAAAATAAACTTGAAGAAAAGATAAAAACAATAATAAAAGATATTTATGGTGAAAATCCTGTTCCTATATATCAAGGAAAACTTCCAGATGGCAATAATGGTTTGGGTTTAATGCTTCTTGGTGTCTCTGGTGACCAAGTTCTTCCATCGGAAATTTACAATAAAATTAAAAAGTCTACCCTTTCTCAAGTTAGAGGTACTGTACAAGCTGATATTCTTAAAGAAGACCAAGCTCAAAATACTTGTATATTTTCTACAGAATTTGCATTGAGATTAATGGGAGATGTTCAAGAATATTTTATCCACAATAAAGTACGAAATTTTTACTCTGTTTCTATTTCTGGCTACCATATTGCAGAAGCAGGTGCTAATCCAATAACTCAACTTGCTTTTACTTTATCTAACGGTTTTACATATGTAGAATATTATTTATCTAGAGGGATGTCAATTGATGATTTCGGACCTAACTTATCATTTTTCTTCTCAAATGGTATTGATCCTGAATATGCTGTGATTGGAAGAGTTGCTAGAAGAATTTGGGCAAAAGCTATGAAATTTAAATACGGAGCTGGGGAAAGAGCACAAAAACTTAAGTATCATATACAAACATCTGGAAGATCTCTTCATGCTCAAGAAATTGATTTTAATGACATAAGGACTACTTTACAAGCGTTATATGCCATTTATGACAATTGTAACTCTCTTCATACGAATGCATATGATGAAGCTATTACAACTCCTACAGAAGATTCTGTCAGAAGGGCAATGGCTATACAGTTAATTATTAATAAAGAATTAGGACTAGCTAAAAACGAAAATCCTTTACAAGGTTCCTATATTATTGATGAATTGACAAATTTAGTTGAAGATGCAGTTTTAATTGAATTTGATCGTATCAATGAAAGGGGTGGTGTTTTAGGTGCTATGGAAACAATGTACCAAAGAAGTAAGATTCAAGAAGAATCACTTCATTATGAAACTCTTAAACATACTGGAGAATTTCCTATTGTTGGGGTGAATACTTTTCTAAACTCAAAAGGTTCTCCAACAGTGATCCCTAATGAAGTTATAAGAGCTACTGATCAAGAGAAGAAATACCAGATTAAAATGCTTAAAGATTTTAATGTTTTTAACAAGAAAAGAGCAAAAAAGACTCTTGAAAAAGTTAAGTTCTCTGCAATAAATAATGGAAATATTTTTGATGAATTAATGGAGGCTACTAAATATTGTTCTTTAGGTGAAATTACCAATGCCTTATTTGAAGTTGGAGGTCAGTATAGAAGAAATATGTAGTTACATATATTCGTAACAGCCTAGATCATTGGGAATACTTCTTAACCTATCTAGTATGTCATCATTTACTAAAGAAGATTTACCTAAATCTATTACTTCTGAAGATCCTTTTAAATCAAAATTCCATTTTCCTGGATTAACAAAATATGTATTAAGATTAAAGAAACAATTAGAATATATCGGGTTAAGAATGGTATCCTCTGTTTTTATTGAACAATAATCAAATAAAACATTAGTTTGAAACCCTGTTAAATTATATCCTATAGTATCACAAATAAAATCATTTAAGGCATTACCGTCAAAAATGCAATTAGTGAAATTTGCTATATCAAAAGGTCTATAGATTAATTGTTCATTTATAGTTTTGTAATAATCTTTAAACAAAAACGATGGAGTAGATCTGAATCCATTAAAATAATTTGAAAAAGTACAATGATCAAAATTTACTTTTCCGCCAATGCTAATTATGGCTGAATAGTTATCACTATTTCCAAATAAGCAGTTGGTTGCATTAACATTTGATCCTTGAGTTAAAATGTTGGAATAAAGTGAGTTATTAACTTTTACCTTATTTAAAGATATAATATTATTTATTGTGAATGTATCAACTTGAATACCAATTATTGCATTTTTTATTTCAGCGTGAGAAATATTAGAATTAAGGGCGCTAGAAAAATAAATACCTCTCCATTGACCTGCAATCGAATCGGCAGGATATAGTAGATAATCCTCCATTCTATCCTGTTGAAATATTACGGGATTGTTTAAATTTCCATTAACAACTAAAGAACTTTTATAAACATAGAGAACACCATTTGAATGTCCATGAACTTTTGTTCCTTCTTCTATAGTTAAAGTTAAGTTAGAGTCTAAAGTTGGATAGCCTACAGCAGCTAAACCATAAATAACGTGAGGTTTGTCATTTCTCCAAATGCCTTGAACAATTTCATTGACATGAAAATATGCGTCTTGGCCCCAGGCATTTAAAATAATTTTTTTTGAGTTTCCATTAGTTTCAAATACTATCTCATCTTCCACAACAAGTGGGAGTAGAGATCCATTAGGGTCTATTGTTACTTCTACAAATATAAACAAGCTGTCACCAGGAAGAATAGCAATATCATTAAATAATACTCCAGATTCTCCATCTACATTTATTCTAAACTGTGAATTTTCCCCATCTGATATTGAAATAGTACTAATATTTATGGTTCCACTATTTTTATTATAACATTTAAATCTTTTAGTGGTAGAGCCTATAGTAGTAAATATGGTGTCAAATAATAAGGTATCTATTGATGTACTAATATTGTATACTGAACTTGTGAGAATTTTGTTTTTTTTACAACTGTAAGTAAAAACAAAAGTAAGTACTGTAAATAGAGATAATATTTGTTTTAATTTCATTTATTGTGCAATATATATACAACTGATAAAACTTTAATTTATTTTAATCATAATATTTTTTGTTAATTTAATATTAAGTTTAAATTTGCAGCCATTAAACTTTTAAAATGAAAAAAGATATACATCCAGAAAATTATAGATTAGTCGTTTTTAAGGATATGTCTAACGATTATTCCTTTGTTAGTAAAAGTTGTGCTCCATCAAGTGAGACCATGAAATGGGAAGATGGAAATGAGTACCCTCTAATAAAATTAGAAATTTCTCACAAGTCTCATCCTTTCTTTACTGGAAAAATGCAGTTAGTTGATACAGCTGGTAGAATTGATAAGTTTAAAACAAGATATTCTAAGCAAAAGAAATAATTCTAATTTATTATTCTTTATATTTATAAATTAACCTTCATTAAGAAGGTTTTTTTGTAGCTCTATGTCAGAAACTTTAAAATATGTACTTTTTGATGGTTCTTATCATCAAAAATTAATGCCTTTAACCTTAACTAGGCCAGTTTCGGACTTGAGGGTTGGGATATTTAAAATCCATCAAAAGTGGTCAAATTTTCTTAAAAGTGATGTTTCAATTCGAACTAAACAATATTTAGCTAAAAAGTTTAATTCATTTAATGAAGAAGCTCAGATCGGAATTTCAGCTTCCCTTTTGCCAAATCAAGATTTATGTGATGTGATTAAAGATATTAAAGAAAATACCATTGTAATGAAAAATGGTAAAGTACTTGTGATATCCCCACTTCCAGAGGATAATTCTGAAATGGAATCTAAACTAAGTAAATATAAATTGATTCAGTATGTAGGAGAAATTGATATTATTGAAAGGCCAATGGATATATTTCTACTAAATGGTTTAGAAACACAAAAAGATTTAGAATTTATAAACAAGAAAAATCTTAAAAAATCAGAGTACGGTATTGGAAATTTATTGATTGGAGATAATATATACATTGAAGACGGAGCTAAAATTAATGGGTCTACTTTAAATAGTAATGATGGACCAATATTTATTCATAAATCGTCAGAAATAATGGAAGGCTCCAATATTAGAGGACCTTTTGTTTTAATGGAAGAATCTATTGTTAAAATGGGTTCGAAAATTTATGGACCAACTACAGTAGGTCCCCATTGTAAAGTTGGTGGTGAGTTAAGTAATGTAGTTTTTCAAGGTTTTTCTAATAAAGCGCATGATGGCTTTATAGGAAATAGTGTGATTGGACATTGGTGTAACTTTGGTGCAGACTCTAACACCTCAAATTTGAAAAATAATTATGGAATCGTTAAATCTTGGGATTATTTCTCAAATGAATTTGAAAGTACAGAGACAAAGTATTGTGGTTTAATTATTGGAGATCATTCTAAATGTGGTATTAATACTATGTTTAATACTGGATCTGTTGTAGGATCCTTTGTTAATATTTTTGATTCAGGTTTTCCACCGAAATTTGTGCCTTCATTTTCTTGGGGAGGTAAATCTGGCTTTGAAACCTATAAATTTGATAAAGCCATAGAGGTCGCTAAAATTGTAATGAATAGAAGAGGTGTTGAGCTTGACGATCAAACTATAAATATTTACAAGCATTTCTTCAAATAATTGTCATTCTTAAAGAGTTTGGCACTCAGATTGCAATAATAATAGTTGTTAGGTATCGTATTATTTAAAGTTTTTTTAAGGAGAAATATTTAACATTTTATAATTACAACGACATATTGTCATTAAAAGTTAAAATATATAAGTAATGAGTGACTTTTTTACAGAAAATAATTGGAATGAATTAAGTGATTTAGTTAATGGTGAAACAGAATTTATACCATTAATATCTTCAGAAGATGAAGATCGAATGAATTTAGAAGAAGTTCCCGAAAAACTGCCAATTCTTCCTTTAAGAAATAATGTTTTATTTCCCGGAGTTGTTATACCAATTACATTAGGAAGAGATAAAAGTATTAAACTAATTCAAGATGCTAGTAAAGGAAATAAAATTATTGGAGTAGTATCGCAAAAAGATACTAATGTAGAAGAGCCAAAGTATAATGATTTATTTGAGGTAGGCACAGTCGCGCAAATTGTTAAAATGCTTAAAATGCCTGACGGTAGCAGCACAATTATAATTCAAGGTAAAAAAAGATTAAAACTAGTAGAGCAAATTTCTGATGAGCCGTATTTAATTGCCAAAATTGAAGAGTTTGATGAAAAAAAATTAAAAAATGTTTCCAAAGAATCTGTTGCTCTATTTGGTTCTCTTAAAGACATGGCTTTAAACATAATTAAGAACTCTCCAAGTATTCCTTCCGAGGCTTCATTTGCTGTAAAAAATATTGAAAGCCCTAATTTCTTAATCAACTTTATAAGTTCTCATATGAATGCCGAAGTTGATGAAAAGCAGAGAATGTTAGAAGTTCCAAATATAAATAATAGAGCTAAACTCTTATTGAAGCACTTAAATAAGGAGCTTCAAATGTTAGAATTAAAAAATGATATTCAATCTAGGGTTAAAACCGATTTAGATCAACAACAAAAAGAATATTTGCTCCATCAGCAAATGAAAGAAATTCAAAATCAATTGGGAGAAAATCCTGTTCAGCAAGAAATAAATGATTTAAGAGAAAAATCTTTATCAAAAAAGTGGTCAAAAGATGTAAAAAAAACTTTTACAAAAGAATTAGATAAGTTAGAGAGAATGAACCCTTCTGGTGCAGAATACGGAGTTCAAATAAATTATTGTCAGTTACTTATTGATCTTCCATGGGGTGAGTATACTAATGATAAGTTTAATCTTAATAAAGTTCAGAAAGTTTTAGACAGAGACCATTTTGGATTGGAAAAAGTTAAAGAAAGAATAATTGAGTATTTGTCTGTATTAAAACTTAAAGGTGATATGAAGTCTCCTATTTTATGTTTATACGGTCCTCCCGGTGTGGGTAAGACTTCATTAGGGAAATCAATTGCAGAAGCAATAGGCAGGAAATATGTTAGAATGTCCTTGGGTGGACTTCATGACGAATCAGAGATTAGGGGGCATAGAAAAACATATATTGGTGCAATGCCTGGGAAGTTGATTAACAATCTAAAGAAAGTTGGTTCCTCCAATCCTGTATTTGTTTTAGATGAAATTGACAAAGTTGGTAAATCTGGGCATGGAGATCCCTCCTCGGCACTTTTAGAAGTTCTTGATCCAGAACAAAATGATACTTTTCAAGATAATTTTGTTGAAATAGAATATGATTTATCTAAAGTATTATTTATTGCAACAGCAAATGATTTATCTACTATTCAGCCAGCATTGAGAGATAGAATGGAGATCATTCCTATAAATGGTTATACTATTGAAGAGAAAATACAGATAGCAAGAAAACATCTAATGCCTAAGTTAATAAAAGACCATGGCATTTCTAAAAAAGATATTAAATTAAATCAAAATATCATAGAAAATGTTATTACATCATACACAAACGAAAGTGGGGTAAGGGGACTAGAAAAGAAACTAGCTAAAATTATTAGAAATAGAGCAAAACAAATTGCTTTTGAAGAGGAATTTGATATGGTTATTACCAAAGAAAATGTCTTAAAATCTCTAGGTCCTGGTATGGATCCTAGAAAATACTCTGAACATATTATCCCTGGAGTTGTTACTGGATTAGCTTGGACTAGAACAGGTGGAGACATACTTTTTATTGAAACTTCTAAAACCAATGGGAAAGGTAAATTAACCTTAACGGGTAACCTTGGTGATGTTATGAAAGAATCAGCTATTATAGCTCTTGAATACATCAAGGCTAATGGCAATAAGTTTGGAATAAATCAAGATGAAATAGACAAAAGTAACTTTCACATTCATGTTCCTGAAGGAGCTACTCCTAAAGATGGTCCCTCTGCAGGTGTAACTATGATAACAGCTTTGGCATCTTCAATCACAGGAAAGAAAGTTAAAAAATACTTAGCAATGACTGGTGAAATAACTTTAAGAGGTGAAGTTTTGCCAGTTGGAGGAATTAAAGAAAAAATATTAGCTGCTAAAAGAGCAGGTATTAAATACATACTACTTCCAGACTCTAACAAAAAGGATGTTGAAGACATCAAAAAAGATTACTTAAAAGGTTTGACATTTAACTATGTTAAAAAAATGGAAGAGGTCTTAAAATATTCATTGAACTAGGTTTTTTATAAACTTTATCGATATTCAGCCTAAACTGTTGATAAGTAACTCTGTTAATTAATCTATTTTTTGTATAAAAAAGTATTTTTAGTCATCATAATTAATTATGGCTGAAAATAAAGTCCAATATACTGAAGATAATATTCGTTCTCTAGACTGGAAGGAGCACATAAGAATGCGCCCTGGAATGTATATTGGTAAATTGGGTGATGGAACATCTTCTGATGATGGCATATATGTACTTGTAAAAGAGGTTGTAGATAATTCAATTGATGAATTTGTAATGGGTAACGGAAAAAGAATTTCTGTCAAAATCAATGATGATGTAGTTCAGGTAAGAGATTTCGGAAGAGGAATACCACTCGGAAAGGTCAAAGATGTAGTCTCTAAAATGAATACTGGAGGAAAGTATGATTCAAGAGCTTTTAAAAAGTCAGTAGGTTTAAATGGTGTAGGTACAAAAGCAGTTAACGCTTTGTCCTCAGAATTTTTAGTAGAATCTATAAGAGAAGGAGAGTTAAAGAAAGTATCATTTACAAGGGGAGAAGTAGTAGATGACTTACCATTAGAGTCTTCTAGTCAAGAAAATGGAACTAGAATTATATTTAAACCCGATAAAGAGATATTCAAAAATTTTAAGTTTAGAGATACTTACTTAGAAAAAATGTTCTGGAATTACTGTTATTTAAACAGGAATTTAACAATTGAATTCAATGGAAGTAAGTTCATTTCCAAAAATGGCTTAAAAGACCTCTTAGAGTCTAATATGGATGGCTCGCCTTTGTATCCTATTGTTCATATTGAGGGAGATGATATAGAAGTTGCTTTTACTCATTCAAGAGGCTATGGAGAAGATTACTCATCTTTTGTTAACGGACAACATACAACTCAGGGTGGAACTCACCAAAGTGCATTTAGAGAGGCCATAGCTAAAGTCATCAAAGATTTTTTTAATAAATACGATCCTGTTGATATTCGTCAGGGAATTGTTGCAGCTGTTAGTATCAAGGTTATTGAACCTGTTTTTGAATCCCAAACAAAAACTAAATTAGGATCCACTGAAATCGAACCAAACGGTAAATCTGTAAGAGGTTTTGTTATGGATTTTCTAAAAGAAAAACTTGATAATTTCCTTCACAAGAATCCAAATGTTGTCCAGCAAATGGAATTTAAAATAAAGCAATCTGAGAAAGAACGAAAAGAATTATCTGGCATTAGGAAACTTGCTCGTGAAAGAGCTAAAAAAGTAAGCTTACACAATAAAAAACTAAGAGACTGTAAAATTCATTTTAGTGATTTTAAAAATGAAAGAAGAGAAGAAACCTCAATATTCATAACTGAAGGCGATTCTGCCAGTGGATCTATTACTAAATGTAGAGATGTGAAAACTCAGGCAGTATTTAGTTTGAGAGGAAAACCGCTTAACTGCTTCGGTTTAACTAAAAAAGTGGTTTATGAAAACGAAGAGTTTAATTTAATTCAAGCTGCTTTAAACATTGAAGAAGACATGGAGTCTTTAAGATATAATAAAATTATAATTGCTACTGATGCAGATGTCGATGGAATGCATATAAGATTATTATTACTAACTTTTTTCCTCAGATTTTTTCCTGATTTAGTTAAGAAAAACCATGTTTTTATTCTTCAAACACCACTTTTTAGAGTTAGAAACAAAAAAGAAACAAGATATTGTTATAATGAAGAAGAAAGAAAAGATGCAATTAATAATTTGGGTAAAAATCCTGAGATTACTCGATTTAAAGGCTTGGGAGAGATTTCACCAGACGAGTTTAAGTATTTTATAGGTGATGATATTAGGCTAGAGCCTGTTCTAATGTCCAAATCTAAGTCTATTGAAGAGATATTAATTTTTTATATGGGCAAAAACACACCTGAAAGACAGGGTTTTATAATAGACAATTTAAAAGTCGAAGAAGATTACTTTTTAGAGGATACAGAACAAAATGGATGAGATAAATTCAAATATTTCAGATGATTCTAACGAAAAAGACAATATTACCTATCTATCTGGTATGTATAAAGAATGGTTTTTAGATTATGCTTCATATGTTATCTTAGAAAGAGCTGTTCCTGCATTGGAAGATGGCTTAAAGCCCGTCCAACGTAGGATTTTACATTCTATGAAAGAGTTAGATGATGGTCGATATAATAAGGTTGCTAATATTATTGGCAATACTATGAAATATCATCCTCATGGAGACGCTTCTATTGGAGATGCAATGGTGCAAATCGGACAAAAAGATTTACTCATAGATTGTCAGGGAAATTGGGGTAACTTATTGACTGGTGATGGTGCTGCTGCTCCAAGATATATTGAAGCAAGAGTTACTAAGTTTGGAAGTCATGTTTTATATAATTCAAAAACAACTAAATGGCTTAGCTCATATGACGGAAGGAACAAAGAACCTCAATATCTTCCAGTTAAGTTCCCTATTTTGCTCAATCATGGTGCTGAAGGTATCGCAGTAGGTTTGGCTTGTAAGATATTACCTCATAACTTCATTGAGCTTATAGATGCGTCAATTAATATTTTAAAAGGGAAAAAAATAGAATTATTTCCTGATTTTCCTAATGGAGGATTAGCAGATTTTACACAGTACAATGATGGCATAAGAGGTGGGAAAGTAAGGGTAAGAGCCGGAATAATAAAAATAGATAATAAAACACTAGTAATCAATCAAATACCATTTGGAACTACAACTGATACTTTAATAGAATCTATAGTTAAAGCCACAGAAAAAAATAAAATAAAGATTAAGAAGATAGAAGATAATACATCAGCTGTTGCTGAAATTATAATTCACCTTCCAGCTGGAGTTTCACCTGATAAAATGATTGATGCATTATTTGCATTTACTAATTGCGAAATGTCAATTTCACCTAATTCTTGTGTTATAGAAGGAAACAAGCCTATTTTTATTGGAGTTACTCAAATTTTAAAAAAATCGGTCGATAGAACCGTAGAACTTTTAAAACTAGAGCTAGAAATTAAATTACAAGAATTACAAAACCAATGGCATTGGCTTTCTTTAGAAAGAATATTTATTGAAAATAGAATATATCGAAAAATTGAAGATGAGGAAACTTGGGAAGGTGTAATTAATGCTATAAAAACAGGTTTAGAACCATTTTTAAAAAACCTTAAGAAAAAAATTAACGATGATGATATAGTAAAGTTAACAGAAATTAAAATAAAGAGAATTTCGAAATTTGATAGCGACAAAGCACAGGATAATTTAATTAAAATTGAAGATCAAATAAAAGATGTCAATAGAAACTTATCTAATCTTATTCAATACACTATAGCATATTACAAAGATGTTAAGGACAAGTATAGTGAAGGAAAAGAAAGAAAAACAGAAATCAGAGTCTTTGATAATATCACTGCTCGTAAAGTAATAGTTTCAAATAAAAAACTTTATGTCAATAAAGCTGAAGGTTTTATAGGTTGGTCCTTAAGAAAAGATGAATTTATCGAAGATTGTTCTGATTTAGATGATATTATTCTGTTTTTTGAAAATGGAAAAATGATTGTCACTAAAATTGCAGACAAAAAATTTGTAGGAAAAGGAATATTACATACTGCTGTTTGGAAAAAGGGAGATGAAAGAACTATTTACCATTTAATTTATCAAGCTGGTAAAATGGCGCCGTCATATATGAAAAGATTTTCTGTGAGTTCAATTACAAGAGATAGAGAATATGATTTAGTAGGCAATGCAAAAGAATCTAAAATTCATTATTTTTCTGTTAACCCTAATGGAAGAAGAGAAACTGTTCAAATAAAATTAAGACCTCGTCCCAAATTAAAGAAATTAAAAATCGATATTGATTTTGCAGAGCTAATTATCAAAGCAAAAAGTAGTAAAGGAAATATAGTCACCAAAAATTTCATTTCTAAAATAGAACAAAGAGAAGTAGGTGGTTCTACTTTAGCTGCCAGAAAAATTTGGTGGGATGAGGTAGTTTTAAGATTAAATAATGACCAAAGAGGTAAACTATTAGGTAGTTTTAAAGGAGATGATAAAATATTAACAATTTATAAATCTGGTAAATATTTAATTAGTGGATTTGAATTATCTAATAAATTTAATGATGATTTAATTCTAATTGAAAAATGGCATCCCTCAAGAGCATTAGCTTGCGTATACTGGAACCCCTCAAAAGAACTTTATTTTGTCAAAAGGTTTCTAGTTGAAGTAACTACAAAAAGTTATTCCTTTATTGATGAAAATTGTGAACTAGTTTTAATTAGTGTTGACTATATGCCAAAAGTCAAAATTTCATTTAATAAACGATTAAAAGAAACTAAAGATTTGGAAGACAAAATCGTTAGTTTAAATGAAATAATTGATGTAAAAGGTGATAAGGCTCAAGGGAATCAATTAACTAAGCTTAAAGTTAAAGATGTCACCTTAGTTGACGTTATTCCAGGTGAGGAATGGCCTGAAGAAATTATTCCTAGTGAAAATTTAGAACTAAAAGAGGACAGTAAAAATATAGATAGTATTATAGATGAAAATAATTCAACAAATAATGTAGATGGACCCAATACTAAAATTTTAGAAGAAAAAGAAAATATCAATTTAGATACTAATTCTGAAACTTCAATTGAACTCGAATGGGATGTAAAAGATGAGGATAATAAAGAATCAGATGAAGATGGTCAAATGAAAATATTTTAATGAAAAGTAAACTCACATTATTTCTTTTACTAAATATGTTTTCATTACATATTTTTTCTCAAGACAATCCAGTTGATACTAGTTTAATCCAATATGAGTCAGAAAGAAATTATTTTGGTATTAATCTTAGCCCATTAATGGCAGGATTTTTCAATGAAAATATTTATTCAAATATTAAATCAAATTTAATTTACAAACGAAATTTTGGAAATTTTAATTTAAGAACCAGCTTAAATTATCTAAATGATTTAAATACTAAAGATTATAATTTTAGAGTTCCAGTATCATCTTCAGATAGTAGTATAAGTTTCAGGAATTTTTATTCTGATTATAATCAATACGATATTAGATTTGGATTTGAGAAAATAAGGAATTTGTCTTCTGTAAGATTTCATTTTGGGATGGATGCAATTATTGGTTTTAGTAAACAAAAATATAATTATTCAGATGAATCTTTTTTTAAAGATAGTTTGGGAAACTATTCGCTAAACACAAACTTTTCAAATAGTTCTTTAGTTGAATTTAATGGTGAAATTAGCTCAAATTATACTGTAGCAGGAATGGATATCTCCTTTGGAATGGATTTATTCTTAAGCCAATCTTTATTATTGACATTACAAATAACCCCTCAGTTTAGTTATTTTATATTTAACTCATACGATTTTCCTAATTCTGATCCCATGAAAGAATATAATAACTATGATAAAAGTTATTCAGATTTTAAATTAGGATACTTTGATTTAATGATGATATACAAGTTTTAATTTTTCAATCAAAACTTGTAATAGGTGCAGCATTTAATATTTCTTCAGATGCATAGTCTTTAAAAGACTTAAAATTATCATTGAATTGTTTAGCAAGAAATAATGCTTTATTGTCATAGGATTTTTTATCAACCCAAGTTTCTCTTGGGTTAAGAGTTATGTCCGGAACATTTGGACAAGTTTTAGGCATATTTAACCCAAATATTGGATGCTTTATATATTTAACACTTTCTAATTCATTATTTAATGCAGCCATAATCATAGCCCTAGTATAAGCAAGTTTCATTCTTTCACCTTCTCCATAAGGTCCTTTTGTCCATCCAGTATTTATTAACCAGACATTAGATTCAGAGGATTCAATTTTATCGCCTAGCATCTCAGCATATTTTGTTGGATGTAAGGGTAAGAATGGAGCTCCAAAACATGCAGAAAAAGTTACTAATGGCTCATTTATACCTTCTTCAGTTCCCGCCACTTTAGCAGTATATCCAGAAATAAAATGAAACATTGCTTGACCCTTATCAAGTTTAGATATTGGAGGTAAAACTCCAAATGCATCTGCTGTTAAAAGAAAAATATTTTTAATATTACTACCCATAGCTCCGTTAGCAGTATTCTTAATAAAATCTAAAGGATAACTTACCCTTGTATTCTCGGTTATAGAGCTATCTTTAAAATCAACCTCATTCGAGTTATTTTTAAATATTACATTTTCTAAAATAGCACCTTCTTTAATTGCATCCCATATCTCTGGTTCTTTTTCTTTTGATAAATCTATACATTTAGCATAGCATCCTCCTTCGAAATTAAAAACTGTATCCTCATCCCAACCATGTTCATCATCTCCAATTAAATATCTGTCTGGGTCAGCTGATAAAGTTGTTTTTCCTGTTCCAGAAAGACCAAAAAACACAGCAGTATCACCTTCTTTTCCAAGGTTAGCTGAACAATGCATTGATAAAGTATTTTTTTGGTGAGGTAAAATAAAATTTAATACTGAAAATATACCTTTTTTTATTTCACCAGTATATCCAGTTCCACCGATAAGAATAATTTTTTTTGAAAAGTTTATAATAGAAAAATTTGACTTTCTAGTTCCATCAGTTGATGGGTCAGCATCGAACCCAGGAATATTTATTAAATGCCACTCTGGAATAAAAGCTTTTAGCTCTTCATCTTTGGGCTCGTTAAACATATTGCTTACAAAGTGATTTGACCAAGGATATTCATTTATAACCCTAATATTTAGTTGAAATGGCTTTAAAGAACATGCATAAACATCTCTTACATATATTTCCTTATTTTGTAAGTAATCAATAGATTTTTTGTAAAGTTGATCAAAGTTATTTGAGTTAAATGGAATATTAATATCTCCCCACCAAACAACTTTTTCAGTTATATCATCTTTAACAATGAATCTATCTTTTGGTGATCTTCCGGTAAATTTTCCAGTATTAATTGAAAGTGCACCAGTTGAGGAAATTTCTCCCATACTGTTTGCAATTGAAATTTCAGAAAGTTTTTTTGTTGATAGATTCCAGTGTGCTTTTGATATATTTTTTAAGCCTAGTTCTAATAAATTATCAAAATCTGGTACTTTTCCAGTAGTATACATACTTGCTTTTAAGAATTTGCTCAAATATATATACAGTTTTGGGGTTAAAATACTTACTTCTATTTTAGATATTCACAATTTTTAAACATTTTTAAATGTTATATTCAAAGTATATTTTTTAATTATAAATTTCTATATATGAGTTATTCACCAAATTTTAGAACTGAAGTAGATTTTAAAGATTCATTAAAGTGTTTTGACCATTCAAATTCTTTTATTTTAATTGGCTCTTGTTTTTCATTAGAAATGTCTAAACTTTTTAAACAGAACTGCTTTAATGTTTTAAATCCGTATGGTACTATATATAATCCTATTTCTGTAGCTTTTAATATTAAAAAGCTTCTAAATAATCAACCTTTTACCCAAAAAGATATTATTAAAAATGATGATGTTTATTTAAGTTGGAATCATAGTGGTAAATATTATAATAATGACAGTCAATTACTCTTAAAAAAAATTAACCAAGAACAAAATGACATTTTTAATCTAATTCAAAAAAAAGCAACTTTAATTATAACTTTTGGAACCTCATATTTATACGAGTTAAAGGGAAGCAAGAAAGTTGTGGCCAATTGTCATAAACAGTCTAAAGAATTATTTTTAAAAAGAAGATGTAGTATTATTGAAATTGTAAATAGTTGGCGTGAAGTATTAAAAAACACTAAAAATAAAGTTATTTTAACAGTCAGTCCGGTAAGACACTTAAAAGAAGGTCTAGTTAAAAACAACTTAAGTAAATCAGTTTTATTATTAGCTATTGATCAGCTTTGTAAAGAATTTAGTGATAGAGTAAGCTATTTCCCTAGTTATGAACTTTTGATGGATGAATTGAGAGATTATAGGTTTTATGGAAAAGATTGGATACACCCTTCGGCTGAGGCGGTTGATTTTATATGGAAAAAATTTACTAAACAACATCTAAATAAAAATTCTTTAGATTTATTATTAGATATTTCTAAAATAAGATCTGCATTAGCTCATCGGCCAAAATTTGGAGTAAATAAGGAATATTTAATATTTTTAGAGAGAATACTTCATAAAATAAATGAAATTAAAGCTCGTACTCCAAAGTATGACTGGAAAGAAGAGATTTTAGAAATTAATTCTCTAATAAATTAAGAATAAAATTATAATTAATTTAAAAGTTCTAAAGAAAATAAATTCATACTATTTAAAAAATCACATCTTTTATCTATCCATTTAGGATTAGTTCCAATTTCAGGTATAACGATTGTTTTCATGTTAGCATTTAACCCAGCTTCCATTCCAGCTTTAGAGTCTTCTAGTACCAAACATTTTTCTGGCTCTATTTTTAATAGTTTAGCAGTAGTCAAAAATACCGCAGGGTCTGGTTTTCCAGCTTTTTCGTTTTCTGCAGAATGAATAATTTTAAAATAATCTTTAATTTCAAGAGAATTAACAACAGTATCAATTAATACCATTGCCGATGAAGATGCCAAAGCTATTGGAATATTTTTTTCTTTTAAAAGTTTTAAAGTATCTAGTACACCAGGGAGTAACGAACCATTTTTTTTGATTAAATCAATCATTTTAGATTGTATACTATTAACAACTTCTTTTTCTGAAGGACTTTCCCATTTTAGTTTTTTTCTCCAGTAGTGTACAACTTCATCAATTCTCATTCCGGTTGTTAATGCGCACATTTCTTTAGTGAAATCAAACCCAATTTCTTTGAAACTTTCAATTTCTGCTATTTTCCAAAGTGGTTCAGAATCTATGATTAAACCATCCATGTCAAAAATAACAGCTTCAATCTTTCTTTTCATTAACCTAGAAAGGGATAGCGGTAGTCTTTTGCAGGTACTAAAGCTTCTTTAATTGTTCTAGGAGATACCCATCTTAAAAGATTTAAGTAAGAACCAGCTTTATCGTTAGTTCCTGATCCTCTAGCACCTCCAAAAGGCTGTTGACCAACAACAGCTCCGGTAGGTTTATCATTAATATAAAAATTACCAGCTGAATTTTCTAATCTTTTCATTGCAGTGCTTAGGGCGTATCTATCTTGACTGTATACAGCACCAGTCAAGGCATATTCAGATGTGCTATCCACAATGTCTAATACAGTTTCAAAATCCCTATCATCATAAATATAGATAGTAACAACAGGCCCAAAAATCTCTTCACACATTGTTTTAAATTTTGGATCTGTAGTTTTTACAACAGTAGGTGATATAAAATACCCCTTACTTTTATCGTATTTGCCACCAACCAATATTTCTGCCTCTGGTGCAGATTTTACATAATCAATATATCCAGCTATTCTATCAAATGCAGTTTCAGAAATAACAGCATTTATAAAATTACTTGGATCTCCAGATGTACCCATTTTGAATGAATTAACATCTTCAACAACTCTATTTAAAACACTATTTTCCAATGACTTAGGTAAGTAAACTCTTGATGCTGCAGAACATTTCTGTCCTTGAAATTCAAATGCACCTCTTGAAATACCTGTAGCAACAGCTAGGGGATCAGCAGATGGATGAGCTACTATAAAATCTTTTCCACCAGTTTCACCAACTATTCTAGGATAAGACCTGTATTTATCAATATTATTTCCAATGGTCTTCCAAAGATTTTTAAATACTGAAGTCGAACCTGTAAAATGTAAACCGGCAAAATCTTTATGGTTGAATACAATATCACCAGCAGTTGGGCCATCTGCAACAACCATATTTATAACTCCGTCTGGTAATCCAGCTTCCTTAAACAATTTCATAATTACATTTGCAGAATACATTTGTGATTCAGCTGGTTTCCATACTACTACATTTCCCATCATAGCAGGTGCAGCACAAAGGTTAGCAGCTATTGCAGTGAAATTAAATGGAGTTATTGCAAAAACAAAACCTTCTAAAGGTCTATATTCTAATCTATTTAATATGCCTTCAGCAGATTCTGGTTGTTCTGCATAAATTTGTTGCATGTAGGCAACATTAAATCTTAAAAAGTCAATTAATTCACAAGAAGCATCAATTTCTGCTTGAAAAACATTTTTTGACTGACATAGCATAGTGGCTGCGTTCATCTCGTCTCTGTATGGTCCTGCTAATAAATCTGCTGCTTTTAAAAATATAGTAGCTCTACTTTCCCAAGGAAGGTTTGCCCAAGCTGATCTGGCATTTAATGCACAGTCTATAGCTTTTTGTACATGATTTCCATCACCCATACTAAAATGTCCTAGTAAATGTTTATGGTCGTGTGGAGGATTCATAGGAAGTATATGATCAGTATGAATTTCTTCATTTCCAATATATAACGGAACTTTAATAGGTTCTTGGCTATACATTTGATCGTATTTATTAATTAGACTATCTAATTCACTAGAATTAGGCTCGTAATTCCTGACCAATTCATTGTCTGGGTATGGCATTTGATAAAAACCTTTTGGCATAGTTATTATTTTAAATTTATACGAATTTAGAATTTATATACAATTAATCTTAAAAGGTTGTGGAAATTAAATTATTTTAGGATTTTATTAATAATATGTACACTCCATTTCTAGCCAATACATCAAATATTCCATTTGGAATAGAAATAGATAGGGCAGAAGGCACTTTTATTTATGATAAACATGGAAAAAAGTACTATGATTTAATAGCTGGAATTGCTGTTTCAAGCTTAGGACATCAACATCCTCATATAATAAATAAAATAAAACAGCAAATTGACAAGCATTTACATGTTATGGTCTTTGGAGAATACAGCCAAGGAATTCAAAATAAATTAGCTGAAGAACTTACTAATTTACTACCTAAATCTCTTAACTGTTTATATATTGTAAATTCAGGAACTGAAGCTAACGAAGCAGCATTAAAGTTAGCTAAAAGAGCAACTAAAAAATCAAGAATTATTGCATTTAAGGGTGCATATCATGGCTCAACCCATGGATCATTGAGTGTCTCTGGAAATGAAAATAAAAAATTTGCGTTTAGACCTCTTCTTCCAGATATTTTTCATTTACCCTTTAATGATGTAGATGCTCTTGATTTTATTGATCATAAAGTTGCAGCAGTTATAATTGAACCTATTCAAGGTGATGCAGGCGTTAGAATTGCTTCATTTGAATTTCTAAAAAAACTTAGAAAAATTTGTGATGACAATTGTATATTATTAATAATGGATGAAATACAGTCTGGTATGGGTAGGACTGGTAAATTATTTGCTTTTGAACATTTTGAAATAATTCCAGACATATTAACAATTGGAAAAGCTTTTGGTGGAGGCATGCCAATAGGCGGATTAGTAACTAGTCAAAAATTAATGTCTTTATTTTCTAGTAATCCAGCATTGGGGCATATCACAACTTTTGGAGGACATCCTGTTTCTTGTGCTGGTGCATTAGCCAATTTAGAAGTTCTCAAAAAAGAGAGCATTATTGAAAAGGTAGAAGAAAAGGGTAAACTCTTTGAAAAATTACTTTCTCACTCTACAATAGTTGAAATTAGAAGAATTGGACTATTATTTGCTATTGAAATGGAAAGTCCTGAAACAGTTCAAAAAGTTGTTGAGGGATGTAAAAAAAATGGAGTTCTAAGTTTTTGGTTTCTTTCTTGTCCAGAAAGTTTTAGAATTGCGCCACCTTTAAATATTTCCCGTGAAGAGATATTAGACTCATGTAAGATAATTAAAAAAGTATTAGATGATTTATAGTCATTTTAAAACACTTTTAACTGCTTCAATTAACATATTTATATCATTCTGATTATTAAAAACATTAATCGAAACTCTTATGTTTTTTCCTCTTAAAGAAATATAAATATTCTTATTGTCTAATGTTTTTTTAAAATTTATATTGTCAATATAATCTGGTAAACCAAGTGAAAATAGGTGAGGATTAAAATAATTATTTTCTTCAAACTTAATACCTAAGGGAATTAACTGCTTTAATAATGGATCTGCTAATTTTTTACAATAAGATTCTATATTAGATATTCCCCAATTATTAAGCTGTTTTAATCCATTTAACATAATTGGTGATAAAACAAAATTTGCAGTTTCGCCAACATTGTATCTGCCTGCCATAGTTTTGTATTTTGAGTCATAATCTGTAAGGTTACTAAATTCTTCAGCGTTGGTTCTATTCATCCAAGATTCTTCAATTGGAGTTCCGTTGTTGAATTTTGATGAGAAATAACCTAGAGCCATAGAGTAAGGGCCAAACAACCATTTATATCCTGCACAAATTAAAGCATCAATATTAAATTCTTTAACATTAATATTCATCGCACCTACTGACTGGGTACCATCTACTATAAAATAGGCACCTACTGATTTACATTTTTTACCTATTTTTTTAATATCAAATTTAGTTCCATCCATCCAATGAACTGAGGACATGAATACTACATTGGTTTTTTCATCAATTGAATCAAGTATTTTCTGATTCCAATCTTTAGCAGACAATTTATTTCTTGTTAGTGTTTGTAACATTATTTCATTTTCTAAGCTCCATTTTTTAATACTAAAAAAACCACTTGGAAACTCATTCTCGACTGTAATTGCTTTAACTTGAGTTACTTTCAAATTATTAAAAACATTTGCAAATCCATAAGATGTAGAAGGGAATAGTGCTATTTCATTTTTATGACAATGAATTATTTTTGAAAACTCGATTCTTATTTTATCTGAAATTTCAAAATAACTATGAGGCTTTAAGTTAAAAGGATTTCTTTCGCTTAATAACGCTTTTTTTGCCATTTCTTCTCCATTTTTTAAAAGTGGGCTTTTGTAGGCACAATTTAAATAATGAACATTTTCATCTAAACTAAATAGGGGTTTTTGACATTTCAACATTAAATTAAAGTTAGTATAAATAACCTATTATTTGGATGAGTTTTTTTTTGATTTAATATATTGTAAAAACTTAAAGTGTAATTAATCTGATTTAAAAGTCCTTTACAATCTATTAACTCCACTTCGATCGCTCCGAAGAGAATATCTGCCTTAGCCTTTACAAGAACATGATTTTCATCATCAGAAATGAAAAAACTAAGATCATCTTCTTTTTTAAATACTCTTCCAGTTTGAAGTAATGGAATAAATTTCATGCATCTAATTTTACCTAATTCAATTTTTATATTTTCATAACCTTTAAACATTATTTTTACAGGAAATACTTCTTCATCCATAAAACAATCTATAGAAAATTCATCACCAATTTTTATTTCCGAAAAATCAAACGTTCTAGCTTGGTAAAAAGCAGATATCATATCTTGCATATTATCTGAAATATGGTAAGTATTATTTTTTTCAGTTTTAACTTTATTTTCGAATCTTTTAAAAATATAATCTTGATTGATTATGTACCCCCCTTCGTTTACTCTTCGTGTAAATAGCCACGGAACTAAAGCCTTTTCGTCTATATAAGATTCATAACGATCACGAACTTTGAAAATCCAGTCTGTAATTCCATTTGTTTTTCCAACTCCTACAACATGATAAGTCTCTCTATTTGAAAATTTAATTTTTTCATTAGTTACAGACAATGTTGCAGTTGCTGCATCAATAAAACCATAATGTAAATTATAGGTAAGCTTTTCACCTCTTTGAAATGCTTTATTTTTAATAATTGGCAAATCATATTCCCCTTGAATTTTAAAAGACGTACTTAGTAATTCAAAAATCATAATTAATATCAAAAAGGATATTTTTTTCATCATTAGGGTAGGTAATTATCTATGAATTAAATAAAAAAAAAGCCAATACAATTAATTGAATTGGCTTAATTATTAAATAAGAAAAAAAATTAAACCAAATCTTCTTTGTTGAAATGAAAATCAGCTTCTATTTGAGCATTTTCATCTGAATCAGAACCATGTACAGCATTTCTTCCTTTTGACTCTGCATATTTTTTTCTAATTGTTCCGTCCTCAGCCTCAGAAGGGTCTGTAGATCCAATTAAATTTCTAAAATCTTCGACTGCATTATCTTTCTCAAGTACAGCGGCTACTATAGGTCCTGAAGTCATATATTCAACTAATTCTCCATAAAAAGGTCTTTCCTTGTGTACAGAATAGAACTCTTTAGCTTGATCTTTTGAAAGTTGAGTTAGTTTCATTGCTTTTATAACAAATCCTGCGTCTGTAATCATCTGAGTTACGTTACCGATATTATTAGACTCCACAGTATCTGGTTTAAGCATAGTAAAAGTTCTGTTTCCTGACATTATATTTTATATTTAATTATTGATAGGCAAATATAATTGTTTGTTTGAGAATTATTTAATTTAAGATGTGTGATCATAAATTATTTTCCAAAAATCGTTTTTTTTCATCCAAATTAATGTGTAATAACCTCCTATACTTCCTAACGAATCATTTCTTAAAAGACTCCATTTCCCAGTAACAATATGAGTAGAGTCATTTATTGGATTGCAAATAATATTTTTAAATTTCAAAATTCCCATTTCCGTTTTATTTTTATAAGACTTTTTGTAATTTAATATCGTAGTTTTCCATCCGTAATTAATACCAGATTTCCCTATAAATATTAGTGAGTCACTTTCCCAATATTTATTCATGAAATCATCAATATTCCCATCATTCCAAGATTGTTCTTGATCTTGCATTAAATCATAAATAGGAATACAGTTATCTGCTACTTTCTGCTTCTGCAATAAGAAACAGCTTGTTAGAAGGCCCATTACAGCAATGCAAAATAAATTTCTCATATGCAATTATTTGATTGTAATTGCTGAATGATATTTATGAGAAATTAAATTATTGTCTGGATTTAAAATTCCATTTTTATTTAGTATGTCAATTCTTACTTTTCCTGAAGCATGAATAATATGATTGCTTTCTAATCTTATTCCAACATGATTAACTTTTTTAGATTCATTTTCAAAAAAGATAAGATCTCCAGGCATAATTTCATGAAATTTAATTTTTTTACCCATTTTAGCTTGTTGATATGCATCTCTAGGAAGGTCAATTCCACATAATGAATGTATTAGCTGAGTAAACCCACTGCAGTCGATACCAAGAATACTTTTTCCTCCCCATAAATATGGTGAATTCATTAAAAGTTTAGAATAGTTTAGAATATCATTTAAATTTTTTGAAGCAGTTTGCCCTTTAAATTTAAATTTTTTATTACTTATTTTGATTTCTCCCTTTTCAAAAAAGGGCAGGGTAGACCCCATTGGAATATTAATTTCTATATCGTTATCAATTTCAATTAGTTGACTTATTTTATCTAAAGCTATTGGATAGTTGTTAGATGAAAGATTATCATACTCGTTTTTATTTATCTCTAGATATTGCTTAATACAAATCCACCCTTCATAGTTATCTTTTGAAGTGATTATTTGAACCCATTTGGGATTGGAACTAATGATTTTAAAATGTTGACCAAATAATATTTGAGAAATCATTTCACTTTGGTCATTAGGATTTTTCCTTAGTGGTATTAGACCCAATATATTTACACCGTATTTGATCATAAATTTTTCATTAAATACTTGTAAAGTGTAACCATTGACTCTATATCTTTTTTATGAACTTTTTCATCTGGTGAATGAACATTATCTTCAGGAGCACCAATAAAACACCAATCAATAGGATAAGGTGATTTTTGTAGTTGATTTCCATCACTTCCACCAGAAGATTCTACTTCTATCTGATAATTAACTTTAGCTTTTTTAGCTAATTTAATAATACGATCTACATAACTTCTTCTAGGAAGTCCAGAATCTCTTCTTGATATTGCAACTCCTTTTCCATGTTTTACACCATTAGTTACCCAAGTAATATCAGAAATAAGTGCTTGTTTAATTCCCCATTTCTCATATATATATTTCCCAAGATATCCAACACTTCCTCCACCTACTTCTTCATAACATGAAAAGCAAATAGCACCATTTTCTAAAGTTTTGGCAACTTCTAGGGCATTCCAGATACCTAATCTGTTATCCATATAGCAACATTGAATAAATTCTTTATCTTCTCTCCATTCTGGCTTAAAAGTAAGTTCAGTTGCTCTGTCAATTTCTCTATTAAATATATATTCAATATGAGTAACTCCGTTCTCATCTTCATAATTATATAATTCAGTGTTAATATCACCTTTAGAATCTTTACCAACAAGTTGAATTCCATCATTAGTTATTGGACCACCAATTTTGATTAATTCTTTCCCGTATCTAACAGTGAAACCTATAGAGTCCATATGTGCGAAAATAGCAGTTTTAGGTTCTCCGAATTTAAGAATTATACAATCTTGAATACTTTCTCCTTCAATAATTTCAGGAACAATGTTCCATGTAGCTTTATTTTTATTCACATAATCTAATATAAATTCTTTCATTTTAACTTCATTTCCAGACGGAGCATGAATATTACAAAGCTTCTTAAGTAATTGCATATTTAAAAGTAATTAATATTTAATAATGAATTTATTATAAATATTCTTATTTGATTATTACCTAGTTAAATATCTTAAAGTAATTTATAATTTTTTATATTTGCCCCCATATATGGTGGATGTAGCTCAGTTGGTTAGAGTATCGGTTTGTGGTACCGAGGGTCGCGGGTTCGAATCCCGTCTTCCACCCTAATTATTAGACTTTAATTTAATTTCCTTTTTATTCTTATTTTATGGAAAGTATTATTTCTCAACCTACAAGTTGGATTGACCTAAATAGTGAAATGATACTTCAAGACATCTTAAAGTTATCATTTATTGATAAAGTCCTAATTTTTAAGCATTCTACAAGGTGCTCTATAAGTTTTATGGCTAAAAACAGAATAGAATCAGGATTTAATAATCCAAAAATATCAAAATGTTACCTTCTGGATTTATTGAAAAACAGTGAACTATCTAATAATATTGCTACTAATTTTAATGTTTTTCATGAGTCACCACAGGTTTTAATAATCCAAGACGGAAAAACAATATTTAACGCATCACATGGAGATATAAACTGGAAAGATATTCCTTGAGTTATCTTTTTTCTATTGATTTGTAATTTCTTTCTTTTTCACCTGTATATATTTGCCTTGGTCTGCCAATAGGTTGATTGTCCTTCATCATCTCTTTCCATTGAGCTATCCAGCCTGGGAGTCTTCCCATTGCAAACATTACTGTGAACATTTCAGTTGGAATTCCCAATGCTCTGTAAATTATACCTGAATAAAAGTCAACATTTGGATAAAGACCTCTTGATTGAAAATATTCATCATTTAAAGCAACTTCTTCTAACTCCTTCGCAATATCAAGCACGGGATCAACAATACCTAATTTATTTAAAACATCATCAGCAGCTTTTTTAATAATTTTAGCTCTAGGATCAAAGTTTTTATAAACTCTATGTCCAAAACCCATAAGTCTAAACGAATCTTCTTTGTCCTTTGCTTTTTCAACCCATTTTTTGAGTCCTCCTCCGTCATTTAATATTTTTTCTAGCATTTCTATTACTGCTTGGTTAGCACCTCCATGAAGCGGCCCCCATAAAGCTGAAACACCGGCAGAAATTGATGCGTAAAGGTTAGCCTGGGAAGATCCGACAACTCTAACAGTAGAAGTAGAACAATTTTGTTCATGATCAGCGTGAAGAATTAATAATTTATTAAGTGCATCTACAATTACTGGTTCTGGTTCGTAATTAAAAGCTGGCATTGCAAACATCATTTGTAAGAAATTCTCACAATAATTATATTTGTTTTTAGGATACATTACTGGGTGGCCAACAGCATTTTGGTATGCCCAAGCAGCAAGAGTTGGTAATTTTGCTAGCAACCTATAGATTGTAAGGTCAACAGATTCTTCTGATCTATTCTGTTCATGAGACTCAGGGTAAAAAGTTGAAAGTGTACATAGTGATGCAGACAATATTCCCATTGGATGAGCCTTTGTAGGATATGCATTTAAAAATGATCTCATATCCTCATGAACTAATGTGTGATTAGTAATATTATTTGTAAATGAACTAAACTCAGTTTTAGTTGGAAGATTACCATAGATTAATAAGTAGCAAACTTCTAGAAAATTCGCTTTTTCAGCCAACTGTTCAATCGGATAACCTCTATATCTTAGAATTCCATTTTCACCATCTAAAAATGTTATTGCACTTGTTGTAGAACCTGTATTTTTAAAACCAGTGTCAATAGTAATATATCCTGTTTGGGCTCTTAGTTTAGAAATATCAATCGCTTTTTCATTTTCAGAACCTTTTATTACAGGTAGATCGTATGATTTGTCATTTATAGTAAGTTGAACCGTTTCACTCATAGAAATTAAAGATTAAAGAATTTGATCTTTGCAAAGATACTAAATTAAAAGTGAATTTAAAAGAACTTCTACCTCAGTATTTTTCTAACAAATGCAACTGTGAAGTAGGACATTAAAAATACTCCAATAAATCCCTCAATAGGGGCTAGTATTTTAAAAAATCCTAACGGAGAACAATCTCCATATCCAATAGTGAAAAAAGTTATTGCACTAAAATATAAATTACCTAAAATTTTATCAAAAATACCTACAGAATTATCCATGCAAGTAAGTGTGTTTTCAACAGAATAATAAAACGTATAAATAAGAGAAAATATAAAATTAACAATGACAATACTAAAAAGTACTCTAAATGGATTTGTAGCATATAACCCTACTTTATCAAATACCAATCTTTGGAAAATAAAATTAGGCATAAAAAGAAGTAGATGTAGAATTCCTTTTTCTTTATTTAACTGATACTCACTCATAAGTTCATATCGTTTAAAATATACATACGCAATATCTTCATCAAGATACCTCCCAGTATCTCTAAATTCTTCTTTTAACAGTCTAAATTGTTCTGCTTTCTCATGAAGAGATGTTTTAGTTTGATTAGAAATTAAATCTAATACATGATTGTCATCCCAAGCTATAAATATATCACCCATATTTCTAACACCAGAAAGATTAAGTTCGTGAATATTCATTTTTGTAAGACCGGGATTTAAATCTATAATGTTGTGTACTATAGACTGAGACATATCGATTGTATAACAATCATCAATTCTCATATCTATATTACAATTTAAAAAACAATGATTTAATGAAATAGATTGAGCAGAAACTTTAAAGAAATTTAGCTTACCACTTTTAAATTCAGCTTCTTCAAAATCAATTGAACAACCTTCTAAATGGGCATCTCTGAAACTAACTGACGAAGACCCAAATTCAGCTCTTCTAAATACTAATTTATTTTTTTTTGCTAAACTTATCTCCTCAAAGTCAACATCGCCATCTCCAAAAACAACTCTTCTGAAATCTACTTTTCCAGAACCGAAATCAACCTTAGAAAAACTAATTTCATCTCCATTAAAAATAGATTTATCAAATGAAATATTTCCTTTATTGAAAGATGCAAAGGCAAAAGAAACATCACCATTTCCGAAATGGACATTTTTAAATGAAGTATTCCCATCCCCAAAGTAGGTATTAACAAAGCTTAAATTACCATTTTCAAAAGTTGCATTATCGAAATTAACATTTCCATTATTGAATTTAGCATATTGAAAAACATTATTCCCCTCACTGTAACTAGTGCCATTGAATAAAACTTTAAAATCACCAAATTCTGATTTTAAAAAACTTAAATTACCTAATCCAAAATGGGTATTTGAAAAGTCAGCCTTTGATCCAATAAAGTTTCCTAAAGAAAAGTCTATTATTTTTTCAGATTCAAAAATTGAATCTGTTGCAGTAAAATCAATTAAATCTACTTTTTCTTTTTCAGAAATATTGTTTAAAGATCGGTAATCACTTAATGAGAAGTTTTTCACATAACATCTAGAAATATCTACAGGTTCTTTTTTAGATATTTGGTCATAAATTTTTTCTAACTGAATTACACCGTATTTTTTAGTGTCAATTAAATTATTATTTATGTCATAAAATGAAATTTTAGCAGTGTGACTAAGGTTATTGGAATCGCTTAGTTTGAAAGTTTCCTTTAGAATTTCAACTTTATAATTTTGTATGTAACGATATATTTTCAATATTAATTAAATGTAGAGTACAGAAAAATTAGTTATTTATTGATTCCTGTGTTGATTGTATGTTTGAACTTTTATTAAAAGATAAGAATTTTTCTGCTTCGGATATCCATTTATTGGTTCCTCCAGCAACATACCCCAGTTTACCAAGTTTAAATAAATTAATCTTTGAAGAATCTTTAATTTGTGGATTTACTAACCAAACAGTAGGGTATCCAGAAACACCAAACATACTAGCTAATTCTCTATTTTGTTGTCTAATATTTTCTAATTGTTGCTTTCTTCTTGGGAAATCTAACTCAACCAAAACAACATTTTTATCCGACCATTTCTTAAATTCATCGTAATTAAAAACTTCATTTTTCAATCTAACACACCATCCACACCAGTCGCTTCCAGTAAAAAATAAAAGCAAAGGTTTATTCTCAGTCATAGAAATATTAATAGCTTCTTTAAGATCTGTATGCCATTTTAATTCTTGAGTCTGAGAACTTAAATTTTGAACTGCTAGAAATAATATTAGAAAGATTGTATTTTTCATTAAACAAATTTATGATTTTTTTGAATTATTCCATTTAGAATTTAAATGATTGTGATAATATTTATACTGATTTGAACCAAAAAAGAGTAATATCCCTAGCATTTCATCCACTTTTTTATAACCATTGTAAATCATTAAACGAGTTAAATTTTCGTCTAGTAAAACATAACTAGGGTAGGTTAATTTACCATCAAGAATTGAGTGAGCAAACAAATGTGTTTTTCCTCTTGAATTAGAACTTTTCTTTAAATATAGAGGATCTGAACTATAAAAATAATGATTATTAAAGTGTATTGTATCTCTAGTTTCTCCATCAAATTTAACACTATAAAAACTTGAATTAATGTAATTTACAATTATGGGGTCTTGGAAAGTACTAGCATCCATTCTTTTACACCATCCGCACCAACCGGTATAGAAGTCTATAAAAACTTTTTTTTTTATCGAATCAGCTTCCCTTGTTTCAATCATTTTATCCCAGGTAATCCAATTAATACTATTTTGTGAAAAAATATTTAACGACCAAATCATAAAAAACACTAAAAAAGAAAATTTATTAAATAAGATCATAGTTTTAAATTATCAATCAGAAAATTAGTCATTTTGTTATACAAATGCAATCTTGTGTAACCTCCATAAATTCCATGATTTTTATTTGGATAAGCAAAAAAGTCAAATTCTTTATTTGATTTAACAAGTGAATTAACCATTTCCATGGAATTTTGAAAATGAACATTATCATCCGCTGTTCCATGAATTAATAAAAAATCACCTTTAATTTTATCTACATGATTAATAGGAGAGTTTACGTCATAATTAATGCCGTTTTCCTGAGGAGTTCTCATAAACCTTTCTGTATATATATTATCGTAAAATCTCCAATTGGTAACTGGCGCAACTGCTATAGCAGATTTAAATACATCAGCTCCCTTTGTAATACACAACGATGACATATACCCACCATAACTCCAACCAAAAATTCCAATTCGTTCACTATCAATAAAATCATATTTTCCTATTTCTTTTGCAACATATATTTGATCCTCTGTTTCTAGCTTACCTAATTGTAAATAGGTTGAATGTTTAAAATCTTTTCCTCTGTACCCAGTTCCTCTTGAATCAACAGAAATAATGACAAATCCTTTTTTCACAAGATATTGAAACCAAAAATAATTCATTGATGACCAAGAGTCATTTACAGTATTTATCCCTGGGCCACCATATACATACATTAAAAGAGGGAGCTTTTTGTTTTTTTCTATTTTATTTGGCTTCATAATCCAAGCATTTAAATCTAACCCAATGCTGTTTTTAACAGTGAAAAAAGTTTGATCTACTAAGTCAAATCCCTTCATTTTCTTATTTAAATTATTATTATTTTCTAAAAACTTTACGACTTCCCCTTCGCTATCATTTATAGAAAATGTGTAAGGATGATTTGCATCAGAATGAGTATTTATAAAATACTCAAAATTTGAGCTGAAGTCTGCATCATTTGTACCTTTTACTTTAGAAATCAATTTAATTTCTTTATTATTTAAATCATAATAATAAAGTTCTCTTTGTTTTGGGTTAGCTTTTGCAGCTTGGAAATAAATTCTTCTTTTTTCAGGATTGAAACCATAAACTTTAGTCACTTCCCAATTCCCAAATGTTAGTTGATTTTCAGAGTTGCTTTTATAATTAATTAAATATAAGTGGTTATATCCACTTTTTTCACTTGTCCATATAAACTCATCTGGACTTATAAAAAATGTATTATCATGGATGTCTATATATGTTTCACAACTTTCAGAATATATCTCATTTACGGATATCTTAAAATCATTTGTATTCTTAGAATTCAATTTACCTGATAAAAGATCTAATTTATTTTGTAATCTATTCATTTTAAATACAATCAACTCATTATTATTTTTTGACCACATTATCCTAGGAATATATATATCAGAGTTTTTGCCAATGTCAAAATCATAGATTTTCAAATCTTTAAAATCAAATATTTTAATTTTAATTATTGAATTTCCCTCACCTGCTTTTGGGTATTTAAATTTGTATTGTGAGGGATATAAATTATCATATATTTCCATCTCAAATTGCTTTACATCTTTCTCATTAAACTGATAATATGAAATTTTACTCCCATCTGGCGACCAAAAAAAACCTTTGTGAATACTAAATTCTTCTTCGTAGACCCAGTCAGTAGCTCCATTAATAATTTTATTAATTTCACCACTAACAGTAATTGATTTCTCATTTAAATTATCTAAATAAGTATAGTAAATATTGTTATTTCTAACATATGCAACTTTCTCATTATCTGGGGAGAAACTAGCTAATCTCTGCTTCCCTAAAGTACTATCTGCTAATGATACTAGACTTTTTTCTTTGACATTGTACAAAAAATAAAAAGACTTTGACGATCTTCTGTATATTGATTCTTTTGAGTTAAATAATAGTAGCCAGTTTTGATCATTACTTATTTTATAGTCAGAAAATTCAAAATTACTAAATGATGAATTAGAAAATATAGTGGCTACTTTTTGATTGTTATTGTAACTGTATTTAATAATTTCTATTTTTTTTCCATTTTTCTCAATGGATGTATAATATTCTCCATCATTTGTTGGGTTTATTCCATTTATTGTTTTAGGATAAAAGGTGCCAGTAGACCATATTAATTCATTATTTAATTGCCCAATTATGTTAATTGTTAGTAGTAAAGAAACTAATAATAAGTTTTTTGATTTCATATAGTTATTATTTAAAGTAAAATAAACGAATTAATTATTATTTAAAAATTTTAACACCAAATTGATATGACTTTTCATATTTAAAGAAGATCTATGGATTAATAAAATTTCATTTTTATTATTTATTAAAAATGTGATTCTAGCAGGAGACATACCAAAAAAGTCTTTGGGAAGTTTCAATTGTTTTTTTAATTTAGAATTTTCATCACAAAGTAATTTGAAAGGTAAATTATAATTATTCTTAAAATTTTGATGGCTTAAATAATTATCGCTACTAATACCAACTATTTCACACTTTAAAACTTTAAATTCATCATAAAATTCTTTGAAATAACATGCTTGCTTTGTACAACCAGGAGTTTCATTTTTTGGATAGAAATAAATGACTAAATAATTATTTTTAAAGTTATTTTTAAGATTAAAGTCTTGAGTATTCTCATCTTTAAGTGTGAAATCTGGAAAGAAATCACCTATTTTTAATTCCATTTTTGAAATTTAAAATTGTGGACATTGAACAACTCTAAACTTAGAATTGTGAACTCTTTTTTCTGGAAGATCTATTGTGAAAGATAATTCATGAGATCCTAATGATGATGTAGCAAGGTTAGAAATATTTATATCAAACGAATATCCAAACCTTAAATTATTTTTTTCAACTCCTAGTACAACAACAAATGCATCTTGTGGAGAATAATACTCATTATTTGAATCAAGAAATTTCGTGTGTCTATACCAAAATCCTAAATCAAAAATCCCATCTACAAAATAGGTTCCAAAATTATATCTTTTTAAATTAGATTGAAGATCTATTACAAATTCTGGGGATAAGAATAGTTCTTTATGAAATAATCCATTTTGAAGAATTCTAATTTTATAACCCCCATGAAAGGAGGCTCTAATAGGTATTTTACTTTTAGATTGGCTATTAATATTATAAAAAAAAGTTTCGTTAGGACGATTTAAATGATCAACAGCTGCACCTAAAAACATTTTATCGCTAAATAAAATTAATCCTGAGCTAAAGTCAAATGATAAACTATTTTTACCCTGTGGTTGTTGAGTAGACATTACTGCCCCTAACGAAGGGTCTATTTGATCTCCCCACACAGCATTTTTCCAGTCTAGGCTTTTTTGTACAAATGAACCTTTCAATCCGAAATTCATTGACCACTGTCTATTAATAATAAGTTGATAAGAATATATTGAAGAAAATGAAGTTGTATTTAATGAACCATTTCCGGTTTTATCATGTAATAGCTGAAATCCTAATCCACCATGAAGTTTATCTGCAAATTGATCGTACTCAATATTGTAAGTTATAAAAGCATCATTAAGTCCAGGCCATTGATTCCTGTAAGTTGTATGAAATCGTGGACTTAAATCTCTACCCGCCAAAGCAGGGTTTAATTGTAATGCATTAGCAAAAAACTGAGTAAAAACAGGATCTTGAGATTGAATATTGAAATTCAAAAAAATTGTAATTACAAAAAGTATTTTTTTTAACAACTAAATAGATTTAAAGAATTATCTTACTAACGAAACAGTACCACTTTTAACATATTTATCATTAGTTAAAACGCTTATTGTTTTTATTTTATAAACATAAGTTCCAGGTGGTAAATCTTTACCGTTATATTTCCCATTCCAATTATCTGAAATATTTTTTGATTTGTAAACCATTTGTCCCCACCTATTATAAACTTCAATTTGAAAATCTGATAAGCTTTGACCTGAAATATTAAAAAAATCATTAATTCCATCCCCGTCAGGACTAAAAGCGTTAGGAGCATAAAGAGAATAGGGTTTCTCAACAGAAACAGCATTGGAAACACTTACAATTTGTTGATTTTGATTTCTAAGAGCGACAATTCTATAAATATTTAAGTTCTCATTGTACTCAACTTCGTTATTATTTTGAGCATAATTTAAAAACACGCTAAAAAATAGTATAAATGTTGAAAGTGTATAAATATTAATTTTTGAAAACATTTTATCTAAATATATTTTACTAAATTAATTATAATTATTCATTAATAATAATTTCATTTTGAGTATTTACATTACTTTGGATTGTTTCCCAATTTCCGTCAGAGTTCAACTTTTGTATATCGTATCTATTTGGATTATCTATCCAACCGTTATAAAAGTTCCAGTTTAGTTTAGTTCGGAAGTTTGTTAATCTCTGAAAGTTTAATAAAATTGAATTTCCTAAATTAGAATTAAGAGAATTTGCATTGCAAATATTTTTATTTACTATAATATAATCATACTGACTATTCATTACGTCAACATTGAGGTCTGTATAATTATTAATTGAGCTATCTAAAGTTGTAATAAATTCAAATAAGTTTCCATTTTCTGATCTAAAAATAGAATATTCCAATAATGGATTAAGTTTAATTTTAGTTGAAAACCATTCTGTGTAAATATTTGTATTTTCTATGACTGTCGTTCTAATAATTTCTGATTCAACAAGTTTAGTAGTGTCATAAATAGGAAAAGAATCATATAAAATTTCTTCAGTGAAACAATTAAATTGATTTGTAGCTAGTACCTTTATTTTATAAAATCCAGTATCTAAATTAAAATATGGTTCATTAAAATTTAGATAATAAAGACTATCATTTATATACCAAGAAAAATCTTCATTAGATATATTATTCGATGAGTTTATAACATCTAGTTGAAAACCAACACAAGGGAGCAATTGAGAAAATGAAATACTAATATCAGGTTTTGGAAGTATAGTAAAATTTAGTGTATCAATACTTGGGCAGTTGCCATCAATTATGTAATATGTAGAGTATAAACCATCTTGAACAGTATCTGAAATTAGCAAACCTGAAAGAGAGTCTAAGGATGGTAAACCAGCCCAATATCCAATATTTGTAGTTGCGGAAAATTGTACTGAATCTGTTCCTTCACAAAAATCGACAATTGGGTTTGTTTGAGCTTGTATAAACTCAAAAATCTCAAGACTTAATGTGTCTTCATCAGGGCAGACACCATTTATTGTGTAAATAAAATCATGAATTCCAGTTCCAAGTGCATTTATATCAATTAAGCCGTTATTTACATTTAAACCAGTCCATATTCCGCCATTTTCATTTGTATATAGCTGTAACGAGTCTAGGTTGTTACATATGATTCCTGGATTTATAATAGTTGCATCACTATTGGCTATTATTTGAATTTGATAACTTCCAGTATCCTTACAATTGTTATTATTAGTTAAAACATATTGATATAAATAATTATTTGGAATTAAATTATTTACCACGTTTCCAGTTAAAGAATCTACATTTTGTCCTAGCCAATATCCACTATCATTAACTACTAATGGAGTAAGAATACTTGATCCCTCGCAGTATGAAGTATCGTTAGTTAGTATCGATGCATTAGGTGGGATGTCTACAATTATTATAATACTATCGGTGGAGGAACATATACTATCGTGACTTACATAAATTGTTGTAGAGTCAATTAATATCGATGTTGCAATTATTCCATTATTACTATCAATTATTCCATTTCCACTCCAAATTAAATTACTGTATATGCTATCATTTAAACAATTCAAGTCAAATGGACCTTGGTTTGTACATAAAATTCCAGGGTTAGTAATTGAAACATTAGGAATATCTGATGTATTAATATTTACATAAGAAGTATCGAAACAAATTGAATTAGCACTTTTCGCAATATATTGCAAAGGGTTACTACCAATTAAATTTGCAATAAAATTAGGTGACATAATATTAGAATTTAACGAGCCATATAACCATGAATGATTACTTGTATTTAAAGAATTATTTGTAACAGAAAATGATGAATTAACACATAAAATACTATCAGAAACTTGAAAATTTATAATAGGAGTGAGGTCAATTTTAATGATATTACTAGAGGTTAATGTTTTTTGGCATCCCGCAGAATCTTCACCTCTTAAGGTAATTTGGAATGCACCAGGGCTCGTGTAAGTATGGGTTGGATTTTGTAAGTTAGAAGTATCTCCGTCACCAAAAAAATATTTATGGTAAACAGTATTTAATGAACTATCAGATATTGAAATGTTTAAGCTATCACAGCCAGTGAGTTGATTTACACTAAAATTTAAAACAGGGCCAGGAATAAATACTAAATTATTAATTAATAAAGTATCTGAGCATAAATTGTTAGTTGATATTAATGAAACATCAAAATATCCAGATTTATTGTAGACGTGTGTAGGATCTGTATTAATAGAATTTAAATTATCTCCAAAGTCCCAATAATAATTTGAAGCACCAGAGCTATTGTTTATAAATTGAGTTATTACTGGTGGGCAGGTTCCATTAATATTAAATGAAAAATCTGCAATTACTTCATTAACTGTAATAATTGCTGTTTTCACTACAGTATCAATACATCCTTGGCCATCAGAAGCTACTAATTTTACATTATAAATGCCAGGAGATAGATAATTATGTGATGGAGTAGAGTCTGTTGATATATTTCCGTCTCCAAAATCCCAACTCCAACTGTTAACAATTTCACTTAATGGATTAAAAATAATATTGGATCTTGCACAAATGAGAGTATCACTTACTGTAAAATCTGCATTAAAATCATTTTTAATTTTTTTTCTAATAGAATCAGAACATCCATTTAAATCCGTAATTTTTAATTGGATACTATCATTTGGAAAACTTGTAAATTGTTGAGTCGGGTTTTGTAAATTTGAAGATAAGCCATTGTTGAAATCCCATTTCCAATCAGTGGGGTTTATAGAAGAATCTTGGAAATTAACATCAATTGGAACACAATTATTAGAAATATTATAACTAAAATTAGCGTATGCATTATTTACAATAATAGTATCTGATTTAAAAGTACTGTTACATCCTCTATTATTTATATTTAAAGAGATTATAGCTTGACTAGAACTTGTATTAATTTTTATCCATGTGGAATCGCCAGTTCCCAAAACCAATCCACCTGACCAATTGTAACTACTGTTACTATAAGAACTATTATTTGCAACAAATAGGGCACTGTCATTTTTACATATTGGTGGAATATTAATTGGACTAAAAGTAGCATCGGGTTCAAATATTTCAATTGAATCTAATACTATCTGTCTTATACAACCAGTATTATTTAGAGTTAGTATTGGATTAAACCATCCAGATTGTTGATATTCATGTGTGAATGTTGTGTCTAATGTTATTAAATTACCATCTTTCATATCCCAATTATGAATTGGTTCGTCTTTAACACTACACTCAACAAAAATATTAGATCCAAAACAAGCAAATGTGTCTTGTTTAATTATTGCCAAAGGATGATATAAAAATATGTTTTGCTGGGATTCAGCTACACATCCATATTGATCGGATAATTTTAAACTTAAAACACTTACAGAATCGTTTAATTGAAGGTTAATACTATCCTTCAAAATATTTGAAATAATGTTGGTGTCAAGACTCCATTCATAACTGGCTGCTGAATCGTTAAATGTTTCATATATATATGTGTTGTTATTACAAAATTCATTTTTAAGAAGTGAAAAATTGGCATCTAAAGTATATTGATCTATAAAGCTCAAAATCGTCATTGTTTTAACTGATCCATCTGCAAAAGTGGCAGTATGCTGAAGATCATATTTTCCAGCAACAGAGTAAAAATTTGAAGGATTTTGTATAGTCGATGTTTGCCCATCTCCAAAATCCCATGTCCATGAAATTGCAGTTGGAAATGGAGAATTTAAATTTACACTTTCTGGTCCACATGTTTGTCCAATAGGTAAATTTGTAATTGGATCAATCAATGGATTAATTGGGTTTTGCGGTGGCATTGTAATTGTTAATGGGTTAGCAGGATTACAATCAACAATAGCAGAATAATATTCAAAGTTATTACAGCCAATTTCAGAAATAGATTCATAGGTTATAACATAAGACTGTGATGTACTATATGTATGTTGAACATTAGCTGTTGTATAAGTAACACCATCTCCCATATTCCATAAATGTTGTGTAACTCCTGTTGAATTATTTACAATATTTACAAGACCAGTGCTGCAATTAGAATTTATATTTACATTAATATCAACTCCATCAATTTTTAAAAAAGCAAAATTATTTAAATCGTATTTACAGCCATTTGGTGCATCAGTAAATAATGAAATGTTATAAGTACCTGGCTGATCATATGTATGACTAATGCTTTGCCCATTATTTATATTACCATCTCCAAAATCCCAATCCCAAAAATTAACGCCAATATTGTAAACATCAGTATTAAAAACATATGGAGAACAGGCTATAATTGTGTCAATTGTTACTACATCAACTATTTCTTTTTCAACTAAAATATAATTCATTTTTATTAATGTGTCAAAACAACTATTTACGTCATAAGCAACTAATGTCACAGAATAACTACCTGCACTGTCATAAGTATTTTCAGGGTTTTCATCATTAGATGTGTGTCCATCTCCAAAATCCCATGACCATGAAGTTGCAGATGGAGCAATACTTGAAAAATCTACTTTTAATGGAGCACAACCCTTTACTTTTGAAGCAGAAAAATCAATATTAGAAATTCCAGAATAGACAGTATCCATATTATAAATACTTTGACAATTATTGGTGTCTGTGATAGTTAAAATCGGATAAAATATTCCATTGTCTGTGTATGTATGTATAATGTTATTAAGATTAGAATTAGGATTCCCATCTCCAAAATCTATATTAAGTACGTTTGTAATTGATGTAAAAACATCAAACCCAACCGATAATGGGGGACAACCAGATGTATTTAATAAATTAAAAGTTGCACTTGGCGAATTGTTAATATTAATTGAATTTATTAAATCAACTTGTTGAAAACATCCATTTAAATTTTCAACTATTACAAAAGGGTGAAAAACACCATTGTTAAGAAATTGATTTGTTGGAGATAAGTTTCCAGAAAGTAAATTTCCGTCGTCAAAGTCCCAGTTTATATTCTGAATAGAATCAGTTGGACTAATGTTAAAGACCACATCTAAAGGGGGACACCCCAAATTAGTACTTGATGAAAGCGTGTAAATTTCAAAAGGTAATATTTCAATTTCATCTAAATTAATTGAGTCTATACATCCGTCTGAAGAAATTCCAGTAACGCTAGGGTTAAATGTACTTGATGAATCATAAACATATTGAATTGAATTAAAAGTTGATGATGTATTAATGCCATCCCCAAAGTCCCATTGCCAGTTTGTAATAGTAGTATTTGAAGATGTTCCTGTAAATGTGAAATTATAAGAACTGTCACAAATTATAGTAGTATCTGAAGAAGCATTTAAAATAGGTGTTGGGTTAATAACTATTGGACCAATAACTGTATCATCACTACATCCTAATCCATTATAAGCTATTAAGGTAACAGGGTAACTTCCAGGCTGAAAATAGCTGTAATTAGGATTATTTAAAGAATTAGTATCTCCATTACCAAAATCCCAAACACAAGAATTAGAACCTATGCTAGTATTAGAGAAGTCAATTGAATTATTTTCCTCACAACCCTCTATAATTGTATAATTAAAATTTGCAGTAGGTTTATTTAATACTTCAATATAATTAACAGCAATAATTGAATCAGAATCTGGACCATTGTATGCTACTAATTTTACAGTATAAAATCCAGGATTAGTAAATATAGCAGATGGATTATTAAGAATTGAAGAAGTGCCATTACCAAAATCCCATAAAAATGAAACTCCGTTAGTTGAAGTATTAGTGAACTGAACACTAAGCGGTGAGCAACCACTTACGTTATTAGCGTTGAAAGTAGCATTTACCTGAGAATAAAGGTTAAGGTTTATTAGAATAAAAATTAAACTCAGATATTTCATTTTAGCCTAAAAAATTATTTAGATTGCTAAAATTAATTAATATATCCCGTAACTTTTTATTTTTTTATTAATAATTCTACTGAAAGCAGCATTTTTATCATACCATAGACCTTTTTCTAAATCATAATTCAAATATGCTACTGGCATATCAAGAAGATCTAAATCAGAATCATTAATTTCCCAAAGATTTTTCTCAACTAAATTCATAGTTAAATCAAAGAATGGAATTCTTTTAATATCGTCAGGAACTTGGGTGTTAAAAGCAATTCTTTTTATATAATGCATATTATCTAGACATTCAAATTCAATGAGAATTTTATGATTCATTTCTAAATGCAAGTTGTATTTACCATTACTAGAAAGTAATGTGTCAATTACTCCATCGTCATGGACAATTCGAATTCTAACATTGTGTACTTTACCAGTTGAGTTAAAAGATTTCCCTTTTATATGAAGTCTGTGGTCTTCAAGTTCATACTTGGAAACTTTACTTTGATTTAAATCATTAGATTGACTTAGAATTGAAAAAGGAAGGAATAAAATAATTAAAAAGTATTTTGTAATTGATATTTTCTTCAAAATTAAATAGTTATGTGATCTTTAAATGTCATATATAATATCCTAAAATACATGTTTTAAATATTAAATTCTAATTTATAGGTTATTAAATAATGCATAATGATTTTAAAATACATAATTTAGAAAAATAATGAGCATTAAAAAGCCAAGTTTAGCCATAGCATTATTACCAATTTTTTTATTAATTACATTACTTTCAATTAATGTTTTGATTTTTGGTGATAATACAACTTCTGGTTCAAACCAATTAACTTTACTGATTTCTGCAGCTTTTGCATCAATTTTAGGTTTATTCTACGGTTCAAATTATAAAGAGATGTTAGATGGTGCAATTGAAAGTATTTCATCTGCTATGGGTGCTTTAATAATTTTACTTTTAATTGGATCTTTGGCAGGTACATGGATGATGAGTGGAATCGTTCCTTCAATGATTTATTTTGGATTAAAATTATTAAGCCCAAGTATTTTTCTTTTTGCCGCTTGTATAATATGCTCTGTTGTTTCTCTTGCCACAGGAAGTAGTTGGTCTACTATTGCTACAATTGGTATTGCAATGTTAGGAATTGGAAATGCTTTAGGGATAAATGAAGGTTTAACTTGTGGCGCAATAATTTCAGGTTCATATTTTGGTGATAAAATGTCACCATTATCAGATACAACAAATCTTGCTCCAGCAATGGCAGGCACAGATTTAATAAGCCATATAAAGTATATGATGTGGACTACAATCCCTTCAATAATTATAACATTAATTATATTTTTTATTATTGGTTTAAATTTAGACGCTCAAGTGGGCCAACTAACTCAAATTGAATCTCTTCAAGATGCTTTATCAACTAGTTTTAATATTAGTTTATGGACCTTTATCGTTCCCATTATTGTTATAATTATGATAATTAAAAAAGTTCCAGCAATTCCTGCGCTTTTATTTGGCTCCATTGCAGGTGGGCTTTATGGGGCTATTTTTCAACCTAATATTATTGAAGAAATTTCAGGAAGTGTATCAGTTTCATCTTTAGATTATATAAAAAACTCCTACATAGCTGTTGTTAATGCAATGACAGTTGATGTAGATATTCAAACCAGTAATATTGCAGTAAATGATTTAATATCTACATCTGGAATGTCGGGAATGCTTAATACTATTTGGTTAATAATTTGTGCTATGAGTTTTGGGGGAATCATGGAAAAAACAGGATTTCTATCTACAATCACAAATTCATTAATGAAATTTGTAAATTCTCAAAAATCATTGATTTTAACTACATCTGGCACCTGCTTATTTTTAAATATTACTGCATCAGATCAATATTTAGCTATTGTTGTTCCAGGTAGAATGTTTGCAAGTTCGTATAAAAAATATGGTCTTGATCCTAAAAATCTTAGTAGGACCTTGGAAGATACTGCTACTGTAACTTCGCCCTTAGTTCCTTGGAACACTTGTGGAGCAACCCATGCTGGAGTGTTAGGGATTTCTACTTTTATATATTTGCCGTATTGTTTTTTTAATTTAATTAGCCCTGTAATGACCTTAATTTTTGCTTACGGCAATATCAAAATTGCTAAATTAAGTAAGGATAAAATTACTAATTAGTTTATGGAAATGATGTACTCCTTTTTCCATTTTTGGTGAAAACCTCCCGTTTTTATAAAATCTAGATTTAACTCCTTTTTGAACATTCTCTACAATTTCTTCATCTTCTTTTTCTACTTTATCAAGAATAGATCCTGCTCCAGATTGTCTTTTGTTTTCATCCCAAACATAACTTTTAAACTCAACTTTGGTTAAGTTTGTTTTTAGTGGTTTTACTATGTTAACAGAGAGTCCCCATGGGTAGAAGTTAAACATCATATTGGGATACACCCAAAAATAATACGCAGCTATATTTTTCCCAAAATCTGGAGATTCTTTGGGGAGATTAAAACAAGATTCATTTGAACTTCCGTTGGCTAACTGTAGATTTGAATATTTATAAATTTCAGTCTGGTATTGACTGTAATCGATAGTTTTATTTAAATCTTCATGTACAAAAGGGATATGGAATCCTTCTAGGTAATTATCACAATATAATGCCCAATTAGCTTTAACATAATAATCTTTTGAAGTTTTTAAATCAAGTTTAAATTTCTCTATTGGCATCCATCCAATTCTTTTATCCATTTCATAAATAAGAGAATTAAAATTTATTGCTGGGTTTAATGACGTGAATAAAAATTGTTTCCATTTATTTATTTTTAACTCTGTAAGATTATCTTTTTTAGATGGAAAATTGAGAGCCTCTTTAAATTCTGGCATAAAAACAAACTCCCCCTTGTTGTTGAATCTTCTACCATGGTATTTGCATGTTATCTCTTTTAATTTACAACTTTCATTTACCAATATATTTCCTCTGTGAGTACATACGTTAGAAAAACATTTTACGCTATGGTCTGCCTGTTTTACAAGAAGTAACGGCTCAGAAATATAAGAATCTAGATATTCAACTGGCTTTATTGAATTTTCAGAATCTAAATTAGATTCATCGGAAATAAGTTGCCAAGATTTAGCAAAAATTTTTTCTTTAGAAAGCTCAAAATATTTTTCTGAATGGTAAAAGTCACCATCTAAAGTATGGGCAATTTTAATATCCTTATCAATGATGTCCATAATTAATGCTTAATTATTCTTTTATTTAAATATAGATAATAAATAAAGTTTTTAAAATGTATTAATAAATTTACACAAAAATCAATATTTGTTTATTACTATTAGATAAAAATATTAAATTTAAACTCTTAAAATTTTATAAAATAAATCATGAAAAAATTCATTTTACTTTCAAACCTAATTTTAATTAATTTCTGTGTTAATGCTCAACAATATTTAAATAAAGATTTCAATGACCTAAGTCTTACATCTGGGGGGTGGACTACTCAAATTATTACTGGAACTACTGATTGGTTTGCAAGTTCTTTTAGTGGAGATGATTTTGTTAAAATTTCAAATTATAATAATAATCAAAACAGTTCTGCAAATACTTGGTTAATATCAAATTCAGTTGATCTTTCATCTGCATCAACGCCTTTTCTAAGCTTTGAAACCATAATGAATTTTCCAGGTGATGCTTTAGTTTTACATGTTTCTACAGATTATGACGGAACAAGTAATCCTAATTCTCAAGGTACTTGGACAGATATTACTTCTTTAGCTACTTGGGACGTAGATAATACTGCCTGGGGGAGTTGGACACCCATCTGGAGGTGTAGATTTAACCAGTTATATTTCAGGTACTACTTATATTGCCTTTGAATACACAGGTTCTAATACAGATGGAAGTACTTGGGAAATAGATAATATTCAAATTAACGAAGGGACTTCACCACCACCTCCAACTGCTTTAGATACTGTTTCTATTTACGATATTCAGTATACTACTAATTCTAATGGCAATTCAATTTATGACGGATTAGAAGTTTACACTGGCGGTATTGTTACTGCTGTAAGAAGTGATAGTAGATTTTATTTATCTAGTGGTTCTGGGCCATGGTCTGGAATTTATGTTTTTTCTGATTTATATACTGTAAATATTGGAGATTCAATTTCATTTAAAGGTGAAGTAGTGGAGTTTTTTGATTTAACTGAGATTAAAAACGTAACAAATTTTCAAAACATTAGTTCATCAAATAGTGTAGTTGCAAATATTTGTAGTTCTGCATCTGCAAATTCAGAAGCATTTGAAGGTTGTTTGGTAAAAGTGTTAGGTGCCGTTTGCAATGATCCTAATGCTGGTTTTGGAGAGTGGGTAATTAATGATGGAACTGGAGATATTAATGTTGACGATTTATTATACGATTATCCAAATCCTACTTTAAATACAGTATATGATGTTGTTGGTGTTATCGATTTTAATTTTGGAAATTTCAAATTACTTCCTAGAAATGCATCAGATATTAATATTTCAAATCAGCCACCTCCGCCACCAACCGGTTTAGATACTGTTTCTATTTATAATATTCAATATACTCCCAATTCTAATGGTGCTTCAAGTTATGATGGTAGCCAAGTTTATACTGGGGGAATTGTTACTGCTGTAAGAAGTGATAGTACATTTTATTTATCTAGTGGTTCTGGTCCATGGTCTGGAATTTACGTATTTTCTAATCTTTTCAACTTAAATGTTGGTGATTCTGTTACTTTAAATGCCGAAGTTGTTGAGTATTTTGAACTGACGGAGCTTAAAAACATAACAAATTTCAAAAGATTAGTTCATCGGGAAACTTAACCAAGTGCAAATAGTTGCAATACTGCTGCAGTTAGTACTGAAGAGTTTGAGGGTTGTTTAGTAAAAGTATCTAATGCAGTTTGCAATAATACTAATGCAGGTTTTGGAGAGTGGGTAATAAATGATGGATCTGGAGATATTAATGTTGACGATTTATTATACGATTATCCAAATCCTACATCAAATACAGCATATAACGTAACTGGAATTGTAGATTTTAGTTTTAGTGAATTTAAGCTTTTACCTAGAAGTTCAAGTGATGTAAGTCAGGCTGTCTCTGTTAATGAAAATTCAATTACAAATTTTGATTTTTATCCAAATCCATTAAATTCCGATAATTTAAATGTGGAAGTAGATAAAAATTCTTCTATTATATTTTATGATTATTCTGGAAAAATTATTAGATCTTTCTACTTGAAACCTGGAATAAATAATTTAAATTTATCGAATATTTCAAATGGACTATATTTAATTAAATATGGTTCTGAAACTTATATGTTTTCTAAAATATAATTTTAAAATATTTTATCAATAAATGAATTTCATAAAAACTAATTTTTTTCTTAACTGGCTAAAATTTGTTTTTATAATTTTTATATTCTTTTTTTCAAAAAGTTTTTATGCTCTAATTGGTACACCAGTTTCTATTGGCGATTCTTTTCAGGGTGGTATCGTAGGTTACATCTTACAAGTTGGTGATCCTGGTTATGATGCTAATGTTCAGAAGGGTCTTATTGCTGCACCAACTGACCAATCAGGATCATGGGGTTGTTCTGGTACAGTTCTTGCTATTGCGGGAATAGCAATAGGAACAGGGAATCAAAACACTATAAATATAGATGCTGGATGTACAACGCCTGGAATAGCTGCTGATCATTGTGCAAATTTAACTCTTGGTTCATACAGTGATTGGTATTTGCCAAGTAAGGATGAGTTAAATAAACTATATATTAACAGAGTTGCAATTGGCGGTTTTGCTAATAACTTCTATTGGAGTTCTACGGAGAACGATAACGTCAGTGCGTGGGAACAGTATTTCGGCAGTGGTAGCCAGTCCACCAACGTTAAGAGCGCCACCAACTATGTTCGCGCTGTTCGGTCTTTTAGTTTAGACCCTTTACCAACAGCAACAGCTGGAGGAGCTTTAGCAGCTATATGTCAAGGAACAACATCTGCTATAATGAACGGATCGGTAGGTGGAGGAGCCACAGGTGGAACATGGAGTGGAGGAGCAGGAACATGGACCAGTGCTACTGATGAAGTAAATGCAAGATATACAGCAGATGCATCAGAATCGGGTAGTATTACCTTGACATTAACAACAAGTGGAGGAAGTTGTGGTTCGGTAACAGCTACTAAAACAATCACAGTAAATGCGTTGTCAACAGCAACATCTGGAGGAGCTTTAGCAGCTATATGTCAAGGAACAACATCTGCTATAATGAACGGATCGGTAGGTGGAGGAGCCACAGGTGGAACATGGAGTGGAGGAGCAGGAACATGGACCAGTGCTACTGATGAAGTAAATGCAAGATATACAGCAGGTGCATCAGAATCGGGTAGTGTTACCTTGACATTAACAACAAGTGGAGGAAGTTGTGGTTCGGTAACAGCTACTAAAACAATCACAGTAAATGCGTTGTCAACAGCAACATCTGGAGGAGCTTTAGCAGCTATATGTCAAGGAACAACATCTGCTATAATGAACGGATCGGTAGGTGGAGGAGCCACAGGTGGAACATGGAGTGGAGGAGCAGGAACATGGACCAGTGCTACTGATGAAGTAAATGCAAGATATACAGCAGGTGCATCAGAATCGGGTAGTGTTACCTTGACATTAACAACAAGTGGAGGAAGTTGTGGTTCGGTAACAGCTACCAAAACAATCACAGTAAATGCGTTGTCAACAGCAACATCTGGAGGAGCTTTAGCAGCTATATGTCAAGGAACAACATCTGCTATAATGAACGGATCGGTAGGTGGAGGAGCCACAGGTGGAACATGGAGTGGAGGAGCAGGAACATGGACCAGTGCTACTGATGAAGTAAATGCAAGATATACAGCAGGTGCATCAGAATCGGGTAGTGTTACCTTGACATTAACAACAAGTGGAGGAAGTTGTGGTTCGGTAACAGCTACTAAAACAATCACAGTAAATGCGTTGTCAACAGCAACATCTGGAGGAGCTTTAGCAGCTATATGTCAAGGAACAACATCTGCTATAATGAACGGATCGGTAGGTGGAGGAGCCACAGGTGGAACATGGAGTGGAGGAGCAGGAACATGGACCAGTGCTACTGATGAAGTAAATGCAAGATATACAGCAGATGCATCAGAATCGGGTAGTGTTACCTTGACATTAACAACAAGTGGAGGAAGTTGTGGTTCGGTAACAGCTACTAAAACAATCACAGTAAATGCGTTGTCAACAGCAACATCTGGAGGAGCTTTAGCAGCTATATGTCAAGGAACAACATCTGCTATAATGAACGGATCGGTAGGTGGAGGAGCCACAGGTGGAACATGGAGTGGAGGAGCAGGAACATGGACCAGTGCTACTGATGAAGTAAATGCAAGATATACAGCAGATGCATCAGAATCGGGTAGTGTTACCTTGACATTAACAACAAGTGGAGGAAGTTGTGGTTCGGTAACAGCTACTAAAACAATCACAGTAAATGCGTTGTCAACAGCAACATCTGGAGGAGCTTTAGCAGCTATATGTCAAGGAACAACATCTGCTATAATGAACGGATCGGTAGGTGGAGGAGCCACAGGTGGAACATGGAGTGGAGGAGCAGGAACATGGACAAGTGCTACTGATGAAGTAAATGCAAGATATACAGCAGATGCATCAGAATCGGGTAGTATTACCTTGACATTAACAACAAGTGGAGGAAGTTGTGGTTCGGTAACAGCTACTAAAACAATCACAGTAAATGCGTTGTCAACAGCAACATCTGGAGGAGCTTTAGCAGCTATATGTCAAGGAACAACATCTGCTATAATGAACGGATCGGTAGGTGGAGGAGCCACAGGTGGAACATGGAGTGGAGGAGCAGGAACATGGACAAGTGCTACTGATGAAGTAAATGCAAGATATACAGCAGATGCATCAGAATCGGGTAGTATTACCTTGACATTAACAACAAGTGGAGGAAGTTGTGGTTCGGTAACAGCTACTAAAACAATCACAGTAAATGCGTTGTCAACAGCAACATCTGGAGGAGCTTTAGCAGCTATATGTCAAGGAACAACATCTGCTATAATGAACGGATCGGTAGGTGGAGGAGCCACAGGTGGAACATGGAGTGGAGGAGCAGGAACATGGACAAGTGCTACTGATGAAGTAAATGCAAGATATACAGCAGATGCATCAGAATCGGGTAGTATTACCTTGACATTAACAACAAGTGGAGGAAGTTGTGGTTCGGTAACAGCTACTAAAACAATCACAGTAAATGCGTTGTCAACAGCAACATCTGGAGGAGCTTTAGCAGCTATATGTCAAGGAACAACATCTGCTATAATGAACGGATCGGTAGGTGGAGGAGCCACAGGTGGAACATGGAGTGGAGGAGCAGGAACATGGACAAGTGCTACTGATGAAGTAAATGCAAGATATACAGCAGATGCATCAGAATCGGGTAGTATTACCTTGACATTAACAACAAGTGGAGGAAGTTGTGGTTCGGTAACAGCTACTAAAACAATCACAGTAAATGCGTTGTCAACAGCAACATCTGGAGGAGCTTTAGCAGCTATATGTCAAGGAACAACATCTGCTATAATGAACGGATCGGTAGGTGGAGGAGCCACAGGTGGAACATGGAGTGGAGGAGCAGGAACATGGACAAGTGCTACTGATGAAGTAAATGCAAGATATACAGCAGATGCATCAGAATCGGGTAGTATTACCTTGACATTAACAACAAGTGGAGGAAGTTGTGGTTCGGTAACAGCTACTAAAACAATCACAGTAAATGCGTTGTCAACAGCAACATCTGGAGGAGCTTTAGCAGCTATATGTCAAGGAACAACATCTGCTATAATGAACGGATCGGTAGGTGGAGGAGCCACAGGTGGAACATGGAGTGGAGGAGCAGGAACATGGACAAGTGCTACTGATGAAGTAAATGCAAGATATACAGCAGATGCATCAGAATCGGGTAGTATTACCTTGACATTAACAACAAGTGGAGGAAGTTGTGGTTCGGTAACAGCTACTAAAACAATCACAGTAAATGCGTTGTCAACAGCAACATCTGGAGGAGCTTTAGCAGCTATATGTCAAGGAACAACATCTGCTATAATGAACGGATCGGTAGGTGGAGGAGCCACAGGTGGAACATGGAGTGGAGGAGCAGGAACATGGACCAGTGCTACTGATGAAGTAAATGCAAGATATACAGCAGATGCATCAGAATCGGGTAGTGTTACCTTGACATTAACAACAAGTGGAGGAAGTTGTGGTTCGGTAACAGCTACTAAAACAATCACAGTAAATGCGTTGTCAACAGCAACATCTGGAGGAGCTTTAGCAGCTATATGTCAAGGAACAACATCTGCTATAATGAACGGATCGGTAGGTGGAGGAGCCACAGGTGGAACATGGAGTGGAGGAGCAGGAACATGGACAAGTGCTACTGATGAAGTAAATGCAAGATATACAGCAGATGCATCAGAATCGGGTAGTATTACCTTGACATTAACAACAAGTGGAGGAAGTTGTGGTTCGGTAACAGCTACTAAAACAATCACAGTAAATGCGTTGTCAACAGCAACATCTGGAGGAGCTTTAGCAGCTATATGTCAAGGAACAACATCTGCTATAATGAACGGATCGGTAGGTGGAGGAGCCACAGGTGGAACATGGAGTGGAGGAGCAGGAACATGGACAAGTGCTACTGATGAAGTAAATGCAAGATATACAGCAGATGCATCAGAATCGGGTAGTATTACCTTGACATTAACAACAAGTGGAGGAAGTTGTGGTTCGGTAACAGCTACTAAAACAATCACAGTAAATGCGTTGTCAACAGCAACATCTGGAGGAGCTTTAGCAGCTATATGTCAAGGAACAACATCTGCTATAATGAACGGATCGGTAGGTGGAGGAGCCACAGGTGGAACATGGAGTGGAGGAGCAGGAACATGGACAAGTGCTACTGATGAAGTAAATGCAAGATATACAGCAGATGCATCAGAATCGGGTAGTATTACCTTGACATTAACAACAAGTGGAGGAAGTTGTGGTTTGGTAACAGCTACTAAAACAATCACAGTAAATGCATTGCCAAATATTTCAGCAGGACCACCTCAAACTATATGTCCAGGTACCACTACTTTTGTTAATGGAAGTGGGGCAGGATTAGGTGGAAATTATGTTTGGGATAATTCTATAACTGATGGTGTTTAATAAATCCGGTACCACCTGCAGGAGCTAATACATACACTGTTACAGGAACTGATGCCAATAATTGTTCTAATACTGATCAAGTTATAGTCACATCACAAGATATTATTCTTCCTACAGTAATAACTAAAAATGAAACTGTTTATATAAACAGTCTAGGAGTTGGTTCCATTTCTGCAGCAGAAGTTAATAATGGTTCCTTTGATAATTGCGGAATAAACACAGAAACTATAGATATATCTAATTTTACATGCATTAATGTTGGTGCCAATACAGTTACATTAACGATAACAGATATAAATGGTAATATAAATACTGCAACATCAATTGTTAATGTAATAGATACTATATCACCAATTGTAGCTACACAACCTGATACAATATATTTAGATGCAACTGGGAATGCAACTTTAACCGTTAGCCAAGTTGAGATTAGTTCATCTGACAATTGTGGAATTAATTCTAAGTCTCTAGATAGAACTTCATTTGATTGTACTCACACATCACATGACCAAACAGTGGTTTTAACTGTTTCCGACATAAACGGTAATAATAAATCTATAAATGCTTTAGTCACTGTTTTAGATACTATCAAACCTACAGTTCTAACAAAAAATATTGATGTTTATTTAGATGCTTTTGGAGTTGCTAGTATAACTCCTGTGTTTATTAATAACGGTTCGACTGATATTTGTGGGCTAGATCCGTCTCAATTTACTTTAGATAAAAGCACTTTTGATTGTCATGATATTGGTTTACAAACTATCGAATTAACAATTTACGATGTAAATGGAAATTTTAATAAAGCAAATGCAACAGTCACGGTTAAAGCTACGGATTCAGATGGTGATTCTTATTCAGATGTTTGTGACATAGACGATGATAATGATGGTATTACCGATTTAGAAGAGTCATTAGACTGTACTTTTCCAATGGATTTATCTGTTATTGGAAATGCATTAAGTACAACATCTACTTATTTCGATCAAGAAACCAAAAAAATTATAACTGTAAATATGGTGAAATCCTCACCAACTATTAACGGTTATTCCAATGGAGATATTGAAATTGCAAATAATCAAAATATCATTTTTACTTTTTCGTCACCTGTTACAATTATTTTAAAACATAAGCTTTCTTCAATAAATAAATTTAGTAGTGATGACAATATTAACTAGACTTACTGGTAAATAGTAGATTATTTGAAATTTATGATCCTAATAGTGACTTACTTATTGTTCAAGATTTTGGTGGAAACTTATTATTTAATGGTTCTGGAACTGATCAAGCTTCTGAATTTTGGGAGATTAAAATGACTACAGACTATTTGAAAATTTCAACTATTGATAATAGTTTTGATAATTCCACTCCTTTAAATTTGTCTTTAAATTGTGGAGGTTATATGGATTTTGATAATGATGGAATTGCTAACCATTTAGATTTAGATAGTGACAATGATGGAATTTATGATATTATTGAAGCTGGAGATAGTGCCTCGGATAAAAATAATGATGGAGTAGTAAATATTAATGACCCAGGTTTTACAGATTTAGATAATGATGGAATGAATGATGCTTCATTTGCAACATTCCCATATGATACAGACCTTGATGGTAAATTTGATTATGTAGATTTAGATAGTGACGCCGATGGATGTAGTGATGTGATTGAAGCTGGATTTACAGACAGTAATTCCGATTCTTTACTTGGACCAAGTCCTGTAACAGTTGATTTAAATGGTAAAGTTACTAGTGGAGTAGATGGATATACAGAACCAGACAATTTAAATTCTGATGGTTTGTATGACTTTATGGAGCCAGGAGTAATAGTAAAAACTAAGGATATTACTGTTCAGTTAAACGCTTTTGGAAGTGCTAGTATAGATACAAATGATATTGACGATGGATCTGTTGATCCATGTGGGAGACTATTTACGAGATCGTTAAGTAGATATGATTTCACATGTGATGATGTTCCGAATAATCCTATAAATGTTACCCTAAGCATCACAGTAAATGGGATTACAACAACAGGAATTGGACAAGTTACTGTAAGTGGATCTGATCAAGATGGTGATAGTGTACCTGATCCTTGTGATTTTGATGATGACAACGATGGCATTTATGATACTGACGAATTTACAACTTCAGATATTAAATGGTCAAATATACCAACTTTAAACCCGCCTACTGCTACTGGTATAATAAATAGTGTTGGTTACACTAACTCACCTAATTCAGTAATTCAAACTTCAACTCTACCAAATCCAACTGATTTTCCTATTTCATATGGTGTCCCTAGTCAACCTGTTCCTATTCAAAATTGTTTTCAAGTGACGGTTAATAACTCTAACACTATAACTTTTAATCAGCCTGTAAATAACCCAATAATTTTATTTTCAGATGTTGGTAAAATTGCATCAGTAGTTGTGGATATTCAATTTTATGATCCTATTGATGTGCTTTGGTCCAGTAATATTATAAAAACTGGAAATAAAATTGAAAATATTAATAATTTAAGCGGTAATGCAATTGTCAGGTTGAACGGAAGTTTTTCAAAATTTACCTTTGATATTAATTCTGGCGGAGATTTTGTTTATTTCATTTTAGGAGTCGATGATTTATCTTATGGTGACACCGACGGGGATCTTGTTGTTGATAAATTCGATTTAGATAGTGATAACGATGGAATTCATGATGTCATTGAAGGTGGGGATGAAATATTTGATACTAATAATGATGGGGTTGTCGATGTAAACGATGCTGGTTTTATAGATTCTGATAATAATGGAATGGATGACAATACTCAACTTACATTAGAACCTGACACAGATTTAGATGGTAAAAAAGATTTTCAAGATTTAGATTCCGACGGTGACGGATGTAGAGATGTAAGTGAAGCAGGTTTCACTGATAATAATAAAGATTCACTACTCGGTTCATTAGCTCCTCCAGCAGTTGATACTGACGGGAAAGTTATTAGTAGAGTAGATGGTTACACAATTCCATTAGATTCTAATGGTTCTGGTATTTATGACTTTATGGAAGCAGGTGTTTTTATGAAAACAAAAAATATTTCTATAAACTTAAATTTCTTAACAGCAAGGATTACTATTTTACCATCTCAAGTTGACGATGGATCCTATTCTGCTTGTGGATTAACCAATTACAGGGTAAGACCGGACACACTTTATTGTAGTGATGTTGGCTCTACAATCACAGTTTGGTTGAAAGTTGATGACATTAATAATATTACAGACTCTCTTTCTGCACAAGTAACAGTCGTTAACAACCCTCCAATTGCTATTGCAAAACCTAATCATATAGTAACTTTGGATGCAACTGGTAATGCTACAATTACCGCAAATCAAATTAACAATGGATCAAATGATGATTGCACAAATAGCCCTAATTTAACTTTATCAAAGTATAATTTTAATTGCTCTAATATTGGAAATAACGTAGATACTTTATTTGTAGTTGATAATAATTTAGACTCTTCATTTGCTATTTTTAATGTTACAGTAAACGATATTTTACCAATTATTACAGTTGATGATGTAGTGAATATTTATAGCTGTAATGATACTGTTACTTTTTCTGAATCCGATATTATTTCCAATGATACCGATCCATATAATTCTCTTTTTCCAGCACTACAAGTAGATTTTATTAATACTCCATCTTCTGGAACTATTATAGATAATTTTGATGGATCCTACTTCTTACACACCAACTGGAAATAATAATCATATAGCAACAGCTACCTATACTGTTAAACGTGACGATGGAACTACTTACAATCCTAGTAATGGTCATTTCTATAAATTTATTTCTGCAACCAATATTTCATGGACTGATGCTAAAAGCAGCTGCAGAAGCTAGTACTTATTTAGGAAGAGCAGGTTATTTGGTTACTATTACCAATCAATTAGAACAAGACTTTGCTTTTAATAATATTAATCTTTCAGGATGGATAGGATTGTCACAACCCAATAATCTTGCTGAACCTGGAGGTAATTGGCAATGGGTCGATGGAACGAGTCTTAGTTATAGTAATTGGGGCAGCTGGAGAGCCAAATGATAATTATCCCTACAAATGCAGGAAATATACACGAAGATTATGCTCATTTCCAAAGTCAGATGGATTACTGGAATGATTTCCAAAAATTGCTCCTGAAGATCCCTCAGGTCTTGGATATTCAGGGATATTTTGTTGAATATGGTGGTAGCGTAGGAGATTGTAATAACACAGGTGTTTATACAGGAAACATAAATTTTGTTTTAAATGACACTGTAAAGCCAATAGTTTCTCTTAGACCTTCAATTAATGTTAATCTAGATGCTTCAGGGAATGCTAATATTTTACCAACAAATATTGACTTAGGTTCTTTCGATGATTGTTCAATTGCAAGTTTGTCTTTAAATGATAGTTCTTTTAATTGTTCAGACTTAGGCACAAGAAAAATTGCTTTAATTGTAACTGATGTAAATGGAAATATTTCCACTGATACTTCTATCGTTACTGTGATTGACGCAATATCACCTATTGTTATTACTCAGGATACCATATTATATTTAAATGCATTAGGAATTGCGTCAGTTACACCAGATCATATTAACAATGGTTCTTCTGATGCTTGTGGCCCATTAGCTTTAAGTGTTTTTCCAAACTCTTTTGGTTGTAACAACTTGGGAAATAATAATGTTACATTAACAGTTGATGATAATAATTCCGTTCCGTCAATTGGAAATGCTACTGTTGATATTAGAGACACTATATCTCCAATTGTTGTTACTCAACCCTTAACTGTTAATTTAAATTCTCTAGGTAACATAAATATTACAGCAGCTCAAATTGACGGTGGTTCTTCAGATAATGATTATTGTAATCCTTTGACCTTAAGTGTTTTTCCTAGCTCATTATCTTGCACTCAGTTAGGGTCTAATAAAGTAGTATTAACTGTTACAGACTTTAGCGGTAATTTTTCTACGGATACAGCAATTGTGACTGTTATTGGTAGTGATAATGATGGTGATAATATTTCTGATTTTTGTGATATCGACGATGATAATGATGGCATTAAAGATACTGACGAAGGAAATGGAGATACTGATGGTGATAATATAGCAAATTACTTAGATCTAGATAGTGATAACGATGGCATATTTGATGTTGTTGAAGGTGGGGATGGTGCTTTTGATACAAATAATGATGGAAAAGTAGATTTTAATGACGCTGGCTATTTAGATATTAATTTAAACGGAATGGCAGATAATACAGAATCTACCACAGAGCCAGATAGTGATAGTGATAATATAGCAGATTACTTAGAGTTAGATAGTGATGGCGATGGATGTAATGACGTAGTAGAAGCAGTCTACACAGACGATAATGGAGATGGCATACTAGGTGCAGCATCACCAACATTCAATGCTAATGGAACTGTAAGTAGTGGAACTGATGGTTATACAACACCAGCGGACATTAACGGAAATAGTATTTCAGATTATACAGAAGTTGGACCTAACCAAGATTCAACTGAAAATATTACATCTTGTGTTTCTTATAATTGGAATGGATCTAATTACAACACTTCAGGATCATACAACTTTACTACAACAAATACAGTAGGATGCGATAGTGTAGTAACACTAAACCTTACAATTATTCAACCAACCACTGGAAGTCTTTCAGTAATTGATTGTGATAGCTTATTTTGGTATGGAACTTGGTATACTGCAAATGGTGCATACACACACACACTTATTGCTTCTAATGGTTGCGATAGTGTAGTAACTTTAAATTTAGACATTAACGATTATACAGATCCTACTATTATATGTCCTATTACCCAAACAGATAATTATAACGCTACTTGTAGCTTTAGTTTACTTGATTATACAACACTTGCAACTGTAAATGATAATTGTAATTATCCTCTTACAGTAACTCAATTTCCAACTTCAAGTTCTATTGTAAATACAGATACAGTAATTACTTTAACTGTTACGGATGCTTCAAATAATTTAAGCACATGTTCTTTTAATTTAACTTTAAGTGATAACATAGCGCCAATAGTTTCTTGTAGTGCAGATACTATTGATTATTATAATAATTCATGTTCTTTTAATATAATTGATTATACAAATAGAGTTAACCTTACCGACAACTGTGATAATATACCAATAGTTACACAATCACCAACTGTAGGAACGGAGGTTTTTAACGATACTGTTATTACATTAACTGCAACAGATATTTCTGGAAACTCTAGTAGTTGTAGTTTTACTCTTAATTTATTAGACACTATTAAACCTGTAATCAGTTGTCCTAGAGACACATCGGGAATTCTTAGTGCAAATTGTCTTCATACAGTTTTAGATTATACTAATAGAGTTATAATCAATGAAAATTGTAATAACATTCAAAATATAATACAAACTCCTTCTCCTAATCTTTTTATAATTACCGATACTGTTATATCATTAACAGTGATTGATATATCAAATAATTCAACAACTTGTACTTTTAATCTTGAATTATTAGACACCATTAAACCATCAATAAATTGCCCATCAGCTAAGATTGAATACTATGATTCATCTTGTGGATTCATTTTACCTGATTATACTCTAAACGCATCAACTCTTGATAATTGTGATTATAATGCTGTTTTAACTCAAAACCCAAGTTTAGGGACAGTTATTTATTCTGATACTGTAATTACAATAACTTCAACGGACCAAAGTGGTAATTTTAATACATGTTTTTTTAGCTTAACTATACTTGATACTATTAGGCCAATAGTTAACTGTCTTTCAACACAGAATATATTTTTAGATCAAAGTTGTAACTATATATTACCAAACTTTATGGATTCAATTATATCTTCAGATAATTGTGATACATCTTTACTAATTTCTCAAATCCCGATACCTGGAAGTACTTTAAGTGTTGATACATTGATTGTTATTTCAGTTACTGACGATGCTGGAAATAATTCTATTTGTGAATTTAGAGTGTTATTGATTGACACTATTAACCCGCTAATAATTTGTCCAGGAAGTAAAGTTTTAGATAATGACACCTTACAATGTGGAGCAATCTATTCATATACAACTCCAATTGGAACTGATAATTGTGCTAGTACTACAAGCTTAATTTCTGGTTTACCAGGAGGTTCATTATTTCCTATAGGCATAACCAATAATATTTATCAAGTTACTGATTTGGCAGGTAATTCTGGAACTTGTAATTTTTATGTTTTGGTAAATGATATTGAATTTCCTGAAATAATTTGTCCAAATGATACTGTCGGGTCTTTTGACCAAAACTGTGAATTTTTAGTTCCTGACTATTCTGACTTAGTATTTACTAATGATAATTGTGGAATTGAAACAATAACCCAGTTTCCATCTGAAAATACTGTATTAACAGATAGTTTTGCTACAACTTTCAACGTAACAGATTCATCTGGAAACTCATCAACTTGTAGTTTTAGTGTTAAGATTATAGATGTAGATGTTCCTCAATTAATTTGCCCTAATGATGACTTTAGAATGTTAGATGATAACTGTAAGCTATCAATACCAGACTTTTCAAATCAACTTTTAGTTGGAGAGTTATGTAAAAGTTCTAAAACAGTTTACCAAAAACCTTCTGCTGATTCAATAATTGATTTTATTGGTACTCAAATTATATCATTCAATGTTGTCGATACCCTTGGGAACGTTGAAACATGTAGTTTTAATTTAAATGTAGAAAATAATGGGGTAACCAATTGTTATAAATTATTCATTCCTACCTCTTTTTCGCCAGATGGTGATGGAGTTAATGATGTTTTTAAAGTTTATGGTTTAGATACTGATAAATTAGAAATAGAAATTTACAATAGGTGGGGACAAATGCTTTATAAAAGCACAATTAATAATATGAATTGGGATGGAACTTATACAAATGAAGTTCTTCCAAATGGAACTTATGTTTATAGGATTTTCGATGAAACAGGAAATCTTAAAAAGGATGGTACCATTTCTATAGTTAGATAACTAACATTGATTTTAATTTATTAAATCTTTTTTAATTTACTTTAGATTTTTAAATCCATTTCTTTTAATATTTATAGATCATCTATTTAGTATTATAAATAATTTATGAGGGACTTCATTTAACATATGTAACAAGGTTAAGCATAACCTTAAAATTAAAGGTTTAATGAAATTGTATCTAATATTTTGGAGTCATAATATAAATTATTATAAATTAATATTAAAACTTAATAAAACACTTTCTCTATTTAAAAATACATAACATATTATAAATTTTATTATGATTTAATGATTGATCTATGGTTTATAATAAATAGTATGTTGTGTTCATATGATATTATATTTTTTCTAAATTCTACGGTACATAGTTTATTTTAATTTACAACAAAAAAAAGCCCTCATTTGAGGGCTTTTATAAATACATTAAATTAATAATACTATCTCTTTCCTTTAGAATTTACTGAACCCTTAGAAGATGGCTCCATTTTAGATTGCTTAGGACCTTTTGAAGGACCTTTAGCAGCTTCTACACCAGCTTTAGAAGCTCTTGAAGAACCTTTAGAGTTTACTGAACCCTTAGAAGATGGCTCCATTTTAGATTGCTTAGGACCTTTAGCAGAACCTTTAGCAGCTTCAACACCAGCTTTAGAAGCTCTTGAAGAACCTTTAGAGTTTACTGAACCCTTTGAAGATGGCTCCATTTTAGATTGCTTAGGACCTTTAGCAGAACCTTTAGCAGCTTCAACACCAGCTTTAGAAGCTCTTGAAGAACCTTTAGAGTTTACTGAACCCTTAGAAGATGGCTCCATTTTAGATTGCTTAGGACCTTTAGAAGAACCTTTAGCAGCTTCAACACCAGCTTTAGAAGCTCTTGAAGAACCTTTAGAGTTTACTGAACCCTTTGAAGATGGCTCCATTTTAGATTGCTTAGGACCTTTAGCAGAACCTTTAGCAGCTTCAACACCAGCTTTAGAAGCTCTTGAAGAACCTTTAGAGTTTACTGAACCCTTTGAAGATGGCTCCATTTTAGATTGCTTAGGACCTTTAGCAGAACCTTTAGCAGCTTCAACACCAGCTTTAGAAGCTCTTGAAGAACTCTTTTCATTATCTAAAGTGGGATTTTGCTTTTTTGGTGAATAACCTTTATCATTTGTTGGCTTTCTGTCTTCAGGAGATACGTAAGGTCTATCTTCTTTTTCAAGTTTATCAGTTTTCCAACTGTTTCCATCGTATTTTTCGTTGTTAGATTTTTCTGTCTTAATTCCTTTTTCATTTTTTTCGCCTTTTTCCTGAGCGGAAATTACAGAAAAAGAAAAAAGAACTGTAGCAGCAATTATAAATTTTTTCATTTTGATTAGTTTTAATTTACTGCAATTTAACTAAAAAATGATAAAGTTTGTTATTGAAATAATCATATTTGACAAATGCATTAAATTTAATGATGAAATAACTTCATTAAGTTATGAACTTTTAAAATAACATTTATTAAATTTGAAAATTAAATCAAACACTATGTTTTATAATACTTTTAAAATTTGCTTTCTATTTATTTTAACATTTTTATTAGACTTTAACTATGCTCAAAATAATGATGAGAATGCAAACTATATAATTAATAAAGAAATAGAACTTACCAATGATTCTAGCTATTGGGACAATCACTCAGAAGTTTATTTGGGTTTAAATAGAGTACACCTTTATAATTGGGCTGCAGGTGGAATGAATTTTATGGAACTTCACGGTCTAGCTAATCTTAGATTTGACTACAGGCACAATAAATTTCATTGGAATAATTTTATAAATATTCAATTTGGAGTTTTTAAACAGGGTTATGGCGATGAAGGTGTTTGGCTTAAAAATGACGATTTAATTCAAGTTAGAACTAAATTTGCTAGAAGAACAAATCACCTCTGGGATTATACTTTTTTAGTAGACGTTAGAACTCAGTTTGCTTATGGCTACTATACAGAGTGGGATAGAAAAGCCCGTAACTATATGGACAACTTCTTATCTCCAATTTATCCAATTTTTGGTTTAGGACTAGACTTTCATGTCTCTAATCACTTAACTGTCGATGTATCTCCACTAACAGTTAAGAATACAATAGTTTTAGATGATTCTTTATCTAGAGTTGGTGTTTTTGGCCTAGATGCAGGTGAAAATATAAGAACGGAAGCTGGTCTTTATTTAAATCTTTTATACACTCATGATAGTCTTTTTAATATTAAAAATCTTCACTTCATGTCCGATGTTACTCTATTTGGAAACTATCTAGAAGAACCTGGAAATATTGATGTGACATGTGAGTTTTTACTTTCCTATTCAATAAATAAATTTTTTAGTGTAACATTTCAGAGTTATTTAATTTACGATCATGATATAAATATCCCACGATACAACAGTGATTTAACACCTGTTTATTTAGAAAGACCAGCCGGTCAAGTCGACCCTCGAATTGGAGGTAATCATTATTTTGTAGAATACAATGAATATTATGCAAACCCCGGATTTGACTGGTCTGGAGACGGAACAAATAGTGTAAATTATATTGGTTATACAGATTTTGACGTAGATGGAGATGGATTCACTGATAATGGCTTCAAAATTGTTAAATCAGGACCATCATTACAATTTTTAGAATATTGGATGGTTGGGTTATCTTTTTCATTTTAATAAGCTATTTATAGCTAAATTATTTGTGGAAATATAATAGAAAGGGAAAAGTAATATACTTCTCCCTTTTTTTATTGAGTTAATAGTTATTAGTTTACTTTCTTATAATTAAATTTTATGAAAAAAACACCAGAAAAATCTAATCAAGAAAAAACTCGTTTGCATCCAAGAAATAAGAATAGAGATAGGTATGACTTATCTGCTTTAACTGAACTAAACTCAGAATTAAAGCAACACATTAGGCCAAATAAATATGGTGGTAAATCAATTAATTTTTCTAACCCTGTTGCTGTAAGAGAATTAAATAAATCTTTGCTAAATCATTACTATGGTATTAAAAATTGGGAATTCCCAGATGATAATTTGTGTCCTCCAATCCCTGGAAGAGCAGATTATATTCATCATGTTGCAGATTTATTAGCAGAAAATAATTTGAGTAATATTCCAAAGGGAGATAAAGTGACTTGTCTTGATATTGGGATGGGAGCTAGCTGTATTTATCCTTTAATTGGTGCTATAGAGTATGGTTGGAAATTTATAGCTTCAGATATTGATGAAAAATCTATTAAATCGGCTAAAAAAATTATTAATTCTAATTCGTTAATAAAAGACAACATAGAATGTAGGTTACAAAAAAATAAAAATTTAATATTTAAAAATATAATAAATGAAGATGAGAAAATTGATTTGATTATATGTAATCCTCCATTCCACTCTTCAAAAGAAGAAGCCCAAAAATCAACTCTTAGAAAATTAAGAAACCTTTCAGATAAAAAACTAAAAAAAACACATGTTAATTTTGCCGGAGTTAGCAACGAAATCATATTTGAAGGTGGTGAAATTAAATTTTTAGAGAATATTATTAATGAAAGCAAAAAGTACTCTAAAAACTGCTATTGGTTCTCAACCTTGGTGTCTAAGCAAACAAACCTTAAACGAACTTATAAACTAATTGATAAAACAGGAGCTTATTTTATAAAAACTATACCAATGGGAACAGGAAATAAATCTACTAGAATTGTGGCCTGGACTTTTCTTTCTAAAGATGATCAAGCGAAGTGGAGAGAAGAAAGATGGAACTAGCTATTTATTTACAATGTCAATTTTTTCTCGTAAATTAATTCAATGTTAAAAAATCTAATCATAATACCTTTGTTTTTATTGGTTTCAAATTCTTTAAAATCTACGATACATGAAATACTAGTATGGAATGGATACATGCAATTTATGCCTAGTAATTTGACGTCAGTTCAGTTAGGAGATACTATTGAGTGGCATCCACTAGATGTGCCAACAATGGTACATACGGTAACTTCTACTAATATTCCTAATGGTGCGATTCCTTTTGACCAAATTTGGCAAGCACCAGCAGATACTTTCTTTCAATATATACCTGCAAAAATTGGATTATATGAATATGTTTGCACGCCTCATATTGCTAATGGAATGACAGGAAGGTTTAATGTGGTTGGTAACCCATCTAATATTATTAATAATCCATTTATAAATTCTCCAATATTATATCCTAACCCAACCATAGGTCTTATTAATTTTAATCAAACTCTATTAAATTTAGAATATCATATTTATGACAATAGAGGTTTGCTTGTTTCAAAAGGAACTACAAAAACTAATATTAATATTTCATATTTATCTAGCGGTTTATATAATGTAATTATTCTAGCTGATGTCCCTAAACACTTTAAGTTGATATTAAATACCAATATGTAATTATCCTAGATTCTTTATTAGTTTTGCACTCTAATTAATTAGATATAATGGCTAAAAAAAGACCAATTGTAAATATTGACAATAAACCAGAAATACATTTGGAAAATGAATTGTTTCAAAACGAGGTATTACGTCCAGTTTTAAAAATGCAACACGAGATAACTTTAAAGCTATTTAATGTTCATATTAAAAATTTAGGTATTATTTGGAATGATTTAAAAAAAAGTAAAAAAACTCAATGTGTTGAAAATCAGTTATCTAAAAATATTCAATTTAAAAATTTAGTTATAGGAATTCTAGTTGGACAGTTTAATGAAATAGAATTAGATAAATACTTATCAAACTCTAGAGAATACAACAAAAGAATTCTCCAAATGACTATTCAGAGAATAATCTCTACTATTTAATTTAACTAGTAATTTTAAATACATCACTTACTAAATGTCAAAATCAAACAACAATAAAGAAGATATTTCTAATAATTCTTTAATTTATTTTCTTGATAAATTTCAAATTGCTGATTTAAACCCAATGCAGCAGGAGTCTTTGAAAGTAATACGTTCTAAAAAAGACGTTGTATTAATATCACCAACAGGGACTGGAAAGACTTTGGCATTTTTACTTCCTTTAATTGAGCATTTAGATAATAAATGTGATGAAATTCAAATGCTAATTATAGTTCCTTCTAGAGAACTGGCCCAACAAATTGAACAAGTAGCTAGAAAAATGGGTTCTGGATTTAAAGTAAATGCAGTTTATGGTGGTCGTTCAGGATCTTTAGATAAAATAGATCTAAAACATAGACCAGCTATTTTAATTGGCACACCTGGCCGAGTAGCCGATAGATTAAGAAGGGATCATTTTTCCTTAGAGATATAAAAACACTTGTTCTAGACGAATACGATAAGTCATTAGAAATTGGGTTTGATAAAGAAATGTCGGAAATTATAAATGCGCTTCCAAATATTAAACAAAGAATACTTACATCTGCTACTAGCTATGCTAAAATACCAGAGTTTGTTGGCTTAAATAAACCAGTTTTTATTAATTACATTAAAGAAAACAGCTCTAAACTAACATTTAAAACAATTATATCAGAAGAAAAAGATAAACTAAGAGCATTGGAGAAATCGCTGACTTATATTGGTAATAAACCAGGTATTATTTTTTGTAATTACAAGGATGCTCTTGAAAGAATAAGCACTTTTTTAAACAACAATAATATTTCTCATCAATGTTTTCATGGTGGAATGGAACAAATAGATAGAGAAAGAGCATTGATTAAATTTAGGAATGGAACCAACCAATTACTTCTTGCAACAGATTTAGCATCTAGAGGAATAGACATTCCCGAAATAAAGTTCATTCTTCATTATCATTTACCACTTCAAGACAAAGAGTTTACCCATAGAAATGGTAGAACTGCACGTATGAACCAAGATGGTATTTCCTACATTCTAAATTGGAAAGAAGATGAATTACCAGATTTTATAAATGATTTAGAGCCTGAAGTAATTAATATAGATAATGAAAACATTTCTAAATTGGATTCTAATTTAAGTTGGAATACATTATATATTTCAGGGGGGAGAAGAGATAAAATATCTAAGGGTGATATAGTTGGTCTATTTATTAAACAAGGGGGAATAAAAAAAGAACAATTAGGAGTAATAGAAATAAAACAAAATTGTTCTTATGCTAGTGTAGATAGCTCTATGACAGAACAAATTATAGATAAAACTAATAATACCAGGCTTAAAAAGAAGAAAGTTAGAATTACAGTTATTTGATATGATTACAAACTTTTATTTAAACATAATATAGATTATAATGGGATTTAATATTGTGCTTTTGGAACCCGAAATACCTATGAATACAGGAAATATAGGGCGACTTAGCTTGGCTTCGGGATCTAAGTTACATTTAGTAAAACCCTTTGGATTTAATTTGGACGACAAGAGATTAAAAAGAGCTGGGCTAGATTATTGGAAACATGTTACGGTGGAAATTTATGAAGATAAAGATGAATTCTTTTTAAAGAATAGGGGAGAGAAGATGGTTTATTTTTCAAGCTCTGCTAGTAAAGACTATTGTTCTATTAAATATGAGGATAATATGTTTTTTATATTCGGAAAAGAGTCTGTAGGTTTGTCAAAAGAAATAATATCCAAAAATTTTGATAAAATTTTTAAAATACCAATTCATAGCCAGTATATTAGAAGCTTAAATTTGGCAAATGCTGTTAGTATTGTAGTTTATGAAGGATTAAGAAGCCTTAAATAATAAATTATATTAATTTCAACCAAGTTAATTATAACTTAAAAAACATATATAACTTTTAGGATTTGAAAATAATAAAAAAAAGTATTCAAGATTTTACTGATGTTATAACCTTTGAAAGTTTAAGAAAATTTGTAGAGTCAATTGATATTGATTGTGTTGAATATCAAAATCATATTGTAAACCCTGAAACCAAAGGTGACTATGGTAGAAATATAATTGAACTTAATCCCTTTGAATGTGTTTTAATAAATTGGCCCGCTGGGGTTGAAAGTGGTGTTCACCATCATCAAGGTCTTTTTGGATATGTTATTGTTTTAGAAGGTGAGCTAGATAATATTTCTTATAAAGAAGAAAATAATAAGCTTATTGAGTATAAGTCTGAAAAATATATTAAAAATGGGATTATGCCTGAAGCTGATGGTGTAATTCATAAACTAGCAAATAGAAATAAAAATAATAGAGCAATTACACTTCATTTTTACTACCCAGCAATTGAGAGTTTTGAAGGAATGAGAATTTTCAATTTAGAATCGAAATCTATTGGAGTTTTAAGCGCACATGCTAAAACTGCAAAATGGGATAATAGTAATGACAATCAGTTTAAAGAAATTGTTGAAAATGCTTTTGATTATGTTTCTATTGAAGATTTCAATAGTGACAAGTCACATCTTATTCAAAATGTATTTCCAAAACCAAATACGGAAATGATAAATTCAATGAATAGTAATTATTTCAGTGAACAGGCTAAAAAGTATGATTTTTCAGATTTTAACCAACCTTCAAGAAAAGCATATATTCTTACTGTAGATGAATTAATTTCAAAAGATATTGCTGGAAATAAAACAAAAAAACATTTAGATATAGCTATAGGAACAGGAAAAAGATCAATTAGAGTTAAAAAACTAAGTGGACTAGATTATGAAATTGTAGGTGTAGAAATTAGTGAAGAAATGTGTAAAATTGCTAATTCTAGAGGTTTAAGAACCTATCATCAAGATTGGGCTAATGATGATAGCCATATAGGTGAAATGTTTGATTCAGCAACTTTTTTATACGCTTTTGGGCATATTGCTAATCAAAAAAATAGACTTAGATCTTTAAAAAAAATTAATTCGTACTTAAATGATAATTGTCCATTATATTTAGATCTTTTTAGCTTAAATAACAAAAATGAATGGGGTCCTTATGCAACTAAGGCCTTTGAAGAAAATAATTTAGAAAAATTCGGATACGAAAGGGGAGATGTGTTTTATAGAAAAAGTGGATTTAATGAATTAGCATTTCTACATTATTTTGAATTAAGTGAAATAAAATCATTACTAAACGATTCAGGATTTGAAATTCAGTGGGTTAAACATATTGGTTATTCAAAGAACCCTGGGCAAATAGTGAAATCTGAAATCGAAGGTAATTTCTTAGTTAAAGCAATTAAAATAAAATCAATTTATTAAGCTGATAAACTAACCATAAGAAGTTTATAATTACTCTTCTTTAATTTTAATAATAAATATGAGATATTTTTTAATATTTAGTTTTTTATTTCTTCCTTTTCAATTTATTTTTAGTCAAGTGAAAAACACTATAAATCAAAATCCCAATAATAGTAGAATGTATTTTTATTGGGGCTGGAATAGTGGACATTTTACTAAATCAAATATTCGGTTTAAAGGACCTGATTATGATTTTACACTTAAAAAGAGTATTGCAAAAGACAGACAAACAAAGTTTACTACAAAATATTTTAATCCAGCACATATAACTATTCCTCAATATAATTTCAGAGTAGGTTATTATATAAGAGAAAATTGGGATTTTTCTTTTGGAATAGATCATATGAAATATGTTTTACAAAACAATCAAGAAGTTGAAATTTCAGGCATTATAGAAAATAGTAACACAATTTATGACGGTGTTTACAATAACAATAAAATATTAGTTTCCCCTGATTTTTTAAAATTTGAACATACTGATGGGTTAAATTATGTGAATTTCGAATTAAGACACTCCACTAAAATTCTTGATATGGCTAAAATTAAAGTTAGTTTAAAAGAAGGTTTTGGAATAGGTGTACTAGTGCCAAGAACAAATACTAAATTATTAAATAATGAAACTTATGATAAGTTTCACTTTTCCGGATACGGTTTAGGTGCCATTCTTGGATTGAACATTTCATTTTTTAATGCTTTCTTTATTCAAAATGAAATTAAAGGTGGTTTTATAAATTTACCTAATGTAAGAACAACAAGCTCAAAGTTTGATAAAGCAAGTCATCACTTCTTTTTTGGACAATTTAATATAGTATTTGGAGGTATTATTAATTTGAATAAAAAAAATGATCAAAATGAGGTATTAAAAAGGTAGGCTTTATTCAAAGCTTTGCATCTCAACAAGCTTTTTGTAGATACCATTTTTTTTAATTAAGATCTTGTGACTTCCTCTTTCAACAATTAATCCTTTTTGCAAAACAATAATTTCATCTGCATGTTGGATAGTTGAAAGTCTATGTGCTATTACAATAGAAGTCCTATTAGCCATAAGCTTATTTAAAGCATCTTGAACCAACTTTTCTGATTCAGTATCAAGTGCAGAAGTTGCTTCGTCTAATATTAAAATGGGTGGGTTTTTATAAACAGCTCTTGCAATACTTAATCTTTGTCTTTGTCCACCTGAAAGTTTATTACCACCATCACCAATATTAGTTTGATAATTATTGGCTAATTCTTCAATAAAATCATGAGCATTTGCAACCTTAGAAGCTTCAACTAATTTATCTTTATTAAACTCATTTCCAAAAACTATATTATTTTCTATTGTGTCGTTAAATAAAATAGATTCTTGGGATACTAACCCAATCATAGATCTTAAATTGGACAATTTAAAATCTTTAATATTCACTCCGTCAATTTCAATAGAACCATCTTCTAAATCATAAAACCTAGGAAATAAATTAGCAATAGTGCTTTTTCCGGACCCTGATTGACCTACAAGTGCTACGGTCTTTCCTTTCGATACTTTAAAAGAAATATTATTTAGAACTTTATCTGTTTTATATGAAAATGATATGTTGTTAAAGCTAATAGAGTCAACAAGATCATTTTTAATGCTTTTACCGTCCAATATGAAATCTGTTTTTTTAGCTTCGAAAATAGTTTCTATTCTATCTAATGCAGAGTTTCCTTTTTGTGCATCATATATAGATTTTGATAAAGATTTTAGAGGGTCAATAAGTTGTGAAAAAAGAATAATGTAGGTAATGAAATAAGAAGATTGCATTTTACCTTCAAATACTAAACTACCACCATACCACAGTACACTTATTACTGCTATTACCCCTAAGAATTCACTAGTTGGAGAAGCTAAATCTGCTTTCCTGTATGCTTTAACTTTATTAGAAATAAAATTATTATTAATACTTTTAAATTTTTTGATAAATAGCTTTTCGTTTGAAAAAGCCTTTATCAATTTAAAACCATTTAATGATTCTTCTAAATGAGCTAATAAATTTCCGAAATATTCTTGTGCAGACTTCGTATTTTTCTTTAAACTCTTACTTACTGCACTTATTAAAAATCCTGATAATGGTAAGAAAATCACAATAAACAAAGACAACTCTAGACTCATTGCAAATAAAGAACCTAAAAACACTAAGATATTAATTGGTTCTTTAAAAACTCCTTTTATAGCTGATTGGATTGACCATTCAATTTCTTGTACATCATTACTTATTTTAGAAATTACCTCTCCTTTTTTTTCATCTGATAAATAAGCAACAGGTAGATGCATTAGTGTAGTGAAAATGTTGTTCCTAATATCGCCAACACTTTTATTAACCAATAAAGAAACTAAAACAGAGGATAGGTAAATAAATAGATTCTTTAAAAGTACAGACATCCCAATTACCACACAAACAGTTAAAAGTGTATATACTTTACCTTCTAATACAATTAAGTTAGCAAGTTTATAATTTATTAAATCGATAAAATTTTCTGTAGAAAAAGATAATACTGGACTTGGCTTAGAAATTAAATCAATGTAATAATCATCAGTCTTATTAAAAATCACATCAAGTAATGGAGCTAATAGTATAAAAGAAAATAATCCAAAGAATGAACTTAATAGGTTAAAAAAAACACTTCCTAAGATGTATTTTTTATAGCCTAAATTAAATTTTATGATGCGTATTAAACTTTTCATTTGTTTTTATTTCCAAACAAAGGTCTTATTTTATGTTTATAAAAACGGCTTATTTTCCATGTAATTTCTCTTACAGAACCATATTTTTTATCGTCAATAATTGATTGCATCTTTCCATTATGGCTTCCTTGTTCAACAATCGGAGGATGACACCAGTAATTTTGAAGACCAATTGTGTCAATTAATTCATTATGGTACCAATCTATAATTTTATTGCATTTATACTTAATTCTGTATTGAGTAATTGAGTTAGCTAAATTTTTATTTATATAATAGGCACCTGCACATCTATTTTTCGAAGCTTCATATAAATATTGTCCATTAACTTGCTTTGATGGTGGAACAATCTGTAAAGTGCTATTTTCAAAGTTAATTAATGCTTTGTCTTGAGTTTTTTGTGGTAAGGCTTTTAACTCACTAATAGTTTGATTGAATACTTCTATGAAATTTTCTGACAAATACACGTCATCTTCAAAAATAAGAGCATCCTGAACACCATCTGTTAATATTTTTTCATATATAGATAAGTGTTTGTAGGTACAAGATTGTTGAGCAGTTGGCTTAAGACCTCCCATTTCATCACCAATAAAATATTCTTTTATAATTTCAGTAGATATTTCAGATTTATCACCTTTAAGCATAAACTCAAAAGGAAGATTAAATCTTCCTAATTCGTTCTTAATATGTTGTTCTCGAAGCTTATTCGAACTTACGTGAACAACGTATATTTTATCCACATTTATAGAAACGTCCATTCTAACTACAATAATACAAAATTAGATCACAAACTTCCATATTTGATTTTTTTTGAATACCATAAAACATCCAATGTTTAAAAATTTATTTTTAAATACTTAAATTATTGAAATTAATATAGAGAATAAGATTAAGGAACATTTTATCCTTAAAATAGGATCATTTCTACAAACATCGCATTCTAAACCAAATTATGGATAAGTCGCTGAGAATCGTCCAAAATCTATCCGTTAGTATAATTGTGCATATTATCCATAGATATTAAAAGCAAATTCCTTAAAAGCATTAATAATAGGATTCTAATAGAGGATTTTTCTTGCCGGGAATTGGTTAAAATTAAAATATTTAGAAATTAGTACTTTTAAAAAGAATACAACTTATAAAGACATAGACTTACAAATATAAAGAACCTCTTCCATATTTGTCTTATAATTAATATTATGTTAACCAATGTGTTTCAAAGCTTCTAGTCTATTGTATAGAATTCTTTCATTTTAATATTTATTAAATGTACATCAGTATAATAGAATCTAAGTACTTCTAAAAAATCGTAGCCTAAATCTATCATTCTCATGGCACCTTCCTGTGACAATCCTACACCATGTCCAAAGCCTTTTCCTTTAAACGATAGATATTCACCGTTATCATATATAGAAAAATATGTACTTTTTAATTTCCAATCCTTTCTAATATCGGTTAATGGGATTTGATAAACCCAATCAACTAAATACTTATGTCGAATATCTTGTTTAAAGTTTAAAGCAGCATTTAATGATATTGTATCGTAGATTGGATATTGGTACTTATTTTTTAAATAAGAAAGCCATTTACTTTTTAAAACAATTTTCTCCCAATCATAGTTTGTTCCACCAAGTGAAAAAGGATCGTGAATGCTTCTTAAATATGGAAGTGCTTTAGACCAAACATCTTCTACATTGTTGGTTTGACCACCACTATTTGAAAAATATGAAGCTACTATATAATCCATATTTTCATCAACTAGAATTAAGTTTTTAGTTTCTTTAACAGCACTAATAATATTGGAATCTTTATACATATATCCCTTGTAAACTTGACAGTTAACTAAATCTGTTAAATTGAAGCCTTCGTGGATAAACTTGTATTGATTTTTCAAGAGCATAAGTTCTGCTGATTATGGAATGTACTTTGTAAAAATCTTTGCTTTGTCCTTTTCCTACTTCGGATTCCAATACGCCTATTATATAGTTTTCAAAATCTACTAAATTAACTAGTGATATAGAGTTCTTTTGCGGGAAAATTATTAAATCATCATTGTATGATCTATCTCTTCTAAGTGTTGGTACTAAACCTTTTATTTTAAAAATTCCAGAACTACTCTTAATTCTAGATAACTTTAATGTATCAAAATTACCTATAAAATTATTGTTAACAGTTAGTTCAATTTTTCCGTTTTTGAAATACAACTGGACATGTGTGCTTTCATTTACATTATTTAATAATATTTTATTATTTGATTTTAGGCTATAAATGGACTCACTTACAGAAATAGATACTTTTTTTATACTGACATTTCTTAAAATACCTATTTTAAAGTTTATGGAAAAACCGTAAAAAGGAAAGATTACAATAATAATCAGTAGTTTAAAGTATTTCATCAAAAATTATTAGAAGACAAAACTAAAAGAATTAGTTACATTTTATTTAAAAATTATTTAGAGTTTTTAACATGCTCTGTGCAATATTTTTTGATACATCTTCACCTTTGCACTTAGAGATTAACTTTTTGTAATCATTTTTAATAGAATTTGAATGTGACATATTTATTATTTTTCTTAGTTCTTCCTTTAGTTTTATATTGTTTAAATCATTCTGAATCAACTCTTTAACTGACTCGTAGTCAAGTATTAAATTAACTAATGAAATGAACTTAATTTTAACTAATGATTTAGCAATTGAGTATGAAATCCAATTTGCTTTATAGCAAACTACCTGAGGAACATTGAAAAATGCAGTTTCTAAGGTTGCTGTTCCTGATGTAACTAATGCAAAACTAGATTGGTTTAATAAATTATAGGTATCCTCATAGACAATATTCACATTATAATTATAGCTAATACTTTGATAAATGGCCTTATGCATATTCATTCCCGCAATAACAATATTATAATTTTCAGAATAACTAGAAACTGCATTAAGCATAATTGGAAGTTTTTTAATAATTTCTTGCTTTCTACTTCCTGGTATCAAAGCAATTATAGGTCTTTTTGGATTTAAATTATTTGTTTTTATGAAATCTAACTTTGGTGTGCTTTTATCTTTTTTGAAATTTATAATATGTTCTAATAATGGATGACCATGGTAAGTAGTTTCAATTCCATGTTTTTTAAAAAATTCTTTTTCAAATGGGAGTATAACATATAAACTATCCACATATTTCTTTATTAGCTCCACCCTCTTTTCTTTCCAAGCCCAAACCTGAGGAGCAATATAATATAGTATTGGAAAAGAAGATTTATTAAAATATTTTGCAATTCTCATGTTAAAACCTGGGAAATCAATTAAAATAAGTGCATCTGGATTATACTTCTTAATATCTTCTTTACAAAAAGTAATATTTTTTAAAATTGTTCTTAGATTCCAAATAACTTCTGCAAAACCCATGTAATTATGGTCTTTATAGTGTCTTACTAACTTAACATCTTCTAAATTCATTAAGTCGCCACCCCAAGCTCTAAAAGTAGCCTTAGAATCAATTTTTTTTATTTCTTTTATTAAATTTGATCCATATAAATCTCCTGAAGCTTCTCCTGCTATAATGTAATACTTCATAAATTAATAAATAAAAAATACTGAAATAGCCGTAAGAATTAAAGTAATACTAACTAAACCAGTAGAGAAACGATCAATTTTATAAACAAAAAAAGATAAGTAAAATGCAAGCATATTTGCTAATAAACAAAACATCACAGTACTTTGTCTAGTATCTTGATATATTAATTTAATATCATTAAGATGTATTAAATCATGGTTTTGTGTAAATAGTTGCCAAAAAGTAGAAAAAGACATCTCCCCTCCTTTAGCGAGAAACCCAATAAAGAAACCCAATACAGGTAGAATTAATCCTGTAACAAATCCAAATTTGAATTTATTAATTTTAAATTTCCATTCTTTCATTATAGTTTCCATTTTTTTAGTTCATCTACTGAATCATGGCAAGTCATATCAAATTGAGTAGGAACAATAGTCACATAATTATTTTCTAAATAATTAATATCGGTATCTAATGCTTGTTCCTTAGAACTAAAAGATCCAGTTAGCCAATAATAATCTTTTCCTAAGGGATCCTTTCTATGATCAAAGGTGTCGTCCCAAAAAGCTCTTCCCTGCCTACAAACTTTAATTCCTTTAATTTGATTTTCTTTAATATTTGGAATATTAACATTTAAGCAAGTACCTTTTTTTAAACCTTCTTTAATTACTTTTTTTGATATTATTTGAACAATTTTTTCAGAATATTGAAAATCTGCATCATCTGAATAATCAGTTAATGAATAACCTACACTAGGAATTCCAGACAATGCTCCTTCTACAGCAGCAGACATTGTTCCAGAATATAAAATATTCGTACTTACATTTGAACCATGATTAATTCCTGATAATATTAAATCAGGTTTCTTATCTTTTAATAAGTATAATCCCATTTTTATACAATCCACTGGAGTCCCAGTACAACAATATGCTTCAACTGAGTCAAAAAAATTAGTTTTATAACATCTTATTGGCTTATTTACAGATATTGCATGCCCCATTCCAGATTGAGGACTGTCAGGTGCTACAATTAATATTTTCCCAAGGTTTTTTACAGCATTTATTAAAGCTTTAATACCTTTACTACTGTACCCATCGTCATTAGTGATTAAAATTAAAAGTTCTGACATTAAGCTAAGTTAACTAATATTAAATTTTTGGCATTAATTTTGGATATGTTTGTAAAAAAAAATCATGAATAGATTTAGTTTATCAATTTTTTCAATAATTGTTTTATTATCATTATTTAGTGTAAAAGCACAGACACCTAATAATATAATAAAATCGGAATCAAAAATTAATAAAATCATTATTCATAATAAAGGTGCTCATATTGAAAGAATTGGATCTGCAAAAATTTCTATTGGTTCTAATGAATTAGTGATTACTAATCTTTCCCCTAGCCTAATAAATGAATCTATTCAATTCTTGATGAATTCAAAAGAGATCATAGTAAATTCAATTTCAAAAAAAATGAATTACTTAGGTGTAAAAACTGTCGGTGATAATGAAATTTCTACTCTTAAAGACTCTTTAAGTAATTTAAACGAAATCATCAGATTAAAAGAAATAAATAAAGCAGTTTTAGTTCAAGAAATAGATCTTTTAGATCAAAATAAATCAGTTTTAAAAACTTCTAGAGAGTTTATTGTTGAAGACTTGATGGATTTATCAGAATACTTTAAAAAAAGGATGTATGAAATACAAGCTGAAGTATCTTTAACAGAAAAAGAAATTAAGAAGTTAAAACTTAGAATAGTTCAAATTAATACTCAAATTAATTCAATAAATACAAATAATAAAAATCTACACAGTAATATTATTGTTCAACTAACTTGTATTAAAAGTGGAGAATATAATTACGAGTTGAGCTATAATTCAAATAATGCAGGTTGGGCACCCTCATATGATGTAAGATCTTCCGGCGTTAACAAACCAGTTGAGCTTACTTACAAAGCAAAAATATATCAAAACACCAATGAAATTTGGTCTAATATTCAATTATCTCTTTCAACTGGCAAACTAAATAAATCAAATAATTATCCAGCTTTTAAAACTCAGTACATCAACTCTTTTAATGGCATATCAAAAACAAATCAAATAAAAAGGAACAAAAATTATAATTCAAGAGCTCAAAAAGTAGAAATTCCTAAAATGAATGAAGATGTTTCAATTTCTTCTTCTGAATTCACAAATATTGATTTTAGCGGAACACAAATAGCTTATAATATCTCTCTACCCTACTCAATTCCATCCCAAAAAGAACCCATTTTTATTGATATTCAAAAATTAGAACTGGATGCTAAGTATGATTACTATTGCTATCCAAAATTAGATAAAGACATATTTTTAATGTGTCATTTCGAATCGCTTGGTAATAAGAATTTACTTCCTGGTAATGCTAATGTCTATTTCAATGGTAAATCTGTTGGTAAAACCTATTTAGATCCCTACTCTATTAAAAAAACTCATAATTTATCTTTATCAAGAGATATTTCTATTATTTGCGAAAGAATACTTGAAAAAAAGTTTAGTTCTGAAACAAAAATTGGTGACAACATAAAAATTGAAAGATCATATATTTTGAAATTGATAAACAATAAAGATTTACCAATTACATTAGTATTAGTTGATCAAATTCCTTTATCAACTGACAAGTCTATCGCTGTACAACTTATAGAAAGCTCTCAAGCAGAGTTAAACAAAAATAATGGTAAATTAATATGGAATATAATTTTGAATCCAAATGAAATTATCGAGAAAAAATTTACTTTCTCTGTAAAACATCCAATGAACAATAATATTATAGGTTTATAAATTATTTATAGCCTATTTCTAATTTGCAAGCAGCCAATATTTCTTTAGCACCTTTCAAATCTTTTGATTCAGCATAACAACGCAAAACAGGTTCCGTTCCAGAGGGTCTTATCATAAGCCATTCATCTTGGTTTAAAATAAATTTAAATCCGTCTGTTTTGTCAACTTTTTCTACAGAATATTTCCCAAAAGATTTAAACTCATCATTTTTACATTTTTTCACTATTGAATCTTTTAATTTCTCGTCAATATGCAAATCATCTCTCCAGTATTTAAATTCACCTACTAAATCATAAACTTCTTCAATAAGTTCTTCTAAAGATTTTCCAGATTTAACCATGTATTCAAACAAAACAAGTCCCATCCATATACCATCTCTTTCTGGGATATGTCCCTTAATAGCAATTCCTCCAGATTCTTCTCCACCTATCAAAACATCTTCTTTAATCATTTGTTGAGCTATATACTTGAAACCAACTTTTACCGTATCATGGGCTAATCCTAGAATCTCAGCTAACCTGACTACCCTCGGTGTAGTAGAAGCAGCAACAACTACCTTTCCTTTTAATTTTTTGGATTTATTTAAATATAAAAGAATTAGTAATATAATATGGTGAGAATCAACAAACTCTCCTTTAGAATTGTAAAGACCAATTCTATCTGCATCCCCATCAGTTGCAAGACCAGCTGCAATATTTCCTTTTTCTTTTATTAAGTTGGAAAACTCATTTAAGTTTTTATCAATAGGTTCAGGGGCTTGTCCCATAAAAGAAGGATTCTCTTCACAATGAAGAAAAGTCATGTCGCCAAATAACTTTTTCATCACATTTTGACCTGCTCCGTACATTGCATCATATGCAAAATTTAATCCTGAATTTCGAATAGCTTCTAAATCAAAAGATGCTTCTACTGTATTAATATACATTTTTTCTAAATCAACAATCTTAATATTTCCTTTTTTTACCTGAGTATTAATATCAATTTGATTTAGATAAATTTTGTCCTCTGAAGGAATTAAACTTTCAACTTCACCTACTTTTTCAGAAGATAATGGTCCTCCAAAATGTCCTTTTAATTTGTATCCATTATAATCTGGAGGATTATGACTAGCAGTAATTACCACTCCCAAAGAGGCCTTTAACTCTCTTACTCCTAGTGAAATCATAGGAGTAGATATAAAATTATTTGCTAAATAAACTTTAATTCCTTTGGATACAAAAACCTTAACAGCTGTTTCCATAAATAACTTACCTCCAAATCTGCAATCATGTCCAATGACTATAGAGGGATTTTTAAAATTTTTTAAAGTCCATTTAGCTGTTGCGTAAGCAACTCTAGAAACATTACCAACAGTAAAATCTTTAGCTATTATTGCTCTCCAACCATCCGTACCAAATTTTATATCTGACATTAAAATTTATTTTTTACAAAAGTAAAAAAACAAATCACTTTAGTGAGTAATTTTTGTTAGCACTATTTTTTTTTATAAAAAATATTCTCTTATTATTAAAGACTTATATATTTGTTTAAAATTAATCTATGAAGATTATTATTGCTGGGGCTGGAGATGTTGGGTCTCATCTTGCCAAATTATTATCTTCTGAATTTCACGATATTTATTTAATTGATAAAAATGAGGAAAGATTGAACTCTATTTCTTCTCAGTTCGATGTTTTTACTATTCCTGGAGATGCTAAATCTGTAGAAATAATGGAACAGAAATTAATTAGTTCTTGTGATTTACTAATTGCTGTAACATCAAGTGAAGAGACTAATATGCTTATATGTATATTAGGTAAGAAATTAGGCGCTAAACATACTATAGCTAGAATTAATGATGACAATATCATTAAAGAAAATAGAGAACATTTTTATAATGATTTAGGAATAAATACATTAATATCACCTACTCATTTAGCATCTTTAGAAATAAAAAGATTAATTCATCAATCTGCTTTTACTGATGATATAGAATTTGAACAAGGAAAACTTACTGTTTTTGGTATATCTCTTTCAAGTAATTCAATTTTAATTAATAAAACTGTTCGAGAAAGTGCAGATTTAAACCCTAACTTAACTTTTAAACCACTTGCACTTCATCGAGATAATTTAACCTTGTTAGTGAGTGGAGAAACTATACTCAAAGAAAATGATATTGTATATTTTATCTCTCTTAAAGAATCCATAGATAATATTATTAAAATTTGTGGAAAACATAAATTTAAGGTAAAAGATGTAATGATAATTGGAGGTAGTAGAATTGGATTAAATACTGCAGAACTGCTTGAAAAAGATTTTAGAGTAACTCTTGTTGAAAAAGATAAAAAAAGGTGCGAAGAAATGGCTAGCACATTGAAAAGTACTTTAGTTGTCAATATTAACGGACATGATGTGAAAATGCTTGTAGAAGAGGGTTTAACAGAAACTGATGCATTAGTTTCTGTAACCGCAGACTCCGAAATGAACATAATGACATCTTTAGTTGGTAAAAGCCATGGAATTAAAAAGACAATAGCTAGAATTGAAAATTTTGATTACATAAATTTATCTCAATCTATTGGAGTTGATACTCTCATAAATAAGAAAATAATTGCTGCTGATAATATTTTTAAATTTGTTAGGAAAGGAAATGTTTCTTCAGTAGCTAATCTTCATGGAACAGATGCTGAAATAATTGAGTTTATAGTTAAAAGTGGTACTAAAATCACTAAAAAACCATTAAATCAACTGAATTTTCCAAGTTTATCAAAGATTGCAGGTGTTATAAGAGATGGTAATCCAATAATACCATTTGGAGATTTTCAGCTTCAAGAAAATGACCAGACCATCGTGTTTTCATTAACAGAATCAATTAAAAAAATTGAAGAATTCTTCCAATAAAACTAAGGGCTTATTCAATACTTCTGTAATTTTTCATGTTATAGGAACCTTAACATTACTCAATGGAGTTTTAATGTTAACCTGTATTCCATTTTCTTTAATCTATGATCTTGATCAAAATTTACATTTGGATTTTATAATTTGTAGTTCTTTAACTATTTCTGCAGGATTTTTAATGAGAATATTAACTCAAAAACATAAGAACTCAGAAATTAAAAAAAGAGATGGTTATTTGATTGTCGTTGGTGGTTGGATTTTCATGACTTTATTTGGTAGCCTACCATACTTAGTTTCTGGAAGTATTCCAAATATAACAAATGCATTTTTTGAAACTATGTCTGGTTTTACAACTACAGGCTCCACCATACTAAACGATATTGAATCATTGCCTAAAAGTATTTTATTTTGGAGAAGTATGACTCAGTGGATTGGAGGAATGGGAATTATTGTTTTAACAATAGCCATTTTACCATTACTTGGAATTGGAGGAATGGAGTTATTTATTGCAGAATCACCTGGACCAACTAAAGATAAAATTCATCCTAGAATAAAAGAAACTGCCAAAAGATTATGGATTATATATCTCGGTTTAACTATAGTAGAAACAATTGTACTAATGTTTCTAGGAATGAATTTCTTCGATGCTATAAATCATTCTTTAACAACAACTTCAACAGGTGGTTTTTCAACAAAACAAGATTCAATAGCTGCTTTTCAAAATCCATGGATTGAATCAGTTATAGTTATTTTTATGCTAATAGCAGGAACAAATTTTACACTTATATATTTTGGTATAAAAATGAAGTTTAGTAAAATCTTTAAAAACGATGAATTTAAATGGTACATAAGTTCTATTTTTTTGATTGTATTAGTATTAACCTTTTATCATTATTTATCAAGCGATATAAGTTTAATAAAATCTTTTAGAGAAATTAGTTTCCAGGTAGTTTCTATTGTTACCACAACTGGATATGCTACAGCTGATTATACAATTTGGGGTTCTTTTATGACCTTAATTTTCTTTTTGTTTTTATTTTCAGGAGCATCTGCAGGAAGTACAAGCGGTGGTATTAAAATAGTTCGTATCATTTTATTAATAAAAAATAGTTTGTTAGAATTTAAGAGAAGGCTTCATCCAAAAGGGGTTATTCCTGTAATATTAAATGGATCTTCAATTTCAAATCAGATAACTTATAACCTACTTGCTTTCATATTCTTATATTTATTTATTTTCACAATAGGATCTATTTTGCTAGCTGCATTAGGTTTAGATATCTTAACTTCAATTAGTGCAGTTGCTTCAGCTATTGGAAATGTTGGACCAGGAATTGCAAATGTTGGTCCCTCCTATTCTTATTCACATATTCCAACTGTTGGAAAATGGATTTTATCTTTGTTAATGTTGATGGGAAGATTAGAAATATTTACAGTTTGTTTAATATTTACACCTTATTTTTGGAAAAGAATTTAAAATGGAATTAAAATTAAAATATACTACCCCAATTGAATGGGCACATCAAGCAGTAAAAGATATTGACTCTTTTCTTCAAGATCATGCAGATGCTGAAAGAAAAGTTGCAAATATGTGCTTGTCTTTAATTGCTAAATACCCAAATAGAATCGAAATTATTGACGAATTAATTCAAATATCTGTTGAAGAACTTTTACATTTTAAGCAGGTTTATGAATTAATTAGATATAGAGGACATCAATTAAATGGAGTTTTTCAAAAAGACCCATATATTAAAGGGGTTATGTCTATTGTTAGGTCTGGTTCTGAGGAATTGTTTATGGACAGACTTATAATTGCCTCAATTGCAGAATTAAGAGGCTCTGAGAGGTTTAAATTAATTGGAGAAGTAGTAGATGACCCTAAAATTTCTAAATTTTATACTAATCTATATGTTCAAGAGTTAGAGCATATTAATTCTTTTATAAAAATGGCTAAATGTTATTTTGATAGTGAAGTTGTTGATAAAAGAACTGAAGAGATTCTCATCAAAGAGGCTGAAGTATCTGCCAACTTACCATGGCGATCGGCTATTCACTAATTAAATTTTATTATTTACTTTTTTTTAATAGATTTAACTAATGGATTTATCCTTTAAAAATATTAGTAGAATTAATAATTTAAAACCAAAAAAAGGTAGGTTGCTATTAGCAGAGCCTTTTATGGAAGATAACCACTTTTCTAGATCTGTTATTTACATGTGTGAGCACAATAAAGATGGATCTTACGGTTTTATTTTAAATCATAAGTTGAAATTGCAGCTTAGCGAGATTATTCCAGATTTTGAAATTGCTGATATCGACGTTTATTACGGAGGACCTGTATACCCGTCAAATCTTTTTTTTGTTCATCAATTTGGAGATATTATTGAAAATTCAATAAAAATAAGTGACAATGTTTGGACCTCTGGTGATTTTAATCAAATAATTGAATTTTTAAATATGGGAATTCTAGATATTAGTAAAATTAAGTTCTTTTTAGGGTATTCAGGCTGGACAAGCGATCAGCTTATAAATGAATTTGATTCAAATTCATGGATAGCCGTAGAGGAATCAAAGAATAATGTTTTTTCAGAAAATACTGATTTGTGGAAAGATATTTTAATTAAAAGTGGTGGAAAATTAAAAGCTATTGCAAATTTCCCATTAAACCCTATTGATAATTAATTTTTTATTTAAATTTTCAATTATTTTTTTTGAAATCAAGTTGTAATATCTTTTACTTTCATACCCTCCCACCCAAATAATACCATTAATAACATTTGATAAAAATATTTCTTTTGCTTTACTTAAATCTTTTTTTCAATATTAGATTCAATAATATTTATTCCCAACTCTTTTATAATTTTAATAATCTCTAACCTCATAACACCATTAATACATCCGCTTTCAACGGGAGGAGTTATTATATTATCTTCAACTAGTAAAAAAATATTTGAATTTGTAGATTCTATAATTTGATTATTTTCATTTAGTATTAAATGATCATCTAAATTATTCTCTTTTGATGAAATAGATGCTAGCACATATAACAATGAACTTGAGGATTTAAATGTGGAAAGTTTATTGATGGGTTTAGTATATTCTTTGTAAATATCAACTAGGAAGCCTTTTTTATTTAAAATATATTTATTGTCTACTAAAGATGAAGCTTCAATTAAAAAACTTATTTGGTTAGTTTCAGGTTTATAAGTACCCAAACCACTTCTAAAAACATATACTTTAACTTTTCCACCAAGTTTAATGTTTTTATAAATTAAAAGTTCGTCAATATATTGATTTAATGATTTTAAATTAAAAGAATAATTAAATGATATTTTTAATATTTTTAAACCATTTAGCATTCTATTAAAATGACTTTCTAAAAGAGTACATTCTCCATTAAAGACTCTAACAGATTCAAATAATCCATCCCCAAAATTAAAACCTCTTTTTATTTGATTAAATCCAATTGAATCACCATCTGTTATTTCCCCATTATAATTAACTGGATCTTCCATTATAATTAAAAATTTTGAAAATAGTAAACTACCTTTTCAAAGAATATTAATAGATTTTTATAGTCATATGCTAGTATAAAAAATATTCCAAAAACTGAACCACTTATATGAGCATCATGTGCAATATTAGAATATTGTTTTTTACTTAAGTAATGTTCTGCAACTAAGTATAAAACTCCAAAAATAAAACCAGGCAAAAATACTCCAGGAATTAATAGTAAACCTAGTTCTCTAAGAGGAAAAATTATTATGTAAGCAAAAACAACAGATGAAACTGCTCCTGAAGCACCCAAACTTCTATAGTTTGGATTATTATTATGTTTAAAAATTGATGGAAGTGTAGAGAAAATTATTCCTAATAAATAAAATGATAGAAAGTAAACCCATCCTATTTCAGACGAACTTATAAAATATGATTCTAAAGATGGTCCAAATATGTAAAGCACGTACATATTGAAAAATAGATGTAAAAAGTCTGCATGAATAAAACCATGAGTTAAAATTATCCACCATTTCTTATTATTAGAATATTCAAAAGGAGAAAATAATAACTGATTTTTGAAATTTTCATTCTTGAAAGAAGCATAAGAAATTATACTTGTTACAATTATAATTATGAAAGTACAGCTTACAAACATGAAAAACTTAAATTTTAGTTGCTCTTAACATTTCTCTTTTTCCTGGTGGTCCATTAAGTCTTTCTACCTTAAATCCTGCACTTTCAAGGTCTCTTCTAACTTGTCCTTTAGCACAATAAGTTACTAAAGTACCATTTATCGAAGTAAAATTAAATAATTTATTAAAAACTTCTAAATTCCATAATTCTGGTTGTTTTCTTGGAGCAAATGCATCAAAATAGATAAGGTCATAAAAACTATTAGTTTTAAAATCTTTCAGCTTTAAATTATATTTAGAAATATTAAAATTATTTAAAATTATATTTTCTTTTTCCCAATTAGATTCATGAATTTTATTAAATAAATTTAAGTGTTGATTAGAAAGTTTAAAATTTAAACTCTTTAAGCTTGTTGAGTTCAAAGGAAAAGGTTCAATTGCTGAGTATTTAACAGCTATCTTTTCATTTTTTAAATGCTCTATCAATGTTAGTATACAGTTAAGACCTGTACCAAAACCTATTTCTAAAATATTTAATTTTTGAAGATTTTCATTGTGTTTTACATGATAATTTAACCCCATTTCTATAAAAACATGTAAAGATTCTTGTAGTGCTCCATGAATTGAATGGTAATGCTCATCTAATTCTTCATTATAAATTGTTGAAGAACCATCATTTGTCGCTTTTATAGAAAGATTACTCAATTATTAATTTTTAATTTGGAAAGTATAACCATCATATGCTGCAGTAGTATTTTTGAATATCTTAACAGCCTGCTGCTTAAAAAGATCAACATTATCGTATCTAGCAGAAAAATGACCGATAATTAAACTTCCTACATTAGCCAATAGAGCAATTTTTGCAGCTTGACTTGGTGTAGAATGTTTAGTTTTAGTGGCTTTAGATTTTAATTCCTCTAAGAATGTTGATTCATGGTAAAGAAGGTCGACATTTTTAATGTGTTGAATTATTTTTTCGTCATATTTTGTGTCTGCACAATAAGCATATGATCTAGACTTTTTACCTAAAGTTGTAACATCTTCATATTTAACCGTTAAACCGTTTAAAACGCAATCTTCACTATTTTTTAATTTCTTAATATCTTCTATCCCTAATCCTAGTTTTTTAATTTCGTCTTTAATTATTTTTCTTTTGGAAGTTTTTTCTCTAAAAAGAAAACCACAGCATTCAACAGTGTGATTTACAGGAAAGGAAAATACTTCTAATACATTGTCTTCAAATAATTTAGTAGATTTTTTAAAGTCTAGAGATATAAAATTAAGATTGAAATTATATTTTTTTCCTGAAATTTCATTGTGAGCTTCAATTAAACTCTCTAGATCTTTAGGAGCGTAAATATTTAATGTATTTGTTCTTCCTAATAAACTTAAGGTTGATAAATAACCAAATATCCCCAAAAAGTGATCTCCATGAAGGTGAGAAATAAAAACATGATCGATTTTAGAAAATTTACATTTAAATTTTCTTAGTTGAATCTGAGTTCCTTCGCCACAATCTATTAAAAAATGTCGGTCTTGTACATTAAGATATTGTGAAGTGGGTTTTTTATCTAAGGTAGGAATTGCACCACCACAACCAAGTATGGTTAGCTCAAACTTCATTTAAGAGTAATATCTAATGGTTTACTATTAATCTTTTTGTAGATCTAGTTTTACCATTACTAATTGAGTATAAGTATATTCCATTTGATAAGTCAGACGTATTAACCAAGATACTATTCAATCCTATTTTAGAAATTACATTACTATATATTATTGATTTACCTAATAAATTAGTCATTTCGAATGAAACATTTTCAGATTTAATTGTTTCATACTGAATATTTGTACTTTGATTTGATGGATTAGGAAATGCCTTTTTTAATTTAAGAGAATTATTAGTTAATTCATAATTATCCTATACCTACAGAGCCAATTTGTATTACATAGTTGCTAAAAACAGCTGTATCACATATGACAATACCAAAAAGTGATACACAACCTAAAATTTTAAGATTGATTGGATACGTTCCATTCGTAGTAGGAATACCAGAAATGGTTGCACAACCTTGTTCTCCACCATCCCAGGTGCAGTTTGAAGTATTACAAGAAAAAGATATTCCAGGTGGAATTCCATCTACAGAAACTAAAGAAACAGAATCTAAAGTATAACCATGTAAATAGGATCTAAGGATCCTGCATCAGTAGGAAGTTTAAAATTCACAATTTGTTCATAATAGACTCCAGTATTTCCACTTATAAAATTTTGTGCAGTATCGGGCCATATGCCCCAAGTTGAGTCAGAATATTGGGCGTCTGGGACACATGGAGATTGAACGGGTACATTTACTATCACAGATCCAACCATGCCGGCGATGCATGAGAACCTACTGAACAATCGTAATTATAAGTTCCTGCAACTGTAAATTTATATGCAAAAATAACTGCACCTAATGTACTAGTTGCTGGAGAATCAAAAGTTACTGGATTATTAAATGGTTGATTAGTTATTGAATTAATATCTCCATTAACATCGTGATATCCTCCATCATTAATCCAAATTACTGAATCACCAACATCAATAGTTAATGAACTTGGTGTATAATAATAACTGCCAGCGTTAATTGTATGGGTAGTTTGTGCATTAACAACATATATTGAATAAATTGGTAATAGTAATGTGAAAATAATAATGTTTTTCATAATAGTTTTTTTAAGGTATTTTCCTCAATGTCGTGAATATTAAATACAGTGTCTAACTGAGAAATAGAAATAATTTTTTCTACCATTGGGTTTAAACCAAATAAATTTAGAGACCCTTCTTTTTCATTAATGATTCTATTTCCAACTAGTAAAGCGCTTAAGCCACTAGAGTCACAGTACTTTACCTTCGATAAATCTACAATAAAATCTACAACTCCCTTATTGCTATGATGAAGAAATAAAGTTTTAAGCTCAGGAGATACTAAAGCGTCTAGTTTATCACTAATACACCTCACTATCAAAAACTTATCTTTCTCTTCTACTTTAAAGTTCAAATTTTTATTGTTTTAACAAAAATAGCATAATTCTTCAATTCTAGCTGCGATTTATAGAACCAGCTAAAAGATAAATGATTGCCATTCTAATAGCTACACCGTTTTCAACTTGATTTAAAATTATTGAATGCTCGGAATCTGCAATTTCTGAAGTTATTTCAACTCCTCTGTTAATTGGACCAGGATGTAGTATAGTAATTGGTTTTTTTGTAATTTCTAATATTTCTTTATTCAATTGGAATTGATGAGTATATTCTCTTATTGATGGGAAATATTGAATATCTTGTCTTTCCAATTGTATTCTTAACATATTTGCTACATCGCACCATTTAATAGCCTTTTTTAAATCATGCTCAACTTCAACTCCCAAATGCTTAATGTACTTAGGTATTAAAGTAGTAGGTCCACAAACCATTACTTTAGCTCCTAACTTTTTAAGTGCAAATATATTAGACAAAGCAACTCTAGAGTGTTTGATATCCCCTACCAAAACGACTTTTTTACCTTTTACTCCCCCTAGCTTTTCTTTAATTGAATAACTGTCTAACAATGCTTGTGTTGGGTGTTCATGGGTACCATCACCTGCATTGATTATAACAGTATTTGTTTTTTCAGATAAAAATTTTGCTGCTCCTGAATGAGGATGTCTCATAACTATCATATCAACTTTCATTGAAAGTATATTATTAGCAGTATCAATTAAAGATTCCCCTTTTGTCAGTGAAGAATTTGAAGCTGAAAAATTTACAATATCTGCTGAAAGTCTTTTTTGAGCAAGCTCAAAGGAAAGTTTTGTTCTTGTACTATTTTCAAAAAATAAATTTGCTATGGTAATATCTCTAAGGGTGGGAACTTTTTTAATTTGTCTATTTATTACTTCTTTAAAACTATCAGCAGTTTTAAATATTAAATCAATATCAGATTTAGTTAATTCATTTATTCCAAGTAAGTTTAAAACACTTAGTTCTTTCATATTTCAATAGGTGAATGCAATAATATTTGATCTTTTCCATTTTCTTCTTCCCAAAGAACAGATACTTTTTCTTCTTTAATAGTATCAACTGATTTGCCGATGTAATCTGCTCTTATTGGTAGACTCTGAACAAATCTTCTTTCAATTAAAGTTAAAAACTCAACCGATAGTGGTCTTCCAAAAGTCATAATAGCATCAAGTCCAGAACGCACAGTTCTGCCTGTAAAAAACACATCGTCAATTAATATTACTTTTTTGTTTTCAATAGAGAAATCTATGTTAGTAACGCTAGGTATTAAAGGTTTTTCTTTTCTGCCAAAATCATCTCTAAAAAAAGTAATATCTAAGGAGCCAGTTAAAACTTTTTTATTTATTGATTTTTCTAAACAGTTTTTTATTCTGTTTGCTAAAAATATACCATTAGGTTGTAAACCAATTAATGTGGAATTAGAAAAATCTTTGTGATTTTCTATGAGTTGGGAGCAAAGCCTGTTGATGGTTAGAGATACTTGCAGGCTATTTAGAATCTCAGTAGATTTCATTAAAAGGTAAATATATAACCTATTTAGAAATAAATTCACATTGTATCCAAAAATCTTTCTAATTTTAAAATAATTAATGCATTATTCAATTAATTATTATCAATCTTACACAATTAATTCTCATGGAGAAATACATACTTTCTATAGATGCAGGTACAACAAGTTCAAGAGCTCTTATAATTGACAAAAAAGGTATTGTTAAAGGTTTGTCTCAGAAAGAATTTCCTCAAATTTTCCCAAAAAAGGGCTGGGTTGAACATGATCCAAATCAAATTTGGGAAACTCAGTTAAGGGTTATAAAAGATGTTTTAGAGAAAACCAAAATTAGTCCAAAAATGATTCATTCCATTGGGGTTACAAATCAAAGGGAAACTACTGTCTTATGGAATAAAAAAACTGGAGTTCCAGTTTACAATGCCATTGTATGGCAAGACAGAAGAACAGCAGAAATATGTAATGATTTAAAAAGTAAAAACCTTGAAAAGACTTTCCAAGATAAAACAGGGTTACTACTGGACCCCTACTTTTCTGGCACAAAAATTAAATGGATATTAGATAGCAATCCAGAAATTAAGAAACTTGCTGCTAATAATAATTTAGCATTTGGAACTATTGACACCTGGTTAATATGGAAACTAACTAAAGGTGAAGTTCATGTTACAGATGTAACTAATGCTAGTAGAACACTACTTTTTAATATTCATAATCTTAATTGGGATAAAGAATTAATTGATTATTTAGAAATTCCAGAAAATATTTTACCTAAAGTTGTTTCTTGTTCTGAAAATGTAGGTCTAACTTCTAAAGATATTTTAGGTTTTTCTATACCTATTTCTGGTATTGCTGGAGATCAGCAAGCATCTTTGTTTGGACAAATGTGTATTGAACCTGGAGATGTGAAAAATACTTACGGTACTGGTTGTTTTTGTATGATGAATACTGGGGAAAAAGTGGTAAAATCTAAACATAAAATGCTTTCAACTATTGCTTATCAATTAGATGATAAGACATTTTATGCTATAGAAGGAAGTGTTTTTACCGGAGGAGCTTTGGTTCAATGGCTAAGAGATGAATTAGGAATAATTTCAAATGCATCAGAAATTGAATCCTTGGCATTAACTGTTGAAAATAGCGGGGGAATAACATTTATTTCTGGATTGTCAGGGCTTGGAGCACCACATTGGAATCCAGATGCATCTGGATCTATCTTAGGAATAAATAGAGGAACCAAAAAAGGTCATATTGCAAGAGCAGCCTTGGAAGCAATAGCAATTAGAACTTATGAAATCATAATTTGTATGGAAAAGGATGCAAATACAAAATTTACAAGTTTAAAAGTAGATGGAGGCGGTAGTAATAATGATTTATTAATGCAAATACAATCGAATTTACTTAAAACTAAAGTTGTTAGATCTAGTTTTTCAGAATCTACAGCCTTAGGAGTAGCATTTTTAGCTGGATTAGCATCTGGATATTGGGATTCTATAGATGATTTGAAAAATATATGGAAGAAAGACAAAGAATTTATTCCAGATAATTCTAAAAACGATAATATCTTATCTAAATGGAAAGAAAGAATGGATATTTTATATTAATTTTAAATAATGGAAATTCATCCCTATTTATCTGAATTTATTGGAACAGCAATACTTTTGCTTCTTGGAAACGGGGTTGTTGCTAATGTTAATTTAAAAAAGACTTACGGAAGTGGACAAACAAAATTACTATTAATCACATTAGCTTGGGGATTAGCTGTTTTTGTTGCTGTTTATATCACATCAAAATCTAGTGGCGCTCACATAAACCCTGCAGTTACAATAGGATTGGCATTTGCAGGAAAATTCTCTTGGGGTTTTGTTCCTGGTTATATTATAAGTCAACTTCTTGGAGCAATGTTTGGTAGTTGGATATGTTATTTGATTTATATTGATCATTACAGAGCAACAGAAGATGAAGATACAGTTCGTAGCACATTTTGTACTTCACCTGCAATTAGAAATTTTAAAAACAATTTTTTTTCGGAAGCATTTGGAACATTTATACTAGTATTTGGAGTACTATTCATAGTAAATCCAAACATAGATTTAAATAATTCACCTATTGATAATTTTGGAATAGGATCTTTGGAAGCTCTTCCTGTTGGACTCTTAGTAATTGTTATTGGAATGACTTTAGGTGGAACTACAGGTTATGCAATAAATCCAGCAAGAGATTTTGGCCCCGAATTGTTTACTCATTTTTACCAAGAAAAAATAAAAATCCTGACTGGAAATATAGTTGGATACCAGTATTAGCTCCATTTACAGGTGGGACTATTGCAGGATTAATTTATCATTTAATTTCTTAATCAGATTTTAAAAAATCTATTGTTTTTAAACATATTTCTTTCAAATGAATAGGAAGTTGTTTTTCATTCCAAGGGTGTTTTGAACCAAAAGTATGATTTGTTCTAATACCAAAAGTACTAGATTTAGTAGCCCATTTAGCCATATCAAATGCATTTCTATTTGGAATAACTTGATCTAATAAACCATAACAAGAAAGAAAATCACCTTTAAAATTTAATAATGCAGTTTTAATGGTCAGTTTTTCTTCATTATTTATAAAGTCGGTATAAAACTCGTATAGGTGCGGCATTTTTTGTTCAGTTCTGGAATTAAAAATATATCTAGTACCATTTTCTCTCCATTCTTTTAGTTCTTTATCACTAGGAAATCTCTCCTTAAAACTGGCTACTCCAGCCCATGACACTAATTTAGTTATATTGGAATGATATTGAGTTGATAAACAAGCTATCCCAGAACCTCGACTGTGACCAATTATATAGATATTCTCATAATTTATATTTAGTTTATTAGAATTAATATAATTAATCACTCTACTTAAATCATTAACTTCAATAGAGTAATTATTTTTACTAAATGACTCTAAATCAGTAAATTTAGTTTGTTTACTTAAAGTTAATCCATTATGAGAGAAGTTAAACTTTAGAAAATTTAATTCTTTAGAATAAAACAAATCAGAAACAATATTCCAACATCCCCAATCTTTAAAGCCTTTATATCCATGACAAAATATAACTAAATTCTTGTAGTTGCAATTATATTTAATGTCACCTGAAATAGGTAATTCATCTATATTTTCAGGTTCAATTACAAAAGTTTCTTTATTATTCAATTTAACTATCAGAAATGGTCATAGAGTTTATAATGTCACCTTCTGTAATTAAGTCAATTACATCTAAACCCTCAATAACTTTACCAAAACATGTATGGTTTCTGTCTAAATGCGAAGTATTATTTCTACTGTGACATATAAAAAATTGAGATCCACCTGTATTTCTTCCAGCGTGAGCCATTGACAAAACTCCTTTATCGTGATATTGATTTTCTCCATCCAATTCACAATCTATACTGTATCCTGGACCTCCTACACCTGTACCCTCAGGACATCCACCTTGAACTACAAAATCAGGAAGTACTCTGTGGAATGTAATTCCATTATAAAATCCTTTTTCAATTAAGTCAATGAAATTTTTAACTGTATTCGGAGCATCTTTTTCATAAAATTCAACACTCATTTTTCCTTTAGTTGTATCAATTATTGCTTTTTTCATAATTTTTATCTAGTTAATTTTTTATATTTTATTCTTGAGGGAACAACATCATTTCCCAATCTCTTTTTTCTATTTTCTTCGTACTCAGAATATCCACCTTCAAAATAGTAGATACTAGAATTTCCTTCAAAAGCTAGTATATGAGTACATATTCGGTCTAGAAACCATCTGTCATGAGAAATTACTACTGCACAACCGGCAAAGCTTTCAATACCCTCTTCTAGAGCTCTTAATGTGTTTACATCAATATCATTGGTAGGTTCATCTAATAAAAGCACGTTAGCTTCAGTCTTTAATGTCATTGCTAAGTGAAGTCTATTTCTTTCACCTCCAGAAAGTACTCCTACTTTTTTTTGTTGATCGGATCCTGAGAAATTGAACTTAGATACATATGCTCTAGAATTAATAGTTTGACCACCAATTTCTAAAATTTCATTTCCATCGCTTATAACTTCATATACTGTTTTGTTTTCGTCAATTGTTTTATGTCTCTGATCAACATATCCAATTTTACTGTTTCACCAACTTTAAATTCTCCTAAATCACAATTCTCTTCCTTCATAATCATTTTAAACAAAGTTGTTTTACCAGCTCCGTTAGGTCCAATAATACCGACTATTCCTGCTGGAGGTAATTTAAAGTTTAAATCTTCATAGAGAATTTTATTGTCATATCCTTTAGAAACTTTAATAGCTTCAATTACTTCTTTACCTAATCTTGGTCCATTGGGAATAGGAATTTCAATATTAACTTCTTTTTCTTTTAAAGACTGACTCATTAAATTCTCATAATTGTTAAGTCTTGCTTTACCTTTAGATTGTCTTCCTTTTTGACCTTGTCTAACCCATTCTAATTCTCTTTCTAATGCTTTTTTTCTTTTACTCTCCGTTTTTTCTTCTTGGGCAAGTCTTTTTGATTTTTGTTCAAGCCATGAACTGTAGTTTCCCTTAAATGGTATTCCCTCTCCTCTATCGAGTTCCAAAATCCAACCCGCTACATTATCTAAAAAATATCTATCGTGAGTTACTGCAATTACAGTTCCTTTATAAGATTGAAGATGTTGTTCTAACCAATGGACTGACTCAGCATCTAAGTGATTGGTTGGTTCGTCTAATAATAGAATATCAGGTTGTTGCAATAGTAATCTACATAGCGCAATTCTTCTTCTTTCACCACCTGATAGATTTTTAACTGATGATTCACCCTCGGGAGTTCTCAAAGCATCCATAGCCAACTCCAATTTTGAATCTAGGTCCCAAGCATCTAATTGGTCAATTTGTTCTTGAACTTTTCCTTGAAGTTTAATAAGTGCATTCATTTTATCTGCATCATTGATGATTTCTTCATCCATGAACTGATTATTAATATCGTCGTATTTTTTTAATAAATCAACTGTTTCTTGAGCACCTTCTTGAACAATTTCTCTAACAGTTTTAGTTTCATCCAATATGGGCTCTTGTGCTAAGTAACCCACAGTATAACCTTCAGAAAAAACAACATCTCCCTGAAAATTCTTATCCAATCCAGCAATAATTTTCATAACTGTAGATTTACCAGCGCCATTTAACCCAAGTATTCCAATTTTAGCACCATAAAAAAATGACAGATGAATATTTTTTATAATTTGTTTTCCTTCGGGTGTTTGTTTTCCAACTTTATTCATTGAAAAAATTATCTTTTTATCGTCTGACATATTTTTTAATTTGTGAAATTATGAGCAAGCCTCAATATATAAATCATTAAATTGTTTACCAACTACTTTATCTGAATAATTATTTAACGCATAAGATCTAATTTCTTCAGAATCAAAATAATTAGTGTTTTCTATCATGAAATTCATTTCCTCAACTAATTGATCAATATTTCCAGAATCAACCAGCCTACCCAAATCCTTATGAAACATCTCTGGAATACCTCCAACTTTAGTTGCTATAAAAGGTGTTCCACAAGAAATTGACTCTATTAGTACAAGTGGAAGATTTTCGATATTGCTAAATAAAACAAAAACGTTGGCTTTTTGCATTTCCGAGGCAATTTCATGATGATTTTTCTCATTTTCTACTAAAACAGTATTACTAGTTTTTAAATTTTTGATTTTATCTAAAATCCAATTTGTAGATCCATCTCCTATAATTTTAAGAGTTATATTCTTATGAGTTAATTTCTCAAAAGCATTAATAATTCCTGACACATTTTTTATTGAATCATCAAGTGTAGACACATGAAGAAAAGTGAAATGTTTATTGGTGATTTTTGAAATTCCAATTTTGAATTTATTTGTATCAACAACATTGGGGATTATTTTATAATTAGCTTTATAATTAGCATTTAACATACTAATTTTTAATTGCTGAGAAACAGGGCAAATTGCTGAAGAAAATTTAAAGCCTAGCTCTATTAGTTTCAATTCTAATAAACTTAATTTAAACTTCGACAGATCCTGAAATCCATGCCAATTTTCAGAAACGATAAATGGGATTTTGAATCTCCATTTTAAAAATAATGCTTGCCAAATGCCTGGATGCATTATGTTCATATGAACAATATCAAATTTTATTGATTTTTTTTTGGTTAAAAAATTAAAACCTTTTATAAAAGCTATCAAATAATTTAAATACTTGAAAATTCCTCTTTTGAAATAAACAATAGTAGTTGCTATTTCATGATCCTTAAAATAATCTATTTCATAATTTTTTACTTTATCATCAGCTACTATATAAAGAACATTGATAGAGTTGTATTTGGAGGAAGCTAAAGCATGATACCTTACAAAATTACCTAAAGTATTATGAACTCTACTAGGATACCATGAAGATAGAAATAATACATTTTTCATGCTTAGAAATAATTTTTAAGATGATAAATTTGTAATTCTATCCTCCAAAATTTTAATTTGTTTTTCAGCGTCATTTTTTTTCTTGATTTCTAGCTCTACTACATTCTTAGGTGCATTATCTGAAAAACTTGAATTGTTTAGTTTTTTCATTACGGTTTCCAAAAAGCCTTTCTTTTTTATAATTTCTGCTTGAATTTTAGAAATTTCATTTTCAGTATCAATAGAATCTGTAAAAGGAACGAAAAACTCATTGTTATTAACTACAAATGAATATGATCCAGAAATTGAGTCATCTATAAATTCAATATTTGACAAATTACAGATTTTAATTAATTGAGAATCAAATGTTTTGGACCAAGAAGTATTTATCTTCACCTTAAGGTCAAGAATAACTTTATTAGAAATATTATTTTGCTTTCTCAGGTTTCTTAACCCAATTACTATTTCTTTGAAATTTCGAAAATCATCTAAAATTAATGAGTCTAAAGAGTCATTTTCTGGCCATTGAGCATTTACTATATAAGTATTGTTTCTTGGTTTTAATTGTTGCCAAATCTCCTCAGCAATAAAAGGGGTAAATGGATGAACTAGTTTGAGAATTTTTTCTAAAACCAATACTATAGAATCATAAGTTTTTCTGTCAATTGGTTGTAGGTATGCCGGTTTAATCATTTCAAGAAACCAAGAACAGTAATCATCCCAAATAGTTTTATAAGTAAGCATCAAAGCTTCTGAAATTCTAAATTGATCATAGGAACTGTTAATTTTTAAAATATTTTGCGAAACTTTAGATTCTATCCATTTTAATGCAATTAAAGAAGATTCTTCTTGTTTTAAATCCTCATTTATAGTCCAAGATTGAATTAATCTAAATGAATTCCATAATTTATTGGTGAAGTTTCTGCCCTGTTCACAAAGATTTCTATCGAATAATAAATCATTTCCCGCAGGTGATGAAAGTAGCATCCCTACCCTAACTCCATCTGCACCAAATTTTTTAATTAATTCTAACGGGTCTGGGCTATTCCCCAAGGATTTAGACATTTTCCTACCAAGTTGATCCCTTACAATACCAGTGAAATAAACATTTTTAAATGGAGGTTTTCCAACATATTCATATCCAGAAATAATCATTCTAGCAACCCAGAAAAACATTATTTCTGGAGCGGTAACTAAGTCGTTAGTAGGATAATAATATTCTAATTCTTTTTTATCATTAGAGAATCCATTAAAAACAGCAATAGGCCAAATCCATGATGAAAACCAAGTGTCCATAACATCTTCATCCTGAGTTAGATCTTCTAAAGAATACTTTTTGTCAGATTTAGAATTAAGTTTTTGTAAAGCTTCTTCTTTGTTTGGAGCAACAATGAAATCTTTATTTCCTTCGCCGTAAAAATAAGCTGGTATTTGGTGTCCCCACCATAATTGTCTAGAAATACACCAATCTCTAATGTTTTCAACCCAATGTCGATAAGTATTTTTAAACTTAGATGGATGAAATTGTATAGTATCATTCATTACATTTTCTAACGCAGGAATGCTTAAGTCTTTCATTGAACAAAACCACTGAAGAGATAATCTTGGTTCAATAATTGCATCTGTTCTTTCAGAATAACCAATTTTATTAATGTGATCCTCAATTTTAATTAAATATCCTGTGTTTTCTAGTTCTTCAGCAATTGACTTTCTTACTTCAAACCTATCCTTACCAATATATAATTTGGCATTACTATTTAGTTTACCAGACGAATCTAAAATATTAATGACTTTTAAATCATGTTTTTTACCAAGTTCATAATCATTAGGGTCATGAGCTGGTGTAATTTTTAAACAACCAGTTCCAAATTCCATATCGACATATTCGTCAAAAATAATTGGAATAGACCTTCCTAAAAGAGGAACAATAACATTTTTTCCTTTTAAGTTTAAATATCTTTTATCATTTGGATTTATACAAATGGCAGTATCACCAAGTATAGTTTCAGGCCTTGTTGTAGCAACATTAACCCACTCATCATCAGAGTCTTCAACTTTATACCTAACATAGTATAATTTTGAATTCACTTCTTTATAAAAAACTTCCTCATCACTTAAAGCAGTTTTTGCCTGAGGATCCCAATTAATCATTCTTTCACCTCTATATATAAGCCCCTTTTGATGAAGATCACAAAAGACATTTATAACGCTTTTGTAATATTCATCATTCATAGTAAAATTAGTTCGTTCCCAGTCACAAGAAGCTCCTAATTTTTTTAGTTGATTTAATATTACACCGCCATGTTTATTAGTCCAATCCCAAGCATGTTCTAAGAATTCTTCTCTTGATAAATCTCCTTTTTTAATACCTTCTGATCTAAGTTTTTGAACAACTTTAGCTTCTGTAGCAATTGATGCATGATCAGTACCAGGAACCCAACAAGCATTTTTACCAAACATTCTGGCTCTTCTAACTAAAACATCTTGGATTGTATTGTTAAGCATATGCCCCATGTGTAAAACCCCTGTAACATTGGGAGGAGGAATGACAATAGTGTAAGATTCTCTATTATCAGGTTTAGAATTAAATAAACCTTCGTCAAGCCATTTTTGGTACCATTTGTCTTCAGAAACTGAAGAATCGTAAGTTTTTGAAATTCCCATTATTTTTTTCTACAAATACAAAAGTAATTTTACATTTTTAATCTATGATGAAATATTGATTTTTTTTAATTATTAATCCAATTTTGAAGAATTTGTTTACCATATTCGGTTAATATACTTTCTGGATGAAATTGAATTCCAGATATTTTTAAATCTGTATGCCTAAAAGCCATAGCATAATCCTCAAAATCTTTTGCAGTTACTTTTATAGTGCTAGGAATGTTTTTAATTACCCAAGAGTGATAGTGTCCAATATTAAAGTTATTTGGTATGTTTTTAAATAGAAATTGGTGGTCTAAAACTTTTATTTTTGATTGAATTCCATGCCTTACATTTCTTAAATTCTCAAGTTCAGCTCCAAAATATTGTCCAAGTGCTTGAAATCCTAAGCATACACCAAAAATATTATTTGATAAATGATATCTATCTATAACTTCATTTAGTTCTTTATTATCAGATGGAAGACCAGGCCCAGGTGACAATAAAATTTTATGATTTTCAGAAATTTGATCATAATTAATTTCATCATTTCTAAAAATAATTATTTCTCTAAATTGCGGTTCTAAATAATGAACTAAATTATAGGTAAATGAATCGTAATTATCTATTATTATTAATTTACTCAATATTTTATATTTAAAACAATAACTTTTGAAATTATGAATATAATTTACAATCTTGCATATTATATAAAATATTTCAATGAATAATTTCTTATACTACTTCATTATTCTTCCACTCTCCTATCTAAATACTAATATATTATATTTAGTTTCAAATTTTTTAGCTTTTGTTTTAAGTAAATTATTAAAGTACAGATATCAAATAATAACTAAAAATTTATCTAAATCTTTTCCTGATAAAACTAAAGGTGAATTACATAAATTAAGAAATACATTTTATCATCACTTTAGTGATTTAATTATTGAAAGTTTAAAGGGTTTTACAATTTCAGAAAATCAAATCAAAAAGAAAATTTCTATTAAAAATAAAGAAATGTTGAATGACTTTGCCTTAAAAGGTCAAAATGTAATTTTAATTGGTGGGCATTTTAATAATTGGGAAATGAGTGCTCAAAAGTTACCATTAGAATGTAAACATGAACTATTTGCAATTTACAAACCATTGAGTAATAAGTTCTTTGATAAGAAAATGAAATCTTCAAGAGGTAAATTTGGATTAAAATTGATACCTATGAAAGAAACTAAAAATTATTTTAAAACAAGTAATGCTAAACCTAGAGCTATTATTTTTGGTTCTGACCAAAGACCGTCAAATCCAAAAAATGCACATTGGATAAATTTTTTAAATCAAGACACAGGTTTTTTGTTTGGTGCTGAAAAATATGCAAAAGAATTTAATTGGCCTGTTATATATGTTAGTATTCAAAAATTAAAAAGAGGTCATTATGATGTTAATTTCGAATTGATCACTAGTAACCCTTCAATTGAACCATCTGGAAAAATTATTGAATCTTTTGCTTCATTTCTTGAAAGAGATATTATTAATTCACCTCAATTTTGGCTTTGGACTCACAATAGATGGAAAATAAATCGTAACTAACTGTTTTTAAATTACTTATTTAATTTTAATCGTTTATAAACAATAATAAACGAATGTTAAATGTTTAATATAATCAATTTCATAAAAGTTCATATTTAATTTGCACTGTCGATTCAAAACGACATTATTGTTAAACTAAAATCAAAATAAATATGAGAAATCTAAGAAATAAAGTACAATTAATCGGAAATGTAGGAAATGATCCTAAAATTCAAGAAACTAATAATGGTAATAAGTTTGTGAAGCTTTCTATTGCTACTAATAATAGTTATAAAAATAAAGATGGAGAAAAGGTAAAAGAAACTCAGTGGCATCCAGTTGTCTTTTGGGGGAAAACAGCTGAAATAGCAGAAAAACACGTTGTTAAAGGTAGAGAAATATATATCGAAGGAACATTGAACCATAGATCATATGAAAATGATAATGGTGAAAAAAAATATGTTTATGAAATAGTATCTAATGACTTACTTCTTTTGAATTAATATTTCAAAAAAATCAAGATTTATTAAGAGAGCTTCAATATGAAGCTCTCTTTTTATTTTAGATAAAATTAAAAGTTATTTTCTCAAAAATCTACATTATTTATTTGTTAAATTTACAAAATGAAAAATATACTTATTTCTGGTGGATGTGGCTTTGTTGGAAGAAACATGGTTAAAAGACTTGCTCAAGATCCAAATAACAGAATATTATTTATTGATGATTTATCTGTAGGCGAACACCCTGACGTTTGGTTAAACGAAGAAAAAAAAATGCAAGATGACAATTTATGTACTTATTGTTCCGATGGACGTTTGATTTTTATTGAGAATGATTTTAGGCAAGTATTATTTAATCTAAACTCAGATTCTGAATTTCTCAAAAAAGAATACAATTTAGATTTAAAAAAATTTAATGACGTATTTCATTTTGCTGCTATTGTTGGTGGGAGGGCTATGATTGATGGCGATCCTATTATGGTAGCTCTAGATTTATCTATTGATTCAGAGTTTTTTTATTGGATTTCCAGACATAAACCAGATCGTGTCTTGTATCCTAGTTCAAGTGCTGCTTATCCAGTAGACTTACAAACAGATGGTGGTGCAATTGCTTTGAGCGAAACAGATATTGACTTTAAACAAATGGGGCAACCTGACATGACATATGGTTGGACTAAACTAACTGGTGAGTTTTTGGCTCAAATTACAGCAAAACATTATGGTGTCTCAATCGCATGCATTCGTCCATTTTCTGGATACGGTGAAGATCAAAACTTAACTTATCCAATTCCAGCTATTGCAAAAAGAGCAGCATTAAAAGAAGAACCTTTTGAAGTTTGGGGTTCTGGAAAACAAGGACGCGATTTTGTTCATATTGATGATGTTATTGATGTTACTTTACTTGCAATGGAACATATAACCGATGGAACAGCAATTAATATAGGCCAAGGAAGGCTAACAAGTTTTTTAGAAATCATTGATTTATTCACAGGATTTGCTGGTTATAAACCGACCATAAAACCTCTGCTAGACAAACCTGTAGGTGTACATTCAAGATATTGCAATATGGATTATGTGAAAGAAAAATTAGGTTGGGAACCAAAAATTTCAATTGAAGAAGGAATGAGGAGAGTTTACGATAAGCACTGTAAAAATTTATGAGTAAAAGAAAAATAGTTTGTTTTGGTCCTGGGCCGAGTTTCAAAGGAGGGATTTCAAATTATAACACTTCTTTAGCCAAAGCTTTAGACAAGTTTGAGAATATTGAAGTTCATATAATTTCATGGACTCAACAGTATCCTGCAATTGTTCCTAGAGAATTCAAAGACAAAACATCAAAAGTTGACTTTTTAGATGGTACTGATATTAAAATTAAATATGTAACCGACTATAATAAACCATCTACTTGGTCTGAAACTGTGAATATAATTCTAGAAATTCAGCCGGAGATAGTGATTTTTCAGTGGTATAATGCTCAACAGGGATTGCCCTTAAGCAGAATTTCCAAACGTATAAAAGATAAAGGAATCGAATGTCTTTTTGATTTACATTTTGTTGTTCCAAAAGAAAATAGCGCTATTGACTCTTACTTTACAAAAATGGGGCTAAAGCAAGCAAGTAATTTTATAATTCATGCATTAACCACAAAAGAAGAATTGAATATATTATTTCCAAAAGAAGAATTTATTTTATCTTCTGATGGTACAAGGAATAATTTAGACAAAAGTAGACACTTAATTAAACTTTTTCATCCCGTTTATGATCTTTTTAAATCCCAACCAGAATTTGACACTACCAAATTTAAAAAAGACAACAATTTAAATAAATATGTTTTTTTATATTTTGGATTTATTAGAAAGTACAAAGGACTACACAATGTTATAAGAGCTTTTAAAATTCTAGCTGATAATCGAGATGATGTTTCATTAATAATTTGTGGAGAGTCATTTTGGGATACTTTAGACAGTAAAAAACTATCTACTAAATTAAAAAACTTTGTATTTGGAATTGCAAAAGCATTGTTTTTCAAGAAAAAGGATAATGAAAAAAATTATCGTCCACTTGATCTCATTGATGAACTTGGACTTAATGATAAGGTAATGCTTAAAAATGAGTTTGTTCCTAATGAAGATGTACATAAGTATTTTCAAGCTAGTGATTGTGGGTTGCTATTTTATTTGCACGCTACTCCCTCAGGTGTTGAGTCTTTAAATTATAATTTTAAATTACCAGTAATAGCTACTAATGTTGGACATTTCCCAGAAACAATTGAAGATGGAGTGAATGGTTATTTAGCAAGAGAAAATGATATTAAGCACATGTCTGAGCAAATGCAAAAAATTATAAAATCACCAATTAACAGAAATAATATTGAAAAGAAAACAAAAGAATTTAGTTGGAAAAACTATTGTAAAGCGATTCTAAATAATTAAAATCAGTCATCTAAATTTAATTTCTCTTTAATTTGGTAATTATTTCTAGAAGTAGAATTCCTTGAAAGCATTTCCCCTAGAAAACCTGCTAAAAAAAACTGTACACCAATTATAATTGAGGATAAAGCAACATAAAATTCAGTTCTGTTTGCAATTAATTTTGAACCCTTATTTAATAAGATTTTATCTATTCCAATATAGATTAAAAAGGAAAAACCTAATAGTGAAACAATTAATCCTAGTGTTCCAAAAAGATGCATAGGTCTTTTTCCAAATTTCCCTATAAATGTTATACTAAAGAGATCTAAAAATCCAAAAACAAAACGCTCTAATCCAAATTTAGTTACGCCAAATTTTCTTGATTGGTGTTTGACAACTTTTTCTGTTATATTTTGAAAGCCAGCCCATTTAGCAATTAATGGTATATATCTATGCATTTCTCCATAAACTTCAATATTTTTAACTACTTCGTTTTTGTAAGCTTTTAATCCGCAGTTCATATCATTTAATTTTATTCCTGAAACTCTTCTGGTCACTGCGTTGTATAACTTGGTAGGAATAGTTTTAGAAAGAGGATCTTTTCTATGTTTTTTCCAACCTGATACAATATCATATCCTTCATCCACAATCATTTTATATAATTCTGGAATTTCATCTGGAGAATCTTGCAAATCTGCATCCATAGTAATAACAACATTTCCTTTTGCAGATTCGAAACCAATATTTAATGCTGCTGACTTTCCGTAGTTTCTTCTAAAAGAAATTCCTTTAATATTTTCATTTTGGAGTTGTAATTTACAGATAACATCCCATGACATATCATCACTGCCATCGTCAATAAAAATTATTTCGTAACTTAATTTAGTTTTTTGAACTACCTTTTTTATCCAGGTAGAAAGCTCGGTTAGTGAATCAGCTTCATTCAATAAAGGAATTACAATAGATAAATCTATTTTCATAATACAAATATATTGAAGTTTATTAATAGCATTTGTTAATTCTTTTTAATTAAATATTTTATTTAGTTCTATTAATAGAATTATATTGGCATTCAGAATATTTGACTTCTTATATTAAAGTTAAAAATTATAAATGAAAGCACTTTTTTTAAAAGAAATAAGATCTTATTTAAGTTCCATAATAGGTTATGTTGCTATATGTGTTTTCTTGATTACTTCAGGTTTTTTTGTTTGGATTTTGCCTGGGGTAAATAATATCATAGATATGGGAGAATCTAGTTTGCAAACTTTTTTTTCACAAGCTCCAGGCATATTGATGTTTCTATTTCCTGCCTTTACAATGAGGTGCTTTGCAGAAGAAAAGAAATCCGGAACATTAGAATTATTAATTACTCAACCAATTTCAATATTCAAAATAATTCTATCAAAATATCTTGCTGCTAGTGTTTTAGCTGTTTTAACAATTTTACCAACATTAATATACTATGCTAGTATTAATAAAATGGGTGAAATCCAAGGGAATATTGACCACCCTTCAACAATAGGAAGTTATTTAGGTCTAATATTATTAAGTGTGACATTTGTGTCTATAGGTATTTTAGCATCAAGTCTTTCAAAAAATCAAGTAATTGGCTTTTTACTAGGCCTATTCCTGAACTTCCTAATTTATGTTGGTTTTACTTATTTAGCAGTACTTGCTGGAGATCCTATTGATTACTATTTGATGAAGTTGAGTATGTTAGATCATTTCAACTCTTTACAAAGAGGTATAATAGATTCTAGGGACATTATTTACTTTTTTTCTTTAATAGTTTTAAATTTATATTTGACAAAAACTGTTCTTAGCTCAAAATAATGAGAACATTCTACTATAAATATAAATCTCTTTCAAACTTATCGTTAATTATTTTATTGTTGGTGATTTGTAACTTATTATCTAGTCATTTTTTTTTCAGGATAGATTTATCTTCAGATCAAATTCACTCTTTGTCACCTCATACGAAAAGTTTATTGTTAAATCTAGATGAAATAATTAGTGCAGATGTTTATTTAGAAGGTGATTTCCCCGCTGAAATAGAAAAACTAAAGAAAGCTCTTTCCGATAAGCTTGACGAGTTTAAAGCTTATGGTGGAGAGAATTTTAAATTTAATTTTATTAATCTTGATGAAGACTCTAAACTTTCTAAAGAATTTAAAAATCAAGTCTATAAAGATGGATTAGATTATAGTGATGTTTTAATATCTAGAGACAGTAAACAGGAAGTTGTAAGGATTTGGCCAGGAATTCTCTTAAGAATGGGTGATGCAGCTGCAATACCAATTCAGCTATTGCAAAAGGGAAAGTTCCCTATCTCTCAAATGATTATTAACCAGTTTAATGATCAATTAGAATATAACATCATAATGGGAATAAATAAACTTTTAAATCCCGAAACCAAAAGGATAAAATTTTTAAGAGGCCATGGTGAATTAGATAATGCTGATGCCTGGATTATAAGAGAACAATTAATTAAATATTATGATGTAGACACTATAAGAATAAAGCAACTTAAAGCTAAATATTATAATGAATCTATTGATATTTCTAATTATAAATATGACTCTCTAATCAATAATAAAGTAGACTCTATTAATATTTCAAAAAGAATAATACCAATTTTTGATGAAAAAGGAAATCCAAACAAAAATGCAAAGAGATTCATCACAAAGTCGTTTCAAAATAAGGAGATTTCAAATTCCATGAAAAACCCTTTGAAAATAAGTGAAGATTTAGATGTTCTTAAAGAAACTGATTTATTAATTATTGCCAAACCTAGATTTTCATTTTCAGAAAAAGAATTATTTATAATCGATCAATATATAATGAAAGGCGGAAAAATTATTTGGTTAGTAGATATGTTAGATGTTCAAGAGTTAGATTTGATTGATACTAATATCACCTATGCAAACCCAATTAAGCACGAACTTCAGCAATTTCTTTTTAAATACGGTGCTAGATTTAACGTAAATATGGTTAATGACGCACGTTGTACTCCAGTGATGAGAGAAGATGGTCTTGGAAGAATTCCAAATTGGTATTTTTACCCACTTCTTTATTCAGATCAACCTTCTAAATTTTTAAATAATGTTGGTCCAATTAAAACAAGGTATGTCTGCTCTATAGATACAGTTGGTGAAAACAATTTAAAAAAAACTCCTCTTCTTAATACCTCCTCAGAATATAAAGTTTTAAGACAAACTTCAGTTAATTACCAAAATTTATTCAATTATAACCCAAGGAATTTTGAAATTGATCCTATGAGCTCCCCTCCTATTTGCGGCTGGCTATTTGAAGGTGTTTTTAAATCAAACTATGAAAATAGATCAGTAAGTAAAGATTTTAATAAGTTTATTTCTAACCCATTAGTTAAATTTAAAACTAAAAGTAAACCAACTAAAATGGTTTTTATTGGTGATGGAGATATAATTAGGAATGATTTCATAAAAACTAATAATCAAATAAAACCTGTTTTATTGTCTTTTGAAAGTGCAGATTATGGTTCAGAAAATTTCTTTCCTAGATATGGAAATGGTACTTTTTTTCAAAATATTGTTGATGAACTTTTAGATAAAGGGCAATTAATACCATTAAGATCAAAAATGAATATGCCTAGACTATTAAATAAAGAAAGTTTTAATCAAAGAAGTTTTTGGCAAATTATAAATATTGCTTTACCACTTTTACTAATTATAATTTTTGGTTTAGTTAATCAATACATAAGAAGAAAGAAATATGAATAAGAATACTTACATTTCATTATTAATTATATTGATCTTATTTACTCTTTCAAACTGTAAGAATAGCTCTAACTCATTAGATTTAAACAACTTTGCTGTAAAAGACACTGCGAAAATTATAAAATTCAAAATTTCTGATACCGAAAAAAATAGCATTGTCATTTCTAGAAATAACAATCTTAATATATGGAAAATTGAGGGTTCAGATTACTTAGCTAACCAATCAAGTGTTGATTTATTAATGGAAACTTTTTATAGGGTAAGAGTTAAACAAGATGTGCCAAATGCTACATTTAATACAGTTATAAATAGACTTTCAGTAAGACACAAAAAAGTTGAGATTTTTTTTAATAATGATTCCCCTTTTAAAACATGGTATATTGGTTCTCCTACACAAGACCATATGGGAACTTATATGCTACTACAAAATAAAAATCAAAAAAGCTCCAAACCATATATTACTTATAAACCTGGAATGTATGGATCATTAGATGTTAGGTTTTTCACAGATTGGAAAGGATGGCGGTCTCCAAAAATTTTTAATTATTCGAATCCAAAAAAGATTAAAAAAATTGAGGTCAATTTTAATGAAAAACCAAATGAAACTTACACTATATCTTATATAAATGATACAATTAAATTATTTGATATAAATAATAAAACTCTATCTAAATACGACACTATTCAAGTGAAACACTATTTATCACATTTTAATAATATTAGTTACAACAAAATAATTTTTGAAAAGCAACAGTTTTTAGACTCAGTTTTTAAAAATAAACCCCACTATTCATTTATACTTACTGATATTTCAAATCATAAAATAAATGTTGATTTTTGGAAAATTAAAGATGAAAATTCTTCAACAGGATGGGATGTTGAATATGGATATATTAGAGTTAATAAAAATAATGAACTTTTAAGAGCTCAATATTTTAATTGGGAAATCTTATTTAAGCCCCTATCTTTCTACACTAATAGATATTATTAATTATGTGTTAATAAGTAAGGTTAGATCTAATAGTATATTATTAATACTATTCAGATATTTATAATTCAAATAATAGATTTATGAAGTTTATAGTTTCAAGCCAAACATTACTAAAACAATTACAGTCCATAGGTGGAGTTCTTAACAGTTCTAATACATTACCAATATTAGATAATTTTTTATTTGAAATCAATGATCAGAAGTTAACTATTTCTTGTTCTGATTTAGAATCTACAATGACATCTACTATACCAATTGATGCAAAAAGTGAAGGTAATATTGCTATTCCTGCTAAAATGCTTTTAGATATTCTTAAAACATTTCCTAATCACCCTCTAACCTTCTCCATAGACGAAAAAATGGGTATTGAAATTTCTTCTGATTATGGGAAATATAAATTAAGTGGTTTTTCTGGTGCTGAATTTCCTAAATCTCCAGTTATTGAAGCTCCTTCAACTGTTACGATAAGTAGTTTTATTTTCCAAAGAGCTATTGAAAAAACAATTTTTGCATCTGGAAATGATGATTTAAGACCTGTGATGAGTGGTATTTTCGTTCAATTATCAGAATCTGACTTAACTTTTGTTGCTACTGACGCTCATAAACTAGTTAGGTATACAAGAAATGATGTTAAATCTTCTTCACCTGCTTCTTTTATAGTTCCTAAAAAACCAATGAATTTACTTAAAGGACTCTTGCAAAATTTTGATGGTGATGTAACAATAAACTATAATGAATCTAATGCTAGTATAGCATTTAATGATATTCTTTTAACTTGTAGATTAGTTGATGGAAAATACCCTAATTATGATGCTGTTATTCCAAAAGAAAACCCAAATAGATTAACTGTTGACAGGAATTCTTTTTTTCAATCTATTAAAAGAGTAAGTATTTTTGCAAATAAAACTACTCACCAAGTTAGATTAAAAATTAACGGAAGTGAGTTAAATATTAGTGCTGAAGATGTAGACTTTTCAAATGAAGCGAATGAACGTCTTACTTGTTCATACGAAGGAGAATCTATGGAAATAGGTTTTAATTCTAGATTTTTAAATGAAATGCTTCAAAATACAGATTCAGATAATGTTATTTTTGAGTTAAGTGCTCCAAATAGAGCTGGTATTTTAATTCCAGATAATAGTGATGATGGAGAGGACATTCTAATGCTCGTAATGCCAGTAATGCTTAATTCTTAGATAGATTTATAATTATTAAGTGTACTAATTATTATTCCAATACAATTATCCAATTGTTCTTTAGTTATTGTCAAGGGTGGTGCAAATCTTATTATATTTCCGTGTGTTGGCTTAGCCAACAAACCATTTTCCTTCATTTGAACACATAAATTCCAAGCAGTTTCACTATTTTCAGAATCATTTATCACAATTGCATTTAGGAGCCCTTTTCCTCTTACTAAATTAACTAAAGTTGATGTTTTAATAAAATCATTTAGTTTTTCTCTAAAATAAATCCCTAATTCATAAGCATTTTCAGAAAGCTTTTCTTCAACAATAACTTCTAATGCAGCTTTTGCAACGACACAGGCTAAAGGATTACCGCCAAATGTTGAACCATGTTCACCCGGTTTAATACACATCATTATTTCATCATTTGCTAAAACAGCAGAAACAGGAAAAACACCACCAGATAAAGCTTTGCCTAAAATTAATATATCAGGTTTTGAATTCTCATAATCAGAAGCAAGCATTTTTCCAGTTCTTCCAATTCCTGTTTGAACTTCATCAGCAATATATAAAACGTTGTACTTGTTACATAAATTTCTAACTCCTTCTAAATAACCTTCGTCGGGAACTACAACTCCTGCTTCACCTTGTATAGGCTCAACCATAAAAGCAGCTACATTTGGATCTTTAAGCTCTTTTTCTAAGGCATTTAAATCGTTGTAGGGAATTAAATCATATCCTGGCATAAATGGGCCAAAATCTTTATAGGATAATGGATCGTCGGAAGAAGAAATAGCAGCTAAGGTTCTACCCCAAAAATTTCCTTTTGCAAATATTATTCTAGCTTTATTTTCTGGAATCCCCTTTTTTAAATAACCCCATTTTCTAGCTAATTTATTAGATGTTTCGCCACCTTCTACTCCTGTATTCATTGGTAGTACCTTATCGTATCCAAATAAATTACATATATATTTTTCATAAGGACCTAATTCAGAATTATAAAAGGCACGACTTGTTAAAGTCAATTTCTTTGATTGGTTTATTAAAGCATTAATAATTTTAGGATGACAGTGACCTTGATTAACTGCTGAATATGCAGATAAAAAGTCATAAAATTTATTTCCTTCGCAATCCCAAACAAATACACCTTCTCCTCTATCTAAAACTACTGGAAGTGGGTGGTAATTATGAGCGCCAAAATTATTTTCTAATTGCATTAAAGAATTTGAATCCATAGCTAAGAATTTTTGGCAAATATAATAATTCGTTTAAATAGAGGAATTAATTTTTTAAATAAGTATTATATAAAGTATAATTAATTTTCTTTGTAGAATGTCAATTCAAAAAAACATAAATAACTCAAGAAAAAAAATTATTTCTGTAACTGGAAAAGCAATTAAAGATTTTACTATGATTGCTAAGGGTGATAAAATAATGGTCTGTATTTCAGGTGGAAAAGATAGCTATACAATGCTAGAAATGTTTATTCATTTTCAAAAATATGGAAATATTGATTTTGAATTTATAGTGGTTAACATGGATCAGAAACAACCTGGTTTTCCTACAGAAATCTTACCCAAATACTTAACTGATCTTGGTGTGAATTTCAAAATTATAGAAAAAGATACTTATAGTATCGTAAAAGATAAAATTCCCGAAGGGAAAACAATGTGTAGTTTATGCTCAAGACTAAGACGTGGAACCTTATACGATACTGCTAGAGAACTAAAATGTAATAAAATTGCTTTGGGACATCATATGGATGATATAATTGAAACCTACTTTCTTAATCTTTTTTTTAGTGGCAAAATGGAAGCTATGCCTCCAAAATATGTAATAGATAAGAAAGATTTAATGGTTATAAGACCTCTTTCATATTGTAAAGAAGGAGATATTCAAATATATTCTGATTTAGTTAAACACCCTATAATCCCTTGTAATCTTTGTGGTTCACAGACAAACTTACAGAGAAAAAAGATCAAAGAACTAATAAAAGAATGGGAACTAATTTACCCAAATAGAAAAGCTATAATTTTTAACTCTTTACAAAATATATCACCATCACACTTATTAGACAGAAATATATTTGATTTTGACAAACTACAACCAGTTAAGGATGCTAACTTATTTGTATAGTTAGTTTTTAAGCTGTTTAATAATTGTAATATTATTAGATGTTCCAGCAAAATGATACTTTGAATTAGAATAATTGATTTTTAATTTTTTAACTTTAAATCCAACACCCCATGATAATCCAGTTGTTCCTGGTCTAGATTGTGGTTGAAGTTCCTTTCTTGAAAATATGTCATAACCAAAACGAATATTAAAATTATCTGAGAACAATAATTCAGAAGCAAATACTAAATGATTGAAAAAGTTAGAGGACAACTGTCGAAAACTAGACAAATCTTCAGAACTATTAGTGGACTGAGAAATATTCCAATTATTTAAATGGTGATAGCAAACGTGAAATCTAATTGGTGCATGTTTAAGTTTAGTATTTAATCCAATTATAGAATTTAACGGTAATTTACTTTTATAATTCAATGACTCATTATAGTCTTTAATAGTGCTTCCAATATTACTTACTAGTAAATATGCACCAATCTGTTTCTCATCATTAAAGTAAGTCAAACTAAAATCTGATCCTATTGCATAGGATTTGTATTGTTCATAAACTGAAGATATAAATTTAAGATTAACTCCAATTTTTAAGTTCTCATGAAGATCTTTTGAATGACCTATTTGAAAAACCCAATCATTTGCAGAAAAAGAATTTCCTAAATTTACGCCTGATGCATCATAATAATCAAATTTGCCATAGTTATTATAAAATAGAGTTGTTGAAAAAACTCCTTTATCTTTTATCTTAAAATTATAATTAACCATCCCAAAGTCAGAGTCAGCAAAATGATTGTTATAATTTAAAACTAATTGTTTATTTTGATCATTATTTAAATTTGAAGGTAAAAAAATAGATAATGATGCGTCAGAATCAAATACTCCAATTGGATAACCTCCAAGAGATGAATTTCTAGAAGTGCAATTATTATTTAGAATTGAATATGAGCTTAGATTCTGCTGACTAATGCAAACACCAACTTGTAAAATAAAAATGATCAATAACTTTGATCTTATCATAAATTTAAAACGAATAAAACTAAATTTTATTATTATACATTAAATCTAAAATGCATTACATCACCATCACTAAGAATATATTCTTTTCCTTGTATCATTAATTTGCCAGCTTCTTTAACCGCAATTTCAGATTTATATTTTAAAAAGTCTTCAAACTTTATAACTTCAGCTTTTATAAAACCTTTTTCAAAATCAGTATGTATAACTCCTGCAGCCTGAGGTGCTGTCATTCCTTTTTTTATGGTCCAAGCTCTAACTTCTTTTTCACCAGCAGTAAAATATGTTTGCAAATTTAAAAGTGAATAAGCTTTCTTAATAAGTTTACTTACTCCAGGTTCATCTAGTTCTAAATCATCCAAGAACATTTTTCTTTCCTCAAAGTCTGTCAGCTCAGCTATATCAGCTTCGATAGCTGCTCCTAAGATAAGGATCTCTGCATTTTCGTCAGAAATAAGATTTTTTATCATATCTACATGATTATTTCCTTTGTTAACTGAATTCTCATCTACATTACAAACATAAATAACTGGTTTAGCTGTAATTAATTGTAACTCATCTAATATTTTGAAAGAACTTTCTTCTAAATCAAGAGATCTTATAGATTTCCCTTTTAACAAATGGTCTCTAGCCTCTACATAAAGATTGTAAGCACGACTTGCTTCTTTATCTCCTGACTTAGCTTTTCTTTCTGTAGATGTAATTCTTTTTTCTAATGTTTCTAAATCTTTAAGTTGAAGTTCTAAATCAATTATTTCTTTATCTGAAACTGGATCAACTTTTCCATCAACGTGAATTACGTTATCATCATCAAAACACCTTATAACATGAATTATTGAGTCAACCTCTCTAATATTGGCTAAAAATTGATTTCCTAAACCTTCACCTTTATGTGCACCTTTTACTAAACCTGCAATATCTACAATTTCAATTGTTGTTGGAATAACTTTTTCTGGATTAACAAGTTTTTCTAAATCACTCAATCTATTATCAGGAACAGTAATTGTTCCTATATTAGGTTCTATTGTACAGAAAGGAAAATTTGCCGATTGTGCCTTTGCATTAGAAAGGCAATTAAAAAGCGTTGATTTTCCAACATTAGGAAGTCCTACTATGCCACATTTTAATGCCATTTATCTAAATTTAAAATTGAATTTTAGCTTATTGTTTTGATAGAATTTGAACAATCCCTTTAGTATTGCCGTTTCCCTCATTATAGGAAATAAAATAATAATAAGTTCCATCTTTAAGTTTATTTCCATTGGGATTCAAACCGTTCCATTGATTTTGGTAATTAGAATCTTCATATACAACATTTCCCCACCTATTTAAAATAGTAATATTAACATCATCATAAATTTTAGCATATTTTGTTACAAAGTAATCGTTTAAACCGTCTCCATTTGGTGTAATAATATTAGGAATTATACAATCTTCAATTATTAAATCTTTTTCTGATAATTTCTTCTCCACATTCGTTAGATACTGATAGTCTTATACTACTTGTTCCAGGTTCAGAATAATAACTTCCGGTCAAGTTTAACGTATCACCTATAGAAAGAGTATCTGTTATATTATCAAACCATCGGTAAATAAAATTACTATTTGTACCATCAATTATTGTTAAGACTTCTTGACCTAAGCAAATTGTATCCAGAATAAATTGCTTTGCAATTGGTTCTTCAATAAAGGTGACGTTATGAGATAATGTGTCTTTACAAAATACATCAAATAAATTCATAGTGTATGTGCCAAATTCTGAGGCGGTAATTATTGGATTTGCTACTGTATTATTTGGAGCAAAAGTTAAATCTCCAGTATCACTTACATATGACCAATTTGCATCGTAGGTTGTGCCGAGCAAAGGAAATTCATTACCATTATAATTTAAAACATCTCCACATGTTGTTGTGTCACCTATAATTGATGCACCCGGTTCAACAACAATTTCTATAATTGTATCATAACTACAACCGAATTCATCTTCAACTTCAAATTTATAGCCATAAGTTCCGATACTAGGTGGGTTTACAACAATATTCGTGTCTAGATAAGATACAATTGTTGTTACACTTGTATTTACTTCTACCCAATTTGCAGAAACTATGGAAGTTGAATATGTTACTTGGTTAGGGCTTAAAATGCTATTAAAATATATTCCCCATTCGCAAATAAATCCATCGTCTATTGCAAAATTATCTCTTACAGTTAATGTCCATGTACCATTTACTGGACACCCCACTAAAGCAGGTAAATATGATTCTTCCGGCTCATATAAACCAGGAACAACCATAATACCACCTGATGGTCCAGATGCGGCAGTAGTGTTGTATCCGTTAACGAAAGCAGGCATTGCACTACTTAAATTTGAAAAACAGTATTGCTCACAAACACCAACATTTCCTGTATTATCATCAAATGCACCACCAAGAAATGTACTTCCCCCACCAAAACCACCAGGAAACAACCCGCCAGCAGTAATAGAGCTATTAAAGATATTAACACTTTGGCCTGATGGACAAGTTAGTTTCATTTCTAAATCACCTAAAAAAGAATGTTCCATTTTTACACACATTTTTTCAATATCATTTGGATTTTGAATTGTAGCTCCTGGTAGAAATCCAGAAATAGTAATATCAGTAGTATAGTTTGTTCCAGATCCGTCGGGTAAATAAGTTAAACTACCAAAAACACCTCCAATAGGAAAATTAGATATTACAGGATCAACACCTACAGTGTCAGAGCCTGTAACTCCACCATATAGTTCGCTCATTCTACCCAAACAAATTGGTGATTGAGTAGTACCGCAACTTGAAAAAATTGGTGTTGTTGATACTCTTATTTTACAAATACTGTAATAAAACTGACCAAATGAATCTTCAATTCTTAGAGTTAGTAAATATCCGTTTCGGGATGCAGGAGTGAATAAAAAAGAATTAGCATTTATTATTGTACCATCACTTAACTCCCAAGTTGCAGTATAATTAGTCGATTGCATATAACCACCACCACTTAGAGCTGCTGAATCTCCTCCAGGTTCATAAGGAAAATATGGCTGAGCAACAAACTCAATAATATCACCAAAACAAATATCTACAAAACCGGTGTCTATTGGATTTAAATCATTAATTGTATCTCCAACACCATTGGCTGTTCCTACAGTGATATATGCACTTAAATGGTTGGTAAATGGCTGTAATAAATTAGAACACGAAATATTTGCATCCCATCCAGTTCCTTCTAAAGAAGAGTCACTTACAAACTTAAAAGTTAAACAACCAGATGTATTTGACCATGAAGCTGGAATATTAATTCCATTTGGGAAAGTTGAATCATTAATAGCAGCAAGTAAAGGATCATTCACTGTCGGCCCATCGTAAACATATAATGTATCAGTAGAATGTAAATTTAATGTATAACCAGCTGTATTTCCAAAAACAACAACCATTTTTGAACCAGTAGCATCAGGACAAAGAGTAATTACTTCATTTTCGTTTGATGTGTAGGCTCCTGCTGCTCCAGCATCAGTAAAATTAGTAGTTTGTGGACTATTGAAGTCAACATCACAATTACAAGCCCCATTTGCAGAACTAGAAGTCCAATCATTGTCATTAATAGAAACGATTGGCTGAGCAATAATATTACCAAATAAAAAAATATTTAGAACAAGTATTTGAGATAATTTTCTAATCATTTAGATTCATTTCATTTTTAATATGACGTATTGATTTAATAACTAATAGTAAATTGAGATTGGTGACTAAATAGTATTTATAATCATCAATCGAAAAATTAACATCTAGGCTTTGCATATCTATTTTAGAAGAATCATTGATAATAATTTCACCTGACAACCTACTTTTGTAATCCTTTCCTGTAGGTAAATCAACAAAATAATAACCATTGCTATTTAAATAGTTTATATTTTTATTAAGAGATAAAAATTCAGAAACTTCTTTATTACTGTAATTAAAATCTGCTTTGTTTTCTTGACAAAATAAGATCTTTAATGAAAAGAATAATAATATAATTAAAATGTTTTTTTTCATAATTTTCGAAAATACAATTTAATATTTATTATTGCTCAAAAAGTTCAATGATATTCTTCAAAAATTTGCTTACTTATAACAATTCTAATTAAAAGTTAATTTAAATTAATTAAAATAGTTACTGAAAGTTGTTAACACTTATATTAAAGAATAACTATATGTTTATTTTTGATAAATAATTAAATTTATGAAAGAAATTAATTTAAAAGAATTAGATAATTTTTCAAGTCAGGTTAGACGTGATATTGTGAGGATGGTTCATGCTCAAAACTCTGGTCACCCAGGGGGTTCTTTAGGATGTGTAGAATTTTTCACCTCAATATTTAAAGTTGTAATGAATCATAATAATAATTTTTCTATGGATGGTAAAAATGAAGATTTATTTTTCCTATCTAATGGTCATATTTCACCTGTATTGTATTCTGTTTTGGCAAGAACTGGATATTTTCCAATTAATGAATTAAATACTTTTAGAAAAATTGATTCAAGGTTGCAAGGTCATCCTACAACTCACGAGGGACTTCCAGGAATTAGAGTTGCAAGTGGCTCATTAGGCCAGGGTCTTAGTGTTGCACTTGGAGCCGCAACCACAAAAAAATTAAATAATGATAAAAGTTTGATTTATACTCTTCACGGTGATGGTGAGCTTCAAGAGGGTCAAATATGGGAAGCTGCCATGTATGCCTCAGCAAAGAAAATTGACAATCTAATTTCTACTATTGATTATAACGGCAGACAAATTGATGGTGATGTAGATGATGTGCTGTCACTAGGAAATATTGAAGAAAAATGGATAGCTTTTGGATGGAAAACGCTAAAATGTGATGGTAATAATTTAAAAGATGTCATCACTACATTACAAAAAGCTAAAAGCCTAACTGGAAAAGGTCAGCCAATAATGATAATTATGAAAACTGAAATGGGATTTGGTGTTGATTTCATGATGGGTTCTCATAAGTGGCATGGTGTCGCTCCAAATAACGAGCAATTAGAAGTTGCACTAAACCAGCTAGAAGAAACATTAGGAGATTATTGATATAAATGATTTTTTTTAAATAATATTTAATTTATATGTTTTTCAAATATTTTTTTATTTCTTTAATTAGTTCTTTCCTAATTACAAACGTATACACTCAAAACAATGAAGGTAAAATAAGAATCCTATTTATTTTTGATGGTTCTAACAGTATGAATGCTCAGTGGGCAGAAAGTAGTAAAATAGCTATCGCAAAAGAATTGATGATAGAGACTATGGATAGCTTAAAAATGCTTGAGAATATTGAATTAGCTCTAAGAATATATGGCCATCAAACAAGAATTTCACCAAACGAACAAGACTGTTCTGATACTAAATTAGAAGTTCCTTTTGCAAGTGCAAATGAAAATTACATCAAAATCATCGATAAAATAAGAGGTCTTGAGCCTAAAGGAACAACTCCAATAGCAAGATCTTTAGAATATTCGGCCGATGATTTCCCTCTATGTGATAATTGTAGAAATATTATTATTCTTATTACAGATGGTATCGAAGCTTGTGATGAAGACCCTTGTGCAGTTGCTATCGCCCTTAAAGAAAAAAAAATAAAACTTAAACCTTTTGTAATTGGACTTGGATTAGATACTTCTTATTTAAATCAATTTCAATGCATTGGAGAATTTTTAAGCGCAGAGAATAAAGATTCTTTTAAAAGTGTATTAAAATTTGTTATAAGTCAAGCTTTAAACAACACAACTATTCAAGTTAATTTAAATAATATGTATAATATACCATCTGAAAGCGATGTAACTATGAGTATTTACAATTCATTAAATGGTAAATTATTACATACTTATATGCATACTTTGAATAGATATGAAAACCCTGACACCATATCATTAGATCCTATATATACATATAAAATTATAATTCATACTGTTCCAGAAGTAATAGTAGACAGTGTGAAATTAATACCAGGTAAACATAATATTATAAATGCAAGTACACCTACTGGTGAATTGAATTTAAAAATGCAGGGATCAATAAGTCAGTTTACAGGCATTAACTCCATCTTAAAAAACAATGAAAATTCTAATATTTTGAATATTCATAAAATGAATAATACTAAAAGATATCTAGTGGGTAATTATAATTTAGAAATATTAACAATACCAAGAATTATTTTTAAGGATGTTAAAATAAAGCAAAGTCAAATAACAGATATAATTATCCCTCATTATGGAACTGTTCATGTAAATAAGTCTAAGGGTCCAGCATCATTGTTTTTGAAAAAAAATGGGCAAAATATTTGGTTATATGATTTTGATCAATAATAGTTTAATTGAAAATTTGAACATACAGCCAGGTAATTATTTTATTAGTTTTAGAAGCGATCGATCAAATAGTACTGCACAAACAATAATTAAAAACTTTAAAATATCTTCCAATCAAAATATTAATTTAAAATTGTAAAAATGAAATTTGAAATTTTAGGAAATAAAGACACTAGATCAGGATTTGGTGATGGTTTAACTCAACTTGGTAAAACTAATCCAAACGTTGTTGCCTTATGTGCTGATTTAACTGGATCACTAAAAATGAATGATTTTAAAGATAATTTTCCCGAAAGATTTTTTCAAATTGGAATTGCTGAAGCTAATATGATGGGAATTGCTGCTGGAATGACTATTGGTGGTAAAATTCCTTTTACTGGAACTTTTGCAAACTTCTCAACTAGTAGAGTTTATGATCAAGTTCGTCAATCTATAGCCTATTCTAATAAAAATGTAAAATTATGTGCATCTCATGCAGGACTAACTTTAGGTGAAGATGGTGCAACACATCAAGTATTGGAGGATATTGGAATGATGAAAATGTTACCAGGAATGACAGTTATAAATCCTTGTGATTACAATCAAACAAAAGCAGCAACAATAGCAATTGCAGATCATGTTGGACCAGTTTATTTAAGATTTGGAAGACCCAAAGTTCCAATTTTTATCCCTGAAAATACTCCCTTTGAAATTGGAAAAGCTTTATTGCTTCAAGAAGGTACTGATGTTTCAATTTTTGCTACAGGTCATTTAGTGTGGGAAGCTGTAGAAGCAGCACAAGCTTTAGCAAAAGAAGGATTATCTGTAGAATTAATAAATATTCATACCATTAAACCTTTGGACAATGAAAACATCTTAAAATCAGTAGCTAAAACAAAATGTGTAGTTACCGCAGAGGAACATCAAATTGCAGGAGGAATGGGTGAATCGATAGCGCAATTACTAGCTAAAAACAACCCTGCTCCTATTGAGTTTGTTGCGGTAAACGATAAATTTGGAGAAAGTGGAAAACCAGCTGATTTAATGAAAAAATATGGTTTACATTCTTCGGATATTATTAAAGCTACACGCCGTGTTTTAAACCGAAAATAATTAGCTTTTAAACGAATATTAATAATAATCTATTATGCCATTTAATAAAATAAGTAAACTGAGTTTTGTATTAGTTATTACACTATTCTCTACCATTCTATCAGCTCAAAACGATTCAAATGAGAAAAAAGAAAATAGAGAAGCTAGAAAAATTGCATTTTTCACTACTAAAATGGACCTAAACACAGAAGAATCTCAAGATTTTTGGCCAGTTGTAAACGAAATGAATGCAGAATTAAAAGAGATTAGAAATAAAAATGCTCACGGAAGAATGATTTTAATGGACAAGAAATCAGAGGATTTATCAGACAAAGAATTAGAAGAAATTCTGGATGCTAGAATGCAAATTGGTAAAGAACAAATGGATATTAAAATCAAATACCATGAAAAATTTAAAAAAGTACTTCCCATTCAAAAATTAGCAAAATTCTACCAAGCCACAAGAGAATTTAAAAAATTACAGTCTGAAAGAAAAAAACAAAATAACTATACGGGAGAAAGAAAAAGATAATACTTTTAGAATGTGAAATTTAAATATTGGATAAAAGCAGCAAGACTAAGAACACTACCCTTAGCTTTTTCCTGTATTTTGTTATCCGCTTCTTTGGTTTTAATAAACCAAGGAAATTTATCATTTAAAATACTTCTTTTAACTCTCACCACTACTCTATTACTCCAAATACTTTCCAATTTTGCCAACGATTATGGAGATGCTATTAAAAATGCAGACAAAAACAGAATCGGAGAACAAAGAATGGTTCAATCTGGAAAAATTTCTAAATACCAAATGAAAATTGCAATAGTAATATTTAGTATTTTATCTCTTATAATTGGGTTTTACCTAGTTTTTAATGTCTTCCAAGATGAAATATTTAAAATATTGATATTTATAAGTCTTGGTGTTAGTGCTATTGTAGCTGCTATTAAATACACTGTTGGAAAGTCTGCTTATGGATACAAAGCATTTGGAGATTTATCTGTTTTTATTTTCTTTGGGATTGTAGGTGTTATTGGAAGTTATTATTTATTTACTAAAAACTTTCATTGGTTAACCATTCCTGGGGCATTATTTACAGGATTTATGAGTTGTGGAGTTCTAAACTTAAATAATATGAGAGATTATGAAAACGATAAAAAAAACAACAAATTAACTTTAGTAGTGAAAATGGGAATAGACAAATCTAAAATATATCATTTCACCTTATTAGTATTTTCAATCATATCATTTATCTCTATTGTTATTTATACTAATGTTTATGAATATATCTTTTCTATTGCTCCATTATTTTTCATTATTAGACACATGTACTTTTTAAATAAACACCATTCAAATAACACACTTGATAGTCAGCTTAAAACAGTTGCACTAAGCTGCTTTTGTTGTAGTGTTTTAAGTTTAATAATTGGACTTGTAATTAGTTGATTTTCTCTAAAGTCAACCAACTTGTATACATCTTTTTAAATTTTTCATGATCTGCGTTAGAAGAGGAAAAATTATGATATCCAGAATATGACGGCTTGGCACACATGAAAATATAATCGTGTTGAGAATAATTTAAAACAGCATCAATTACTCTTGGATCTGGAATACATATAGGACCTGGTGGGATACCTTTATATTTATACGTATTGTATGGAGAATCAATTTCTAAATGCTTATAATAAAGTCTTCTTAACCCAGGCTTGTTCAAAGCAAATTTTACTGTTGGATCAGCTTGAAGTTTCATGTTTTTTTTTAATCTGTTAATATATAAACCTGCAATTTTTGAATGTTCATCAAATTTGACTTGCTGTTCCATTTGAACAATTGATGCTAAAATGCAAATTTCAGACTGGGTTAGACCTAAATTTTTAGCTTTTTTTAATCGACTTTTATTCCAAAATTTTTTATACTCAAAAGCTAATAGATCAATCAATTTTTGTTCTGAAATATCAGCAAATACTTCATAAGTATTAGGGATTATAATTGAAGGAAAAGTATAAGAATTAAACCCAAGATTTTTTTGGATATTATAATCATTAAAAATTTCTAATATTTTAATAGAGTCTAGTCCTACCTGGGATGATATTTTACCAGAAATTATCTCAAGGTTCATTACAGAGGGAATATAAAGATCAACTAAATTCAAATTCCTCATTAGAAAAAGTTGATTTACAAGGGTGTTATTAGACCATTTTTTTTTAATTATATATTTACCTTTTTTTAGAATTTCATTGTTATAATCTTTAAACTCTACTAAACGATTAAAAGTTTCTGAATTTTTTAAAATATTATTCTTGACAAGAAAATCTCCAATTTCTTTAAAAAAAATATCTTCAGTAATTTTTAGAGTGATTTTTTCTGATTTACAAATTATTTCTTTTTTATCTTTTTTTAAATAAAGATTACATACGGGATAGATTAAATAAATAATAAAAGAAAAAAATAATATTGAAGTAAAATAAATTAGTTTTTTCAATTTTTCAATAATTTAACTAATTTAAAATCTGTAATATTATAGAAATTTACAGACTTGTTTTCTGATCCACTATTTGAATCAATTCGGCCAAAATTAATCTCATATTGTACTCCATTGTAAACATCATTTATTTCATTATTAAAAGGGTAGAATTTATGAAACATTGATTTTAAAATATCATATCCTAAATATGAAAAACTAGTAGGTTGAGAAGAAAATTCCTTTTGATATTTTTCTATGAAAATTTTAACATTTTCAGATTTGTAATCCAAAATTCCTTTAGATGCGAAGTGAAGGTTAAATTTGTTTTTATATTTAATATCAATAGTTTTCATTCTATATAAATCTTCAAAACCAAAGATTATGAATTTTGACTTGTAATGATCTTTTGAATTTGAAAATTCTATAATTTGATTAAAAGAATATGTTAAAAAAGGAATTTGGTTTGAACATAAAACAATTATATTTTTTTTATTACTAGATAATTTATTTAAAATAAATGACCAATCTTCCCCTCTTATTAATGAAATTGGTGTTAATGAGTCATTAAAAAATATTGAATCTTTTTTAGTAATTGAATCTTCTAAAATAACAGAATCAGTATTGAATAAATTAGAATTAAAAACATCAGAAAAAATATTACTGTATACACTACTTTTGATGTCCTTTGAATCTGTAATAACCAAGATATTATCATTAGAGTTATTATTTTTTATGTATTTAGCCATCTCCTTAGATTGTGTAGATCTAGATGGGAAAATTTTAAACAAATTTGGATAGTTAAATAAACCTTGACTTGGAATATTATAAGGAGATATCATCGGAATATTATTTATTTTAGAAAATTTTCTAGTAATTTTTATGTTTTTTGAGTAAAGTGGTCCTATTATTAGATTAGATAATTTAAAAATACTATCATTTAAAATATTATTTAAAAAATTAGTATCGTATTTAGTGTCAAATAAATTAAGTTCTAAATTATATCCTAAATTTTTAAGCTCAATCATTGCAATTTTAACTCCATTATATATTTGTAAAGAATTTTCAGTCATTTTATCAATCGAGCAATCTGTATTTTTAGAACAATTTATAATTATTGAATCTGATTTATCAATAAAAAATGGTAAAACAATCGACACTCTTAATTTTTTAGGTTGAAAATTGATTGAGTCTATAATACTTAGACTATCAATGGTTTGTAATAAACTATCGTCTAAACAGTCTTTAATTCTTAGTTTAATCCTTAAATTCTGATCTTTCAAAAGACCTTCATCTTCTAGAAATAAATTATTAGAAATAATTTTATCAATGCTTAAATTATATTTTTTTGAAATAGAGTATAATGTTTCCTTCTTTTTTACATTATGTATAATTAATGTATCACATTTATTCAGCAAAGGATGATCAACATACTTAATTAAAGGCTTAATTATATCTGTTGTGTCTGCTAAAATATTTGGTATTAGTAATAGCTGATCTTTTTTTAAGACATTAGATAATAACTGGTTATATGATTTAATTATTGGTACTTGTACGCCATATATCTTAGCGATAGCCCATAAAGTTTCTCCTTCTAAAACTACATGCTTCTTAAATAAGCTGTCTTGATTTGAACCAGATTCATTATTTATATAAGGTTTTATTGGTATTTTAAGAATTTGCCCCTTTACAAGTCCTTTTGATGCTTCAGGATTAGAACTAAAAAAATCATTTAAATCAACTTGGTATTTTTTGGATATCCCATAACTAGTTTCTCCTCTAGAAACTGTATGAAATATAAATTCAGACCTAATCTCAGATTGAGATCTTAAACTTATTCCAATATTGAGAAAACTTAAAATAATTATAAATCGATATGTAAAATTATCTATTCCCATTCGATAGTTGCTGGTGGCTTAGAACTTATATCGTAAGTAACTCTGTTAATTCCTTTCACATTGTTAATTATTCTGTTAGAAATTTTTGATAAGAATTCATATGGCAAGTGGCACCAATCAGCAGTCATTCCATCAGTAGAGGAAACTGCTCTTAAAGCAACAGCATTTTCATAAGTTCTTTCATCACCCATTACTCCAACAGATTGAACTGGGAGGAAAATAGCTCCAGCTTGCCAAACATTATCATAAAGATTATATTCTTTCAACCCACTTATAAAAATATGATCAACTTCCTGTAAAATATGTATTTTTTGTTCTGTAATCTCACCTAGAATTCTTATTCCTAAACCAGGACCTGGAAATGGATGACGATTTAAAATTTGACTTGGCAGATTTAGTGATCTACCTACTCTTCTTACTTCGTCTTTAAATAAAGATTTTAAAGGTTCAATAATTTTTAACTTCATATAATCTGGAAGACCACCAACATTATGGTGCGATTTTATAGTTACAGATGGTCCATTTACAGAAACTGATTCAATAATATCTGGGTAAATTGTTCCTTGAGCTAGCCAGTCAACATTTTTAATTGCATTAGCTTCAAGATCAAAAATATCTATGAAGGTTTTACCAATAGCTTTTCTTTTTTCTTCTGGATCAGAAAGTCCTTTTAAAGAATTATAAAACTCTTTTTTAGCATTTACCCCCTTTATATTTAAACCTAGAGATTCATATTGTTTTAATACTTCTTGAAATTCATTTTTTCGTAGCAATCCATTATCTACAAAAATACAATGTAGATTTTCACCAATAGCTTTATGTAAAAGTAAAGCAGCAACACTAGAATCTACTCCACCAGAAATACCTAAAACTACTTTTTCTGTACCTATCTGTTTTTTAATATTTTTAATTGAAGTTTCAACAAAAGAATCTGGAGTCCAATTAGTTGAACATTTGGAAATATTAACAACAAAATTTTTAATAATTTGTAATCCATCAGTTGAATGAAATACTTCAGGATGAAATTGGATGCCAAAAATATTTTCATTACTAATTTGAAATGCAGCATTTTCAACATCATTAGTACTAGCTAATTTAGCCATGTTTTTAGCAAGATTTTTTATAGTATCTCCATGAGACATCCACACTTGAGAATTACTTTGAATATTTTTAAATAAAGAGTTTTCTGAATTAAAGAAAGATAAGTTAGCCCTCCCATATTCTCTAGTTTTAGAACTTTCTACAACTCCACCAAAATGTTTAACTAAAAATTGAGCACCGTAACAAATTCCAAGTATTGGAATATTTTTAATTAAGGAATTTAGATTTGGGACTGGAGCATCATTTTGAGTGACTGAGCAAGGACTTCCAGAAAGAATAACTCCGTTGTAATTAAAGTTATTAGGGATTTTATTATAAGGGTGAATTTCACAATATACGTTCAATTCTCTAACTCTTCTTGCAATCAATTGTGTATATTGAGATCCAAAATCTAGTATTAGTAAGTTTTTACCCATGCACAAATTTAATCAACCATTTAAATCTTACTGAATACTTTGAAAATTTGTTGAACTAATATTTAAAATATTTTGCAATATAATGCCAAAATACCCTTATTAATAGTAATATCTGGACCAACTGCTGTTGGAAAAACTAGATTATCTATAGAATTAGCTAAAAAAAATAAAACATCCATATTTTCATCTGATAGTCGTCAATTTTATAAAGAGATGTCTATCGGAACCGCCAAACCATCTACTAAACAATTAAATGAGGTTTCACATTATTTTATTAATAACAAGTCTATTAATGACATCTATTCTGCTGGTGATTATGAAAAAGAAATAATAATTGATTTAGAAAAATATTTTATTAATAACAATAAAGCATTTTTAGTGGGTGGTTCTGGAATGTATGTAGATGCTGTTTGTAAGGGTTTAGATCAATTACCCAAAGATTTAAAAATTAGAAACCATTTAAATACTAAACTTAATAAAGATGGTTTAGAAAGTCTTCAAAAAAAATTAAAACAATTAGACCCTATTCACTATGACAAAATTGATTTAAATAACTCTCAGCGTTTAATACGAGCACTTGAAGTATGCTATATAAGTTCAAAACCCTATTCTAGTTTTTTAAAATCTGAAATTAAAAAGAGATCTTTTAAAATAATTAAATTTTTATTGCATTTAGATAAAGAAAAACTTTATTCAAATATTGACCAAAGAGTAGATAAAATGGTGGAAGATGGTTTGTTTGAAGAGGTTAAGAGCTTAAGAGCCTTTAAAAACTTAAATGCTTTAAAAACTGTTGGTTATAATGAAGTTTTTAATTTTTTAAATGGAAATATTTCTAAAGATGATGCAATTGAACTTATAAAAGTCAACACTAAGAAATATGCAAAGAGACAAATGACATGGTTCAAAAAAGACCCCACCTATCATTGGATAGAAAATACAGATATTAACCAATCAATTAATGAAATTCAATCCATATTAATTAATATTAAAGCATAATTAATTTTTTCTAAAAAATATTTTCATAATAGATAATGAATTTCAATTCTTATATTTAGATTTTTAAATACAATTCTATGAGCCTATGGTCAGAATTTAATGAATCAACCATTGATCAATGGAAAAATAAAGTTTTAGACGACATCAACAATAAACTCATAAATGAGTTTAATTGGGAAACTGAATATGGAAATATTGATCCATTCATAAAAACTACACAATCAATATTCAATGAGGAAAAAATAAAACTTTCACAAATATGCTGGAGATTTAACCAAACCAAGAATTTAAATAGCCAAATTTTAAGCAGATTAGAAGATGGTGTAAATAGTATTCATATTAATTCAGGATGTGAAGTTGATTCTATTTTTAAAAATGTGATGAGTGAGATTATTCAAACACATATTTATATTGATAACAATTCAAGTAATGATCAAATATCTAGCTGGGTAAAATGGATAAATTCAAATCATAATTTAAACGGATCTGTTAGAATGGATCTGTTAGATATACATAAATCAGAAAATAATTCTAATAAAATTGATAATTATATTCGAATACATAAAAATATAACTAATAAAAACTTTAAATGTATATATGTAAATGGTCTTAATTACAATGGTAAATTAAACACTAACGTTAATGATATTTCTTTAATAGCTGCTCAGTTAAATGAACTAATTGAAATACATAAAAAAAACTCTTTAGAAATTCCTAAAAAAGTTATAATAAGCACACTATTAAATAATAGTTTTTTAGAAAATATTTCCAAGATTAAAGTAATTAGATCAATTATAAATCAAATTTTAAATGTTCATGAATTAAATGCTAAAATAATTATTGAGACTTCTATAAATCCAATGATAATTCTAAATAAAGAATTAGACTTTAGAATTTTATCTATTACATCATCTATAATGAGTGCTATCATTGGTGGAACAGATATTTGTCAACTAAATGACTCTATGATTGAATCTAAAGAAGATTATTGGAAAAAAATAATTACTAATATTCCATTAATTCTTCTTGAAGAGAGTTGTATTAATATTTCTGATGACGTAGTAAAAGGTTCACATGTAATTGAGCAGATTACTTCTAAAATGGCTGAAAAATCATGGGCTTTATTTAAAGAAATTGAAAACAAGGGTGGTATTTTAAATTGCTTTAACCAGAATGATATTCCTAATTTAATTCTCAAATAAATGAGTAGAAAATCATTTAAAAATATTGACTTAAACTTTCTAAACTTAAAAGAAACTGAATTTGGACACGAAAATTTTTATGCTGGAATCCCACCATATTTAAAAGGTCCATATTCAACTATGTATTTATCTAGACCTTGGACAATAAGACAATATGCAGGATTTTCGACTGCAGAAAAATCTAATGAATTTTATAGAAAAAACTTAGCAGCTGGTCAAAAAGGTTTGTCTGTAGCTTTTGATTTAGCTACTCATAGAGGCTATGATTCAGACCACGAAAGAGTTTCAGCTGATGTAGGAAAGGCGGGAGTTGCAATAGATACAGTAGAAGATATGAAAATTTTATTCAATCGTATTCCTTTGGATAAAATGTCAGTTTCTATGACTATGAATGGTGCTGTTTTACCAATAATGGCATTTTATATTGTAGCAGCTAGAGAACAAAACATAAGTTTAGAATCACTTACAGGAACAATTCAGAATGACATTTTAAAAGAATTTATGGTTAGAAACACTTATATCTATCCTCCTAAAGAAAGTATGAGAATTGTTGGTGATATTTTTAAATATACTTCTAAGAATATGCCAAAGTTTAATCCAATAAGTATTTCAGGTTATCATATGCATGAAGCAGGAGCTAGTGCAGAAATTGAACTTGCTTATACTTTAGCTAATGGATTAGAATATGTAAAAAAAGGAATTGAAGTAGGATTAAAAATTGATGACTTTGCTCCCAGACTTTCTTTCTTTTGGGGAATAGGAATGAATCATTTTACTGAAATTGCTAAAATGAGAGCGGCTAGATTATTGTGGTCTAAAATAATAAAGCAATTTAATCCTAAAAATAAAAAGTCAATGGCGCTAAGAACTCATTGTCAGACTTCTGGATGGAGCTTATCGGAAAATGATCCGTACAATAATATTTCTAGGACTTATATAGAAGCTATGGCTGCAGTTTTTGGTGGAACACAGTCTTTACACACAAATTCATTAGATGAAGCAATTGCTCTTCCAAGTGAAAATGCAGCAAGAATTGCCAGAAATACTCAACTATTTATTCAAAAAGAAAATAATATTTGTAATGTAATCGATCCATTAGGTGGTTCACATTACATTGAAAAATTAACTAACGATATTGCTAAAAAAGCCTGGGAATTAATTCAAGAAGTAGAAAATCAGGGAGGTATGACTAAGGCAATTGAATTAGGACTGCCAAAAATGAGAATTGAAGAGGCTGCTGCAAAAAGACAAGCTAACATTGATAGTGGTAAAGAAGTTATAGTTGGATTAAATGCATACCAATCTAAAGAATCAGAAGATGTTGACATATTGGAAATTGATAATAATGAAGTAAAGAAAAATCAAATTCAAAGAATTCAAAAAATTAAATCAATTAGAAATCAACATGAAGTAAATCAGATATTAAATGAATTATCAAATTCAGCTAAGAATAACAATGGTAATTTATTAGAAATAACTATTCGAGCAGCTAAAGCAAGAGCTACTCTTGGTGAAATCTCCTATGCTTTGGAAAAGGAATTTGGAAGATATAAAGCTACAGTAAGAAGTATTTCTGGTGTATATTCGAAGGCTATTATGGATGATGTTAAATATAAAGAAGCGCTAGATCTCACAAAAGAATTTGAAGATATTGTCGGTAGAAGACCAAGAATTTTAGTTGCAAAAATGGGGCAAGACGGACATGACAGGGGTGCTAAAATTGTTGCAACTTCTTTTGCAGATATTGGTTTTGATGTTGATATAGGCTCACTTTTTCAAACACCAAGTGAAGTTGCAAAAAGTGCAATTGAAAATGATGTACATATTATTGGAGTATCTTCTTTGGCAGCTGGTCACCTTACATTAATTCCTGAATTGCTTTTGGAATTAAAAAAACTTAAAAGAGAAGACATAATGATTATAATTGGAGGCGTGGTTCCAAAAAAAGATTATCAACTGCTATTTGATATGGGAATCGCAGCAGTATTTGGGCCTGGTACTATAATTTCTGAAGCAGCTCAAGATATTATAAAAATCATGCTGAAAGGGTTTAAAAATAATGAGTAATATTTCCAAAAAAATAATTTTAAATCAGTTAGAGTACCCTGTAAAAGTACTACTTGCATGGGGAGAGGCAATTGATGGGAAAAATGAATTTAGAGACTTTTTAATGAAAAGTCCATATAAAGAATTAGGTATATTTTGTTTTGCACTTTTAAACGATCGAAAATCTAGAAAATGGTTATTAGAAAATAATTACGGTCATCTTTTAGCTACAATTGAAGGTGTAGAAGGTAAAGATTCAGCCTTAATATGGTTAAAAAAAAATGGCTTTGATTTACTATTTCATTTTGCAAGAAGTGCAGATTCTTGGAAGGATTCTCAAAGATGGCTTAAAAAAAAGGACAAATTACTTTATGCTATTTCTCTTAAAATTGAATATGTAAAAGATGAAATAGAATTAAAAAATGAAGATCCATCACAAAATAAACCCTTAGTCCTCTTAGTTAACGAATAAGCTCCAAAGCTTCTGCTGCTTCAATTATATCGTTGACAACTGAGTCTTTTTCAGCATCTTCAATGACTTTCTCAATTTCCTCAATAGACTTGGAAGATTCTTCAGATTCACTTTCAACTGGTTCAACTATAGGGTTTTCATTACTAGAACCGTCTCCCATTTTCATAAACACTCCTACTCCAACAATAGCTAATGTTAATAATAAAGCAATTGTTATCAATAATTTCTTTTTACTTTTCTTTGGAACATCAGAACCGGAATTTGCAACAGCATTAGAATCTGATAATGGCTCAACTTTTTTATTATTTTTTGTAGGAGCAATGTCTTTGACTTTAAGTTTTTTAGGTCCGCCTTTAGCATATATTTCTTCTAATCTTGCCATAACAGCATCTTCATCTGCTCTAAAAGTTCTTGTTATTCTTTTGGCTAAATAATAACGATCAGGATCGTTTTTTAAGAAGAAATTTTGAACTTTTACTAAATACGACATAATTGATCTTTTTTTTAAATATATAAAAAACTAATACTAATTAGGTTATTACTTATTAATTATTTCAATATGAGAGTTCTATTAAATAGCCAGAATGTCTTCTTACATTGAAAACTAAATCATTTTCAAATAATAAATATTGCCCCTTAATACCCACTAATTTTTCCTCAATTTCTGGAACTTTATCTAAGGTTAATGATTTTACTTTTTCGGGATATTTAATTACAGGAAAGTTAATGTCATATAAGGTTTCTTCTCTTACTAGGTACTGTCTATACTCGTTTTCTACTTTAGAAAATAATTCATCTCTAATTGATAGTAATGAGTCTTGATTGATTTCATTTTGAAGCATTTTTCTCCAATTGGTTTTATCACTAATATGTTTTTTTAAGGAAATTTCTATTGCTCCTGCTGCTTGTCTGTAAGGAACTCTTGCTATTATTAGAGCTTGAATAGCACCTTGATCTATCCAACGAGTTGGAATCTGTGACTCTTTAGTGACGCCTACCTTATTTCCAGCGGTTTTAGACAAGTAAACAATATGAGGCTTCATATGATGCTCCATTTCCCAATCATAGTCTCTTAAAGCTACTCCTAAATGTATTTTACTAAGTTCTGGACGAATTATACTTTCAACTGCTAATGGAGAAGATTTAAATGCATCGTAAGACATACCTTCGCCATAAGCTTTACGAATTTTTTTTCCAGTGACAACGCAGTTAATAATTCCTGAAAAAGATATTTTAATTGTCCTCCCTATTAATTGGTTTAATTCTATATTTAATGAGGGCTGAGTAGTTTCGTAAAGTGGTAATGTGTACTCTACTTCGCTATTAAGTTGAGAAAGCATTTTCCTAATATTACCATAATGGTTCATAATTGGGAAATAAAAAATTGCATATATTTATAAAGACTCAAGTTGTTTCTTAATTCTAGAATAATTTACCATATCATCAAGATTAAAATAAAGGCTTTTTAAAACTCTAAGTGTTGATTTATCGTTTAATGAGAATGTTAAAACCTTTTCTAGCAATGGAATTGCTTTTTTTAACATATTATCTGCTTTCTTCATTTCTAAATCATATTTTTCTCCAGAATAATCTCCGGCAACAGATTTAGATGTTATTGATTGGTTATAATAAAGAGCACCTAGATTATAATAAGCATCAACGTAAGTACTATCTAATTTAATAGCATTTTCATATCCAACAATTGCTTTGTTCATATAATTAAAAGCTAAATCGTGTTTACTTTCATCATGGTATTTGTTGGAAATATTATCATAGGTAACGCCAATATTAAAATGTAATATTTTATTTCTTGGATCTGATTCAATAGCATTTTCTAAGGCAAGTTGCGCCTTTTCATTATTCCCTTTAGAATACCAATAATTAAATTCTTCTATGTTAAGAACATAATCTTTAGGAAACCTCAATTTCCCTTCCTGTATTACACTTAAAATCTGCTCTTCATTTTTTACTTCACTTGCATTTAAAACCCTTATCATAGATTGGTACATTTCAGCACCTACTCCGTAATTATGGTTTGCACACATTTTGTAATATTTAAAAGCTTCATCATAGTTTTTCATTTTTTCAGCAGATAAAGCTGCATTTATCATCGCAAGAGTATCCGTTAAAGTAAGTACACTATACATTTCAACAGCTATTTTAAAAGATTCATACGCATTTTGATAGTTTTTTTTCTGGAAAAAATCTACACCAGAATTTATAGATATATTTCTGTATGTACTTATTTTATTGGTAATGTCAGACTTCCATTGGTTTTTGACATCTAATTCTAAACACTTTTTAAAAGATCCAAAGGTTGCTTCTTTCGTATTTTGCTCACCATTATTGGATATTTCATTTAATATGTTTTGATCAATTGCAGACATCATCAAATAATCCAAATAAACTACTCCTCTGTAGAAATACATTTTTGTTAAATCTTTAGGTTTAGTAAATGGAGTTTCTAATTGCTTTGCATAGGATTCATCAATGGCCTTTTTAGCTTTTAAAAGAATAGGTTTGTTTTTAGCTAATTGTGTTGCTCTTAAAAGAGAATCAGGAATAGAAATCCATGAGCTATTGTAATTATTTCTAAACTCAGTAGCCGCTTCAGTTAATTGTAATTTTTGAGCAAAATTAAATGATATTAAGATGCTTAATAATCCACAAAAAAAGTACTTATTCATAATTTATATTTTATTCATTTTCATTTTGAGTATCTTCAGATGATTTGTCACTTGAATTATCTGGGGAATCATTTAAAGGATTTTCAGTAGTTTCATTATTTAAATTCTCATTTAATTCCATGTTTTCATCTAATAAATCTTCTTCATCATCTTTTTCAACTTTAGCAACAGCAGCAATTTGATCTTTACCTTTTAAATTAATTAATTTAACTCCTTGAGTAGCTCTACCCTGAGTTCTAATATCTGCAACATGCATTCTAATAGTAATCCCAGATTTATTTATTATCATTAAATCATCTTCATCAGTAACTGATTTTATGGCAATTAAGTTTCCTGTTTTTTCTGTGATATTTAATGTTTTAACACCTTTCCCACCTCTATTAGTGATTCTGTAAATTGGTTCATTTGTTTCAGCGTCATTAAGTAGTGTTCTTTTACCAAAACCATTTTCAGAAACTACCATTATTGTTCTAGAAAAATCTTCTACACAAACCATCCCAATTACTTGATCAGTTGAAGCTAAAGTAATGCCTCTAACACCAGAAGCAGTTCTTCCCATGGATCTAACTTTAGATTCATTAAATCTAATAGCTCTACCTGAATTAATAGCCATTAATATTTCACTGTTTCCATTAGTGAGTCGTGCTTCTAGAAGTTCGTCACCTTCTCTAATTCCAATAGCATTTATACCGTTTGTTCTTGGTCTAGAATAGGCTTCAAGACTGGTTTTTTTGATAATACCTTTTTTAGTACACATTACAATAAAATTATTTGTAGTGTATTCTTCATCTTTAATATCTTTTACAACAACATATGCTTTTACCTTATCATCTTGTTCAATATTAATAAGGTTTTGAATAGCCCTTCCTTTTGCAGCTTTATTACCCTCAGGAACTTCAAATATTCTCATCCAAAAACATTTCCCTTTTTCTGTAAAAATCAACAACCAGTTATGGTTAGTAGCAACAAATAACTCCTGTAGGAAATCTTTTTCTCTAGTAGATGATCCCTTTGAGCCAACTCCTCCTCTATTTTGAACCTTGTACTCGTTGAGACTTGTTCTTTTAATATAACCTGCATGAGAAATTGTTATAGCAACTTCTGCATTGGGAATTAAATCCTCGATTTTCATTTCATTTGCAGAATATTCAATTACAGATCTTCTCTCATCTCCATATTTATCTTTAACTTCTAGTAATTCATTTTTTATAATATCCATTCTTCTGTCTTCTCTGTTAAGAATGTCCTTTAAATCTTCAATTACCGTTAATAGATCGTTGTATTCAGCTCTTAGTTTATCTTGTTCTAAGCCAGTTAATTGTCTTAACCTCATTTCAACAATAGCCTTAGACTGTAAATCAGATAATTTAAACTTACTAATTAACTTCTCTCTAGCTTCATCAGGACTTTTGGATCCTCTTATAAGGGCTATTACTTCATCTATATTATCAGAAGCAATAATTAATCCCTCTAAAATGTGAGCTCTATCTTCGGCTTTTTTAAGTTCGAATTTTGATCTTCTAACAACTACATCATGACGGTGATCAACAAAATGAAGAATTAAATCTTTAAGATTTAAAACAACTGGTCTACCCTTTACTAATGCTATGTTATTAACTGAAAATGAGGTTTGTAAAGACGTGTACTTATACAATTTATTTAACACCACATTTGGAATAGCATCTCTTTTTATTTCATAAACAATTCTCATTCCATTCCTGTCAGATTCATCTCTGATTTCTGAAATACCAACAAGTTTTCCTTCATTTACCAATGCAGCTGTTTTTTGAATCATATCAGCTTTGTTGACTTGATATGGAATTTCTGTAACAATAATTGCTTCTCTATTTTCTCTAATTTCTTCAATCATGGCTTTTGCTCTCATCACAATTCTTCCTTTACCCTCATGAAAAGCATTTTTAACGCCTTCATAGCCATAAATAGTTCCTCCTGTTGGGAAATCTGGAGCTTTTACGTGTTCCATTAAGCCATCTATATCAATATCTTTATTGTTGATATAAGCAATTGTACCGTCTATAACCTCAGTTAAATTATGAGGAGCCATATTTGTTGCCATTCCTACTGCGATACCTGAAGAACCATTAACTAATAAATTAGGTATTCTTGTAGGAAGTACGGTAGGTTCTTTTAGAGAATCATCAAAGTTTGGTGCAAAATCAACAGTATCTTTCTCTAAATCAGATAATAATTCTTCAGCAGCTTTTCTTAATCGAGCCTCGGTATATCTCATTGCTGCTGGACTATCTCCATCAACTGAACCAAAGTTTCCTTGTCCATCAACTAAAGGATATCTAAGAGACCAATGCTGAGCCATTCTTACCATAGTATCATAAACTGAAGAATCACCGTGAGGATGATACTTGCCTAACACGTCACCAACTATTCTAGCAGATTTCCTAAATGAACTATTAGATCTAACACCTAATTCAAGCATTCCGAATAAAACTCTTCTATGAACAGGCTTTAAACCATCTCTAACGTCTGGCAATGCTCTAGAAACTATTACTGACATTGAATAATCAATGTAAGCAGTCTTCATTTCATCTTCAATACTAACAGAAATTATTCTTTCACCGCTTTGTTCACTCATAGCTAAAAATTATAGTTAAAAATATTATAGAGCGAAAGTATAATTTCTTTATAGATTATAGATAGTGTTACAGTAATGATTTATCCACAAAAACATGTGAGAAATAGAAATATTATGAACAATTAACAAAAATGTTGTTGATTAAATTTGTAACAGTTGTTTTAAATGTGAAAAACAATATTAATTTTGAAGTATGGATGCTAAATTTTCACCAAGAGTAAAAGAAGTAATTAGTTACAGCCGAGAAGAAGCTTTGAGGCTAGGACATGATTATATAGGAGTAGAACACTTATTATTAGGTATAATAAGAGAAGGTGAAGGAGTTGCTATGAAGATGATTGAGTCTTCAGGGATAAATTCAAAGGATTTAAGGAAGAAATTAGAATCTAAGTTAGATTCCGGTCAACTTTCAGAACTTAAGAGTTCTGGTAATATTCCTCTATTAAAACAGGCTGAGAAAGTTTTGAAAATTACTTATTTAGAAGCAAAATTATTTAAAAGTAATATGATTGGTACTGAACATTTACTTTTATCAATACTCAAGGAGGACAACAATATCGCATCCTCTATTCTTAAAGAACATAATTTAAATTACGAGTCTATAAAAGAAGAATTAGATATTATGATGGAATCTGGATATAAACCTGATGTTTTACCTGAATCTAAATTTCCTGAGTCTGCAGATGAAGATGATATGGAAAAAGAAGATAGCTTTTCAAGTAGCTCCTCAAAAAAAACAAGCGATAGTAAGTCAAAAACACCTGTGTTAGATAATTTTGGAAGAGATTTAACAAGGTTTGCAGAAGATGATAAATTAGATCCTATTGTTGGTCGTGAAAAAGAGATCGAACGTGTTTCACAAATTCTTTCTAGAAGAAAAAAGAACAACCCACTTTTAATCGGAGAACCAGGTGTAGGTAAATCTGCAATTGCAGAAGGATTAGCTCTTAGAATAACTCAAAGAAAAGTATCTAGAGTACTTTTTAATAAAAGAATTATTTCCCTAGATCTTGCTTCATTAGTTGCTGGAACTAAATACAGAGGACAATTTGAAGAAAGAATGAAAGCCGTGATGAATGAGTTAGAAAAATCTCCTGATATTATATTATTTATAGATGAAATACACACTATAGTTGGTGCTGGTGGAGCATCAGGTTCTTTAGATGCTTCTAACATGTTTAAACCTGCGTTAGCAAGAGGAGAAGTCCAATGTATAGGTGCTACAACTTTAGATGAGTACAGACAATTTATTGAAAAAGACGGAGCACTTGAAAGACGTTTTCAGAAAGTACTTGTCGAACCAACTACTGCAGATGAAACTTTGCAAATTTTAGACAACATAAAAGAAAAATACGAAGATCATCACAATGTTAAATATTCAGAGAATGCTTTAAAGTCTTGTGTTTATTTAACTGAAAGATATATTTCCGATAGACATCTTCCAGACAAAGCTATAGATGCTTTAGATGAAGTTGGTTCAAGAGTTCATATAACTAACATAAATGTTCCAGAATCTATAATTACAATTGAAAAAAAGATTGAAGATATTAAAGAGCTGAAAAATAAGGTTGTAAGAAGCCAACAATATGAAGAAGCTGCGCGATTAAGAGACTCTGAGAGGAAATTAAACGAGGAACTTGATACTGCAAAAAATAAATGGGAAGAAGATAGTAAAACTCATAGACAAGAAGTAACTGAAGAAGATGTGGCTGAAGTAGTAGCTATGATGACAGGAATTCCTGTTCAAAAAGTTGCTGAGAAAGAAAGTGGTAAATTGATGAAAATGGCCGAATCAATGAATGGCACTGTCATTGGTCAAAATGAAGCTATTACTAAAATAGTTAAAGCAATACAAAGAAATAGAGCTGGACTTAAGGACCCAAACAAACCTGTTGGATCATTTATTTTTTTAGGACCAACTGGTGTTGGTAAGACTCAACTTTGTAAAGTATTGTCAAAATTTTTATTTGATAGTGAAGAAGCTTTAATAAGAATAGACATGAGCGAATACATGGAAAAGTTTGCTGTATCTAGACTAATAGGCGCTCCTCCTGGATATGTAGGTTATGAAGAAGGTGGACAGCTTACTGAAAAAGTAAGAAGAAAACCATATTCAATTATTTTACTTGATGAAATAGAAAAAGCTCATCCTGATGTATTTAATTTACTTCTACAAGTATTAGACGATGGTAAGATGACAGATAGCTTGGGTAGAACTATTGATTTTAAGAATACAATCATAATTATGACTTCTAATATTGGTGCTAGACAACTTCAAGACTTTGGTACGGGAGTTGGATTTGGTACTAAAACAAGAAATGACAACGATCAGGACAATATGAAAGGAGTTATACAAAATGCATTAAAGAAAACATTTGCTCCAGAATTCTTAAATAGAATTGATGATGTAGTGATTTTCAACTCTTTAACAAGAAAAGATATTTTAAAAATCATTGATATTGAACTAGAAAAACTATTTAAAAGAATAAATTCTTTAGGATATAAGGTAGAATTAACTAAAGTAGCCAAAGAATATATTGCAGAAAAAGGTTTTGATGAAAAATATGGTGCTAGACCATTAAATAGAGCAATTCAAAAATATATTGAAGATCCATTAGCAGAAGAGATAATTAAGAAAAAAGTTAAAGAAGGAGATTTAATAAAATTAGATTTTGATGAAAAAAAAGAAGAAATATTGGTGAAAATAGATGTCAAGAAAAAGAAAACTAAGACTAAAAAAGATTAATCATAATCGTTAGTTTCTTTCCAAGCACCATTTAAATCATCTGTATCAATTCCTAATTCCTCTTCTTTTTCCCATTGAGTTTTTACTTTTATAAAAGTAGCTTTTTGATTTTTGAAAAAAATTGATAAAAGAATTCCTACTAATGCACCTGCCATATGGCTTTCGTAGCTAATTTTCCAATCATATGGAAAAATACCCCAAAACATACTTCCGTAAATAAAAACAACCAGTAGAGCAACTGTGAGTAATCTTGAATCTTTTCTAAACACACCACTGAAAAATAAAAAGAATAACAAACTGTATATAACTCCGCTGATACCTATATGAAAAGAATTCCTAGCAAATATCCAGACAAGTAAACCAGTAAGAATCCAAGAAAAAAATAATACTCTCCATGCAATTGGGTGGTAAAAATAGAATAAAGCCCAAGAAAGTATTAAGAATGGAATTGAATTATTTATAATGTGATTATGGTCTTTAACAGAATGTATTAAAGGAGCAAAAAAAATGCCAAACAAACCTTCAAAAGTTCTTGGGAAAATACCTAACTCATAAAGATTTAGACTGTAATGGTAATTGATTAAGTGTAAAAACCACAAAAAAAATAAGAAAAATAAAATCCAATAGTGCTTAAAAAAGATATTAAATAAATCTTTCATTTACTTAATAGACTTCTCTTTCTTAATATGTTCGTATGCTTCTTGAATTTTTTGAAACTTTTTTTTCGCTGCTTTCTGTTGTTCTTCCCCTAATTGGTTAAACTTATCAGGGTGGTGCATTACAGCCATTTTTCTATATGCTTTTTTTATTTCGTCATTTGTAGAAGATTCATTTATACCAAGAACTTTATAATAACTAGAAGTATCTTTATAAAATAGAGATTTTATTTGTTCAAATTCCATTCTTGAAATACGGAAATATGAAGCAATTCTTTGTATCACTTTCATTTCAGAATCAGAAACATCTCCATCTGCTTGAGCAATTCCAAACAAATATTGTAATAAAAGTGATCTTTGCCTTATAGGCATACTATTATTTATAGTGCTACATATTTCACTTAGTACAAAATCTTTGCTGAGAATATCTTTAAAATCACTGATATATTTTGATGCAAGTTGAACAGAAAATTGTTGTTTGAAAAAATCTTTAACATAGTCCAGTTCAGATTTTAAAATTTTACCATCTGCTTTCATAACTGCACCAGAAAGTATCAGAAGTGCAGTGGCAAAATCATTTTGGTTTAATCTTGAAGAATAATAGTTTGCATCATTAGAATACGAACCAGATCTAAAATTATATGAATTTGAAGATTTTGATTTATTAGAATTGAACCTATCAAAGCTAGATCCAATAAAATAGCCTATAAATGCACCAAATAAACTCCTTGTTGCAAAAAAACCAAGTACTGCACCAACTAAACCTCCAATTCCTATAGACACCTTAAATTAATTCAAAACTTCTTTCTACAAAATCGCTTAAATCTTTACCTTTTAGCATTCCGTGAGATAGAAGTGCTAAATCCAAAGCTTGTTTAGCTAAAACTTTTTGATTTTCACCTTTAGATTCAATTAGTTTTGAAATTAAAGCATGATTTGTATTAATAACTAAATTATACATTTCAGGCATCACTCCCATCATGTTCATACCACCACCTCCGGCTGCCTGTTGTTCTTTCATTCTTCTCATAAATTCACTCTGAGTAATTAAAACAGGCTTTTCAGACTCACTTAAACTTTCAACTTGAATAGTATACTTTTCTTTTTCTACAATTTCCTCAAAAATAGGTTTTAATGAATCTTCTTGCTCTTTTGAAAGTTTAGAAGGTATATTTTCATCTTTAGAAATTATTTTATCAATAGTATCTGCATCTAATCTTGCAAATGAAACACCCAAATCTTGTTCTACTTTAGAAATATAGTGTGATGCTAGGGGACCATCCATAATTACAACATCATATCCTTTGTTATGTGCGGAAGCTATTAAAGAATGGTGCTCATCTTTATCATGAGAATAAAGAATTACTAATTTATCATTTTTATCAGTTTGTGCAGCTTTAACTTTTTCTTTATAATCTTCTAATGTGAAATACTCATCTTTAGCGTTTTTAAGTAGACTAAAAGGTTTAGCTTTTTCATGGAATTTCTCATCTGTTAATATTCCATATTGAATAAAAACATTTATATCATCCCATTTGTTTTCAAAATCTTTCCTGTCTTTTTTAAACATTCCAGATAATTTATCGGCTACTTTTTTGGTAATATGATTAGAAATCTTTCTTACGTTACTATCACTTTGCAAATATGATCTTGAAACATTTAATGGAATATCTGGAGAATCAATTACACCATGAAGAAGTGTTAAAAATTCAGGAACGATATTCTCTACAGAATCTGTAATAAAAACTTGATTACTGTAAAGTTGAATCTTATTCTTCTGAAGTTCTATTTGGTTTTTTAATTTGGGAAAGTAAAGAATTCCAGTTAAATTAAATGGATAATCTACGTTTAAATGAATATGAAAAAGAGGCTCTTCAGTAAATGGATATAACTCATTATAAAAAGACTTGTAGTCCTCAGTTTTTAAGTCAACTGGTTTTTTGATCCATGCCGGTTGAGTATTATTTATAATATTTGGAATTTCAATACTAGTTTTTTCAATATTACCATCTTTATCCTTTTTACCTTTTGGATCATCAATTGATTCTGATTTGGTTCCAAACTCTATATCAATAGGCAAAAATTTACAATATTTATTTAAAATACCAGAAATTCTATTTTCTTCTAAAAACTCTTTTGAATCTTTATCAATATGAAGAATAATATCAGTACCTCGATGTTCTTTTTTAATTTCTTTAAGCTCAAAAGTTGGATCACCTTTCGATTCCCATTGAACAGCTTTTGAACCTTTTTTATGAGACAAGGTCTTTATTTGGACTTTACTAGAAACCATAAATGACGAATAAAAACCTAGTCCAAAATGACCAATTATAGATTTTGGGTCTTTGTCTTTATATTGTTCCAGAAATTCTTCAGCACCAGAAAAAGCAACTTCATTTATGTATTTATTAACTTCATCTTGAGTCATTCCAATTCCATGATCTCTAATAGTTAGAGTTTTTTTCTTAGCATCAAGAATTACCTCTACCTTTAAATCTTTTAATTCCTTTTTAAATTCTCCAGCTATTGATAAAGTCATCAGTTTTTGAGAAGCATCAACTGCATTTGATACTAACTCTCTTAAAAATATCTCTGTATCAGAATAAAGAAATTTTTTAATTATTGGAAAGATATTTTCACTCTGTACGTTTATAGTTCCTTTTTGCATTTATTATGGTTTTTTGTTGATTATCTTCAAAGAATATGCCAATTAATAATTTAATAATAACTATGACATAATGTCCTAACAAAACAATTAAAATTAATTTTTTTGCTAATTTGTCATTTTAATATCACTTTAAATAATTATAATTTTTAATTGATTATTTACCGAATCACTATCTCCTATATCATTATTAAAAATAGTTTCTATAAATATATTTATGGTATCACCAATCATTTCATTATCAAGAAAAACGTTACAAGTTGGTCTATAATTATATTTAGAATGAACACCTACAATAGTTGATGCGTATGGACATTCCCAACAAAAATATTTTGGTATTTGATATCCAACAATATTCAAAGGAGGATGAAGATTTATTAAATCAACCATTGAATAAGTGTAATTACCTATTGAAATAGGGTTATTTAAAGTTTGATCATTAAACCAACCTAAGTAAGAATACATTGGAACTTGAAAATTTAAAGTATCAAATAAAATCCAATAATCAGAATCAAAATTAGCTTCTGTTAATGGAACTCCATTAATAACATATTGATCATTAAGTTTTGAAAGATTGCCACAAACCTGAAAATAATTTAAACCATTGTACTCCAATTCCCAATGATTATTAGAATTTGGGTTTAAAGTATCTCCTAAATAAACAACTTTGTAATCAGTATTGCAAACCCCACTAATGCAAGGGTTTTGATACTCAACTTTTTCCTTAACACATGAAAAAAATAGTATTTCAACAAAAAAAATCAGACATATATTTATCTTCATTTAGTAATATTAATATTAAATTTAATATAAAAAATATTCATAATATGTTTTTTGTACACAGTATATTATTACTCAATTTTTCAAAATTTACTTTATTATTATATATTAATTTTTTTTATTAGAATAAACATTTAAATGTTCAAAAAGAATCAAACCATAAAGATGTTTTTTTAAAGTAATTCATAAGCTTGTAATATGAAACCATTTCAAATATTTAAAAACAGATATATACTATCTACAGTTATCTTATTATTTACTTTGTTAATTATAGATGATACGACTATTTTTAAAATGTTTAAAATGAAAACAGAGCTTTTCGATATTAAAGAAGAAAACATCAAAAAACAAAATGAAATTTCAAATATCAAGACAAAGACTAAACAATTAACTACTAATAAATTTGCTTTAGAAAAATTTGCTAGAGAGCATTATTTAATGAAAAAACAAGATGAAGTCATCTATGTTTTTGACGGTTTATAAAACTCTACTGATTGTAAATAATCTTGTAATATAATTACTGCAGAAATTTTATCTATGTTCTCCTTATTTCTCCTTTTCATTTTCTTGACTCCACTACTTAACACTGTTTGCTTAGCAATTTTTGATGTAAACCTTTCGTCATAAAGTTCAAAATCAATTTCTTGATACATTATTGAAATTTTATTAAAAAAAGTATGGGTGAATTCTGTAGAATGAGTTGGTTCTCCTCTTAATGACTTTGGATTTCCAACTATAATTTTTGATACTTTATTTTTTTTTATGTAGGTCTCTAAAAAATTAAATAAATCTTTAGTATTAACTGTAGTTAGTGCATATGCAATATTTAATGGAGCTTCACAGTATGCAACACCTACTCTCTTTAGTCCATAATCTAAGGATAAAAATTGACTCATAAGTCAAATATAAACCTATAAAATAGAACCATTTAAATTTATTATGATATTTGCACTATGGATTTAGAAAATATTATCAATAATGCATGGATTAATAGAGAGCTATTAAAAGATAGTAACACCATAATTGCTATCGAAAAGGTGATTGACATGTTAGATATAGGGGAATTAAGAGTTTGTGATAAGGTTAATGAGGTTTGGATAACTAATCAGTGGATTAAAAAAGCTGTTATTTTATATTTTCCAATAAGAAAAATGGAAACTATCGAAATTGGACCATTAGAGTTTCATGACAAAATGAAACTAAAATCCAATTATGCAACAAAGGGTGTTAGAGTTGTTCCTCACGCAATTGCTAGATATGGGTCTTATTTAGCTAGAAATGTCATTATGATGCCTTCCTATGTAAATATTGGTGCTTATGTGGATTCTGGAACAATGGTTGACACTTGGGCAACAGTTGGTTCCTGTGCTCAAATAGGTAAAAATGTTCACTTAAGTGGTGGTGTAGGAATAGGTGGAGTATTAGAGCCGTTACAAGCATCTCCTGTAATTATTGAAGATAATGCATTTATTGGTTCAAGATGTATAATTGTTGAAGGTGCAAGAGTTGGGAAGGAAGCTGTTTTGGGAGCAAATGTGGTAATTACAAATTCTACAAAAATAATTGATGTTACTGGATCAAAACCAAAGGAATATAGAGGTTTAGTGCCAGAAAGGAAAGTAGTTATCCCCGGTTCTTACAATAAAAAATTTAAAAGTGGTGATTATCATGTCCCTTGTGCTTTGATAATAGGGGAACGTAAAGCAAGTACTGATTTAAAAACATCTCTTAATGAAGTTTTAAGAGAATTTGAAATTACTGTATAATTTTATAAAAATTATTTTAATTAACGATAGACTATGAAAATAGGTTTTGATGCAAAAAGAGCTTATCAAAATTTTACTGGGTTAGGAAATTACAGTAGAGATTTAATAGAGAATTTAGTACAACAATATTCAAATAATGAATACTTATTGTTTGCTCCTAAAGATTCGGAAACTCCAAGGTTAGATTTTATATCTGATTACAATAATATAAAATCTATATTTCCAGAAAATAAATTAAATAAAACTTTCAAAGGGTTGTGGCGATCCATAAATATGGAAAAAGCTATTATTAAAAATGGGGTTGATATATATCATGGATTAAGTAATGAAATTCCTAGAGTTAGAGTTAAAAATATTCCATATATAGTTACCATTCATGATTTAATTTTTAAAAGATTCCCAAGGAATTATAGATCAATTGATAGAAAAGTATACGATATAAAATTTAAATATGCCGTTAAACATTCTGATCTTACTATTGCTATAAGCCAACAAACGAAGCAAGATATCATAGATTTTTACAAAATTAAACCTGAAAAAATTAAAGTGATATATCAAAGTTGCCATAAAAATTTTAGAAAGAAATCTTCTTTAAATATGCTAAATTCAGTTAAAAATAAATTTAATCTTCCAGAAAATTTTATACTTAATGTAGGAACTATTGAAACAAGAAAAAATTTGATCTCTGTTATTAATGCTATTAATATTATGAAAATTGATATTCCTCTTGTAGTAATAGGTAAACCAACTCAATACATGAATTTTTTAAAGATTCAAATGAAAAAAATTAAATTCGATATTAGTAGAATAATTTTTTTAGAAAACATTTCAATAGAGGAATTACCTATTATATATAGACTTTCATCATTATTTGTATATCCGTCACTTTTTGAAGGGTTTGGCATACCAATTTTAGAAGCTCTAAATTGTGAAATTCCAGTAATTAGTAGTAAAGGAAGCTGTTTTAAGGAAGCAGGTGGGGAATACTAGCAAATATATTGACCCACAAAATAGTGAGGAATTTGCCCATCAAATTGAAGTCTGCCTAACGGATGATAAACTTAGGAAGACAATGATTAAAGAAGGTCTTATTCATGCAGAGAAATTTAAACCAGAAGTACTCTCAAAACAATTAATTGATGTCTACAACAGCTTATTATAAAAAGTTAGATAAATCAGAATTTGATTCTGTTATTAATATTATCAACAAGGGAGGAATCATTATATATCCAACTGAAACTATTTGGGCAATTGGTTGTAAATCAACAATTAAAAAAAGTGTTCTTAAAGTTTATGAATTAAAAAAAAGATCCCATAATATGCCTTTTATAAATTTATTGGATCATTCTAATAACTTATCGAAATATATTAATCATATAAATTTTAAAGTCATTGATATAGAACAAGAGCCAAACTTTCCTCCTACTATAATATATCCAAATTGCAAAAAAGAATATTCTTTTTTATCTAATGATTTAAATGAAATATCATTTAGAGTTACACCAGTTCCTGAATTAAAAAAAATAATTAAATCTATTAATTCACCATTAATTTCTACTTCGGCAAATTTAAGCGGAGATTCTTTTCCAAAAACTATCGATAATATTTCTTCCTCAATTTTAAATGCTGTTGATGTTATTATTAATTTTGACGTAAAATCTTCAGGAAAGCCATCATCAGTAATAAAAATTAACAAAGATCAAATTGAATATCTCAGAAAATAGATATAGTAACCTTTTGAAATCTAAAAGAATCTTTGAAACCATATCAAATGTGGGTAATGAGATTGGGCAAGATGCGTTTGTAATTGGAGGGTACGTAAGAGATCAATTATTGAATAGGGAAACTAAAGATATTGATATAGTCGCAATTGGAAGTGGAATTGATTTTGCAAAAAAAACAGCTAAAAAGCTTAAAAGTTCACCTGTTAAAGTTTTTAAAAGTTTTGGAACTGCAATGATAATAGTTGACGATATAGAGGTTCAATTTGTAGGGGCTAGAAAAGAAAGTTATAGATCGAACTCAAGAAATCCCAAGATAGAAACAGGGACATTTGAAGAAGATCAAAAAAGAAGAGATTTTACAATAAATGCCCTAGCAATATCGTTAAATAGTAAAGATTATGGTCAATTAATTGATCCTTTCAATGGATTGAATGATCTTAAAAATAAGATACTTAAAACTCCACTTGATCCTAACTTGACCTTTTCAGATGATCCATTAAGAATGATGAGAGCAATTAGATTCTCATCTCAACTTGATTTCAAAATTGAGAAAGAAACATTAAATGCAATTTCCAAAAACGCTGATAGAATAAAAATAGTTGCTCAAGAAAGAATTACCGAAGAGCTAAATAAAATAATATTGAGTAAAAGACCTAGTTCTGGGTTTAAGTTATTAGAAGAAACAGGTCTACTCAAAATAATATTTCCTGAGTTTCAATTATTAAAAGGAATTGAAAATATTAATGGGAAAAGCCATAAAGATAATTTCTATCATACTTTAAAAGTTCTTGATAATATTCTTCCATTTAGTAACGGCAATTTATGGTTAAGATGGGCTGCATTATTACATGACATTGCAAAACCTAATACCAAAAGGTTTAATTCCACTCAAGGTTGGACATTTCACGGGCATGAGGATAAAGGAGCAAGAATGGTTCCATCTATATTTAGGAAATTAAAACTTCCTCTTGATAATAAAATGAAGTATGTTCAAAAACTAGTTTTATTACATCTTAGACCAATTTCTTTAACTAACGAAAGCATTACAGATTCAGCCCTTAGAAGATTACTATTTGAAGCAGGAGATGAGCTAGAAGATCTAATGACACTTTGTAAGTCGGATATTACTTCAAAAAACAAAGAAAAAAAAATAAAATATCTAAATAGATTTGAGAATGTTAAAGAAAAACTTAGAGATTTAGAAGATAGAGATAAAATTAAAAATTGGCAACCCCCAATTGATGGAAAAGAAATTATGGATACTTTTAATATTAAACCTTGTAAAGAGGTCGGAATACTTAAAAGAATCTATTAAAAATGCTATTTTAGATGGTATAATAAAAAACAGCTATGAAGATGCTAAAGAATATATGCTGACTAAAGCTAAAGAAATTGGACTAATTGAAAAATAATTCGCTTGACATAAGAATTGTTGCAGATACTCAAGAAGATATATTTGCTGACATAAGAATTTATAAAAAATGTAGTTTTAAGGATCTTCATAATTTCCTTGTAGAAAACTTCAATCTTAATATGAAAGAAATGTCTTCATTTTACTACAGTAATGAGACATGGGATAAAAGGGAGGAAATCACATTAATGAATATGAATATTGGAGATGAAAACCTCATTAAATTCATGGATTCTATTTTAATTGAAGATGTGTTTAATTCTAGTGAAATTAAATTTTTATATGTTAATGATTTTCTTAACATGAATATATTTTATATAGAAATATTAAAAGAAAATATATCCACAAGTAAAAAGGAAATATCAATACTTCATCAATTAGGTGAATATAAACCTAAAGAATATGAAGAAATTTCGTTAACAGATAACGATCCTAAACAAAACGAAATTGACGACATAATGAATGAGTTTAAAGATGACGACACTCAAGGATATGAAGAGTTAGATGATAATTTATATTAACAACTTACTTCATCCCTTTATTTTTTCTTAAGAACCATTCTAAAAAAGGTAATCAATAGTAACAGAATAAGCCATTTAAAATTTATTAAATCTTTTTCTGTTTTTTCATTATGAGCCTTTATTTTACTTTCATAACTCAACATTAATTGATTTTTTAATTTTATAAAGTTTGAAAAATAGAAACTACTTCCATTTTGATTGATTAAAGACAATTTACTATGATTTGCAACAGTATTTAGCTTTTCTATGGGAGATTCAACAATAGAAAAAACACCAGTATTTAATATTTTTTCAGTACTGTTTTTTACAATCATCTTATATTTGTACTTGCCAAGAGGTAAACCATTTAATTTTAAATCATAAAAATTTTCCCTAGAAATTAAATTTTTTGAAAATTCCTTTCCACTTGAATTAGAATATGAAAATTCAATGTCAATTTCATTTTCTATCTCCATTATTTCATTATAGTATTCAGCATACACATACAGCGGATCATCCTCGAAGTTCTCTATGGGAACTACAGTATTTAATCTTAATTTTTTATCAATTTTCTTTAAGTATTGAAGGATTTTTTTAAAAAATTGTTTAAATACGTTTGAATTATTAAAGGATTTAAATTCGGTCATTTTCCATCTCCAAATTCCTTCTCCCATTATTACTGCATGTTTTGTATTTTCAATATCAAAAAAATAAATCATCGGATAGTTCATTTTTAAATTATTAATACTTTGATATGCTAAAATATTAGCATTAGAAACTAATTTATAATCAACTGAAAATGGGACAGTAATTGGTGGGAAATCATTTATTATTTTAAGCCACTTTTCTTCAAGTCTAAAAGATTTAAAATCATTATTTAATTGTACAGAAACTTTATTAGTTCCCTTGAAATTATTTTGTTTTAATCCTAGTAATAAATTGTTTTTTGAAGAAGGTTTTAATTTTGAACCTGAAATAATTAAGGATGGAAGTTTTAAATCTCTGCTTTTTTCTAAAGCTCTCATCATTTCATTATTTTCTGTTGGTTTATAAAAAATAACTAAATCATAATTACTAATTTGCTCATCAAAATCATCAATATAAAAAGTACTTACTTTTGACTTTAATTGATCTTCTAATGCCCAATTTAGAGCAGAAATATCAGGATGAGGGCCTGATGTTAAAATTAATATCTTCTGAGAATAATCTATTATTTCTACAGATGTTTTTATTGAATTATTTAAAATGTTTTTTTCACTCAATTTTTCCTTAACAACTACCCTGTATACTTTATTCCCATTTTTTTTTGCTTTCTCAATAAATTTTATTTTAGATATTCCCTTTTTTAAATATTTGATCTTTTTTTCTTGTAAAAGATCGGATCCTGAGAACAAGCAAATTTCAACATCTTGAAAATTTTTATTTGAATAAATAGAAGCTTCAATTGGAAAATTATTTTCTAATAAGGCATATTTGTTATTATTGATTGATTTAATCATCATGTCATCATAATCATTCGTATCACCCAGTAAAACTGTATTGACAGAAATTGATGGTTGAAGTGATAAGTATGATAAATCTTGACCTCTATTTACAATACCGTCCGAAGCTATAATTAAGTCCGTAATATTTGTACCATGGTACTTATTACTAACGAAATCATATAAGTTTTCAAAATTTGAATAATTATCACTGAAAGTAAAAATAGTATCTGATTTGACTTCTCTACCAAAAGCACATGTTCTAACATCATAGTACTTTGAAAGTTCATTTAAATAATATCTGATGGAATCCGAATATTTTTTTTTATAAAAAATTGAATCGATATTATTAACTATACTTTTTGAGTTGTCTTGAGCAAAAACTAATATCGGTTTTTCTTCAACTAATTCTGATTTTACAATTTTAGGTTGAAGAAGAAAAATACTTAGAATTGTAAAAGTTGAAAATCTTAAAAAAAACAATAAATAGATTATTGCTTTTGATAAGTTATTTTGTTTTATTTCTTTTCTGTAAAGATACCAGCTTAAAAAAAATCCTATTGTAATAAATACAAAAAAGAAGAAAAAAGGTAATTCAAAATTAATTCTACTCAATGATAGTTTGTTATGTTAACATGCCTCCATCAACGTTCAAAGTCTGTCCTGTTATATAAGAACTTAAATCACTAGCTAAAAACACACAAGCATTTGCAATATCTTTGGGTGATCCTCCTCTTTTAAGTGGGATTGAGCTTCTCCAACTGTCAACAGTTTCTTCATTAAGACTAGAAGTCATTTCAGTTTCAATAAATCCTGGTGCAATTACATTACTTCTAATATTTCTTGATCCAAGTTCTAATGCAATAGATTTAGAGAAACCTATAATTCCTGCTTTTGATGCAGCGTAATTTGATTGTCCAGCATTTCCTTTTACACCAACAACAGAACTCATATTTATAATTGAACCTTTTCTTTGTTTAAGCATTGTTCGTTGAACAGCTTTAGTCATATTAAAAACAGACTTAAGATTAACTTCAATAACTTTGTCAAAATCTTCCTCCCCCATTCTCATTAATAAATTATCTTTAGTTATACCTGCATTATTTATCAAAATATCAATAGAGTCAAAATCAATCAAAACATCATCTATCAGTTTTTGAGATTCACTGTAACTTGCAGCATTACTTTTGTAGCTTTTGACTTTAACACCAAAAGTTTTTAATTCTTTTTCTAATTCTAGTGCAGAATCAACAGATGATGAGTAGGTAAATGCAACATTTGCACCATACTCGGCAAAGACTAATGCTATTCCTTTTCCTATTCCCCTACTACCACCAGTTATAATAGCTGTTTTTCCTTCTAATAATTTCATGATGTGTTAATAGTTTATTTCCAAATCAAATATAGACAAACTCTTTATTTAAATAATTTACTAGTTATAGTTAAAAAGATAATCTATTTCAAGTTCCTTAACATTTCCTAATTTACTTATTGCTTCAAAATCTATATCTTTTTTATTTCCAATAACCATTACATTGTAATTTTCATTTTTAATATTATCATCAAAGAAAGTTTTTAAATCTTCCATAGTCATTGCTTTTATTTCATCATAAATTTGTTTTCTATTGTCATTATTAATGCCACGTTTTTTTAAAGACTCGTAACTCCAGAAAATATTTGATTTTGTGATACGCTGTGAAGCAATTTTTTTCAATGTCGCTGCTTTGGCTTGATTAAACTGATCTTCAACTTCAGGCATATTACTCATTAGCTCCATCATTGCCTTTACAGCTTGTTCTAGTTTATTAGCTTGAGTACCTACATAAGCCATTGTATAATCTGGCTTGTCAGATTCACTTGCTATATTGTAAGATGAAAAAGCAGAATATGCTAAGGATTTAGACTCCCTTATTTCTTGAAAAACAATCGAAGATAAACCTCTTCCAAAATAAGTATTAAATAACATAGAAGCAGCCATTTTATTTGAGTTGAATAATTCTCCTTTTGCTAAAAGTAAAATTTCACTCTGTACCATGTCATAATTAACAAAATAAACATTACCACCAGTTTCTAAATTAGTATAATTTACTTTTTCTGGATATTCTAAGATGTTTTGTGGAATTATGTGGTGTTTGATTAAAGATTTTTTAGCATCCTCCATAGAGTTCCCATAGTAAAAAATTCTCTGTTTATAGTTGCTTAATTCTTTAACTTCATTAAGAAGTTCAGTTGGATTCATAGAAAGTAATTCATCCTTTGAAAATATATTTCTCAACCTTGATTTTTCTCCATATTTTGCAAAACTCATTAACCCATCCCAAAAAATATTATCTTTTTGTGTCTTTCCGTTTTCTCTACTTTTTAATATGCTTTCAGCATATTTTATATATGTTTTTTTGTCAGACTTTGCATTAGTAAGTAAATGTTCGAATAGGGACAAACCTGCATCTAAATTCTCATTTAGTCCAGATAAAGTAAAATAGGTCTTATCGTTTCTTGATGAGACATTATAGCTAATACCTATTTTATAAAATTCTTGTTTTAATTGTTCTGGTGAAAACTTATCTGTCCCCAGATAATCTAAAAATCCTGCTGCAAGGGATAATTTTGGATTATTATCTTGACCCATGTCGAAAATAATATTTAAATTAAAAATATCATTATTTGGATTTTCAATGAATGAAAAATCAATACCGTTATCTAAATTCGAAGATTTAATAGCCGTATTGTAATCTATAAATTGAGGTTTTAATTCAGGAGATTTAATTTCATTAAATGTTTTTAAAAATTCTGACTCTTTGTCTCTGTTCAGTTCAACAGGTGTAATTCCTGGATTTTCTACTTTAACTATGGTTGTATCTTCCCCCATTAGTTTATGAACTTCAACATAATTATTAGCATAAAATAAATTTGAAAATGTAATTACATCTTGTTTTGTAATCTCTTTCATTTGATCAATCATTTTTAATCTATCTATCCATTTTTGTTCACCAATAAATGCGTCTAAAAATTCATAAGCTGTTGCTGAAGCGTTTTCATATTGTCTAATTTGAGATAATCGTAAATCGTTAATTACAGCTTCTAATAGCCAATCTTCGAATTCACCAAGTTTAATTTTCTCAATTTGGGATAGTAAAAGATCTTTAACTTCCTCCAATGATTGGTCTGCTTTTGGAGCTCCATACAGCAAATGGAATCCGTAATCATTGTCAAAATTCGTGTAAGAAGATGCATACTGGACTTTTTGAGTTTGATTTAAATTTAAATCTATTAAACCTGCTTGAGAGTTAGCCAACATATAATCGACTAAAGTCAACATGGTTTCGTGTTTAGATCCTTTACCCTCAGATCTAAAAGCTACATATATTGATTCTGAAGTAGGACCTAAAACTTCTTTTTTAATTGGCTTATAAATAGTGTCAAGAGGTGGGAAAGTAGGATGAGTTACTTCTTTTGACTTATAACTTCCAAAAGCTTTATTCACTTTGATAATCGTTTCTTCAAAGTCTAAGTCACCAACCATAATAACCGCCATATTATTGGGAACATAATACTTTTCAAAGTATGCATTAATAGCTTTCATTGAAGGATTTTTTAAATGCTCTGAAATTCCAATTGTTGATTGAGTACCGTAGGGATGATTTGGGTATAAACCCTGAAGTGTAGCAAAATATTGCTTACGACCATCATTATCCTGTCCTCTATTAAATTCCTCATAAACAGCTTCAAGTTCCGTATGAAATAAACGAAGTACTAATTTACTAAATCGTTCACTTTCTATTCTCAACCATTTGTCAACTTCATTTGAAGGAATTTTATTTACATAAACAGTTTGTTCATTTGAAGTAAAGGCATTGGTGCCTTCTGCACCCAAAGAATTTACCATTTTATCATATTCATTAGCAATTGATAACTTTGAAGCTTCGTAGGATACTTCGTCAATTTTCTCATAAATATTTTTTTTCTTTTCAGGGTCAATTTCTTGCTTATGTTTTTCATATAAATCCGAAATTTGATTAATTAATATAGATTCCTCTTCATAATTTTGAGTTCCAATTTCATCAGTTCCTTTAAAAACCATATGTTCTAAATAATGAGCTAATCCGGTATTATCTGCAGGATCGTAGGTTGAACCTGCACGAACGGCAATTAAAGTTTGAATTTTAGGTTCTTCATTATTTTTACCTAAATACACTTTTAAACCATTTTCAAGAGTGTAAAGCCTTAAACCAGTAGGATCATTTTCAACATATTCAAAACTGAATCCATTTACATCATCTTTAATTGATGTGACATAAGTGGAAAGATTCTTATCTTTTTTGCTGTTGCATGCAAAAAATAAAGTTGGAATTAAAAAAAAGATCAAATATTTAAAGGTTTTCATAGTAATTATTTAGGTTGTAAATATATAAATTGCAATATGATTTATTGGTCATTTTACAAAAAACTAAGTAATAAAATTAATTTATTTTAATACACAACTTTTTTAATTGTTTAATAGTATTAATTTTACATCGATTCAAATAAATGTCAGAAGAATTAATTCAAAAAAATAAAGATTTAAATAAGGAAGAATTTATATCTGAAATTCTTAATGAATATAAACTTGTTTGTTTAAGTAGAGAGGCCTCTTTACTTGGCAGAAAAGAAGTCCTAACTGGAAAAGCCAAATTCGGAATTTTTGGCGACGGCAAAGAGCTGCCTCAGCTTGTAATGGCTAAATTCTTTAATAATGGAGATTTTAGATCTGGCTACTACAGAGACCAAACTTTTATGATGGCAATAAATGAATTAAGTGTTCAGGAATTTTTTGCCGGTCTTTACGCCCATACTGATATAGAAAAAGAACCTAATTCAGCTGGAAGACAAATGGGAGGTCACTTTTCTACTAAAACCATTGATAATAATGGGAACTGGCTAGATTTAACTTCTAAAAAAAATTCTTCATCAGATATTTCTTGCACTGCTGCACAAATGCCTCGTCTTGTAGGTCTTGGGTTAGCATCTAAAATTTATCGAAATAATAAAAATTTAAAGGATTTTAAAAAGTTTTCTAATAACGGTAATGAAGTAGCTTTTGGAACCATAGGTGATGCTAGCACTTCAGAAGGAGTATTTTGGGAATCAATTAATGCAGCTTGTGTCCTAGAAATTCCAGTTGTAATGTCTGTTTGGGACGATGGCTACGGGATATCTGTGCCAAAACAATATCAAACCACAAAGGAAAGTATTTCCGAAGCTCTTTCAGGTTTTAAAATTGAAAATGATTCAAATGGTCTAAAAATATTCAAATGTAAGGGTTGGAATTATACAGAGTTATACAATACTTACAAAGAAGCTGTTAGTTTCACAAGAGAACACCATAAACCGTCTTTAATTCACGTAGAGGAAATTACCCAGCCTCAGGGGCATTCCACATCAGGATCTCACGAGAGATATAAATCTAAAGAAAGGCTTGAATGGGAAAAAGAATATGATTGTATAGCACAATTTAAAAAGTGGATCCTTAGCTCAGACAATGCAATTGGTAAACCAATATGTAGTATTGAGGAACTAGAATTAATAGAAATAGAATGTAAAAAAGAGGTTAAAACCGATTCAAAACTAGCGTGGAATGAATATTTAAATCCAATTAAAAAAGATTTATCTGAGTGTATAATTCAATTAAAAAAAATTGCTGAAAAAAGTTCAAAAAAAATAGAAATTCAAAATATAATTAATGAATTAGAAAAAATAAAAGAACCCATTAAAAAAGATTTTTTTTCTAGCTTTAGAAAAATATTATTTATTACAAAAGGTGAAAATTCGCCACAAAAAATTGAAGCTTTAAACTGGTTTAAAAAACAACAAAGTTTACAATACGAAAATTACAATTCTAAGCTATACAGTGAGTTTAGTTCATCTTCATTAAATGTAAAATCTACCCAACCTGTCTTATCAGATAAAAAAGTAGATGGTAGAATTATCCTAAAAAATAACTTTAATCAGTTATTTAATCTTTATCCTGAGCTTGTCACATTTGGTGAAGACACTGGTATTATAGGTGGGGTTAACCAAGTAATGGAAGGTATGCAAGAACAGTTTGGAGAATTAAGAGTTTTTGATACTGGGATAAGAGAAGCTACAATAATTGGTCAAGGAATTGGAATGGCAATAAGAGGTTTGAGGCCAATAGCTGAAATACAATATCTAGACTATCTACTTTATTGCATTCAAATAATGAGCGATGATTTAGCTACAATTTCATATAGAACTAAAGGCACACAGAAATGTCCACTTATAGTAAGAACTAGAGGTCACCGATTAGAAGGAATTTGGCATGCAGGTTCTCCAATGGGTGGGATAATAAATCTTTTAAGAGGAATTGTAGTTTGTGTACCTAGAAATATGGTGAAAGCTGCTGGATTTTATAATACTTTATTAAAATCTGATGACCCTGCACTAGTAATTGAATGCTTAAACGCTTATAGAATAAAGGAAAATGAACCTTCTAATTATGGAGATTTCACTACCCCCATTGGAATACCTGAAATTGTAGTTGAAGGTAACGATATTACTGTAGTTAGTTATGGTTCTACTTTTAATATTTGTCATGAATCTGTCAAAGAATTAAAAACTCATGGAATTAACTGTGAACTAATTGACATACAAACACTTATTCCTTTTGATGTAAATCATATTATATGTAAATCTTTATCTAAAACAAACAAAATTATCTTCATTGATGAAGATGTTCCAGGAGGTGCAACTGCATATATGTTAGATCAGGTCATTAATAAACAAAAAGGATATTATCATTTAGATGCTCAGCCTATGACCCTTTCAGCCAAAGAACATAGACCTGCTTATGGAACTGATGGTGATTATTTTTCAAAACCAAATAATGAAGATATTGTTGACGCAATATATTCTTTAATGAACGATTATGATCCTTCTAAATATCCAAGTATTTTTTAATTTATGAAGAACTTATTTTGTTTCTTTTATTTATTGATCCTAGTGCTAAATACTTATTGTCAGAACGGCAAATCAAATGAAATTAATAATTGGATAGAAAATAACCCTGGAGAATTAATTCCAATTCGTATTGAATTCAATGAAAATATTGATTGTTATGAACTCTGTCAAAAATTTAAAATTAACCAAACTCCAGTAGATCAACGGTCGAAAATTATTAATAGACTTTTGCACAAACAGGCTTCAAAGTCACAAGAAAATGTACTAAATTTTTTAAAAAAAAATACTAAATCAATTAATCAATATCATTCTTTTTGGATTGTCAATATAATAGTGGCACTTGTAGATTTATCTACTTATGACCAATTATATCAGTTCCCTAATATTCTATCTATTGAAATTGAGAATAATCAATTTATTGCCCACGATGAATTGAAAATTTCATCTAACAACAACAGAACTCCAAATGGTGTTGAAAATGGGTTAATTGCTATAAATGCACCTGCAATGTGGTCGCTGGGTTATACGGGAAGAGGAAGATTAGTTTATAATTATGATACTGGAGTATGGCCAAGTCATCCAGCATTTAGCGAAAGATTTATAGGAGAAAGATTTCCAATGCAACAGAGTTGGATTGGGTATTTTAACTCCTTTCCCAATGGAACTATTCAAAATCATGGAACACATACTTTAGGAACTATTGCTGGACTAGTAAAACCTACAAATGATACTATAGGAGTTGCTTTTGGAGCATATTGGATTGCAAATGACTTTGTAACATCTACAGTTCAAGCACTTCCACCTATTGTTAATATGATAAATGCCTTTGAATGGGCATTAAACCCTGATGATGACACTAATACAACTAAAGACATTCCTGATGTAATAAACAATAGTTGGAGATGGTATGATGGAAACGACACTATTCATTGTGATGGTTTTGTTGTGAATTTAATGAACGCTATTGAAGCTGCAGGTATTGCTAACGTTTTTTCTGGAGGCAACTCTGGTCCAAATAATTCTACTGTTAATTCTCCACAACGAATCAATACATCTGATGTTAATACATTTTGTGTCGGAAGTGTGAACGGAAATTCTTCATTTCCTTACACAATTTCGAACTTTTCTACAAAAGGACCTAGTCAATGTGCAGGATTAGGTTCTTTAGCTATTCATCCTGAAGTTGTAGCTCCAGGACAAAATGTTCGTTCTGCTTGGGAACAGAATAATTTCAATACCATTTCTGGAACTAGTATGGCTGCTCCACATGTTTCAGGTGCTGTTTTACTTTTAAAAGAAGCTTTTCCATACTTATCGGGTGAAGAATTACTTCGTGCTTTATATTTATCAGCTGTTGATTTAGGAATTCCTGGTGAAGACAATACTTATGGAAGGGGAATTATAGATGTTTATGCAGCTTTTCAATACTTAAGCCAAAATAACATTCCAATAGATCCTAGAAATCTAATCTATGACATTCATCTTGATTCAGTTACTATACCAAACTTTAGAAAATACACATGTGAGAACTCCTTTTCACCAACAGTTTTTTTTACTAACCATGGAGATTTTAATTTAGATAGTATTAATTTTACAATTGTAGTTAACGGAGTTACTATTCAAAATAAATTTTGGACTGGTGCTCTATCACCTAATGCTAGCTCGAGCTTTACACTTCCTTCAATTAATGTTTTAAGTTCAGGAAAAATTGAAATACAAATATTAGCGAACTTAAATTCTGGAATTAGTGAATATGATTATTTAAATAACAGTACTATTACTAGATTTTCTATTATTAAGGAAATAGCTTCACTTCCATTTATTGAACACTTTGAAACTGGTATTAATGATTCTAATTGGATTATTGAAAATATAAACTCGGATAAAACATGGGAAATTGACTCCACTAAAGGTTTGCAATGGAGTAATCTATCGGCCGCTATGAAACTTTTTTCTTATTCTCCTAGAAACAATCAAAAAGATGGACTTATTAGTCCTAAAATCAATCTATCAGCTTCAAATGATTTGAATTTAATATTTGATATTGCTTACCAAAATAGAATGTCAAATGTATTCTTCCAAGATACACTCAAAATATTTATTTCTACAAACTGTGGACTATCCTATGATTATCTTGTTTATCAAAAGTCTGGTGATGAATTAAGTACATTAGACACTAATTCTTATGATTTTGTTCCTGAATATTTAACACATTGGAGAAATGATACTGTTAAATTATCTTCTTTTTCCAACGAAGATATTTTAATAAAATTTGAAACTATAAATAGAGGCGGAAATAATTTATTTTTAGATAATATTAAGATTTTTGAAGGGGTTTCTGCTCCTCTATCTATTAATATACCACATTTATTAGAGTTTGAAATATACCCTAATCCTACTGATTCTAAAATTAATTTAGTATATAAATATTCTAAATCCTGAAAATTTCAAAATCACTCTTTACAACTCAGTTGGAGAAGTTTTATTAATCACAAAATTAAAAGGTTTGACAACATCTTTAAATACAGACAAATTATCGTCTGGCATTTATTTTGTACAGCTTTCTAAAGAAGGAAAAAACTTAACGAAATCATTCATGAAAAGGTAATTATATTAAAGTTTAATTCCCGTGGTTTTAAATAGAAATTAAGATTAAATAGTAAAAAGTTGACAAAAAAAGAAATTAAAGAAAAACTTGATTTTTTTGTAGATAAATACAATACACCTAATTTCATTATTAATGATCCCATTTCTATTCCTCATAAGTTTACTAAAAAAGAAGACATTGAAATTATTGGACTAATTATGGCAACAATTTCTTGGGGAAATAGAACAAGTATAATAAATAACGGAACTCATCTTTTAAAGTTAATGTATAATAGCCCCTATGATTTTACAATGAATTATAATGAAAATGAAATTAATCATTTAGAAAAATTTAAACATCGTACTTTTAATGGATTTGATTTACATTATTTTATTTTAAGAATTCAAGACATCTATAAAAATCATGGAGGCTTAGAAAAAATTTTTACCGATGGTTTTAAAATTAATAACAAATCTGATCAAGCTATAAATTATTTTAGAAGTTATTTTATTCCTGAGAAATATAAAGAAATAAGAACTAAAAAACATATTGCAAACCCCCTTAATGGATCTGCTGCTAAAAGAATAAACATGTATCTAAGGTGGATGGTGAGAGAAGATAATAATAATGTCGACTTTGGTTTGTGGAAAGGGATATCACCATCATTTCTATCTTGTCCATTAGATATTCATAGCGGAAGAACTGCAAGAAAATTTAATTTAATAAAAAGAAGACAAAATGATAATAAAGCTGTTCAAGAATTAGATATTTCTTTACTAAAATTTGATTCTAATGATCCTGTAAAATATGATTTTGCACTTTTTGGATTAGGAATTGATTCTAAATTTGATTTAATCTAATTATAATGTTTAAATTTAGCTTTTAATGAACTTATTATATCCTGAATTTCTTTGGGCATTACTCTTGAATATTGTCCCAATATTCATACACCTTTTTAATTTACAAAAGCACGAAACAATATTTTTTTCAGATGTTTCTTTATTAAAAAGTATTGAGCAAAAAAATAAAAGAAAATCTGAATTAAAAAATATTTTACTACTCATTTCCAGAATGTTACTTGTATCATCTATAGTAATAGCATTTTGTTTTCCATATAGGAAGGATGATAAATTAATTGATTTAGCAAATTCGTCTTCAATGGGGATTTATATAGATAATTCATTTTCAATGAGTAGGAATAATAAAAATCAGTCTCTTCTTGAAGCTGTAAAAGATGATGCCCTGAAATTAATAGATAATCTTCCTAATAAAACTAAATATGTTTTAACAACTAATAATAAAAATGAAAATAATCAATATACAATCAATAAAAATGAAATCAAAAGAGAGATAATAAACATCCAATATTCTCCCTTTAACCTAAGGATGACTGATTTAATAGAGATTCAAAAAGAACAATTTAATGGAGAATCTATAAATTCATTTTGGTTTACAGATCTTCAAAAGAATATTTTTGATTTAGAAAATAAATTAATCAATAAAAAGTTAGGTAATATTAATGTTATTCAATACACATCTAATTCTAATAATAATATTTCTATTGATTCAGTATGGTTTGAAAATAGTAATAGAGAAGTAAATAAAAATGAAAACTTATATATAAAAGTTAACAATCATTCAAATAATGAGATTGAATTTCAAACTAGATTAAAAATAAATACTGATGAGGTTTTAAATCAATCTTTTAATAAAGTAAAATCTAAAGAAGTTAAAATAATTAAATTTATTTATGCAGTAAATAGTAAAGGAATAAAAAATGGAGAAATAAATATTATTTCCCCTCAAAGTAATGATCTAATTTTTGATGATAAATATTTCTTCACCTATACTATAAGCGACAAATTTAAAGTAGTAAATATTCATGAAGGCGTAAATAAATCAAATAAATCCATCCAAAGATTATTTGAATCTGTTGAAAAAACTCAATTCATAAATATTGATATTAAAAATGGCTATAGTTCTCAAGATTTAAATGGAGATTTAATAATAATAAATGAATTATCTGAAATAAGTGATAAGCTTATTAATGATTTATTAAAATCAAATAAGAAAAATAATATACTATTTATTCCTTCTTTAAATAAAGAATCCAGATACAACAAGTTATTTAAACTTATAAATATTAAGTCTTCGTTATTAATTAAATCTAAAGTTGATTTAGATTTAGAATCAATTGATTTAAATTTCTTTAAAAATATTTTTTCTAATTACAATGAAAATTTAGACCTACCCTACTTCAACAAATATTTAATAGTAGATAATTCTAACAGTATTAAAACACTAGCAAAATTTAATAGTGGAGATCCTTTATTATCAAAATACTCTTTTAGAGATAACCAAATTTACTTATTAAGTTCCAATTTGAGTTTAGAGACAAGTAATTTTAGTAACCATGCTCTTTTTGTTCCAATTTTTTTAAGAATTAAAGAGGAATCATCTAACGATTTAATCAAACAAATTTCAATTGATAAAGTAAAAAGTATAGAACTTAAATCTAATATTCAACAAAATGGAAAAGTTCAAATTACTAATAAAGTCACGGACCCAACTTTATCATTTTTTCCATTAATAAGAAATAATTTGGGTGCTTCATTTGCATATATAGAAAACAATATAGAATCTACAGGACAATATTACATTCTTAATGAGGATAGTATAATCGATTGTTTTTCTGTAAATAATGTTAAAAGTGAGTCAAAAATGATGTTTTTTGAAAAAAAGGAATTTATAAATCAAATGAAAAACTTAGATCTTGAAAATCAAATTAAATATTGGAACGCAAAAGAAAATAGCTATCCTAATGTCTTGTTAAATAAAAATAATAATCTTGAATATTGGATATATTTTATTTATTTAGCTATAATATTCCTAGTTTTAGAAATTATAATAATTAAAAATATATCGTAATATGTCCTCAATTTTAATTAAAAATGCAATAATTGTAGACTCTAATTCTAATTACAATAATACTAAAAAAGACATTCTTTTAGAAAATGGAGTAATTAGTAGCATTGAGGATAATATTACAGATTTAAATGCTGAAATAATTGAATCAGATAATCTTCATATTTGTCCTGGTCTTTTTGATTTCTCTGTAGATTTCCCAGAACCTGGAAACGAACAAAAAGAGACATTAGATTCAGGATATAAATCTGCAATTTCAGGGGGGTTTACTGGGATAGGTCTTCAGCCAACAATTGATCCATCAAGAGATCAAAAAAGCGATATTCTTTTTTGTATTAACTCAAGTAAAGAAATTGGTATCGAAGTTATACCATATGGAAGTTTATCTAAGGATAGTAAGGGAGAGCAATTATCAGAAATGTATGATATGTATACTGCCGGTTCTCTTGCTTTTACAGACAATACAAGACCAGTTGTTCATGGTGGTTTATTTTCCAGAGCATTACTTTACGCAAAAAACTTTAATGCGCTAATTATATCATTTCCTTATGATAAAACAATAGCTCCAAAAGGTTTAATAAATGAAGGAGTTGTATCTACTAAGCTTGGTCTTGAAGGAATACCTAGTCTTTCTGAAGAGTTAATGATAAGTAGAGACATGATGATTAATAAATACCATGATGGTAGATTACATTTTAATATATTATCATCTAAAAATAGTGTTGATCAAATTAAAATTGCAAAAAAAACTCAAAATAATCTAAGTTGCGGCACATCAATATATCACCTTCTTTTCGATGAAGGGATTCTTGATCAATTCGAGAATAAATTTAAAATACTTCCACCACTAAGAACAAAGGCTGACAGGAATGCACTTATTGAAGGAGTTAAAAGTGGAGTTATTGATGTAATTACATCATACCACCAGCCTAACGAAAAAGAAATCACTGAAGTAGAATTTAATCTTTCTCCTTTTGGAACTATAGGAACTCAAATTTGCTTTCCACTTGCGCTAACTTATTTAAAAGATTTTCTTGGGATTGAAAAAATTGTACAGTGTATGTCTATTAATCCAAGAACTATTTTACAATGTGAAGTTCCAATCATCAAAAAAGGTCATAGAGCTAACATAACATTATTCAATCCAGAAAAAAAATGGATTTATGATAAAAATAATAACACTTCAAAAAGTGAAAATACTGGCTTGTTTGGTACAGAACTTACAGGATTAGTTATTGGTACTATAATTGGAACTAAATTTCATCAAAATCTATAAAAAGAATAAATAATATTCTACATTTGCTGTGGGCAAGTCTCATACGACCAGCTCCTGTTTAATCCCCCAGGATGGGAACATAGCAAGGGTAAATGGTTGTAGCGGTGCGATATGAGTAGCTTGCCCATTTTTTGTATCTTTTATTTTAAATGTCTTTTAAAATAAGAGAAATAAAGAATTTAAATCCCTCCCATTTACATCAATGTGTCAAAATTTCAAATTCAGTATTTGGAATAGGATATCATTCTAATGAATATTTTATTTATAAAAAAATTGATAAAATAATTGCTTTTTACAAAGGTGAAATTATTGGTTTTCTAATTGTAAAGAAAAGTATTAAAACCATAATTATTGACAGTATAGCCATTGCTAAAGATTGGCAAAGAAAAAAAATAGGAACAAGTCTCTTATCATTTTACTTTAAAGAAAAAACAACAGGAAAAGAAAAAGTGTCTGCTTACGCATGGAAAGTTAAGAACAATACTCCTGCGGGAAAATTAAACTCAAAATTCGGATTAAAACCTATTGAAAATTTAGGTAAAATATGGGAAGAAAAATGTAATGTTTCATTCCATTGTATTCACTATACAAACTCTTGTAAATGTGAATGCATATATTTCTCTAATTAATTGTTAGCAACTACTATTAATATTAGTGTAACAATTTTTAAATATCATTACTTTTGTGCTAAACATATTAAAACAAATAAATGAAATTTTTTATAGATACTGCAAACCTTAAAATGATCCAAGAAGCTCAAGATTTAGGGATTTTAGATGGTGTTACTACTAACCCTTCATTGATGGCAAAAGAAGGAATTTCAGGTGAGAAAAATATTATTGATCATTATAAAAAAATATGTGAAATAGTTGATGGCGATGTAAGTGCTGAAGTTATTTCTACAAACTTTGAGGGCATGATTGAAGAAGGGGAAGCTTTAGCGGAACTTCATTCTAATATAGTAGTTAAAGTTCCTATCATCAAAGATGGTATTAAAGCAATAAAATATTTTTCTGATAAAGGAATTAAGACAAATTGTACACTTATTTTTTCTGCAGGCCAAGCTCTTTTAGCTGCAAAAGCTGGTGCTACTTATGTTTCTCCATTCATTGGTAGATTAGATGATGTTAGCACTGACGGAATGGATTTAATTGCTCAAATAAGAGGGATTTATGATAATTATTTGTTTGAAACTGAAATATTAGCTGCATCTGTTAGACATCCTATACATATTATACAGTGTGCAGAAATTGGAGCAGATGTTATGACAGGCCCACTTAGCGCTATAACAGCTCTTTTAAATCATCCATTGACAGATATTGGTCTTGCTAAATTCTTGTCAGATTTTAAAAAAGTAAATGGATAAATAAATATGCTTATTGATGTTCTCTCTGAAAATCCTGATTTAAGAGTAATTCATAAAATAATAGATATACTTAATAACGATGGTCTTATTGTTGTTCCAACTGATACTATATATGCATTTGCAACAAGTATTAAAAGTAAAAAAGGTATTGAAAGATTAGCTAAAATTAAAAATGAAAAACTTAAAAGAAGTAATTTTTCTTTGATTTGCAAGGATTTAAGTAATATTTCTAAATATACCAAGCCTATAGACAGAAAGACTTTTAGAACACTTAAAAGCACTCTCCCTGGTCCTTTTACATTCATTTTAAATGCTAATAATAGTGTGTCTAAAATTTTTCAAACAAATAAAAAAGAAATTGGAATAAGAGTTCCAGATCACAAATTTATAAAAACTCTTGTTGAAGAATTAAATCATCCTTTAGTTTGTTCAAGCGTAAATGATGAAGATCATATTATAAAATATACTACTGACCCACTTGCTATTTTTGAAAAATTCGAAAAAAATGTTGATGCAGTAATAAACTATGGATACGGTAAAAATGTTGCTTCAACAATTATAGACTTAACTTCGGAAAGTCCAGTATTGATAAGACAAGGAGCTGGTATTTTATAAATAATTAACGTAAGGTTAACATTCTAACTAAGAGAATAATAAATATAGTTTATAGTTTTACATTCAAAATTAATTATGATAATTGCAATAATTGCTCACGATGGAAAAAAAGCAGAAATGGTTCAGTTTATAAATGAACAGTCTGATATTTTGCATAAAAATGAAATAGAATTAATTTCAACTGGAACTACTGGCGAAAAAGTAAAAAAAGCTGGTTTTAAAGTTACTGCTTTGCTTTCAGGACCACTTGGAGGAGATGCTCAGATAGCGGCAAAAGTTGCAGATGGCACTTGTAATATGGTAATATTTTTTAGAGACCCGTTGGAAAAGCATCCCCACGAACCTGACATTTCAATGCTTATGAGATTGTGCGATGTTCATGATGTTCCCTTGGCAACAAATCCTTCTAGTGCAGCTCTTCTTATGAAAGGTTTTTATAACAACTAAAAAATTCTTAAACTATATTTTTTCAGTTCTTTATCTAGAATTTTAGAATTTGGACAATGTTTTTCTAAAGTTTCCCAGAATTTTGAACTATGGTTCTTTACCTTTGTGTGTACAAGTTCATGTAAAATAACATAATCAATTAACTCATTAGAAATTCTCATTAAATGTAAAGAGAGGTTTATATTATTATCAAAAGAGCAACTCCCCCACCTTGATTTGGTATTTTTAATAGTTAGTTTTTGATAATTAAAATCATGGTCTATAGCTAATGCTTTTACTCTCTTGGGCAAATACTCCTTAGCCTCTTTTCTCCATATTTCTAGAATAATATTTCTAATATAAAGCTGATTTTCTTCAGATGAAATACTAAGCTTTTTGGAGATTAAGACTTTCACATTAGTATTTTCTATGTGAACAGTATTTTTAGACAATTCTGTACTAGTTATATTTACTAGGTGAGATCTGGTTTTAAAAGAACTATTAGCACTAAAAAAAGTATACGATTGTTCTTGTTTTTGAACTTTATTAAGGTTTTTATTAATCCATTTAATTTTTGTTTTAACAAAATCTTCTGCAAGTTTAAAAGAAACTAGCATTGGAACAGTGACTAAAACACCTTCAAATGGTTTTATTTTAATTGAAATATTTTTTGCTTTAAAACTTTTTTTAAGTTTAATTTCTAAATCTTGTATTCTTAAAACTTTCATAATCAGCTTATTTATTTCCAAGTATGAATAAAAAGAGAATTGTATTTTCTAACCCAAGAAAGCTTTTCACCACTTTGAGAAGATTTAATTTTTTTAGCTATGTATTCTTTAAGCTCCAACTGTTTATTAAAGGACTTTGTGAGCTCATTAATGAGAATGCTTGAATTGGTATGATGATTTAGTTCAATCTCTAGTTTTATTAGATAATTATTATTTTGTGCAATATAATTGTAAATTTAATAGATACAGAACTTATTCTTTCACAACAATAATATTCATTTAAAATTTAATAAAGTCTTATTGATTTATACCTTGCATAAATAAAAAATAAAAATGCCTTCATTTCTAAAATTTGGTCTTCGAAAACAACTTTTTAATGCTATTGAAGATTTAGGATTTGTCACCCCTACTCCAATTCAAGACCAGGCTTTCTCTGTTATTCTTTCAGGAAAAGATATTTTAGGAATTGCTCAAACCGGAACAGGTAAAACTCTTGGATATATGATGCCATTATTGGACGAACTAAAATTTTCGAAACAATTAAATCCTAGAATATTAATATTAGTACCAACAAGAGAACTTGTTATTCAAGTTCAACAAGAAATTGATAATTTTACTAAATATTTAAGTATTCGAACTATAGGCATTTATGGTGGTGTAAATATTAAAAGACAGAGTAAAGAGCTATTAGAAGGGTCAGATATTGTAGTAGCAACTCCCGGAAGATTATATGATTTAATTCTTAATAACTCATTAGCTGTTAAAGGAATTAAAAAACTAGTAATTGATGAAGTAGATGTAATCCTTGATTTGGGGTTTAAAAGACAGATTTCAAATATTTTCGAACTTCTTCCTCAAAAAAGACAAAATATTATGTTTTCTGCTACAATAACCGAATATATTGATGAATTGATAGATGAATTTTTTATTTCACCTGTTAAAATTTCAATTGCCCTAAGTGGGACACCATTAGATAATATTAGTCAGCAATGCTATAAAGCAGCAAATTTCAATACTAAAGTTAACCTACTTGAAAATTTACTTCAAGACAAGGACCAATTTAAAAAAGTTCTTGTTTTTGTTTCAAACAAAAAGATGGCTGATAAGCTATTTGAATCTATAGAACCAAAATTTGGAAACGAAAGTTGTATTATACATTCTAACAAATCTCAAAACTATAGAATTCGGTCCATAGAAAATTTTGATTCTGGTTTATACAGAATTTTAGTTTCTACAGATATTATGTCAAGAGGTCTTGATTTAGACAACATTACTCATGTTATTAATTTTGACACCCCGGAATTCCCAGAAAACTATATGCATCGTATTGGTAGAACTGGAAGAGCTGAAAGAGAAGGTAAATCATTGTTATTTTATACAGATAAAGAAAAAAAATTCAAAAATGAAATAGAAGACCTTATGTCTTTAACAATCCCCATTTTAGAGATTCCAGATGAAGTTGAAATTTCAAAAGATTTAATAGAAGAAGAAAAATCGGATGGTAAATTGAGAAAAAATGAAAATCGTAACATAAAAAAAATTGAATTAGTTGCCGGGTTTCATGAGAAAAAGGAAGAAAACAAGAAAATTAACTTAGGAGGAAGCTACAGAAGAGAAATTAAGAAAAAGTATAAAAAACCCAAAACACGAGGTGATAAAACTTATCATAAAAGACAAAAAAGAGGATAATAGTTTAGATTAAAACTGTTTCTTTTTTTCAAGCATAATACAATAAATCTAAGAAAATTAGACCTAACTCTATAAATAAATGAGGTGCAGTCATATTTGAATTGTATCATCTTTTTTTATTGAAAATAAAACCTAATCCAATTTTAGACAAGAATTTTTTTTCAAAATCCCAAAAAAACTTAAACTGACCTAATAAAAAACCAGTTAATGGAAGAGTAAATTGGTAAATTGGAAATATTAGAGCTATTCTTAAAGGCCAGAAAACCATGGGACTTACTATATCTTTGTCAATACCAAAAAAAGAAGTTACTGGACTTGCAACCCAAGATGCAAAAGAACCATTAATTGCAAAAACAGCAAATATCAGAATCAATTGAACGTTTGATTTAATTCCCCATTTGTCTTTAAGTTTTTGCATTTATTATATTAATAAATAAATTTACAATATGTCATGACAAGAAAAAATTAGTTTAATAATATTATTAAATTAAGGACTAATAGAAGAAAAATTTTGAGTTGATTTCACATAAAAATAATCAATCCAATCTTTATTGAAATAATATTTAGATCCGCAACCTAAATATTCATAATTCTTGTTTAAAATGTTTGCTCTATGTCCTTTTGATTCCATCCATCCATTAACTAATCCCTGAGCTAAAGACCAATATGTTGGGGATTTTAAAAAAAAATCAAAAATATTCTCTGCTGTAAAAGCATTTGAAATACCAACTAATTTTAGTCTTTCCGACATGGTCTTTTTACCTCTTACTTTGCTTGTATGAGAATAGAATTTAAACTCTACCATATCTTCAGAATGTTCTTGTGCTGCTTTAGTTAAGTATTTAGAAAAAATAAATGGTATTTTTCTATACTTTTCTCTTTGAAGATTTGTTGAATAAAAAATTGCTGCATTTAACAAGGGATAGTCAATGTTAACAACATCAATTTTTTGATTTACAATTTCTAACTTTTGAAATGAATCAGAGTTATATTTTCCATAAGAGTCATCGCTCCACCTATGTAACTCTAATTGAGCTAAGTTTATTTTTACTAAAAATAAAAAAATAAAAAACAATGTATTTCTTCTCATTTTATTACAATTTTGTAGAGTTATCTTTTTTATGGTTTTAAACTACTTAAAAAGTAGTTTTTAACATTTAAAGTAGCAATTTATATTCTTTGAAATGTTTTAAATTGTATAATTAACAAATGTTAATTAAATTTAAGATACTTAACTTTAGATTGCATTGATTTATGAATTAGTTTAAACTTATTAAAGTAAATTAACTGAATATTTAATAAAAAAATGGACCAACTCTTTGAATATATTACTAAAAGAATAAAATTAAGCGACGATGCTAAAGAATTAATCCGTTCTGTAACCAAAATTAGAAATGTAAAAAAAGGTGACTACTTAATTAACCAAGGGCAAAACATTGTAAATCAATATTTTTTTGTTTTAAGTGGTTGCTTAAGGTCATTTTCATTTGACCCATCTGGAAAAGAACATACTGTTCAGTTTGCAATTAAAGATTGGTGGATTAGTGATTATCTTGCACTTTACAGTAAAGAAAAGGCAAGTTTAACAATTGAGTGTTTATCGGATTGTACAATAATTGAAACCAACACTGTAAGTATTGAAAAGGTTTTTAAAGCTTATCCAGCTATAGAAACATTTCATAGAAAAAATTTAGAGACTAGAATTGTAAGTTTAAGTAAGAGAATCTTAAATCAACTGCAATTATCGTCATTAGAAAAGTATAAACTATTTCAAAAGGAGTTTCCTGATATTGAGAAGGATGCCCTTAATTATCATATAGCATCATACCTTGGAATTACTCAACAAAGTTTAAGCAGGCTTAGAGGTGAATTAATAAAAAAATAGCTTAAATTATTTTTAATTAATTATTAAACCTTAAATCAGAAAATTAAGACCTAATATAAAAAATGGATCAACTATTTGAATATATTTCTAAAAGAATTGATTTATCAAACGAGGTTAAAGAATTCACTAGGTCTATTTCAAGTTCTAGAAAGTTACTTAAAGGTGATATTTTAATTTCAGAAAATCAATTAGTAAATAAAACATATTTTGTTCTTGATGGTTGTCTTAGATCCTATGTATTTGATAGCAGCGGAAAAGAACACACTCTACAATTTGCTTTAAAAAATGATTGGATTAGTGATTACATTGCGATTTTCAATAAAGAAAAATCAATTCAGACTGTAGAATGTATTGTAGATTCACATATTGTAGAAACTTCTGTAATTGAAGGAATTGAAAATATTTTTTTAAAATTCCCACAAATTGAATCAATGCATAGGAAAAACTTAGAACGACATGTTGTTAGTTTGCAGAAAAGAATTTTAAATCAATTACAACTAAATTCATCAGAGAATTATATTCAATTTCTAAAACAATATCCTGGAATTGAAAATTATGCCTTAAACTATCACATAGCATCTTATCTGGGAATTACTACACAAAGCTTAAGTAGAATTAGAAAAGGAATACTAAAAAAGTAATTTTTCATTTTTTTTTTCAATTAAAGAATTGAATTTAAATTTGTTTATGTTCTTCAAAAAACTATGTTGAAAAAAATCATTTTCATATTATTACTAGTGCCAGTTTTTGCCATTGGGCAATTTAATTCTAATTCGCATTCGAATGTGCTGAGCAATAAGAGCTTGGAAACCCCAGAACAATATGAAAAAGCAAAATCACTCTGGACTACATTCTGCTATTATTCCAGCATAAATAATTATGATTCTTCCATGTATTATGGGGATCTGTTCTTAAACCACCGTATTAAATACGGAGCAGTTTATAATGCTATTTATGCGTATCATCATAAAATAAACAATTTGAAGAAGTTCAATAAATTGAATGAAGCCTTTAGATTAACGCTCACTGCTTATGACCAATACTGCAGCAAGAATAGTAACAACATTGATTGTGAAACTTGTTGGACAATATTTGAACATCTGTCTCAATTTATGATTACGATAAGAAATTACCAACAAGGAATTAATTACTTCAATAACGGCTGCATTCCTCAAAAGAGTGGAAAGTACTTTTATTTGAAGGCAAAATTATATGTATTGCTAGATGAGCCAGACAGTGCAATAATACAAACATTGGAATCAATAAGAATAGCTCAAATTGAAAATCTCCCAGAAAAATTAGTTGATGCTTACAACCAACATGGTTTAATTACTATGAATGTAGAACGATACGATGAAGCAATATTTGCCTTTTCTGAGGCACTAAAATTAGTAGATAGTCTAGCACTGGATGAGCATAAATATGGCTATCTCATTGGGAATTTGGGGTCATGCTATTATCAAAAGGGTGATTTTGATGGAGCATATAAGTACTCGCAGATAGATTCAGATAAAAGTAAAAAGAGAGATGAAGATAAAGAGTCCTATTTAAATGCAGAAATTATGCTCGCAGAAATTGACTTAAAAAGAAAGGATTATAATTTAGCATTGGATAGATTAGATGAACTAATGGATGCGTATGAACCAATTCTTATACCATCTCAGAAGCTTTCTGTTTTAGATATATATATGAAGTCCTATAAATTAAGTGGTAATAAGTTAAAATATGAATTCTACCTCAACCAATGGATAATTTTTACTAAAACTGAAACCGCATCAAGTATTGATGACACTCAAACATTGATAGAAGCATACTCTGCAAATGCAATTGAACAGTCCTTGTTGCAACTAGAGACTGAAAAGAAATTATTGAACCAACAGCTGGTTACAAAGGAATTATTGAACAAACAGCTAGCTTCAAGGGAAGAAAAAAGCAGATTGCAAAAATGGTTATTAGTTGGAGGAGCGCTCATTATTATATTAATTGCTCTCTTTTTCTTATCTCGCTCCCGAAAAAAGGTTTTGTTAAAAGAAACACTATTAAATTTAGCCAACAAAGAACAAGATTTTTTAAAATTAAAAGTTCAAGAAGAGAGCAGAAATGTTCAAATATTATCTCAGGAACTAAGCTTTAAACAAGACTTCTCCAAAAGCCTGATACATAAACTGAAAGTAATAGAAAACATTTCCAAACCAGACTTAAAGAGCATTGAATTTTTTATAGAAAATGAATTAGATATAAAATCAACAAGAGCTCACCTTCAAAACCAAATGGGAGATTTGAGCAGCAACTTTTATACTGATCTTAAAATAAAACATGGTAATCTAACTGAGCTTGAACTTAAATTAGCCGCTATGGTGGTTATGAAGATGTCTAATAAAGAGATTGCACTGAGCAAAAACACCACGATAGAATCTTCTAAAAAAGCCAAGAATAGATTAAAGAAGAAATTAGGTGTTCTACCTGTGCTGGAATTGTCAGTATATCTTAATAGCTTCCTGTAGGATATTCTAAATAAAAACAAGTAAGACACCCTATTGTCACCCCCTTTTATTTTCTTAATCATTAAATCTGCAGTAGTTTAGTAAAATAAATCTTAGATTAAATTAATTGCCACCTATGCACAAACGAGTATTAGTTCCAGCGATCATGCTAATTGTCTTTAGTAATACATTATTCTCACAAATACCCACCAATGGGCTTGTTGGTTACTGGCCATTTAGCGGAAATGCTAACGATTCAAGTGGAAACAATTTAAATGGAACCGTTAACGGTGCTGTTTTGACAGAGGATCGCTTTGGAAACCATCTTCTGCATATCAGTTTTGATGGCATTGATGATTATATTTTAGTAAATGACGATGATCTTTTGTCTTTTCCAAATAATGAATTCACTTTCTCCTTTTGGGTTAATCCGACATTAACCCAACTTCCAGCATCTCCAGCATTTGAAGAAGATTTTGAGTCTATTAATTATTGGGGTGGAGATCTTAGTTTTTCCGTTCAAAATGATAAATGGGTTAGGCATTCTGGAGCAACAGCCAGTGTTGGAACAGGACCTAATGGTGCTCAATCTGGAAGTAAATATCGTTATTACGAAACAACAATTCCTGGGGACTATCATTCGGTACCTTACCATGGATCAATGTACTCACCTGCTATAGACTTAACAACAAGTGATACGTCAGAATTGTCATTTTATTTTCACGCCTACGGAGCTAAAATGGGAACTCTTAATGTAAAAGTAGGCTCAAATAGCCTAGGTTATACAACAGTTTATACATTATCAGGGCAACAACAAACATCCAATTCAGCCCCTTGGCAGAATGTAACAGTTGATTTATCGGCTTTTTTAGGTGAATTTGTACAACTCGAGTTTGAATATACCAGTCAAGTTGGCCAAGATTGCTTCACAGGCGATATCGCTATTGATAATATTACAGTTTCACAATCCACACAATACTCCTACAGTCCAGAAATTGGAATAATGGGTAAAAGAGAATTTAACCAACCATATGTTTTAGACTGGGAGTATAATATATTTGGAGCAACAGATACCACACTTAGTCTTGTGTGCTGGACGGATAACGGCCAACAAGTAGTATTTGGATATAATAATGGTATGAACTTTACTCCAGGAGTTTGGACTAACTTTATATATTCTTCAGATGGTGATAGTCTTAGATATTATAAAAACGGTGTTAAGCTAGGTACCATACCTAAAAACACTTCTGGATTAAATCTTTCTAACCAAGATGGTGATTTAACTTTTGGATTAGCCGGAGAGTGGAATCAGTTCAGATACTTAGATGGTAAGTTAGATGATATAATTATCTACGATAGAGCATTAACCCAAACAGAAATTGACTCTATCTCATTGGTGAATCAATTACTTTGTAATCCTGTTACAGCAACGGATACAAGAACAGAATGCGATTCTTACACCTGGATAGACGGGAATACCTATACAGCAAACAACAACACCGCTACTTTTAACATTACAGGTGGTGCTGCTAATGGTTGTGATTCAATCGTCACCTTGGATTTGACAATTACCACTGATACTTCTTATACAAACATTACAGCCTGTGGTAGTGTAGTGTGGAATGGAACTACTTATGATAGTAGCGGTACTTATACTGGTTCTTCTATAAGTAATAATTATTCTGCAAGCCTCGATGGTATTAATGATTACGTTGATGTCGGGAACAATAGTGTATTAGATGTTGATAATTCAGTAACTATTGAAGCCTGGATTAACCCTGCGAATTTGTCTAACCGACATGGAATTTATTCAACAAGAAAGAATAACGATCCTGGATCATTTCAACTTGAAATAGGAAGTGATGCTATCGGAACAAATTATGTTGCAGTTACTGGGGTTGGTACTTATGTTGCTATTACAGGTAGTAATGTAATAAATACTAGCAGTGGATGGGTACATATTGCTTATACTAGAGATGGAGTAGGCAATAATCATCAAATTTATATTAATGGAATACCGCAGATAATCAATACAAATCCCTATACATTTATTAATAATAATGCTTCAAAAGAAATAGGACGTGGGACTAGCCTATTGCAAAATTATGAAGGTCAAATAGATCAAGTTAGAATTTGGGATATTGCACTAACCCAACTAGAAATTCAAAATTACATGGACTGCTCACCTGAAGTTAATGAAGTAGGTCTAGTTGGCTATTGGAACTTTGAAGAAGGAAGTGGAACTACCGTATTTGATCTGACTTCTAATGCAAATAATGGAACCTTAAATGGTGCCGCCTATGATACTGACGCCCCATCTCAACTTTGTCCTTTTACAAACGCTGCTGGTTGTGATAGTGTTGCTATACTCAGACCTTACCATTGTTGCTATCACAGGAACTGACACTCAGTTAGCATGCAACTCTTACACATGGATTGACGGGAACACATATACAACAAACAACAATACCGCTACTTTTTATTTTGTAGGAGGAGCTGCCAGTGGTTGTGACAGTATTGTTTCACTAAACTTGACCATTACAAACAATTATACAAGTTCAGATACTATAGTGTATTACGTTTCAAATGTTGAATTTCAATCTAATTCACCCAAAACATATCTAGAATCAATTGACAGTACGCTATCATCAAATGGTGGCTGTGATAGTATATCATTAAATTATATTAATTATGTTTTTAATCCGAATAATTGTACAGATACCACCATTATAACTGTATTTGATAGCATTTTGGTAAATGATACTATCAGTATTTACGACACCACTTTTACAAATAGTTTTGACACTACTTTATCACCAATTACGATACTACATTTATAACTGTTTTTGACAGTGTTTTGATAATAGACTCCATTAGTATTTACGACACCACTTTTATAAATAGTTTTGATACCACTTTCATCACTAATTATGATACTACATTTATTACTGTTTTTGATAGTGTTTTGGTATTAGACTCCATTAGTATTTATGACACCACTTTTGTAAATAGTTTTGATACTACTTTCATCACCAATTATGATACTACATTTATAACTGTTTTTGATAGTGTTTTAGTAATCGACTCCATTAGTATTTATGACACCACTTTTATAAATAGTTTTGATACTACTTTCATCACTAATTATGACACTACATTTATTACTGTTTTTGATAGTCTTTTAGTAATCGACTCCATTAGTATTTTCGATACTAGTTTTGTAACTTATTACGACACTAACTACTTTACAATATATGATACTATAACCTACTACGATTCCGTATTAGTGTCTGTAACAGATACACTTATTATAAATGTTAATCTATCAGCAATAAGTTCTCCAAATAATTCAAATACGCTAAAAATATATCCAAATCCGGCTAACGATATAGTCTTTATAGACAATGGCAATTTTAATTCCATGTCTAACTACAACCTTAAAATTATAAACTCATTAGGACAAGATATATTTAATAGTTTCATAACCATTCCTCAGTTTCAAATACCAATTACAAGTTTTGGAGGAGTGGGCTTGTATTATATACAATTGTATGATGATACAGGAAACTTAATAGAAATAAGAAAACTGATTATTCAGTAGCTTTTTCTGCTAAATACAATAATTTTCTCTAGATAATTACTAATATTTTCCAAATGAATAATCAAGAGAACTTAATATGTAGAGTTAGTAAAAAAAAAATTAATTTTTTATCAAATGGTAAATATTATTGGTTGTTTAAAATTTATTATTGTTTGAATTTTTAATATTAAAGTTAAACAAGATTACTTTTTTGAATTTTTTGAGAATTGTAATGTTTAGTTTTTAAATTAAAAAGTAAGTTAATTGATGAGCAAAACTATTTTTTAGTTATTAAAAAAAATAAAAATTATGAAATATATTTTAAAAATAATTACTGTTTTAATAATGTCTTCTACTACGACTATTTTTTATAGCCAAGGCTTTTCTTTTTTAAACACAGTTACTTCGTCCTCTTCCGGTTATCAGGCTTCAATAAGGGCTGTAAAGGTTGATCAGCTAGGCAACAAGTACATAGCTGGAAATTTCGACATTTCAGCTACCATTAAAAATACCACCATAACGGGAAATTCAAAAGATATATTTTTCGGAAAATTAGATCCTTTGGGAAATCCTATTTGGATAAAAACTGCTGGAGGTCCCGATTCTGATCAAGCAATGGACATAGAATTAGACAACCAGGGGGGATTGTATGTGAGTGGCTTATTTTCTTCAACAGCTAATTTTGATGGAAATTCAGTAACGGCTAATCCACATACATCCAATTCTGCATCATTCTCAGATAATTACTTAGTTAAGTACGACACTTCTGGAAACTTTCAGTGGATTAAAACTGGTGCCTCTACAGAAAATGATAATAACTCTAATGCAAATGGATATAACAACAACACACAAAATTATTACGGAAGAAACAAAATAAAATTTAAAAATGGTTATGTATACTTAATGGCATCTAATAGAGTTTCTTCCAATAACCCCTTTGGAGGCGTTGGTCCAAATGGAAGAAAATTTGATGGCTTAACACTTCCCTACACACAAGCTCCTGGTGGAGGAGGTTTTTATGGCTATGAATACATCAATAGTTTTATTCTAAAAACAGATGTTAACGGAACTAACAGTTGGTTAACCCCTATATATTGCAATACTAATCAAGATTTTGATGCTTTATTGGGTCTTGATTTTGAAATAAACTCCAACAATCATGTAATTGCACAATACTACTATTCTAGTAATGGTTGTAAAATTGGAGGCCCGTCTACTCCTACTTCCATATCTAGTTTTTCAGTAGCGTCTGCTAACTTTCCTCAGGGTGCATTAATGATTTTAGAATTAGATAGTTCAGGATTTTACAATAACGTTTATAAACTAGAAAATGCTTTAAGCTCTTTCAACTCAGGATTTGGAAATGGTAACTCACTAAAATACCTATCTTTTGGTTTATCAATTGATAATTTAGATAATGTTTATTTTGCGTTTAACAACTATGCAAATAGTAATTTTAACCAAACTATAGCTGGAATCAATGTAACTGAACATACTAACACACTAGTTAAATTAAATTCAAATTTTGTTCCAACTAATTGTAATTTATTAAATACTTTTCCTTCGCAATCTCAAAATAGCACCCCCTCGCAATCTCAAAATAGCTTCCCCATTACTGCTCTAGAAATAAAAGACAATCAATTAATTTTTGGTGGCACACTAAATGGAACTATAAATTTAGATAACAATACTTTCTCTCGATCAGACGAAATAACATTTGTAAACATTGACACTAACTTAACTTCGGTTAACTGGGTAAGTAGTACTACTAACAGTAGCGTCCTTCAGATTGACGGAAGTGGAGGTAATGCTTCTAATCCTGAAACATTTTCTTTAGGTATTTACGATTTATCCATTGGAAACGAAAACCAAGCAGTATTTTGTGGAAATATAGGTCCCCAATACAGATCTTTTGGTGATTACACAACTACAACCAATCAACTCAATGATGCCTTTGTAACTGAAATAATACCATGTAGCCCAGTTTTTTCTCAAGTATTACCACTTAATCCAGTAATTTGTGGTGCTGGTAATTCAGCAACTTTAAATGCCAATGTAAGTTCTGGAATATCCTACAATTGGGTAAACAATGGCAATTCAACCTCTATCAGTAACAATCCAGTATTCACAACTAATAATGTTGGAGATTTTTCTTTAATTACCGACAGTTTAGGATGTAAAGACACCAGTAATGTAGTAAATGTAACCATAGCACCATTACCAAATGTAACCGTACCACAAAGTACATTTACAGCTTGCTTTTCTGGTGGACCAACTGTAGTTCCCGCTGGATCTCCACTTGGTGGAATTTGGTCAGGACTAGGTATTGTAAACGATTCTGTATTTAACCCAACCTTGTTGGGACCAGGACCAAGTTTGATTACTTATACTTACACCAATTCTCAAGGATGTAGCGATGACGCTATAAGAATTGCAAACACAGTTCAAACACCACCATTAGTTTTATCTAATAACATTCCCAATTTTTGTGAGGGTGATGGACCTTATTCATTAGGTGCAACAGTTAATCCAAGTGGTGGAAGTTATGTGGGTCCAGGAGTTTCAGGTACTACTTTTGAACCTATTAATGCTGGAGTTGGTACGCATTTAATTAGATACAAATACTCTGTTGCTCAAAACTGCGAAGACAGTTTAGACTTTTATTTAGTTGTAAATGCTTCTCCAACTATTAATTATCCAGATTACGATTCAATATGTGAGAATATATCTTCTACTCCATTGTTTTCGGCTAGTCCTTTTGGAGGAACTTATTCTGGACCTTTTGTAATAAGCAATAATTTTTATCCGTTTTTCTCTGGCGTTGGATCTTTTCCAATTACTTATACTGTAACTGAAAATGGATGTACATCTTCCTCAACAAAAAATATTCAAATTGATGCTGATGTCAATGCACAGCTAAACAATATTTCTGATTTTTGTATTAATGATTCTAAAATAAAATTAAATTATGGTATACCATCTGGTGGTATATATAAAATTGATGGCGTTGAAGAAGATTCTTTAAAACCAAATTTATTAGGAGTCGGGATTCACACAATTAGCTATGAATTCTCAAATAGTTGTGGATTAAGTTTAGATAGTACAAACTTTTCAATTTTTAGTTCGCCCTCTGTAAACGCAGGAATCGATCAAATTGTTTGTGATGGAGTTGCTGTGACTTTAAATGGATTTGGAGCAACAACTTATGCTTGGGATAATGGTGTAACTAACGGAACTGCTTTTACAGCAAGTGCAACTACAACTTATACAGTGACTGGAACTGATGGAAATGGTTGTACGGGAACTGATCAAGTTGATGTTATTATTAATGCTTTGCCAACAGTTACAGTAAATAATGCAACGATATGTACTGGTGATCCTGCTGCTGCGTTTACAGCTTCAAGTTCTACTGCAACAGCATGGCTATGGAGCGGTAATGGAACTGGAACTACTGGTACTATAAATGGAATAACTGCTGGAGCTTATACCGTAGTGGTAACTGATGTTAATGGTTGTCAAAGTGCTTCAGCTACTGGGAATTTAACTATCAATGCATTACCAACAGTATCAGCTGGTGCTGATCAAGCTGTTTGTGATGGAGGTGCTGTAACACTTTCAGGAACTGGAGCAACGACTTATCTTTGGGATAATGGTGTAAGCGATGGAACTTCTTTCAACCCAACTATAACTAGAACTTACACAGTTATAGGAACAGACGGAAATGGTTGTACTGGAACAAACAATGTTGATGTTACTGTAAATACTTTACCTACAGTGTCAGCTGGTGCTGATCAATTTATTTGTGATGGAAGTGCTGTAACACTTTTAGCAACTGGAGCAACGACTTATATTTGGGATAACGGAGTTACTAATGGTACTTCATTCTCACCATCTGCTACTGCATCTTACACAGTTACTGGAACAGATATTAATGGTTGTACTGCAACAGACAATCTTGATGTTACTGTAAATACTTTACCTACAGTATCAGCCGGAGCTGATCAAGCTGTTTGTGATGGAGGTGCTGTGATACTTTCAGCATCTGGTGCAATATTTTATGTTTGGGATAACGGAGTTACTGACGTTACTTCTTTCACTCCAACTACAACTGCAACTTACACAGTTATCGGAACAGACGGAAATGGTTGTATTGCAGCAGATCAAGTTGATGTTACTGTCAATGCTCTACCAATAGTATCCGCTGGAGCTGATCAAGCTGTTTGTGATTCAGGTGCTGTAACACTTTCAGGAACTGGAGCAACGACTTATCTTTGGGATAATGGTGTAAGCGATGGAACTTCTTTCAACCCAACTATAACTACAACTTACACAGTTATTGGAACAGACGGAAATGGTTGTACTGGAACAAACAATGTTGATATTACTGTAAATACTTTACCTACAGTGTCAGCTGGTGCTGATCAATTTATTTGTGATGGAAGTGCTGTAACACTTTTAGCAACTGGAGCAACGACTTATATTTGGGATAACGGAGCTACTAATGGTACTTCATTCTCACCATCTGCTACTGCATCTTACACAGTTACTGGAACAGATATTAATGGTTGTACTGCAACAGACAATCTTGATGTTACTGTAAATACTTTACCTACAGTATCAGCCGGAGCTGATCAAGCTGTTTGTGATGGAGGTGCTGTGATACTTTCAGCATCTGGTGCAATATTTTATGTTTGGGATAACGGAGTTACTGACGGAACTTCTTTCACCCAACTACAACTGCAACTTACACAGTTATCGGAACAGACGGAAATGGTTGTATTGCAGCAGATCAAGTTGATGTTACTGTCAATGCTCTACCAATAGTATCCGCTGGAGCTGACCAAGCTGTTTGTGATTCAGGTGCTGTAACACTTTCAGGAACTGGAGCAACGACTTATCTTTGGGATAATGGTGTAAGCGATGGAACTTCTTTCAACCCAACCGTAAATGCAATTTATACAGTTACTGGAATCAGATGCCAATGGCTGCACTGGAACAGACTCAGTTAATGTTATAATTATTTATGGTTCAACATCAACTGTCACAGTTACAGCATGTGATTTATATACTTGGGATGGTGTAAATTATGATTCAACAGGAATCTTTTCCAACGTTTATCTTGGTTCAAACGGTTGTGATAGTACAGTCACATTAGATCTTACAATTAACAATAGTTCTACATCTACTTTAAATTTTTATAGATGTGACTCATTACTATGGGATGGGATAACTTATGATTCAACTGGAATCTACACCAATAATTATACGGGTTCAAACGGTTGTGATAGTACAGTAATATTAAATTTATCAATTATTGGTAATGGTACTATTCTTCAAATTTCATCTTGTGATAATTATATTTGGAATGGAAATAATTATGATTCAACAGGTTTATACTATGATACTTTAACATCTTCTTGTTTAATTACTTTAGATTTAACAATTAACAATAGTTCATACTTAACTGTTCCTTTTACAGCATGTGATTCTTTTGTATGGGATGGAATAATCTATGATTCAACTGGGATCTATACTAATAATTACGTAGGTACTAATGGTTGTGACAGTGTAGTTACATTAGATCTTACAATCAATAATAGTACATCATCAACTATTTCATTAATAGAATGTGATTCATTTGTATGGGATGGAGTAAATTATGATTCAACAGGAACCTTTACCAACATTTATCTTGGTTCAAACGGTTGTGATAGTACGGTTAATTTAGATCTCATAATTAATAATAGTTCATTTCTAACTTTACCTGTATCAGTTTGTGATTCATTTATATGGGATGGAGTAGCGTATGATTCAACAGGAACATATTTTAATATTTACACAGGTTCTAATGGCTGTGATAGTATAGTAACACTAGATCTAACAATTTATATTGAGTCTATATCTACCATTTCAGTTACATCATGTAATTCATTTGTATGGGACGGTGTAACTTATGATTCAACAGGATTATTTACTAATATTTACGCTAATGTTAATGGCTGTGACAGTGTAGTGACATTAGATCTTACTATAAATAGAAGCTCTATTTTAACTGTCAAAGTTACTGAATGTGATTCATTTGTTTGGGACGGTGCAACTTATGATTCTACTGGTTTATATATTAATAATTATGTAGATGCAAATGGTTGTGATAGTATAGTAACGTTAGATCTTACAATCAATAATAGTACATCATCAACTATTTCATTAACAGAATGTGATTCATTTATATGGGGAGGGATTACTTATGATTCATCAGGAACATATAATAATGTTTATCAACGTGTAAATGGATGTGATAGTTTAGTAACATTAGATCTTACAATTAATAATGGATCAACATCTACTGTTTTAGTTACAACATGTGATTTATTTGTATGGGATGGAATGACTTATGATTCAACGGGTAGTTACACCAAAACTTATACAGATGTTAATGGCTGTGATAGTACAGTAACTCTAGACTTAATGATTTATAGTGTATCTGCCTCAATTGATAAATCTGGTATTGATTTAGTTGCTAGCGGGGGGGTAAGTTATTTATGGAATACTGAAGATACTAACTCTATGATTACACCTGACACTAATGGATTATATTCAGTTGTTGCATTAGATACCAACGGATGTGCTGATACAGCTTTATTTAATGTGACTTATATTACTTCAACTGGTATTTGGAATAATTCAAGTAGTACAATTAATTTATATCCCAACCCTGCCAATGATATACTAAATATATCATCAAGTGATAATATTAAGTCATTGGAAGTGAAAGATCTTTTAGGAAGAATTGTTTATTCTAGTTTAGATATAAATTCTAAAAGTATTTCATTGAATACTTCTATTTTTAGTAATAATATATACTTATTAAGCTTTTTAATAAAAGATGAGCTAGTTATTAAAAAGATTATTATTAGTCATTAAAATTAATAAAATATTGAAATTTTAAAAGAGCAGAGGAATTTGCTTTTTTTATATATTTAATTCTAAAATTAAATATATAGTTATGAATGGAATATCAAAAAATATAAACAAACCTGAAAGATGGGCAAGAGCTATTGTTTCTCTATTGTTAATTCCTTCAGCTTTTGTTTATGGATATACTTTTTTTCCACTATTACAAAGTTTTGTTGGAGTTGCTCTTATTTATAATGCACTTTCAGGAATTTGCTGGACTTCACGTATTTTTGGAGTAAAGACATGTGAACGTTAGTATTATTTGAAAGTTTCCTTTTCTTTATTTACCAATCAATAGGTCTGTAATCTTTGAGGAATTTTCCACACCAATGCTTTCCTGTGTTTATTCCATCTAAAAGTGGATCCATAACTCTAGCTGCACCATCTACAATATCTAAAGGGGGTTGAAAATCGTGTTCAATTTCTTTTTTTCTAGATAATTCTATAGGATCTTCATCAGTTACCCATCCAGTATCAACAGCATTCATAAAAACTCCATCTTTTGCAAATTCTGAAGCAGATGTATGTGTAAGCATATTTAGAGCTGCTTTTGCCATATTGGTATGTGGATGTCGAGAAATCTTTTTGAATCTATGAAATTTCCCTTCCATTGCAGATACATTTACAATATGCTTTTGACCAGTATTAGTTTTTCTCATTAAAGTTGATAGTCTATTGCATAAAACAAAAGGAGCAACGGCATTAACCAGCTGTACTTCAATCATTTCAAGAGTTTCAATTTCTCCTAATTTTAAACGCCAACTATTTGTTTTTCGTAAGTCAACTTGCTGCAAATCAGCATCTAGTTTTCCCTCAGGAAAAATTTCTTTAGATTTCAAAGAGCTATCAAAGCTATATGGTATTTGAGATAATTTTGCCGAAGATCTTAAGCCTAGTCCAGGATCAATTCCATGCCAAGTAACTGGTAATTCATTATTTTTATTATCAGTAGAGGATGAAAATTCTATTTCTTGAGTACATTGAAAGTGACTTTTTAATAAATCTTTTATTGAAGACGGTAAAGCTTCAAAAGCCAATTCTTCATTTGCCATTAAATGTTGAAAAAAACCAGAAGGTCTTCTAACAGTTTGAGCGGCATTGTTGATTAGAATATCTAAGCGATTAAATTTCTTCTCAACATAATCACAAAATAATTCTACACTTGGAATATGCCTTAAGTCTAGTCCATGGATATGCAATCTGTGGCCCCATTGATCAAAATCCTCCTCTTTTGAGAATCTTAAAGCAGAATCTACAGGAAAACGAGTAGTTGCTATAACTGTAGCTCCAGCCTTTAATAACATTAATGTAATGTGATATCCAATTTTTAAACGAGATCCTGTTATTACAGCAACTTGGGAACTGAGATCTGCACTTTGATATCTTTTAGCATAATTATAATCTCCACAATCATTACACATAGAGTCGTAAAAATGATGAAGTTTACTAAATAGACTCTTACATACATAACAGTTTCTTGGTGAGTTTAATAACCGGTTCTCATTGGTTTTAGGCAACTCTAAAAACTTTGGAGCAATAAAAACCACTTCTTCCCTAGCAGATCTAATACCAGTTTTTTTTCTGGCGTGTTTCTCACGCTCTATAATTTTTCTTTTTAATGCCTGTTTGGACTTTTTTCTTCTATTTGTAAACTCTTCTTTATTGGGTCTGGACAAAAGCCCTGCTGCTTTAATCAAGGAAACTCTTTGTTCTTTAGGCAATTCAAAAAGTTGGTTTGTATCCTCTAATAATGAATTTAATAGATCAATACAATTGTCAATTTTAACTGTTAATGAATTTTTAGTTTTTTTTCCCTTCCCCTCCTCCATTTTCTAATTGTTTTTACAAAGCTATAATTTAACTTTTAAAAAGTACTTTTACAAATACTAATATAACTTGTACATAAAAAGAAATCATAATTATGACTTTTGATAATTTAGGTTTACAACAATCTTTGGTTAATATTCTTAAAAAAGAGAATTATAAAAAACCATATCCAATTCAAAAGCTAGCAATTCCTGCAATACTAAAAGGAAATGATGTTTTGGCAATAGCTCCAACAGGCTCTGGAAAGACAGCCAGTTATGTATTACCTATTTTATCATCGATTAAATTTCAAGAAGGTTCAAAAGATAGACAGGTTGATGTATTAATAATTGTACCAACTAGAGAGTTAGCTCAACAAATTAAAGATGTTTTCAATGTTTTTGAAAAAGATATTTCACCTTCATTTAAGACTATGGCTATATATGGTGGAGTATCTATAAATCCTCAAATGAAATCTCTTTTTGGTGTCTCTATTCTAGTTGCAACTCCTGGAAGGTTACTTGACTTAGTAAATTCAAATGCTATTCATTTTGACAAGCTTAAAACCCTTGTTTTAGATGAAGCAGACAAACTACTTAATTTAGGTTTTAAAGATGAAATGAGTCAAATATTTTCACTTCTGCCATCAAAAAGACAAAACTTATTATTTTCCGCTACCTTAAACGAGAAAGTAGAAGAAATTAATCAAATATTATTACGTAATCCTACTATAATAAATGTAACACCTAAAGAAAATAACCTTGAAAATATTTCTCAACTGGCCTACTCTATTTCAAATGAAAAAAAAGGACCTCTTTTAAGATACTTAATAAAAAGTGGTAATCTAAAGCAAGTATTGGTTTTTACAGCATCGACTTATAAGGCAGACAATGTTTCTGATAAGCTAAGAAAAAACGGAATTTCTGCTAGAGCAATTCATGGTAAGAAAAATCAAGAAGCTCGAAAAATGGCACTTCAAGATTTTAAAAATGGTAAATTAAGAGTACTTGTCACTACAGATCTTCTTGCTAGAGGAATAGATATAGAATATTTACCTCACGTAATTAATTACGAACTGCCTAGATCACCAAAAGATTATATACATAGAATTGGTCGTACAGGAAGAGCAGAATCATTAGGAGAAGCTATCACTTTTGTAGCACCAGAAGACGAACACCATTTTAAAATTATTCAAAAGAAAATGAAAATTTCTGTAGAAAGAATTGAAAGTAATGAAGTAGATTTTAATTAGTATTAGGAAAAATTAAAATAATTAACTTTTATAAACTGTTATTTAAAAGGCTCTTACGGCACGTACAGCTACTGAAATAGATTTACTTCCAAAGTTTTGATATCCTCCGTAAAAACCTTGTTTCCATGCAATAGATTGATCGCCTTGGGTTGAGCTCCAATAGTCAGCGTTGGAAAACCCTCCTAAGTTATCTAACGAACTTCCCCTTTTTAGATTTTGATACATTAAATCTAGTTCATCTCTAGATGGTAAAAACCAATCATTATAACCTTCTAAAGATAAATTAGTGCAAATATCTGCTGCAGTACCGTTTGTTTCACAGTCAATTTCAATATTGGTAGTATTTAGGTTTCCACTACCAATAGAAGTAGCATTTGCACCTAAAATATTAACACCATCACAACCCCAAGGAGCAGAATTAGATTGATCAACCAATGCTGCAATTAGTCCCCCTCCATTTCCATCTAAATAAAAAACAATTCCCCCTTGATATTTACATCCCATACATGGCCCAATACAAGAACCATCATTTCTGTTTGCTTTATGATCGTAATTAGAGGCTAACACATCAGTACATCCATCTTTTTTACAAGCTAAAAGCAAAAATAAAATACTTAATAAAAATAAGTTCTTCATGTTATTTATATAAACGTAAATCAAAAATAAAAGTTAGAAGAAAATGTAATTAAATTATAGGTTATTAAAGTCACTATAAATCATTTGCATATACGATTTGCCAATTGACAATTTATTACTGTCTCCTTTTACATGAATTAATTGTTTACCATCTAAATCATAAACCACTTCATTAGAGTCACTTACAAATCCAAATCCATTGTTGTAAACATAATATGCAAAATCATTATTCTTAACTCTCAAAATGTCTTTACTGTAAATGTATTTTTCAGTATTAATATTAAGTCTACTTAAAATTGTAGCTGGCAAGTCTGTTTGTGATCCGTAAGATTTCACGATGGTATCTTTTACGTTTAATGCACCACCCAACCAAAGCATAGGTATATGAAAGCGTTCTGGTGGGTAATTAGGAGAATTACCAGGATGACGATTCCCATGGTCGGCAAGTAGAATAACTAAGGTGTTTTCCCACCAAAGAGATTTTTTGGCTTTATTAATAAAATTTCCTAAGCTAAAGTCTGTATAATATGCTGAATTTAAAAATTTAGTTTCATCGTCTTCTCCAATAAAAAAACTTTCCATAGGAACCTCAAATGGCTCATGGCTACTTAAGGTAAGCATGGTGTTGAAAAAAGGAAGATTTTGTCTTGAAAGATGATTGTATAAGGTATCAAAAGTAATATGATCGTGAACTCCCCATTTACTGGTACCTTGATTAATATTAAAGTGAGATTTTTTAATCACTTCACTAAACCCACATATATTTAAATAAGAATTCATGTTTGCAAAATTAACGTCTCCCCCATATAAAAATGATGTATGATAGCCTTGTTTTTTTAAATCTAAAGTAAGATTTGGCAATTTTTCTGATTTTCCCGTATAGGTTATAATGGAAGTTTTTGTTTGTGCAGGGTAACCACTTAATATAGAAATAAGCCCTTTATCTGTACGGTCTCCACTTGCATAATAGTTTTCAAATAGAATTCCTTCTTTAACTAGATTATTAAAATTTGGTGTAATACTAGAATCACCGCCAAGGGCTCCAATAATTTTAGCTGTGAAACCTTCTAAAATAACAATTAATATATTGGGTTTTTGAGATTTTAAAATGTCTAGAGAATCAATTTTATTGGTTTGGTTGTATAATAGGTTAAAATCTACGTTTAGCAATTTTAGAATCGACAAAATTTTCTGGGTACCTGTCTTCGTTATTTGCTTTATCTACAGCATTACCTACATTCCAAAAAACATTAAGTGCAGCATGGTTTGCAAAAGGCTTTTCTTTGTGAAAATATACAAAACCGGCATTCATAGGCCCTATATCTAAACTTCCTCTTATGGGTAATATTAAGGCTGCTGTTATTAATAAATAAATAGGTGAATGAAACCATTTTCCATTACTAAATTTAAATTTATTTAAAACGAATCGATTAAAACCTAAATAGAAAAGTCCACATATAACCAACCAATAACTAATTAAAAGTAAGACTGTACTCCAAAGAACTGAAGACATTGCATCATTGCCAATATAATTAAGAGGAGTTAGGTCCAATCTAAATCCCCAATGTTTATACAATTCACAATCAACAATAGTTATAAAGCCAACAAACAAGGAGATTACAATAAAAAATAATTTATTAAGAGTAAAAAAAACATACTTACTTATAAATGGAATAAATACTAAAATAAGACCAGGTATTAATAGCATATATCCAGTAGCAGAAATATCCATTCTAAAACCATATAAAAATACTTTGGCAATTTCATATGCTGATAATGAATTTGTATGCTCCAAATTATAAAGCAAAAAAACAGCTTTAGTTACTACATAGAATAATAACCAAACAATTGCGTATCTACCAAAAAATAATAGTTGTTGTTTCAAAACAAATAGGATGAATTTTTATCAAAATTAAAAATATATTAACATTGTAGTTGAAATACAATGCTATATTTAGAAAAGACAAAACTAACAAAACACATTGAGTCAAAGAAATACTATTCATTATAAATCCCAACTCAGGTCATAAAAATGGTGCAGATGTAATTGAACTGATTCCTAAATATTTAGATGAAAATAAGTTTAAATACTCTTACAAGCTGACAAATCATGCAAAACACGCTATTGAAATTGCTGCTAAAGCCGCTAAAGAGAATATAGACATTGTAGTTGCTGTTGGTGGGGATGGATTGGTAAATGAAGTTTTTCAGAGTCTAGTAAATACCAATGTTTTATTTTCTATTATCCCCAAGGGTTCAGGTAATGGTGTTGCACGTTCCTTAGGAATTGACATGAATATTAAAACTGCATTAAAAAATATAAATAATTTAAAATCAAAAAAAATAGACACTGTTACTTTTAACGGACTACCCTATTTAGGAATTGCCGGCATTGGATTTGACGGTTTTATTGCTAAAGAATTTTCTAAAAGAAATAAACGAGGTTTAATTTCTTACATAAAAGTAGTTTTAAAGCATTATAAAGACTTTAAATGTAGTAAATACACAATTAGCTGCAATAATGAATTACATGAGTTAGATGCCTTTATAGTAGCAATAGCCAACACACAACAATACGGTAATAATGCATATATAGCGCCTAGGGCGAATATAATAGATGGAATGTTGGACTTAGTGATTGTTAAGAAACATAGTAAATGGCTATTACCAATTCTTTTATTTAAAGGATTTACTAAGACATTACATAAATCTAAATATGTAGAGTATATAAAATCTAAAAAGTTTGTAATAAAAACTAATTATAAACAAGTACATATAGACGGGGAACCCATAAATGGGGAGAAAGAAAATATTATAGAAATTTTACCATTATCACTGAATATTCTTAGTTGATTATGGTTTATTATGGAATAAAAAAAACCCGCTAATGCGGGCTTTTAAA